>JBGUPS010000019.1:0-192224 GCA_045130395.1 Candidatus Cryptobacteroides sp.
TCGGGCTCCGTTAAAGGGCCCAAGAGGGTTCCGCTTTCCTTCCGGCAACATCCCGGCATTAAAGCACAGGCAGGGGCCCTGGAGGTGGGTCTGGATAGGGTGGGTGTGCTTTAACGGGGTGTTCAAAGGGTAGTTAAGGCACAGGGGGAGGCCTTGGAGGCGGTTCAGGACGGGGTGGGTGTGCTTTAACTGGGGTAATCTCCCGCCTGAAGGTCCAGGGCATGGACCTTCGCGCAAAGAATCCTGGGGAGAAGTGTACGGAGGGTCCAGGACGTGGACCTTCGCGCAAGGAGATGCCCGGTCGGAGCCGGGCATGACGGGAATAGGAGATCCCGGATCAAGTCCGGGATGAGGGGCAAGTCCGGGATGAGGGGGGCCGGAACGGAGCGAAGCGTAGTGGAATCCCCTGGAGGGTATCCCTTCTGTCTTCCTCCACTGGCACACAAAAAAGGGTGGCCGTGAGTCACCCTTTTTGCTAGAAGTGCTAAAGCTTAGCGACGTTCGCCGCCACGGCCACCTTCACGGCGACCACCGCGGCCACCACGACGCTCACCGCGCTCCGGGCGTGCGCCTTCGCGACGACCGGCACCGGCGGCTGCAGCATTGCTGGATGCGAAGCCGGCGTTAGGAGAAAGATCCTGCTTGCCATACTTCTCACCGTTGCAGATCCACACCTTGATACCCATGGTACCCATCTGGGTGTTGGCCACTGCCAGAGCGTAGTCGATGTCTGCGCGGAAGGTGTGCAGCGGGGTGCGGCCTTCCTTGAACATCTCGGAGCGGGCGATTTCCGCGCCGCCTACACGACCGCTGATCTGCACCTTGATGCCTTCTGCACCCACGCGCATGGCGGTGGCGATGGCCATCTTGATGGCGCGACGATAGCTCACGCGGCCTTCGATCTGACGGGCGATGCTGTCTGCCACGATGGTGGCATCCACCTCCGGACGCTTTACCTCGAAGATGTTGATCTGAACATCCTTCTTGGTAACCTTCTTGAGCTCTTCCTTCAGTTTGTCCACTTCCTGACCACCTTTACCGATGATCACACCCGGACGGGCGGCATGGATGGTGACAGTGATGAGCTTAAGGGTGCGCTCAATGATGATGCGGGAGAGGCTGGCTTTTGCCAGACGGCTGCCCAGGTATTTGCGAATCTCGTAGTCTTCGGCGATTTTTTCGGCGTAGTTGCCGCCTACCCAGTTGGAGTCCCAACCACGGGTGATACCGATACGGTTGCTGATAGGATTAGTTTTCTGACCCATAGTTTATTCCTCCACTGCTTTTTTTACGTCCAGTACGATGGTAACGTGGTTGGAACGCTTGCGGATGCGACCGGCACGGCCCTGAGGGCACGGGCGGATGCGCTTGAGGGTACGACCCTCGTCCACCATAATGGTTTTCACAATCACGTTGCCGCTTTCCAGTTCCTTGGTCTGCTCCGGGTTCTTGGCTTCCCAGTTAGCGATAGCGCTCTTGAGAAGTTTCTCCAGACGCACGGAAGCGTCACGCTTGGAATAGTGGAGAAGATCCAGGGCATGGTTTACCTCAACGCCACGGATGGTATCGCACACAAGGCGCATCTTCCGGGGAGAAGTGGGGACATCGTTAAGTTTAGCGATAGCGGTCTGCTTCTTGGTCTCTTTCAGGCGCTCGGCCATCAGTCTTTTTCTTTTTCCCATAATGCTTTTCCTTTAAACATTATTTCTTATTGTTGCCTGCGTGGCCGCGGAAAGTGCGGGTGGGAGCAAATTCGCCCAGCTTGTGACCAACCATGTTCTCCGTAACATATACCGGAATGAACTTGTTGCCGTTGTGCACAGCGATGGTGTGGCCCACGAAGTCAGGGGAAATCATGCTGGCGCGGGACCAAGTCTTGACAACCTCTTTCTTTTTGCTGCCGTCATTCATAGCGAGAATTCTGTTCTCCAGTGCTTCCTGAATGTACGGTCCTTTTTTAAGTGAACGACTCATAATCTGTTAGTTTATTCCGTTATTTCTTACGTCTTTCAATGATGAACTTGTTGGACACAGCCTTCGGGTTGCGGGTCTTGTAGCCCTTTGCAGGCAGACCCTTACGGGAACGAGGGTGTCCACCGGAAGCACGGCCTTCACCACCACCCATCGGGTGATCGTGCGGGTTCATGACAACACCACGGTTGTGCGGGCGGCGACCCTGATGACGGGTGCGGCCGGCCTTACCGTCGGATTCCAGATTATGATCCGGGTTGGAAACGGTGCCCACGGTAGCGCGGCAGGCAACGGGAACCATGCGGGTCTCACCCGAGGGCAGACGGAGGATGGCGTAGTTACCTTCACGGGCGGCGAGCTGGGCGTAAGTACCGGCGGAACGGGCCATAGCGGCACCCTGACCGGGACGAAGCTCGATAGCGTGAACAAGCGTACCAACAGGAATGTTAGCAAGCGGGAGGCAGTTACCCATATCCGGGGAAGCCTGAGGGCCGCTCTCCACCACCTGACCGACCTGGAGGCCGTTAGGGGCGATGATGTAGCTCTTCATGCCATCCTCATACTGGATGAGGGCGATGCGGGCGCTGCGGTTAGGATCGTACTCGATGGTGAGCACGGTTGCTTTGAATTCGTCGCGGTTGCGGACGAAGTCTACCAGGCGGTACATTCTCTTGTGACCGCCGCCACGGTAACGCACGGTCATCTGACCGGTGTTGTTGCGTCCACCAGTGGACTTAAGGGGAGCAAGGAGCTTCTTGTAAGGCTTCTTCGCGGTGATCTCATCGAAGGAGCTGATAGCCTTGTTGCGCTGGCCGGGAGTTACCGGCTTGTACTTCTTGATTGCCATAGTTTATTCTCCTTCTTAGATGTTAGCGTAGAAATCAATCTTGTCTTCACCTGCAAGCGTGACATAAGCCTTCTTGAAGTGATTCATACGACCGCGGAGGAGGCCGGCCTTGGTGTAGCGCTGTTTGCGCTTGCCATGGTAGTTCAGGGTGTTCACGTCTGCGACGGAAACGCCGTACATCTGCTCGACGGCAGCCTTGATCTGAAGTTTATTGGCCTTGCGGTCCACGATGAAACCGTAACGGTTGAGCTTTTCGCCCTCAGCCGTCATTTTCTCGGTTACGATTGGCTTAATTAAAATACCCATTTTTCTTCTCTCCTTTACTTAACTCTTGCTGCGAGGATATCCTGCACGCCGTCCACAAGCACCAGGGAGTGGGCATTCATGATAGCGTAGGTATTGATCTCGTCAACGGTGATAACCTGCACATTAGGCAGATTGCGGGATGACAGGAAAATATTGTTGGAGTTCTCCGGAAGCACAACCAGGACATTGCGGTCGCCGGCTTTGATAGCGGAAAGGATGGATTTGAACTCCTTGGTCTTGGGAGCGTCCATGGCGAAAGGTTCCACCAGAACGATTTTGTTCTCCTGAGCCTTGTAAGAAAGGGCGCTCACGCGGGCGAGCTGCTTCACTTTCTTGTTGAGCTTAAAGCGATAGTCGCGCGGCTTGGGGCCGAACACGTTGCCACCACCTACGAAGATACCAGCCTTGAGGGAGCCGTGACGTGCACCGCCGCCGCCCTTCTGGCGACCGAGTTTCTTGGTGGAATAGGCAACCTCGCTGCGATCTTTGGTCTTGGCAGTGCCCTGACGCTGAGCGGCGAGATACTGAAGGACATCGAGGTAGATGACGTGGTCGTTGGGCTGTACGCCGAACACTTTCTCGTCAAGAACCACTTTCTTACCGGACTGAGTGCCGTCAATCTTCAAAACATTCAATTCCATAATTAGTCCTCCAGAATTAAGTAAGAACCTTTGGCTCCGGGTACGGAACCCTTAACGATAACGAGATTGTTCTCAGGGATGACTTTGAGGACCTCGAGGTTGAAGACTTTCACACGCTCGTTGCCCATGTGACCTGCCATGCGCATTCCCGGGAAAACGCGGGAAGGCCAGGAGGATGCACCCATGGAACCAGGGTGACGGAGACGGTTGTGCTGACCGTGGGTCACACCACCTACACCGGCGAATCCGTGACGTTTGACAACGCCCTGGAAACCCTTACCTTTAGAAGTACCCACCACATCGATGAACTTGACATTCTCGGTGAAAATGTCGGCAACGGTGATGGTGTCACCCAGCTTGAGCTCTCCGGCGAAGTCTGCGGGGAATTCCACGAGCTTCTTCTTGGGAGTAGTTCCAGCCTTCTCGAAATGGCCCTTCAGGGCCGCGCTGGTGCGTTTCTCTTTCTTTTCGTCATAGGCAAGCTGCACGGCGGCATAGCCGTCGGTTTCTACGGTGCGAACCTGCGTGACAACACACGGACCAGCCTCAATGACGGTGCACGGGATATTCTTCCCGTCGGCACCGAAGACGGAAATCATTCCGACTTTCTTTCCAATTAAACCAGGCATTGGTGTTTGTTAATTAATTGTTACTTAATAATTTAGCCCGCAACTGGAGGCCATTAGGCACAATTGCGGACCGCAAAGATACGGATAATATTTTGATTTACCAAAAGTTATCAACAGGTTTTTTCACAACCTATCAATATCGGCCCAACCGAATCGGGCGGGGTAAAGCCAAGCGCGGGAAGTGCGCTCCATGACGCCGTAATCCAGCGAAACCTTGGGGCATTCCACATAGGCCTGCTCCACGAAAACAGGGTCCCCGATGCGGGTTTCCCAGCCTTTGAACATCTCCGTAACCTCCGGGATGTATTTTTCCATTTCCGAGATGATGGTAGCGGCCTTCCAGATGAAGATACCGCTGTTCCAGAAGAACTCGCCGGTGCGTACAAAGATGTCGGCCAGCTCCGGAGAAGGTTTTTCCGTGAAGGTTTTCACCTGCAGCGGACCCGCCATAAGATGGGCGTGGTGCCCTTCGCGCACCTGGATGTAACCAAAGTTCACATCCGGCGTTTTAGGGACGATGCCCAGGGTCATGAGGACGTCGTTCTCCTCTACATAGTCGAAGGCCTCCCCCACCGTGTGGGCAAACAGGCTTTCGTCACGGATGACCAGGTCCCACGGAGTCGCCACGATGACGGCCTCCGGGTTCCGGGCAAGCAAGGTATAGGCTGCAAAGGCCATGCAGGGGGCGGTTTTCCGGGCCATGGGCTCCTGCAGCAGGTTTTCCGGAAGCAGCTCCGGCAGCACCTTGCGGGCCTCGGCGGCAAAACGGGCGGGGGTTACTACCAGGATGTGGTCCTGGGGCACCACCTTGAGAAAACGGTCGAAGGTGATGCGAAGCTGGTAGGGCGCGCCGCTACCATCGGCCATGATAACACAATATCGGTTGTCTATATTCATTCTTATGTGGTTTACATGTACATGGGGATCCAGGCTTGCGGGAAATACCGCACCACGGAAACTTGGCCGTCGAACAGGACGGAAACGATGTCGAAATACACCTCTTTTCCGGCCAGATGTTTTTTATTAAGGTATTGGGCGGCGGCCGCCGTGATGCGCTTTTGCTTTACTACGTTTACCTGGTCCAGCACCGTGGCGGTAACCGGCGCCGTACGGGCTTTTACCTCCACGAAGTGCAGGCCGTCCGGGCCTTCGGACACAATGTCCAGCTCCAGATGGCCGCTGTGCCAGTTGCGGTCCAGAATCTGGTGGCCGCGCGTCTGTAGAAAATCGCATGCAAGCTGTTCTCCCGTCTCCCCTATCTTACTCGTCCTCAGAACATTCATTTTTGGTTGTAGGTTTTAGTCAAATTTAACAACAGTTACACCGGAACCGCCAAATTGGACGTGTTCGTCGGCGACGGACTGTACACCGGGCACGGTGCGGACGTACTTTTGGATTTCCTCCCGCAACGCGCCTGTTCCTTTCCCATGCAAAATTCGCACCGAAGGCACACCCAACATGATGGCATCGTCAATATATCGCATAACAATGTCGATGGCATCCGCTACGCGCTCCCCACGGACGTCCAGCTCCAGCTTGAAGGAAGCCTTGCGTTCGTTGATGGCGCTGTCGTACACCTGGCGCGGACGCTCCGCCGGCGCCTTCACCACCGCCTTGTACTCATTGGCGGTAATGCGCTCCACGCGGTCCAGCGGCAGCTTGGTGGTAATGTTCCCCACAATCACGCTCACCGCCTTGGTGCTCACGGTGGCCACCTCGCCCACCATGCCGTTGTCCTTGATGCGCACCTTCTCCCCTACCTTCAGGGGCGCGCTGCGGAAAGCGGCCATCTTGCGGTCCTGGGCCTCCGCCTCCTCCATCTGCTGCAGCGTCTCCCCGTTGGCCCGCTTTCGTTTGCGCTCTTTTTCGCGCTCCTTGCGTTCCTTGACGGTCTGCAGTTTCTTGTCGATATAAGCATCCCGCTTGCCCCGGTTCTCCGCCAGGGCGCCCAGGAAGCCCTGCAGCTCTGCGCGCGCTCCCTGCGTTTCCTCCTTGCGGGCCTGCGACTCCTTGATGGTGCGGATGGTGTTTTCCACCTGCTTGTTGGCATCGCGGATAATCTTTTCCGCTTCCTCGCGGGCCTCGTCCAGGATGCGGCGGCGCATCTCCTTGATGTCCTCCAGTTCCTTCTCGTAGCGGTCCGTGAGGCCTTCCAGCGTCTTGTCCGTGGCGCGGATCTTGGTGAGTTTCTCGTCCAGGGCGCGGCGGCTGCGGGCAATTTTGCGGAGGTTCCGCTCGATGCCTACGAACTGTTCGCCGGCGCGCAGTTCCGCATCATGCACAATCGGCTCCGGCAGGCCCATCTTCCGGGCCAGTTCAAAGGCGAACGACGAGCCCGGCAGGCCCACTTCCAACTGGAAGAGCGGCGCAACGGTGGCGGCATCGAACTGCATGGCGCCGTTCACCACGCCCGTTTCCGCCGACGAGGCATATAATTTAAGGTTAGTGTAGTGCGTAGTGATGACGCCGTAGGCACCGCGGCTGTCCAGCTCGTGCAGGATGGCCTCCGCAATGGCGCCGCCGGCAGCGGGCTCCGTGCCCGAACCGAATTCGTCGATGAGCACCAGCGTGCGGGCGTCCGCCACGGAGAGCATGGCGTTCATATCGGCAAGGAAACTGCTGTAGGTGGAAAGGTCGTTTTCCAGCGACTGGTCGTCGCCGATGGAGACCATAATGCGGTCAAAGACAGGCAGTTCCGAGCTTTCCGACGTAGGGATGAGCATGCCCCATTGGAACATGTACTGCAGCAGGCCCACGGTTTTGAGGCAGACGCTCTTGCCGCCGGCGTTGGGGCCGGAAATCAGGAGAATCCGCTTTTCCGGGGTGAGTTCCACCGTAAGCGGGACGATGGCTTTTTTCTCCTTCCGCAGGCTCTTTTCCAGCAGCGGGTGCCGGGCCTTGCGCAGGTTCAGCGTGCCGTCTTCCGACACCACCGGCATGCCGGCGATATAGTCCAGGGCCACATAGGCCTTGGCCATGTTGAAATCCAGTTCGCCCACAAAGGTGGCTCCGGCGATGAGTTCCGGTACCCACGGGCGCAGGAATTCGGCAAATTCGTAGAGGATTTTGGCAATCTCGCGGGTTTGGGCGAAGTGCAGTTCCGCGATCTCGTTCTGCAGCGCCACAATCTCCGCCGGCTCCATGAAAGTGGTTTTTCCGGTGGCGCTTTCATCGTACACAAAGCCCTGGAAGGCCTTTTTTTTGGCCGATGTCACCGGAATGAGCATTTTGCCGTCGCGGATGGCTACGGAAGCATCGGCATCGGCCAGTCCCTCCTGCTGCGCCTGGCGCAAGATGGCGTTCATCCGCTTGGAAATGTTGATTTCCTTGTCCTTGATGCTGCGGCGGATCTGGTATAACTCGTCAGAAGCAGTGTCCTTGATGTCCCCGTGACGGTCCAGGATGGCGTCGATGCGGCGCATCACCTCCGTGGGAGCCTGAATGCCCGCCGCCAAGTGCTGCAGATTCGGGTAAATCCCCTCCTTCACCGTATGGAAAAAGTGCAGCGCCTTGCGAAGCGTATCAAGCAAAGTGCGCAGCTTTCCAAGGGAAAGCAGGTCGATGGAAGCATTTTTGCCGATGGGTTCCAGGAAGCCGATGGCGTCGATGTAGCCGGCCGTGGGGAAACTGTCCTCGAACATGAGGATGAGACGCATCTCGTCCGCGAGCAGGTGCCGGCGGCGGATTTCCTCCCCGCTGGTGCTGAATTCCTCCTCTGCCACGCGGGAGGCCGCATACTCCGTGGAACAGCGCGCACCGATGGCGGCCCGCACCTTGTCAAATCCCAGCTTGGCTTCCAGTCTTGCGTCCATTTATTCCTCCTCGTTCATCACGCTGTTGAGCAGTTCGCGCAGTTCCTTCATGCTGGCCACCGTCCTAATTTCGCCGCCACGGACAAAACTCACGTTGCCCGTTTCCTCGGACACCACCAGGATATCGGCATCCGTATCTTCACTCAGGCCGATGGCCGCACGGTGACGCATGCCATAATGGGCGGGAATATCCGTCCGGTTGGTCATGGGCAGCTGGCAGCGGGCGGCGGCGATATGGTCGCCTACGATAATCATGGCGCCGTCGTGCAACGGGGAATTCTTGAAGAAGATATTGGTGATGAGCCGACGGTTGATATCGGCCTCAAAACGGTCTCCGGTGTTGATGTATTCTTCCATGGAGCTCTTGTGCTGCAGGACGATGAGCGCACCGGTTTTCTCGGCCGACATGGCGCGCACGGCCTCTCCCAGCTCCTCCACGCTCTGGCGGCCCATCTTTTCTTCCTTGATGCCCAGCAGGCGGTTGAAGATTTGGCCGCTGCGGCGGGCTAGGCCGGAACGCACGGCCAGGCGGTTGAGCGCATGGCGGATTTCCGGCTGGAACAGGATGATAATGGCCAGGATACCCACATCCAGGAGGGTGTTCATGAGCACGGTCATCATGCGCATGTTCAGGGTGCTCACCACGGCCTGGATTACCAGCATGGCTACCAACACCAGCACGATGTTGAGGACGGTGGCGTCTCCTTTAATGCTGCGGATGAGCAAAAAGATGATGACGGCCACCATCGCGATATCCAGTACATCAGCCCAGCCAAAGCTGAGGAAACCCCATATGCCAGAAGCTTGTAGTAACATAGCCTACAAAGATACGAATAAATCTAATACTAAAAAAACCGGCACCGCCCCAGGTGGGCAGCGCCGGTTACATGTATCTGCGGATGAGCGGATTAACTACTCTTCTTCGTCACCTTCTTCATCGTCTTCTTCGTTATCCAGCCAGAAGAGCTCCCAGGAGGTATCATTGGCAGGGTTGTACAAGTTGGGGTGTTCTTTGTCGGCAGAGACGCGGTACTCGTTAATGTCCAGCCAATTGCTCCAACCCACGGCGTTGTCGAAGGCAGAAGTCTTGTAGTGGCCGCCCCATTTCTTATAAAGCACGTCGTGCTCAACCTTGCCGGCATACAGGGAGATTCCCAAGCTGAAGGTGCCAGCCTTGGTGGTAACCTCCTTCCCTCCCGCGTCATGCAGGTAAACACAGTTCACACGGTAAACGTTTGCAGCGTCAATAGCCGTCTTCATGTTAGTGGCGATGGCCTCGGCTTCCGCCTTGTCTGTTGCATCTGTCAAATAGAAGGCCAGATTCTGGGCATAGTCAAGGACATCGATATAACCGTAGTTCAGCTCATAGACATAGACCGACTTGCTGGCATTATTTATATCTTCTTTCTCGTCAGTGCGATAAGCCTTCACCAGCAGTGCACCCAGCTTCTTCACCTGCTCGTTGATGGCAGTGACTTTATTGGAACGCCAGCAGCCAAAGTCTCCGTTTACCGGCGCAAGCTTCTTGGTCTTTTCGTCCGTGGCGTTTGCGAAATCGTAAACGAAGCTGTTCTTGTCATCCTCACCGTTACCATAAAGAATCTTCTCGTGGGCAAGAGCGGCGGCCTCAAAGTCATTCGGTTTTTCATTGAGCGCTTTAATAAGGCCTATAGTATGAACGTTGTTTGTATAGGCCACGTGGCTGCTGGTGAACTGATAATCGCAGTAAGGGGCCACCTCGGTGAGCACCTCCAATTGACCCATGAGGCAACCGTTCCAGTAAATGGCTTTCATGGGGACACCGGCGGTTTTCAGGGCATAGGCAATGGTGGAGATGGCAATACCCGTGTCATCCCCATCCTTATCCTTATGGTTGTCGTCATAGGCGATACCTTTGGTGAGCGTCTCGGAGCCCAGGTCGAAACCACCACCGTGGTTTACAAACTCGATGATGTAGTTCTCGGCCGGAGCGGTTTCCTTGGCCCACTTGATATATTCGACTATGGTGGAAGCCTTATAGAGCTCTACCTCCTTGGCGTTCTTGTAGAAATACTTTTGGCGATAGCCGGCCTTGGTCAGGTCCGTATCCTTGCTGAGTTCGTAACGGTAGGTCTTGCCTTTCTCGCCACGAAAATATGCTCCAAAATCCTTATCGGTTGCAGACATGGAATACATAACCGTGTAACGCACCTGGTTACTTTCCACGCCCAGAGCCTTTACGGCGGGTTCGAGGGCGTCTTCCAGCTGACAATCTACGTTAGCGCCACCGCAACCATAGAGCATGATGGTGTATTTGGCAGGCGTCTTTTTTGACGGATCGTCCGTGTTGTCCTTGTTACAAGAAACAACGCCCATCGCCAGGATCATACTGATGGCGACAAGCACAAATTTGAAAAGTTTCTTCATCTTCTAACTTTTTTTTGGCGCGCAAAATTAGCGAAAATATTTATTCTTAGCGCAAAATATCGTTCAAAATGCTGCTCGCAGCGTCGCGGGCGCCTTCGCCAGGGCCCTGAATGACAAGCGGATAGGGGTGGAAGGCACTGCGGACGATGATGGCGTTCTCCGTGCCGCGAAGATGATAGGCCGGATGCACGGGCGGCACGTTGCGGATGCCGATTCCCGCCTGATAGCCGTCCGGCGTCTTTTCCAGCGAGGCCACAAAGCGGCGGCGGAAGCCTTGATAGGCGGCTTCGCGCTCCTGGCGGGCCAGTTCCGGCTCAAACTCCTCCAGCGAGGCGTAAAAATCGTCCAGGCTACCCTTGAAGCGCTCCAGTGGGACGATGGGCGTAATGCGCACGTCCTTTTCTTCCAACTGCGCACCGGCTTCGCGGGCCAGGATGAGCAGCTTGCGGAGGGCGTCCTTGCCGCTGAGGTCCATGCGCGGGTCCTTTTCCGTGAGGCCGGCCGCCTGGGCCTTGCGCACCAGCGAGGCAAAGCTCTCGCCACCGGGCCGGTAATCGCCCAGAATCTGGTTCAGCGTGCAGGAAACCACCGCCTCGATGGAGAGAATCTCGTCGCAGCTGTTGGTGCCGCGGGTGATGGACTCGAGCATAGGCAGGGCCGTACCCACGGTGGTCTCGTAACGGAGCACGACGCCGTTCTCGCGCGCTGCGGCCTGGATGGCGGCATAGTCCGCATACGGGACGGCGAAGGAGCGGCGGTTGCTGGAAACTATACCGATCCCGGCCTCCAGCAGCTCCGGATAGCGTTTATAGAGGGTTTCGCTGTTGGTAACGTCCACAAAAAGGGCGCCCTGGGTGGCCTGGCTCAGGATTGCGTCGATATAGTCCCCTTCCCGGTTCAGTTCCGGATGGCCCCCGGCGTCGATGCCAAACTTCCGGCTGTTGGCCCGGCCCACGATCCGCAGCTGCTTTCCCGTGCGTTCTTTCACGGTTGCCGCCGTCTGGTCGATCATGCCGATCAGGGCCCTTGCCACAGCCCCGTCGCCGGCGATGAAAAGGTTGATTTCCTTCACCGGCAGTTCCTGGAAGAAGGCCCGGTGCAGGGCCCGGAGGGCCTTGTCCAGCACGCCCGGACGCACCACAATATCCAGCCCGTTGTCCCGGGCCGTGATGCTCTTGGCAGCAATCCCCGCCTCCGTCAGCGCCTTAGATGCCCGATCGGTGTCGGGCATGACGGATTGGCCGACCTGCGCACCGTCATGGCCGACCTGATCGGCCATCTCTGCGCCTACCAGACGGATATTCCCGCCCTCGGAGGCCACGCCGATCCACTTTGTGGGATCCTTCTCCGCGCCAATCACGGTATATTTCCCGTCCGGGGCAAAGGTATTGCGGATTTCAATGTCGATACCGGCGGCCATGGCCGGGGCCACGGTGGGTGCATACAGCACCTTGGCTCCGTGCGAAGCCATGTCCAGGGCGGCCGCATACGACATCCGCGGGATGGTGCGGGCGCTGCCCACCTGCTTGGGGTTGGCCGTCATGATGCCGGGGACATCGGTCCAAATCTGGAGCTTGTCCGCGTGGATGGCGGCGGCGTATAGGGCGGCGGTATAGTCGGAGCCGCCACGGCCCAAGGTGCTTACTTTGCCGTTTTGGTCCCGGCAGATGAAGCCCGGTGCCACGTAAATATCGGCCTCAACGGTGTCGATGGCCGTTTTTATCTTGCTGTAAGTCAGGGGTTCATCGTCCTTGACCACCAGGTCGCGGGAGTCCAGCCAGGCGGTGCGGCGGGCTTCCGTCTTCAATTTGGCCGCGAGGATGGTAGTGGAAAGGAGTTCGCCGTAGGTCACCTGCTCGTCCTTGGGAGCTTTTCTCAGTTCGCCGAAAAGGGCGTCGACCTGTGCCTGCACCCGGGTGCGTTCCTCGCCGGTGAAAAGGCGCATGACGATATCCCAGTGCCGGGCCTCCATGGCGGCGATGCTCGCATCGTCCCCCTTCAGGAAGGCATCCGTACAGCCGCTGATGGCACTGGAGATGAGCACCACCTTGCCCTGCTCTTTTTCCACGATATCCAGCACGCGCGACATGGCTGTTGCGGAGGCTACGGACGAGCCGCCAAATTTGAGGACACTGATCATTATAGGAGTTCGCTAAATTCGTGCACCCCTTTCAGGGTTTCGGTTTTGAGGGCGGCCACCACGGCGCCTTTGGCAAAGCCCTCGCGGGAGAAGGCCTCATGGCGCAAGGTGAGTTTGTCGCAGGTCGATGTCAGGGTAAGCGTATGGGTACCCGGCACTTCCCCTTCGCGGATGGAGGTGATTTCCGGCGTTTCGTTCAGGCAGGCCTCCACGAGTTCCGCCATGGATTTGGCCGTTCCGGAGGGAGCGTCCAGTTTGTGGATGTGGTGGATTTCCTCAATCTCAGGCGTGTAGCCGGCATCCTTGAGGAGGGCCGAGGCCTTTTCGATGGCCTTAAACAATGCATTCACGCCCAGCGAGAAGTTGGAGGCGTAAATCATGGGGGTATCGGCCTGTTCGAATGCCTTTATCACCTGCTCTTTGATGTCGTTCCAGCCGGTGGTGCCCACTACCGCCGCCTTGAAGTGGGTGGCGATGAACGGGTAATTTTTCCGGAAAGCCTCAGGGGTGGTAAAGTCGATGCACACGCACTCCCCTGCCACAGCCGGGTCCGTGGCGGTGATGTCCTCGCTGGCGTCCACCAGCTCGATGCCTCTCCGCTTGAGTTCCGCTTCTACCATGTGGCCCATCTTTCCGTAGCCACTTATAATCACCTTAATCATACACTTTGTATTTCACGGTACATTTTTACATACTGGTCGACGGCGATTTCCAGGTCGCGCACCAGGACGTGTTCGTCCGGGCGGTGTGCCACGCGGATGGTGCCGGGGCCGCAGATGATTTTGTGGCCGAAGCCGGTGAGGTGCGGCGCGTCGCTGCCGAAGGCCACGGGCGCGCTCTCGAAGCCGGGCAGCGTGACGTACCGCGCCGGCGCATCCCCTCCGCGGGGCACTACCGTGGCAGAAGGCATAGGCCTTTCTTCCACGTCGCTTCGCGACCCTGTACGGGCAAATGTTCCAGAAAGGCCCATGCCTTCTGTCACTTGGCCCATCCAGTCCTGGACGGCCTGGTCGCTCACAAAGGTGGTGCGGAAGTACAGGCGGCAGGTAAGCTCCGGGGACAGGATGTTCTGCGGATTGTCACTGTGCAACAGACCCACGTTCCAGGTGGTGGCGCCGAGTATTGGGTCCTCCCCGAAGTCCTTGGCCTTCAGCTGGTTGTAAAAGGCGTTGAACAGGTCCACTGCGCTCACGCCATACTGCGGATACCCGGAGTGGAAAGCCTCGCCGCGGAAAGTAAGGTCATAGGACTTGGTGCCCTTGGAGGCACTTACCATCTTGTTCTCGGTGGGTTCGCCCACAATGAGGAACGGCGCCTGGAAGCCCGTCTTGGAGAAAGCCTTGGCTCCCCAGGAGCCGGTTTCCTCCCCCGCCAGCAACAACAGGCCAAAGTCTGTGCATCCACTGGCCTCCAACTCCTTACACGCCGTATACATCGCAAACAACTGCCCCTTCGCATCACAACTTCCCCTACCGGTAATTTCACCTTCCGGAAAACCAGGCTCTATATAAGGAGGCACTGTGTCCATGTGGGTGCAGAAGACCACCTTGGGAGTGCCCCACTTGAGGAAGAGGTTCAGGGTGCCGTCGCCCACTTCCATGGGCTCCACTACCGGGGCTTCCAGTTGCGTGAGGAGCCACTCGGCCACCTTCCGCTCCTTTCCGGAAGTGGAATCTATCGACAAAAGCTCTTTGAAAAAAGTCCAGTTCATGGCGTTTGAGATTCTCTCGCTTCGCTCGGAATGACAGGCTAGCCCAGCCAGCCCTTGGCCAGGAGAACCTGGGCGATTTGCACAGCGTTGGTGGCGGCGCCTTTGCGGATATTGTCGCTTACGCACCAGAGGTTCATTCCGTTTTCTACCGACGGATCCCGGCGGATACGGCCCACAAAGACATCGTCCTTATCCCAGGCATAAATGGGCATGGGATAGAGGTTCTCCGCGGGATTGTCCTGAATGACCACGCCGGGCATGTCGGCCATGAGCTGACGCGCCTCTGCCAGGTCATAAGGCTTGCGGAATTCCAGGTTGACACTCTCCGAATGGCCGCCTTTCACCGGCACGCGCACGGTGGTGGCGCTGACGGCGATACTGCTATCCCTGAGGATTTTGCGGGTCTCGTTCACCATCTTCATCTCCTCCTTGGTGTAGCCGTCCGGCAGGAAAGAGTCGATGTGCGGCAGGATGTTCAGGTCGATCGGGTGCGGGAACTTGCTGCCGGAGCCGCCGGCACGTTCCGCTTCCAGCTGCTCGATGCCCCGCTGGCCGGCGCCTGTGACGCTCTGGTAAGTGCTCACCACGATGCGCTTGATGCCATAGGCCTTGTGCAGCGGTGCGAGCGGAAGCACCATTTGGATGGTGGAGCAGTTGGGGTTGGCGATGATATGGTCCTCCTTCGTGAGGACATCGGCATTGATTTCCGGAACCACCAGCGGGACCGACGGATCCATGCGCCAGTAGGAGGAATTGTCCACCACGTAGCAGCCGACGGCCGCGAACCGCGGGGCCAGTTCCCCGGAGGCGGCACCGCCGGCGCTGAAAATGGCCAGCGCGGGCTTGCGGGCGATGGCTTCATCGGCACTGATTACCGTCCATTCCTTGCCCTGGAACTTCACTTTCTTGCCCCAGGAGCGCGCCGAGGCCACCGGAAGGAGTTCCGTCACCGGGAAGTGCCTCTCCTGAAGCACCTCCAACATCTTCGAGCCTACCAGGCCCGTTGCGCCAACAACTGCAACAATCATAATCTTCTTTCTTTTTAAATGGTCATTTACCGCAGCAGGTCCTCCAGATGGACGCTGCCGGCGGTTTTTTCGTCCCGGTATTTCACAATCACGGGGCAGTACAGGTGCACGCCGCTCTCCAGGGGCTTGCCGTCGCGGATGATGGGCTTGGAGCCGCTCACCACCACGGCGTTACGGGGTACGACGATGCGGCCATCGGCATTGCGCTTGATGAAACTGCCGGTGGTGGCGTCGAAAATGGCCGTGGACGAAGTGATGATGACGCCGGAGGCAATTACAGCGCCTTCCTGCACGATGGTGCCTTCATAGATGCCGCAGTTGCCGCCCACGAACGCACCGTCTTCGATGATGGTGGGCAAGGCGCCGGCGGGTTCCAGTACGCCACCGATCTGCGTCGAGGCCGATATATGGATGTTCTTCCCCACCTGGGCGCAGGAGCCGATGGTGACGTGACTATCGACCATCGTGCCCTCCCCTACGTATGCACCGACGTTCACATAGGCAGGAGGCATGACGATGCTGCCTTTTGCCAGGTACGCGCCGCGCCGGATGCTGGAGCCGCCGGGAACGATGCGCACACCGTCATCGGCCTTAAACTTCCGCACCGGGAAAGTGTCTTTGTCGAAGAAGGAGAATTGCCCTTCGCTCATGTCCGTGATGGCGCCCAGCTTGAAGCCGGCCAGGATGACCTCTTTTACGTGCCGGTTCACCACCCACTCGCCGTCCACTTTTTGGGCAACGCGAAGCTCGCCTTTTTCCAGGGCGTCGATAACCTCGTTAAACTCTTGAAGGGTAATTTCCATTAGAACAGGTCTTTAAGGGTTTGTTGGATGAGTGCTTCAGTGGCTGCGGTGGCGGGAACCAGCGGCAGACGCAGGCTGTTTTCCATGAGACCCAGCTGGGCCATGGCGGCCTTGGCGGGAATGGGATTGGGCTCCACGAAGAGGGCCTTGAACAGCGGGGCCAGACGGGCGTCCATCTTTTCCGCCTCTGCGAACTTGCCCGCCTGCAGCGCATGCACGAAATCCGCCACGGCGCTGGGGAACACGTTGGAGGCAACGGAGATGACGCCATCGGCACCCATTTTCATTAGCTCGAGGGTTTGGTCGTCGTTGCCGCTGAGTACGCTGAAGCCCTCCGGACGGCCCTGGAGGATGGTTTTTATCTGGTCGATGCTGCCGGAAGCCTCCTTGACGCCCACGATGTTGGGGATGTCCCGCGCCAGGGCAAGGGTGGTTTCCGCCTCGATGTTGCAGCCGGTGCGGCTGGGCACATTATACAGGACGATGGGCTTTTTCGTGCTTTCCGCCAGGGCTTTGAAGTACGCGTAGATGCCCCGCTGCGGCGGTTTGTTGTAGAACGGAGCCACGATCAGATAGGCGTCGGCGTCCTGCAGGAGGCGCATGTTGGCCAGGGTGCCGCTGACGCTGTTGGTGCCTACGCCGGCGATTACCGGCTTACCGGCAGCGTGCTGCAGGGCAACCTCCAGCACCTGGAGTTTTTCCGATTCCGAGAGCGTGGGCGTTTCTCCGGTGGTGCCCAGCGGGACCAGAAAGTCCACGCCGGTGGTCACCTGCCAGTCCACCGTGGCGGCAAAGGCCTCATAGTCCACCTCTTCCCCTTTGAACGGAGTCACAAGCGCCGTTCCTAAACCTTGTAAAATCATTTCATTCATAAGCATCTACAAAAGTACGAATAATTTCGATAAATATTGCGTATCTTTGTCCGACCAAAAAACATAAAACAAATGAAAAAAGTTATTCTTACCCTCGCAGCTGTCCTTTGCTGCGCCTCCCTGTTCACTTCTTGCAAGAAGGACTCCGGTAGCCAGAGCGGTGGCACTGGCACCCCGGCCTATGTGGTGATGTCCGTCAAGATTCCTTGCACGGCAAACATGCTCGAGTACACCAACATGTCCATCAGCTATGAAGCTGGCAACGAGAAGAACACCGAAACGGTTACCGGCTCCTCCTGGAGCAAGGAATTCAAGGTTAAACTTCCCGGCACCATCAAAATTGACCGCAACGTTACTTTAAGAAACGATCGGACCATTCCTGCCGATGATTCTTTCACCTACACCAAGGGCTACAACCTTTCCTGGAAATTCGTGGATGAAAACGGTAAGGAAGTCAAGGCTGGCGGTATCGCCGGTATCGATGGTTCTACTTCCGGCAAGGGTTCAAGAGTTCAGGAACTGATTGAACAAGGTAAACTGAATATTTCCCTCAACTACCCCTTCGACAAAGACGGTAAATTACTTACGGCTAATTAATTAGCTCGGCCGGACCGGTGAGATAAACATCGGTGAAGCGGCCGTCTTTTTCACTGAATGCCACTTGCAGCCAGTCGCCCTTGCGACACTGCAGGTGGTAATTTTTTTCGGCTTGGAGCCCGGTTCTGCCGTCATTCCCGGCTTGACCGGGAATCTCAGCCTTGTAGGCGGCGATGGCCGATGCCGTGAGTCCCGTTCCGCAGGCCAGGGTTTCGCCCTCCACGCCTTTCTCGAAAGTGCGCACACGCAACCCTTCCGGCGTCACCTGCACAAAATTGGCATTGGTGCCCTCCGGCTGGAAGGCCTTGTCCCAGCGGATTTCCGGACCTTCTTTTTCGATATCGACGCTATCGACATCCGGAACAAATTTCACGAAGTGCCGCGTACCCGTGTTCAGGAAGTAGCCGCCCATCATGGGCTTAACTTCCTGCACGTCAATCATTTTCAGTTTTACGGTCCAGGCCGTTCCGGGGCGCTGGAGGATTTGTGCCTCGTGCATGCCGTCGGGGGCCAGGAAGTGCCAGATGCCGTCCGACGAGGCGGGTTTCAGGCCCAGGTAATCGGCAAAGGCCACGATGCAACGGCCGCCGTTCCCGCACATCATGCCGCCGGAGCCGTCCGGGTTGTAGAACTCCATGACGAAGTCAGGAAGAGATGGCCGATCGGGGTCGGCCATGACGGGGTTCTGTTCGGCCATGTCGGGGGTGGTCAGGATCATGAGACCGTCCGTGTGGTACTCCTGGCACAATGCGCCAATCCGGGCAGGCTCCCGGAAGGGTTTCATCCCTCCCTGGCGCCCGTCCAGCACCACAAAGTCATTCCCCGCTCCGGAAAACTTAAAAATGTACGCTTCGCGGATTAGTGAAGCCAAGAGGCGGATGCCGGGCTCCATTTTGGCTTCGTCCACGAAGGAGAAGTTCAGGCGCATGGTGTTGCGGTGGCTGCCGTCCGTGTAGAAGAAGGAGCCGGCCACATAGGCCACCCCTGCTGCCAGGGCTTTGTCGTACAGCGCCACGCTGTCCACGGCCGGGGGCAAGGTGAGCCACAAAAACAGGCCGCCGTCCGGATGGGTCCAGGATACGCCGGCAGGCATATATTTCTCCAGCAGGGACAGCATCAAGTCCCTTCTGCGTCGATATTCGGCAATGGTCTTCACCAGATTGGCGTCCAGCAGGCCGGAGCCCAGGAACTCCGCAGCAAGGTATTGGTCCAGCACCGGCGGACACAGGTCCAGGCACTGTTTGCACACGTAAATCTGCTCCAGCAGTTCTTCCGGGCCGATAATCCACCCCAGCCGGAACCCCGGTGCAAAAATCTTGGAGAAGGAGCCCAACTGCAAAGTACGCTCCGGCGCCAAAGAGCGGATCGAAGGCACTGCCTCACCGGAGTAGCGCAACTCCCGGTACGGGCTGTCCTCCACAATGAGGCAGTCCAGTTCCCTGGCCAGAGCCACCAGCTTCTCCCGCTCCTCCAACGTCAACGTCTTCCCAGTAGGGTTATTAAAATCGGGGATGACATAAATAAATTTCACCGTAGGAGCTTCTCCAGATTGGGAGGGTGTTGTCTCGCAAACCCATGGCCACCCTCGGCCGTGCCCCGTAAGGGCAGATATCCCCTCGGGGATTATAGGGGGAAAATCTCTCCCGGAACGGGAGGGGCCCACAGGAGTTTTAGGGGAAGGCGAAGCCGCCCCTGAAACAACTTTTGGGAGGGGTCGCGAAGCGACGGTTTGCGAGACAATACCCTCCCAATCAATCACCTCTGCTCTATATGCCTTGAAGCTTTGCAGAGCACCTAAGTACACGGGATTATTGGCTAACACCACATCCCCGGGATCCAGGAACACACGGGCGCACACGTCGATTCCCTGCTGGGATGAGGTGGTTATCTGCACCTGCGAAACAGGAACCCCATAGCGCGAAGCAATCAGTTCCCGCAGCTCCGGCACACCCTGCGTGGCGCCGTACTGCAGCGCTTTGGTGCCGTACTTAGCCAGTACGCGCTCCGTGAGGCCGGGGATATCGGCCAAAGGGAACGTACACGCTGCCGGGTAGCCGCCTGCGAACGAGCAGATGGCGGACAAGTCCACCTTGCGGAAAATCTCACGCACTGGTGAACGCAGGAACGACGGAACGTCGGAGGAGAAGAATTTACTATAGTCCATGAGATTTACTCGCTTCGCTCGAAATGACAAAACCAGCGCTTACGCTCTGGTAATATGCGCACCAAGGGCGTTCAGGCGGCCTTCGATGTCCTCGTATCCGCGGTCGATCTGCTCAATATTGTCGATGGTGGAAGTTCCCTTGGCGCTCATGGCGGCCAGCAGCATGGCGATACCCGCACGGATATCCGGCGACACCAGCTTGGAAGCCTTGAGCGTAATGCGATGGTCGTGGCCGATAATCACCGCCCGGTGCGGGTCGCAGAGGATAATCTGTGCGCCCATGTCGATGAGGCGGTCCACAAAGAACAGGCGGCTCTCGAACATCTTCTGGTGAATGAGCACGCTGCCCTTGCACTGGGTCGCCACCACCAGCAGCACGGACAGGAGGTCCGGCGTGAGGCCCGGCCAAGGGGCGTCCGCAAGGGTCATAATCGACCCGTCCAGGAACGATTCAATCTCGTAGCTTTCCTGAGCGGGAACGTAAATATCGTCCCCCTGCTGCTCCAGCTTGATACCCAGGCGGCGGAACGCGTCCGGAATGATGCCCAGGTCGTAATAGGAGACATCCTTGATGGTAAGGCTGCTCTGGCAAATGGCGGCCATGCCGATGAAAGAGCCCACCTCGATCATGTCCGGCAAAATCTTATGCAGGGTGCCATGCAGCTTCTCTACGCCATGGATGCGCAAAAGGTTGGAGCCGACGCCGTCGATAAATGCGCCCATGCGGTTGAGCATCTTGCACAGTTGCTGGAGGTACGGTTCGCAGGCGGCGTTGTAGATGGTGGTGGTGCCTTTGGCCAGGACGGCGGCCATGACGATGTTGGCCGTACCGGTCACAGAGGCTTCGTCCAGCAGCATGTATCGACCTACCAGACGGCCTTCCTGCGTAAGGTGGAACGCGCGGCGGGAAGGATCATAGTCCATCTGGGCGCCCAGCTTCACCATACCGTCCAAGTGGGTATCCACCCTGCGACGGCCGATTTTATCACCGCCGGGCTTGGCGAACCAGGCGTGGCCGAATCGGCTCAGAAGCGGACCGACGACCATCACCGAACCGCGCAGCTTGGCGCACTTTTGCACGAATTCTTCCGTCTCGATATAGGCGGTGTCCACGGCATCGGCCTGGAAGGTGTACATGCCTTTGGCCAGACGCGTCACTTTAACGCCCATCTGCTGCAGCAGGTCGATGAGGTTTTTCACATCCAGGATTTCCGGAATGTTGGAAATGGTAACCGGCTCGCTGGTGAGCAGCACGGCGCTGATTACTTCCAGGGCCTCGTTCTTGGCGCCCTGCGGGGTAATGGTTCCGGACAACTTGTGCCCGCCTTCGATGATAAATTTAGACATGCTCAACTTCGGGGTGTAAAGTGATGCCGTATTTGGCTTGAATGCGTTGGATAATTTGCTGTTCCAGGCCGATGATTTCCTCCGGGGAGGCTGTGCCTGAGGCGTTTACAATCACCAGCGGCTGGTTCTGGTACACTTGGGCGCCGCCGTTCCGGGCACCTTTGAAGCCGCACTGTTCGATCATCCAGGCGGCCGGGACTTTGATGTTGTCCCCTACCTCGTAGTGCGGCACCTGGTAGTCCGGGCCGTTATCGGCCTGGGCGGTAGCCACGATGCGCTGGAAATGTTCGCGGGAGATGACGGGGTTGCAGAAGAAGCTGCCCGCACTGCCCAGTTCCTCCACCGCCGGCAGTTTTTTCCGCCGGATACCGATAATAGCTTCTCTGATTATTGTGGGGGTAAGCATGGGTTCGCAAACCGCCCTCTCTTCTAAAGCCTTACGGATACCACCATAGTCTAGTTTGGGCTGCGGGGTGCGGCTGAGGCGGTAGGTGACGGCGGTGATGACAAAGCGGCCTTTCCACTCGGTCTTGAACTTGGAAGTGCGATAGCCGTATGCGCAAATGGCCGGGTCGATGGTGACAAACTGCCCCGTTGTGCGGTCATAGGCGCGGATTTCGGCGATGATATCCTTGGCCTCCACGCCGTAGGCGCCGATGTTCTGCACGGCACTGGCCCCCACCTCACCAGGAATGAGCGAGAGGTTTTCCGGCCCCCAAAGGCCCTCGGCAGCAGCCCATGCGCAGAAGTCGTCGAAGACCACTCCGGCACCAAGGGTGACCAGGGTGGGAGATACGCTCGCTTCGCTCGGTATGACAAAAGAGGCAACCAGCTGGGCATCCTTGTCATTCCGAGGCCCGGAGGGCCGAGTGAATCTCATGCCGCAATGCAGCACGGTGCCGGGGAAGTCCTGGGTGAAGAGGAGGTTGGAGCCGCCGCCCATCACCATGACGGGCTGGGGCAGCGAGGCCCAGTCCAGGGCCAGGAGATCCTCCTCCGCCGTTACCTCCACATACAAGGCGCAGCGCACCCGCATCCGGAACGTGTTCCGGCTGGAGAGGTCGTAATTTGCAGTCTTCGTAACCATACTTAGGGGCGATTGGGGCCTTTTGCCCCGCAAAGCTTATTCTGCGGCGGGACGCAGGTCGATCTGGAGTTCGTCCAGCTGGGCCTGGTCGATGGCCGACGGGCTGTCGATCATCACATCCCTACCCTGGTTGTTCTTCGGGAAGGCGATGTAGTCGCGGATGGTGTCCTGACCGCCCATGAGGGCGCACACGCGGTCGAAGCCGAAGGCCAGACCACCGTGCGGCGGAGCGCCGAACTTGAAGGCGTTGATGATGAAGCCAAACTTGTATTCCGCTTCTTCGGGGCCGATACCGAGCACCTCGAACATGCGTTTTTGCATATCGGCATTGTGGATACGGATGGAACCGCCGCCCAGCTCGTTGCCGTTGAGCACGAAGTCATAGGCGTTGGCACATACACGCTCCAGGTCTTCTTTCTTGTTGGAGTAGAACCAGTTCTCGTGCTCCGGCTTGGGAGCGGTGAACGGATGGTGCATGGCGTAGAAGCGCTGGGTTTCGTCGTCCCATTCCAGGAGCGGGAAGTCCACAATCCACAGCGGAGCGAACTCCTTGGGGTTGCGGAGGCCCAGGCGGCCGCCCATTTCCAGACGCAGGACGCCCAGCATGGTCTGGACCTTGCGCTTATTGGGGCCGCTCATGACCAGGATGAGGTCTCCGGCCTTGGCCTCGGCGGCAGCGGCCATCTTGGCCAAATCTTCCGCTGCGTAGAACTTGTCGATGGAGCTCTTGTAGCTGCCATCGGCATTGACACGGATGTAAATGAGGCCCTTGGCACCCACCTGCGGGCGCTTGACCCATTCGGTGAGCTCGTCGATTTGCTTGCGGGTGTATTCCGCTGCACCGGGCACGCAGATGGCGCCGATGTAGGCGGCATCGTCCAGAACACTGAAGCCTTTGCCCTTGGCGGCATCGGTGATTTCGTGGATGGTCATGCCGAAGCGCACGTCCGGTTTGTCGGAGCCGTAGTTGTCCATGGCATCGTACCAGCTCATGCGGGGCATGGGGTTGGGGATGTCCACGTTAAGGACGTTCTTGAAGATGGTGCGCATCATGCCCTCGAACATGTTCAGGACGTCTTCCTGCTCCACGAAGGACATTTCGCAGTCAATCTGGGTGAATTCCGGCTGGCGGTCGGCGCGGAGGTCCTCGTCACGGAAGCAGCGGACAATCTGGAAGTAGCGGTCGTAGCCGGCTACCATGAGCAACTGCTTGAAGGTCTGGGGGCTCTGCGGCAGGGCGTAGAACTGACCGGGATTCATGCGGGAAGGGACCACGAAGTCGCGGGCGCCTTCCGGGGTGCTCTTGATGAGGTACGGGGTCTCGATTTCCATGAAGCCGTTGGCGTCCAGGTAGTTGCGGACCTCGTGGGCCACCCGGTGACGAAGGGCCAGGGCGCGCTGCAGCGGACCGCGGCGCAGGTCCAGGTAGCGGTATTTGGCGCGAAGGTCTTCGCCGCCGTCGCTCTCCTCCTCGATGGTGAAGGGAGGGGTTACGCTCTTGTTCAGGATGGTGATGTTTTCCAGTTTAATTTCGATGTCGCCGGTGGGCATCTTGGGGTTTTTGGCCTGACGCTCAACTACTTCGCCCTTGACCTGGATAACGAATTCACGGCCCAGGGAGGTGGCGACCTCCACCAGGGATGCAGGGGCATCGGCCTCTACAACCAGCTGGGTTATGCCATAACGGTCCCGAAGGTCCACGAAGGTCATACCGCCCAGTTTGCGGGCTTTCTGGACCCAACCGGCCAGCGTCACGTGCTGTCCCTTGTTCTCAATGCGGAGTTCCCCGCATGTGTGTGTTCTGTACATATGTTTGAGTAGGTTATATTCTAACTTACAAAAATAGCAAAAAATATGGTTATCTTTGCAAATATAAGCTTTTCTACTATGGAAGTACGCGCAAAAAAGGCCTTGGGCCAGCATTTCCTGACGGACCAGAAGGTGGCCCGAGCTATTGTGGATGCCCTGGAGATTCCCGGTCAAGCCGGGAATGACGTGGGGTATTCGTCATGCCCGGCCCCGACCGGGCATCTCTTCCCTGTCTTGGAGGTAGGGCCGGGGATGGGGGTTCTCACCCAGTACCTGCTGGAGCGGGAAGACATCGACCTTCGGCTCATCGAAATCGACACGGAAAGCGTGGATTACCTGCTCACCCACTTCCAGGGGATGCAGGGGCGGCTGATGGAGGGCGACTTCCTCCAGCTCAAACTGGAGAAACTCTTCCCGGAGCAGTTCGCCATCATCGGCAATTTTCCCTATAACATATCGTCCCAAATCTTCTTCAAGGTGCTGGACTACAAGGACCGCATCCCGGAAGTGGTGGGAATGGTGCAGAAAGAGGTGGCGGAAAGGATTGCGGAAAAGCCCGGCACCAAAACCTACGGCATCCTTTCCGTGCTGCTGCAGGCCTGGTACGACATCGAGTACCTGTTCACCGTGGGCTCCGGCTGCTTCGCTCCCCCGCCCAAGGTGGAGAGCGCCGTCATCCGGCTCACCCGGAACAGCCGCACGGACCTCGGCTGCGACGAGGCCCTGTTCAAGACCGTGGTAAAAACGGCTTTCGGGCAGCGCCGCAAGATGATGCGTAATCCTCTGAAGCCGCTGGCCCGCGCCAAGGCGGAACGCAGCGGCTGGTCCGAGGAACAACTGACGGATTTCCTGGCTCAGGATGTCTTCTCCCTCCGCCCGGAACGCTTATCCGTGGAAGATTTCGTAGCGCTTACCAACTTACTGGCATAGCCACTACCACTTCACCACTACTTTCTGCGGCTGGGAGGCGGGAGTGGGCGGCAGGAAGACGCAAGCCTCACGGGTGGCGGCGTTGTACTGGCATTCCAGCGTGCGGCCGTTGAGCGTAGCCTGCGGGCAGCGGGAAGCACCGCCCAGCACCAGCGAGAGTTTGCGGCTTACAGGTTTCCCAGCATAAGAGCCCTCAGAAGGGCCGATTTCCACCGTCACGCCTGCTGCGTTGGCGGTTTTTTCGATGCGCGTGGAGGCATACTGCGTGGGATAGGCCTGGGAAACGCCATCGTCCTCATAGTGCACATAGCTGCTATGTCCCTTGCCGGGGGCAATATAGATGCGCAGTTCGTCGGAGATGGACTGCAGGTGTTGGATGCCCTCGCCTGCCAGCGGCAGGATGGCACCGGCCTTCACGAACCAGCAGTTCTGGTCGATGGAGTAGGTAAGCTTTTGAACCGTACCGCCTTTCAGGATCTTGTGATGGGCCATATCGTACCAGTCGGTGCCGGCGGGGAGCCACACGTCGCGGTTGGCCAGGCCATCGACCCCAACGGGTTCGCATACCGTTGCTGCCAGGATATTATCGCCAAAGAAGTATTCCTGCTTCCAGGTGTAAGCCTCGGCCTTTTCCGGATACTCGTAATAGAGCGGACGGCACAGGGAAATACCTTTCTCGTAGGCCTGGCGGGCCATGTCATAGATATAAGGCGTGAGGGCGTAGCGCAGTTCCAGGGCCTCTTTCATGTACTGGTAGTGCTCCGGGAACATCCAGATGCGGCGTTCCAGGATGGCCGATGACGTACTGTGCGTCTTGAAAATCGGGGAAAATACGCCGTACTGCAGCCAGCGGGTGAAGAGTTCGGGATCCGTGGGATTGTCTTCGCGCTGCATGTGGCCGCCCAGGTCGTGGCCCCAGTAGCCGTAGAGCACGTTGGAAGCCGTGGCGGTGAATTCCGGCAGATAGCCCAGCACTTCCCACTTGATGAAGGTGTCGCCGGAGAAGCCCAGCTGGTAGCGGTGGCTGCCCAGGCCGCCCCAACGGTGGTAGATGAGCGGACGCTCGGCCTTCTCGGGGGCCAGGCCGCGGGAACGGCGGATCTTGTCGTGGAAGAAGGTATGGTTCAGCCAGAAGGTGTTGCTCAGCCCCGGCACATACTTGCTTTCCTTCCACTGCTGCCAGTCCAGCCACCAGAAGTCCACGCCCTGCTTCTCCAGGGGGTGCAGCACGGAGTTGAAATAGGCGTCGGCCCAGGCTCGCTGGTCCATGCGGAAGGGCACGTTGGCGTGATAACCGTCGCGCTTCACATAGCCGCGGGGGCCGTCATAGTCGTCGGTACGCGACAGGTAGTCCTTCACGAAAGCCTGATACACCTGCTCCCGCACTACGATGCCGGATGCCGGGTGCAGGTTGAGGGAGGTCTTCAGGTTCATGCTGTGCACCTGATTCAGGAAGCCTTCGGGGTCCTCGATGAGGTCCCGGTTCCAGGTATAGCCGGTCCAGCCGATGCTCTGACCGAACTCATCCCTGCGCTGGCGCCGGGCGGCTCCCCGCCAGGTCTCGTGCCAGTCCATGTCGATTACCATTACGTCGATGGGCAGTTTCCGCTGACGGAATTCCTGGCCCAGGGCGATAAATTCCTGGTCCGTATAGGCCCAGTAGCGGCTCCACCAGTAACCGAAGACGAACTTGGGAGGCATGGGGATGTTGCCGGCTACTTTGGCGTAATCGGCCAGGGCGGCTTTGTAGTCGTGTCCGTAGGCAAACAGGTACAGGTCCTGCCGCTCCCCTTCCGGCCGAGCGGCCACCCAGGAGCCCCAGTCGCTGTCATCGGCCACAAAGAGATGGCGCTGGCTCTCATCCACCACGGCCCAGCCGTCGCGGGAGAGGATGCCCTTCTCCATGGGGTCGTTGTAGTTGATTTTGTCCGGACCCTGGCAACCGTCCAGCGTACGGGCGGTGCCCATCAGGTTGCCTTTGTCCTCCAGGCCGGGATGCCACTTGACGGCCTTTCCGTTCAGTTTAAAGGAGACCTGCAGGTTTTCGGCCGATAAGGGGCCCTCGGAGGGTTTGTAATCCAGGGTAAGGGACTTGGTCTTCACCACCAGTTTGCCGCCAGAACGGGAGACGGTGAAGGAAGGAACCGGAAGGTCGCGGTTCACGATAGCCAGAGTGGCGTGGTCTTCAAACTGGCCGTCGGCGGCCCACTCCAGGCGGATGAGCCGGTCTGTGAGCACGGTGAAACGGGCATTTCCCTCCACCACCTGCGCCTTGGGATTGGCCACAGGGTTCTGTGCGAAGGTGGAAACAGCAAGTGCGAGCAGCGTGGTCGCGAGCAGGATTCTACGCATAAGTATAGGGGTTGATTAATATTCGGGGAAAATGGTCAGTCGGAGGGTGGTACTCCCATAAGGTACCAGGTCGATATAGGAAATCTTCTTGCTTTCCGGCGTGATATCTTTGGGCAGCGCAGGGGTGTACCGGTCTTCTGCCAGCGTCCAGCCTTTCACCTTCACTACCGGCACGCGCAGTTTCAGAGGCGCGTTTTCCAGGTCGAAGGGGAAGCCCTGTGCCTTGGTCCGGATGAGTTTTACGCTTTTCAGCTTGTCGATTGCCAGAGCATAGTTCCAGGCTCCGGCGGGTTTCATCGACCAGCTCTTGAAGTCCGGATTGGCCGATACTTTTCCGGCCAGGTTGTCATAGACCTGCGTATCCTCGCTGATATCGGCGGGCACGGCATAGGCATACAGGATGGGACCGCGGCGGAAAGAAAGGCCGCCGTGCGGGTTCTCCACCTGCTCTATCTCCATGGGCAGCTCCACGGTGAAGCTGTCACCGCTGTGCCAGGTGCGGGAAACGGTATGGAATCCTTTCTCGCCTGAAGCGCACCAGCCGGGGATGCGGTAGGTGAAATCCATCGACACGCCTTCGCTTACCGGGGCACCGTTCCGGAAAAAATGGAAAGTAAAGCGCACCTGTTCCTCAAACGGATATCCGGTCTCTTCCTTGATAGCGACGGTGAGTCCATCGCCCAGGGAATACTCCACGGAGGAGGGGCCGTACAGGGCGGCCACCGGCTGTCCGTTCTTGTCCTTGAGCCACATGCGCGCCGCATAATTGGGCATGTAGCGGTGCAGGTTGCCAATACAGCATTCGGTCTCGTGAATGGGCCTGTAGGCCATCCAGGTGAGGCCGTGCTTGAAACGGTTGTGGTTGGAATTGCCTGTGGCAATCACCTGGTTGGGGCAGGAGAAGTACTGCATGGAACGGAAGTCCTTGGTGATGGCTCCCAGGCCTGCATTGAAGATGGCGTTCTCGATGCGGTCGGCCCAGGCGCCGTCGCCCGTAGTCATCAGATAGTAGCCCGCAGTCCAGGTATAGTCACTGATGTCACAGGTTTCGTGGCTGGCAAGCGGGTCGTTCCCGTCCAGAGCTTCCGACGAGGAGTTGACACCGTCTACCAGCATGTTGGGCCCTTCCATCTTGGCCATGGCGTGAAGGGCGGCTTGTCGATATTTCTCTATGCCCGTATAGGCATACAGCAGCAGCGGAATCTTCAAGAGTTCGTTCATGGTAACCCCGTGCATCTGGAAGGGAACGTCGTTCAAGGCGTTGTCCTGGGTGAGTTCCGAGGCCCCTTCCTCCCAGGCCGCGATGGCGCGGTTCAGCAGTTCCGGGTTGCCGGTAAGGGAGTAAGTCCACAACATGCCCTCCACATTCACCACGAAGCGGTTCATGCCCAGTTCCGTCACGGAATAGGAGAGGTAGTTCTTTTCCAGGGCGGCAGGGATACGGGGGTCTCCCGTGGCTTCATAGTACGCCTGAACAGCCCGGAAGAATACGGCCCAGGGCCAGGCCATCCCGCTGGTCTCCGGGCCCAGGCGTCCCTCGGGGCGGTCAGTGGCAGCAATCTTCTGTTCCTTTTCCCACCGTTCTTTCATGCGGGCGGCGCGTTCCTGCGCCCGGGGATCGGCCGAAACTTCCGCACCGAAATTCCGCCGCGGCCGTCCCGCCTCACGGGCAGCCAGTTCCTCCGGCGTAAGACCGGCCTTGAAGGGTAACGGATGCGCCAGCACATATTCTATATTCTGCTGCCATACATCCAGCAGCTTTTGGTCGTCCATCAGATACCCCAGGCGGGTGAGCCCGTCCAGGTAATAGGCCGTCTGCTCAAAGCGCCACCAATCGGCCCCGCGCTTGTCGGAATCCCGCTTCAACTCCCCCGCCCAGAGGACGGAGTTGTAAGGATAGGCCATGGCCTCGGGGTGTCCGGTCAGCCCCTCCTGCTGACGCTTCAGGATTTCCTTAAGCCAACCCTCCGGCTGGATTTTGTCGATAAGACCCTCCTGGAATACAGCGTATTCCGGGCCGGGACCAGCTTGCGCGTGCAAACACACAAACAGAAGAACGAAGAAAAGAATATGACGGGCTTTCATATCAGTTATTTTTCTACAAATTTCATAAAAAAGGGGGTGTAATCCAAACACCCCCTCGCTCCAATGATACTAACTACACACTAATGAACATTGGATTCACGCCGCTTCACAACGGTGTTTTATCGCTGGAACTCCACCACCAATGTGCTCAAGGCGGGTATGGTGGTTTCGTCCGAAAGGGTCATATTCTCTCCGGTGAGGACATTGCGTCCTGCGCCCAGACCGGCAGAAATCTCCTTAAAGCGTGTCCAAGGCACTTTCTGTTCCTGCTGGGAATTGTTGATGAACACAAAGACCACTTCCTTGTCGTTGTAACGGAAATAGCCATAGGTGTTGTCCTGGGGAATGAAGTGCAGGGTTTTCCCGGAATGGATCACCTCCTTGCCCTTGCGCCACTGGAACAGCGTACGGGCATAGTCGTGGAGGTCTTTTGCGTGGGCCCATTCCTC
The DNA here is from genome assembly GCA_045130395.1 of Candidatus Cryptobacteroides sp. Taxonomy (GTDB): domain Bacteria; phylum Bacteroidota; class Bacteroidia; order Bacteroidales; family UBA932; genus Cryptobacteroides. Next base: position 29,987 of record JBGUPS010000019.1, read on the forward strand.
GGTGGCCGATGCCTTCACGCGCCCCTCCTCGGTGAACAGGTCCACCTTGTCACCGGCCCAGCCTCCCGGGAAGTCCATCCGCAGGCGTCCGTCGTCGCGGCGGGGATTGCCGATGGTAAACATCATCTCGTCCCCGTAGAAGAACTGGGGAATGCCCCGGAGGGTGGCCAGTAACGTGAATGCGATCTTCATGCGCCGCGGTTCTTTCCCGTAAGTGTCGCCAATACGGGCAATGTCGTGGTTGGACAGGAAGATGAGCATGTGGCTCAGGTCATGGTAAATGCCATCGTGTGACAGGGCGGTGTACACGGCCGATATGTCGGCTCCGCGGCGACCGCGCCCCCGGCCAAGGGTGTTGTCGTCGGGGATGGGAGCCGACAAGGCCTGTGAAATGGCGCCCTGCAACGGGAAGTCCATGATGCTGGGCAGGTTGGAGTTAAATCCATCCGTATTGGGATTGTCTTTTTGCCAATAGGCGCAGAAGTCCGGGCTGGCGTGCCAGTTTTCACCCACGATGTTGAAGTTGGGGTACTCGTCGGTCACGGCCTTGGCCCATTTAGACATCGGCACTTTTTCGTTATAGAACCAGGTATCTACCCGGAAGCCGTCCAGGCCGGAATATTCGATCCACCAGACGGCCCACTGCTGGAAGTACTTGAGCATGTAGGGGTTATCCAGGTTCATGTCCGGCATCCCGCGGGAGAACCAACCCTCCTCCATCACGGCCAGGTCGGCCTTGGAAGCGTTGGGATCCAGGGCCAGGGACATGGTGTGGTTGGAGTTCACGTAAGGCTCGTTCATGTGCACCCAATCCTTGAACGGGAGGTCTTTCATCCACCAGTGCTCCGTGCTGGCATGGTTGGTGACCACGTCCATGACGATCTTGATGCCCTTGGCATGGGCGGCCTCCACCAATTCCTTGTACTTTTCATTGGTCCCGTAACGGGGGTCGATGTGATAGTAGTCGGAGCATGCATAGCCGTGATAGGAGCCGTGGCGGGCGTTGTCACCCAGCAGCGGCGTGCTCCAGAGGGCCGTGGCGCCCAAATCGGCAATGTAATCCAGATGGTCGATGATGCCCTGCAGGTCGCCGCCGTGACGGCCCATGGGTTGCTCGCGATTGGCCTTTTCGGCCGTATCGGGCGTAGAGTCGATGGAAGGGTCTCCATCGGCAAAACGGTCCGGGACGATGAGATAAATCAGGTCCGCGCTGGTGAAACTCCCCCGCTGGGCGCTTCCTTTGGCACGTCCGTAAATCTGATAAGGATAACGAACGGTGATGCCGTCCTTCTTGAAAACGAAGGTATAGGTGCCCGGCTGGGCCTTGGCGTCAATCTGCAGGTCGATGAACAGGTAATTGGGACTGTCGGCCTTGTGCAGGGCCTTGATGGACACGCCGGCGGCGCCTTCCAGGGAAACATCGGCCTGGCTAATATCCTGTCCGTGCACCAGCAGCTGCAGCTCGGTATTCATTCCGGTCCACCAGCAAAGGGGTTCTACCTGCTGGATTACCTTCTGGGCGTTCATGGCCGTAACGGAACAAAGGATACCGCAAACCAGCGCCAGGTATTTTTTAGTAATGCTTTTCATGGCTTATTTCCAGATTTGGAACTGATACGCACCGAATTTCTGAGAGGTAGGGACGCCGTTCTTGCCGGAAACGGGTTCCGGGAAGTTCGCATCCACATCGCTTCCGCTTACATTGACAGCCACCAGGCCGCCGTTTTCATAGAGGACAAACAAGACGCGGCCGCTTTCGTACAGCTTGCAGGCGCCTTTCCGGTTCAGTTTGGAGACCGCCTGCATGGCCGCCTGGTATTTCTGGGTGAACTCCGGCATGGCGTTCCAGTTGAACGACTGGGTATTGAAGAAGTTGATGGTCTTGTTGTTACCGGCTTCCTGGCAACCATAAATCATGGAGGAAGCGTTGAGGCTGGCCATCAGGACATAGGCGGCCAGGCTGCCGTCCAGGCTCTTGAACTGCCCGGCGGGCGTGTCCGTAGTGGCGTCATCGTGGTTGGTAATGAAGTAAAGTTTGGTCTTGGGAGCGGGCGCCTTGTCCTGGTCTCCCTTGTACCAAGTGGCGAAATTGCTCAGGGAACCGCCACCTATCAAGTTAATCACCTGGCGCTTCATGGCGCGGTCGAAGATGATGTCGAAGCCATCATCGAACATGCGTTCGAAGTCACTTTCGGCCAGCATCACAAAGCCAGGTTTCAATGCCTTGAGTTTGCCGATTGCCTCTTTCCAGAAGTCGTCCCGCACGCCGTGGGCATAGTCACAACGGTAACCGTCGATGCCCACTTCCGTCACCCAGTATTCCAGGGCGTCTTCCATGGCGGCCCACAGCTCTTTCTTGCCATAGTCCAGCTGGGCCACGTCCTTCCACTCGCCGTCCTTGGTGGGCCAGGCGATGCTGCCATCAGCCTTGTGCTCATACCACTCCGGGTGTTCCGTAATCCAGACGTTGTCCCAGGAAGTGTGGTTGGCCACCCAGTCGAACATCACCTTCATGCCTTTTGCATGGGCGGCGTTCACCAGGGCCTTGAGCTCGTCCAGGGTACCGTAGCTGCTGTTCACCTCCTTGAAATTCTTGATGCAGTAAGGAGAGCCGATGGCCTTCTCCTTGCCTTCCGCATAAATGGGCATCAGGTAGAAGAAGTCCGTTCCCAGGGCTTTGATGTCGTCCAGACGCTCCTGAATTTTGGCAAAAGCACCGCTGTTGCCGTACAGCTTGGGATTGACCTGGTAAATCTGCCAATGGTCACGCGCGGTGGCGGGCAGGGAAAGGATTTCCTTGGCGTAATTACCGACGATGGGAAGGTTTTCTTCCCCGCCGCCGGAACCGCCGGAGGGAATGATTTTGGCTTCCATGGGCTTTCCGCAAGCACAGGCGGTGGCCAGCACAATGATAGAAGCAAGAATGGCGAATCTACTCTGTTTCATAAGCAAATGGTTTTGCAGGCCGGCGTCCGGTCAGGGGCGCCGACCCGAAAAGTTAACTAGAATACGTTGACACCGGTGGCCGTCACCTTCAGGTAGTAAGCGTTCCGCTCATACTTGAGGGCGTAATCGCCCAACTGGGTGCCGTTGCCGTTGTTGTTGAAGATGAGGTTCTCGGCATTACCGATAGCGTCCATCACCACAAACGCCTTGGTGTTGATTTCGTTGACAGTGGCGGTGCCGCTCACCGGGATGCCGGGCCAGCCGCCGCCCAGGTTGTTCACATCGCCCCACATATACAGGGCAATGTCGTCCCAGCCGGTCTGGTCATCGACAAATACCACAGAAGCGGTAGGATTGTCGATAGGTGTTACCCCTGTGTCGGTAACCGTCAGGAAATACTCATTCTGTTCGAACTTGAGGGCATAGTCGGCCAACTGGGTGCCGCCGCCGTTGTTGTTGAAAATGAGGTTTTGGGAGAGTCCAAGAGCATCCTCATAGAAGAACACCTTGTAATCGGTTTCGCCGATGGTGATGATGCCGGCGGGCTGTGCACCGGGCCAGCCGCCACCCAGGTTGTTCACGTTGCCCCACTGGTACAGGGCGATGGCGTCCCAACTGGTCTGGTCATCCACGAAGATGGCTACACGCTTCTTGTCGGCGCCGCGAGGATTACCATCCACAGGGCCAAGCGAGTAACTGGCGTTGATGGTCAGGAAGATTTCTTCCTCCGGAACGGTGATGGCAAAGTCATCCAACTGCTTTCCGCCGCCATTGTTGTTCACAATGAGGTTGAGTTTCTTGCCAGCCATATCTGCCGTGAGGCCGAAGACCAGGTAATCGACATCGCCGACGGTTTCCACGTTGATAGGCGTGGCACCGGGCCAGCTACCGAAGGCTTCTGCATCGCCATAGGCATACAGGGCAATCTCTTCCCAATCGGTCTTGTTATGGATATAAATCCGGATGTCCGCCTGGGTAGGATCGATGACTTTCGCCACAATATTGCCCGCACCGTCATCGGCCAGCTGGACGAATTGGACCTCTTCCAGGATGAGGGCCAGGTCGAGCGTCTGGGAGCCAGCGCCGTTGTTGTTGAAGATGAGGTTCTCGGAGCGTCCCAGGGCGTCCTTGAGTTCGAACACCTTATAGATTACCGTGCCCACCTTCTGGGTGCCGGCCGGGGCAATGCCGGGCCAGTCACCGCAAAGGTCTTTGCCGTCGACATTCTTGTCGCCCCACGTATACAGGGCCAGTTCATCCCAACCGCTCAAATCCTGGACAAAGACAACCACGTCCTCCTTGGGCTGCTCGGGTTCGGGATCGGGACCGGGGCCGGGATCGACACCGCCACCGCCGCCGCCAGGGCCATCCAGCAGCGTAGCGCCATCGGCCGTCACTTGGAAGAAGTAGTCCTTGACGCCTTCCTCGAAGGTAATGTTGTAGTCGGCCAGCTGGGTGCCACCGCCGTTGTTGTTGAAGATGAGGTTCTGGGCGAGGCCGAAAATGTCGTCACCGTACTCGAAGTACTTGTACTCGATGCCGGCGAGGGTCTCGCTGCCAGCCACCTGTGCGCCGGGCCAGTCGCCGCCGAAGTTGTTCACGTCACCCCACTGGTACAGGGCGATGGCGTCCCAACCGGTCTGGTCGTCCACCCAAACGCGTACACCGTCGTGGTCGGGGATGACCACAGCGCCACCTTCTGCCGGGTTCGGGGCTTCGGACACGCCGTCGGCCGTCACCAGGAAGAAATAATCCTGGACACCCTCTGCGAAGGTGACGTTGTAGTCGGCCAGCTGGGTGCCGTTATTGTTGTTGTTGAAGATGAGGTTCTGGGAAAGGCCGAAAATTTCGTCGCTATACTCGAAGTACTTGTACTCCTGACCGTTGGCGGTCCAGGTGCCGGCAACCTGTGCGCCGGGCCAGTCGCCGCCGAAGTTGTTCACGTCACCCCACTGGTACAGGGCGATGGCGTCCCAACCGGTCTGGTCGATGATGTAGATACGTACACCGTCGTGCTCGGGCAGCACAATCTTGCCTTCCTCAGGATCGACAGGCAGGAAGTATTTTTCCCACTTGTCGGCATAGACGTTGGCCCATTGGCCTGCGCCGATGGTGAGTTTATGTGAAACGGCCTCGTTGCGCGAGGAACGCTCATAACCCTGCTCTACATTATAAAAGGTAAAGCCGTCGGCCAGGGTTTTTCCGCCCTGGAACTGGGCGGGATCCAGATAGATACCCCACTTAGAGGTAATGGTCTCGGAGTGAGTCATCAGGTAAGAGGCGTTGCCGATGGCCGCTTCGCCGCCATTGAAGGCGCCTACGATGTAGATTTCATCCGTGGAGGCACTCGCCTGCGGCATGATTACCTCCAGCAGGATCTTATCACTTAGGGTCTTGAAGGCCTGCTTCTCGTGCGCGAAGTCGACAGGCTCCGTCTTTGCGCAGGAGGCGGCAAGGGCCAGGACCGGAAGTATCAGGTATGTAAAAAATCTTTTCATGACTATTTGGCTACATAGTTAGGGTTCTGTACAAGGCCCGGATTCACGGTAAGCGCAGCTTCCGGGAGCGGGAACCATTCATATTTGCGGTCACGCTTGGCGGGATAGGAGTCATCACCCTCGCCACGGCCGAAGAACCACCACTGGCCCTGGGTGAACTTGTCGAAGCGACGGAGGTCGGTGCGGCGACGGCGTCCCTCGCAGAGGAACTCCTTGCCCCACTCGTTCAGCATCCAGTCCATGTCGAAGGCGGTGAAGCCGGGACCCGGGCTGTCCTGGGCGGCGGTCCAGTCGGCGCTCTTGAAGTAGCGCTTGCGCACCTGGTTCACCAGGTCCTTGGCGCCATTGGCATCACCGGCGCGCAGCTTGCACTCGGCCAGCATGTAGTAAACCTCGGCCAGGCGGAATTCCACCTCGTCAATGTTGCGGAAATCTACGCCGCAGACGTCAGGAAGCACGGGATAACGAACCAGGCGGTAGCCCGAGTTGGTTTCACCCCAGTGCGGGGACATCACGGGAGCCAGGTCGCGGCCCTTGTTCTGGAAGGTACCCACCTGGTCCACATAGACCAGATCCTGGCCTTCGCGGTCGGCGTCGGCGGGAAGGGCGGCACCGGTGTAGTAGTCCACTTGGGGACCCAGGAGGAAGAGGCCTTCCCAGTTGCCGTCGGTATCGGCATGATAAGCCTTCTTACGGATATCCTTGTCGTCGAACCTATCCCATACGGCCCCCAGTTTGTCGCCGTAGTCGAAGAGGAAGGACTTGCCGCCGGTGTCGGTACCGCCGGTAGGAAGCACCGTGCCGGTGTTGTCGTGGGACGGAGCGATAATCACGCAGTTCCATCGACCCTGGTCATTGTTGGAGCCAAAGATGGACTCCGGATCACCGAAGGCGTTGTAGGGGAAGAAGGTGACGTCGCGGCAGTTGTAGGCGTTGCCATGGGACTTGCCATATTCGGAAGCCAGGGCGAACACAATCTCGGGGCAGTTGACATTGGTAATGTTGTAGATGTCCCGGAAGTCGCCGGCCAGGCTGTAGTTGCCAAAATCGCCGTTCAGGATGCTCTGGCACAGGGTGGCAGCCTCGGCATAGTGGTTTTCCTTGATGAACACCTCGGCGTTGAACAGCAGGCGGGCCTTGAGCATACGGTTGGCGGCCTGGTTCATGCGGTTCACGTTCTGTACGGGAAGGTTCTCCAGGCTGGCATCCAGTTCGTCAATCATGAACTGCCAGATTTTCTTGCAGGAGGTGTCGAAGTCGGGGTCGGCGGACGGGGGAACCGTGGAGGTAACCTCGGTGTTCAGCGGCAGGGCGCCACCCCATACCTCGAAGAGGTTGTAATAGCACCAGGCGCGCAGGGTCTTCATCTCGTCGATGTACTGGGCGGCCCGCTCCTTGGTAACGCCGATGGCGTCCAGGTTGATGGTCTCCAGGTCGTGGATGATACTGTTGCATTCGCCGATAGCGCCCCAGGTGTTGTTCCAGGCGCTCTGGATGATGCTGGATTCCGAAGTCCAAGTGTGGGAGGACAGCACGAACTTTTCGGCGTTGTCCCAGCCCCACTGGCCGCCGTTCCATACACGCCAGGCAATCTGGTCGGCGGAGAACTCGTTCAGGTAGAAGAAATACTCGCCGAAGGAACCTTCCGCCGTGTAGTATACAGAGGCGATGGCACCTTTCACGCTGCCTTCGTTCTGATAGAAATTGTCTTTCTCGATACGGTTGAAGGCTTTCTCGGAGAGGTCGAAGCAGGCGGTAAGGCTAACAGCGGCAACCGCCATAACAAGGGTATTGAATATCTTTCTCATAAGGCAGTCCGATTAGAAGGTAACGGTGGCACCCAGGGTGACCACGCGGGTTTCAGGATAGCCGGTGCCATTGTCCACGCCCGGGGTGAGACCGTTGGTGCTCAGCAGGGCCGGGTCTGTGCCGGTGTAGCCGGTGATGGTGTACAGATCCGATGCGGTGAGGAACACGCGCAGGCTCTGCAGGATGTCTTTCTGCTTGGGGATGAACGTGTAACCCAGGGTAATGTTCTGGATCTTCATGAAGTCACCCTTCTCCAGGAAGTAGGAAGTAACCACACCGCCATATTCACGGACGTTCTTGTCGGTGGTGTAAGCGCTGCGGAATACGTTGGCGTTACCGGAACTCTGCAGGTTGTTGGCGCGGCGGTTGTTGTAAATCATATGGCCGAAGGCGCCGTTCATGAAGATGTTCAGATCCCAGTTCTTGTAGCGGATGGTGTTGTTCCAGGAGAGGAAGAGCTTAGGAATGGTATTGCCGATATAACGCTTGTAGGCGGCATTGGCCGATGCGGCGGTAATGGTGTTGCCATCGTTGTCATACACCATCATGTCGCCGTACTCGTTCACGCCGGCGGCCTGATAGCCGTACAGCTGGCCGATGCGGCTGCCTTCCGTGTAGCGATAATAGTAAGAGGTCTGTCCCAGACCGCCGGTGCCCAGCATATCGATGTAGGATGCGCCGTAAATCTGGTTGGACAGGGTCACGATGCGGGAATAGCCCACGGAGGCATTGATGCCGGAAGTCCACTTTACTTTGGTCTTGGCGAAGATGTCTCCCTCGACGGAGAGTTCGGCACCCAGGTTCTGGGTCTTACCGACGTTCACCAGGATGGAGCTGTGGATGAACGGAGGCTGGGGAGCCGTGTAGTTGTACAGCAGGTCCGGGCTCTCGCGGTCGTACAGGTCCAGGCTACCGCGCAGGCGGTTGTCGAAGAAGGCGAAGTCGATACCGAAGTTGAGGGCCATCAGTTTTTCCCAGCGCAGTTCAGGGTTCTCGTTGGAGGCGGGACGATAACCAATCACCCATTCGCCGTCCATATAATACTGGCCGTGGCTGCCGTAAGTAGGACGGGCCACGTTGGAACCGCCGCGACGGCCGGTGATACCGAAGGAGAAACGGGGCTTGAGGCTGTTCACTGCTTTGGCGCCGCTCATAAAGCCCATATTGGCGATTTCCCAGGCGATGGAAGCGGCAGGGAAATTACCCCACTTGTTCTTGTCACCAAAGTTGGTGGCACCTTCCCGACGGATGGAGGCCTGGACGAAAATCAAGTTGTTCCAGTTATAGTTGACACGGGCCAGGAGGGCGATCACCTTAGAGAGGGACTTGCCGGAACTCATGCCGGTCTGGGCGGGATTCTCGGTACGGGCGGTACCGGCACCGATATCGTTCCACAGGATGGAGTCGTAGGCGAAACCGCGGTTGGTCATGCCCATGTTCTCCGAGTTGAAATCCTGATAGGAGTAGCCAGCCACAGCGTTGATGTGGTGGGCATCCTTGTGGAAAGAGTAGTTGAACAACCACTCCAACTGGTTGCGCCAGCTCTTGGAATAATTGAGCGAGGCAGTACCTTCATAACCGTTCCAATACTTGTCGTGGGACTCGATGGGCGTGTAGTTGTTGCTCTTGTAATCGTTATAGTCCAGCGAGTAAGTGATGGTGGAACTGAAGTTGTGGACATCGGTCTTGATGAAGTTCGCCTTGAGGGAGACGGCGCCGGTGGCAAACAGACGCTGGCCGTTGGCGGTCTTGTTCAGCATGGCTTCCACCGGGTTGGTAGCGTTGGTGGGAGCGGTGGGCTGGTAATAGGAGCCATCCTCATTATATATAGGGAAGGTGGGGTTGATGGTGAGGGCGGTGCCAAAGGAACCGTCGTTACCATATTCCTCGTTCACGCGGCGTACGTTCAAGGAGACGTTCACCTGGAAGATATCCTTGATGAGACGCTGCTCCAAAGCGGCGCGGGCGCCGAATTCTTCACGGGCGTCCACCAGGTCTACACCCAGGGAGTTCTTGTAGTTGACAGAGGCGTTGTAGGAGCCCTTCTTGGTGCTGCCGTCCACGGACACATAGTGGCTGTGGCCATAGGAGAACTTGCGGAGCAGGGCTTTGTACCAGTCGGTGCGGTAACCGTAGTCCGTTCCGCGGCGGGAACGTACCCATTCATCGGCCGTCAGCACCGGGATGGGATCCTTGGCGAAGTTCACGTTGAAAGCACCGTCGTAGGTGACGTGTGCAGTGCCGGGTTCATCCTTGGAGCCCTTCTTGGTGGTGATGAGAATCACACCGTTAGCACCGCTGGTGCCGTAGATGGAGGCCGATGCCGCGTCCTTCAGGACGGTCATGGACTCGATGTCCTGGGGAGACAGGCTGCGGATTTCACCGCCGGGAATGCCGTCGATCACCACCAGAGGTCCGTTGCCGGCGTTCAGGGAAGTGGCGCCACGAATCTGGAAGTCAGAGCCGGAGTTCGGGTTGGAACCCTGGCTGGTAACCACGTTGAGACCGGCCACTTTACCCGTGAGCATGGTCATGGGGTTGTTGGTGGTGCCCCGGAAGAAATCCTTGCTGTCGACCTGAACGACGGAGGCCGACAATTCCTTCTTGGACAGGGTGCCGTAGCCAATCACAACTACGTCATCCAAAAATTCGCTGTCTTCTTCCAGCAGGATGGTCGCGGGGACCGCCTTGGCAGGGAAAACCTGTGTTGCATAGCCGATGCAACTGATTTCCACCAGTGCTTCGGGGGAAGAGACGCGCAGGATGTAGTCGCCGTCCAGCCCGGTGGCCGTGCCATTGGAGGTGCCCTGTTCCATAACAGTGGCGCCAATGACAGGTCCTTGGCTGTCCATGACCACACCCTTCACCTGGTATCCGCCCTGGGCGAACACCATGACCGCCAGGCTAAGCCAGAGGGTCAAAGCGGAAATAATCCTTTTCATAGGGTTGCGTGTGTTGGTTATTGTTTTGGAGTTGTGTTCCAATGTGGTTTCGCAAAAGTACCCCCTTTCACGAGCGCGTCCTATTTACATAAAGGAATTATAACGCCTAAACGCATAATATTTTTGCCAACACACTGAATATCAGCGCATTGGCAAAATCGAAAATAGAGAAAAATATAACGGGATTATTTCCCTATTTGCATGATTTCCGCCTCAAAACGTTCGTTTTCCACCCAGGATTTGTTCTTTACCCGTGTTTTGTACGTGTTGATGGTGTGCACGGAATAGTCCAGGAAGCGGGCGATGCGTTCGGGTTCCTGGATGCCCAGCCGGATAAGGGCGAAGATACGCATTTCCGGATTCAGGCCATGTGCGGGGAAAACCTGCTCCGTTTCCGGGAACAGGGCGTTGTAATCGTTGACGAAAGTGGGGAAAATCTTGAGGAAGGTGTTGTCGAAGGACTCATACATGCTGTCCCTTTCCTTGTCCAGCGTGGATTCCTTGAGGGAGCGCCGCAGCTCGTCGTACTGGCGTGTAACCAGCATGCGGTCCACCAGCTTGTACAGCTGGGACATCTTTTCGATGAATTCGGAATTGATATAGAACGAGTTGCCGATGTATTCCGCTTTGATGGCGTTGGCTTCGGCCAGGCGGGCGTTGGCATCCTCCAGCCGCCGGTTGCGCTCTTCGATGCCGGCCCGGGCCTCGTGCAGGCGGCGGTTCTGCCGGCGGAAGAAGGCTTGGGCCACTACAGCGGCCACGGCGATGATTACGACCAGGATGATGCTGATTCCCATGAGCTTATGCTGCCTGCTGAGGCTGTCGTAGTGGTTCTTCTCCACCAGGGGCAGCACAGCACCCACCTCCAGCTTGCGCAGACGGGCATTGTAGAAGTTGGCATCGTCAAAGGAGGCTCGCACATAACGGGTGGGGCGTTCCACCTCTCCGCGGCGGCTGAGATATTCGGCCAGCATACGCAGGGCCGTGGTTTCCTTGGTGGACGATTTGATGTCGCAGATGGCCGATTCGCAAATGGCCAGAAGCGCTTCGTCTTCGCGTCCCAGAATCTGAAGCATCCAGCCCATGGACGAGGCGTAGATGGCGCGGGAGTGCAAATCCAGGCCCGGGCTTTCCAGCAGGGCGCTGAATTCCTCCACGCCTTCCTCGAACTGCCTGTTTTCCATCAGGAAATTGGCGTTATACTCATGCCAGATGCGGGAATTTTCGGGAACGGTCTCCAGTACTTTGCGGCTGTAATACTCCCCCGCACGCGAGTACTGGTCCCAGTACGGGTCGGTTTGGGCATATCCTCTGGCCGAGTAGTTGAGCCGCACCATCGTCCTATAATATTTGAGCCGGGCGCGGGAAGAGAGTTGGTCTTCCGAGATTTTGCCAGCCGTGTCGAAGGCTTCCTTGAACAGTCCGGCGTTGATGAGGCAGATGACCTTGGCCAATTCGGCCTCGGCTACCAGGTCCTGAATAGGTGAATTGGCCGCCAACTCGCCCAGGGCCAGGGCATAGTTGTAGGCCGAATCGTACTTATAACTGGCATATTCCTCGTACAGGTGGTAAGTGGCTTCCCAGCGGCCGCTTTCGTCCACGGCGTCCCGCAAGTCTCCCCTGAGCCGGTTGATCCTCTCCTCCTTCTGGGCGTCGTAATCGGCCTTTTCCTCCAGGGTGGCATCCACCTCCCGGAGTTTTTGCTCGATTTCGCGGTTGTGTCCCCATGCCGTACCCAAGGACAGGCACAGGAAAAGCATAAGAAAAGTTGCTCTGTTCATGAGGTAAAGTTACTGATTTTCTAACAAATAGAAAAAAAGTATTAACTTTGCGCAACTAAATTTTAAACTACTCTATGAAAAAGTTTTTTGCATTTTTCGCTGCCACTGTTGTAGTGGCGTTGTCTCTGGTTTCTTGCCAGAAGAATTTCGACCCCAGCAAAGGTCTGAATGGAACCACTTGGGTTGCATCCCAGAAAATCCAGGACTTCGAAGAGGAGGTCACTTATGATTTCACCCTCAAATTCCAGGAAAGTACTTTTACTATAACCCTGTCTTACAAGTATCTGGGGAAAGAAGTGACAGAAAAACCGGCCAATGGTAAATATACGCTTTCCGGCAATACTGTTACCCTGACCGCCAAAAATCTGATTTCCGAACAAGAATCTTCCATAACCGGAACCATCGAGGGCAATAAAATGATCTTCTCCGGAGTAGAAGGCGGCTTTAACGGAGCGGTTTCGTTGGTATTCACCAAACAATAAACATCCGTTACCCAAACCCCTCCCCGCTCCCTCACCGGAGCGGGTTTTTTCGTCCCTACCGCCAACCTCCCCCGTCATGCCCGGCCCTGACCCTTCTCATCCCGGACTTGATCCGGGATCTCCTCCCCGTCATGCCCAACCTTTTCCCTGTCATGCCCGGCCCCGACCGGGCATCTCCTTGCGCGAAGGTCCACTCCCTGGACCCTCAGTACACTTTTCCCCAGGTTTCTTTGCGCGAAGGTCCACGCTCTGGACCTTCGGGATAGCAGAAGGAATACCCTTCCTTCTCCATTTAAAGCACACCCACCCCGTCCTGAACCGCCTCCAATGCCTCACCCCGTGCTTTAACTACTCTTTGAACACCCCGCTAAAGCACACCCACCCCGTCCTGAGCCGCCTCCAAAGCCTCACCCCGTGCTTTAACCACTCTTTGAACACCCCGTTAAAGCACACCCACCCTATCCAGACCCACCTCCTACGCCCTGCACCGTGCTTTAATGCCGGGATGTTGCCGGAAGGAAAGCGGAACCCTCTTGGGCCCTTTCACGGAGCCCGAGAGGGTTCTCGCTAGCCGCCTTGCCGCGTATTGCAAGGCGGCGGTTCCGTGTTCTGTCAGCCGCCGCACCTGGTTGTGTGCGGCGGCCACCACTGGGCTGGTCTGTATCTCATTGATAATCAGCACTTTGCCCGTATTCCTCGGCTCCATTTGCGCCGAGGATTTTAAGGAAGTAACTGATAATCAGCGCGTTATCGGCCAGCTGGATTTTCGGTTATGTAACACCGTAACAGATTATGTGGCCCCGGAATAGATTAGGTGGCTCCCGGAGTAGACTAGGAGGACAGCCGGATTTTTACGCTGATCGGTAAAGTGTTGACACACAGTAAGATACGCATATTCCTCGTTCGATTTTTGAACGAGGAATATATAGTAACTAATTGATAACCAATATTTTAGTTATCACTCGTGGAATTCCGAACGCGTGACAGTTAAGTAATTGATTGTCTGCAACTTACACAACAATCCTCGTTCGAAAAGTGAACGAGGATTATATTGGAAGGCACTGGGGCTCAATGCGTTAGCGATCAGCAAAACCTAGAACTGGAAGTAGATGAAGGTCTGGAGGTCGGCGGTGATGAACTGGTAGAAGAACACGATGATGGCTACTACCACCAGGGCCATGACGGGCAGCGGGAGGCGGGCGAAAACAATCCGGTAACGGCGTTTGAAGCGCTCCGGCAGCCAGTGGATGAGCATGCCCACCACAAAGACCAGCAGCACGGCGCGGTGCTGCCAGGCCATCGCGGGCACCAGGGACAGGTCCCAGGCGCCGCCAATCTGGTTCACCATGTTCTTGGCGGTGTTCCAGGCCTGCTCGTTGGCCAGGGCCGGGTCCAGGTTGGAGCCGCTGCGGAAGAACAGGCGGGTAAAGGTGATAAAGACGAAGGTCTGGAAGATGTCCCAGGCGCGGTCCAGCCAAGTAAGGGCATGAGATGCCCGGTCGGGGCCGGGCATGACGGGGGCGGCGGGGCCGGGCTTAACCGGGACAGAGCCAGGCGCAACGGAGGCATGAGATGCCCGGTCAGGCCGGGCATGACGGAGCCCTGCTTTCACCACCGTTCCCGCCAGGATAATCAGGGTCCAGACGAAGAACATGTTCCACACGGGGTAGTGCAGGGTGAGGGAAAGCGTGCCGCAGAGGGCGGTGACCAGGCCGATGATGAGCAGTTTCGCCCACATGCTGCGCTTGGTCCAGATCTTATAAATCACCATTCCAATGCCATTGAGGCCGCCCCAAATCATGAAGTTCCAGCTGGCTCCATGCCACAGGCCGCCCAGCAGCATGGTGTTCATGGAGTTGATGTTGGTAGTAATGAGCTTGCGGTCCCCCGGGCGCAGCCAGGCCCAAAGGCCGATACCTGCCACGATGGCCGCCACCCCGAACGCCACCCACCATGAGCCGCTGAGGAAGCTGCCGAACACCGCCACCGCCAGGATAATCATAAAGGTAGCCGGCGTCGCGTTGCGGTTACCGCCCAGCGGGATGTACAGGTAGTCGCGGAGCCATCGACTCAAAGACATGTGCCAACGGCGCCAGAACTGCTGCGTGTTCACCGCCTTGTACGGCGAGTCAAAGTTCTTGGGCAGGTAGAAGCCCATGAGCATGGCCACGCCCGTGGCGATGTCCGTGTAGCCGGAAAAATCGGCATAGACCTGCAGCGAATAGCAGAACAGGGCGCTCAGATTCTCGAAGCCGCTGTACAGCAGCGGGTTTTCGAACACGCGGTCGCAGAAATTCACCGCCAGGTAGTCCGCCAGGATGAGCTTTTTCAGCAGGCCGTTCATGATCCAGAAGACGGCGATGCCGAACCATCGACGCGAAAGATTATACGGCTTGTGGAGCTGTTCCACAAATTCTACGGCACGGACGATGGGGCCCGCCACCAGTTGCGGGAAGAAGCTCAGATAGAAGCCGAAGTCCAGGAAATTGGCCACCGGCGCAATCTTCCGCCGCTTGACGTCCACCACGTAGCTCACCGCCTGGAAGGTGAAGAAGGAGATACCCACCGGGAGGATGATGGCATCGACCCGGAAAACCTCCGCACCGACAAGCATGTTCAGCCACTCGCCCAGGACGTCGTGCACCTCCAGGTGCAGCCCCAGCAGGTTATTCACGAAGTCCGTGAGGAAGTACGCGTACTTGAAATAGGCCAGGATGCCCAGGTCTACCACCACGCTAAATGCCGTGAGCGCCTTTCGCCAGCCCTCTTTTTTGAGTCGATGTAAACCCTTGGCGGCGAAGAAGTTATAGACAATCACAAAGAGCAGCAGCGCCAGGAACACGCCGCTGGTCTTGTAATAAAAGAACAGCGACACGGCAAAGAGGTAACCGTTGCGCAGCAGCACCTTGGAATGGAAGAGCGAAAAGATGGCGAACACCAGCGCGAAGAACGCCCAGAAGTAGAACTGGGTGAACAGCAACGGGTGGGCCTGGTCGAAAGAGAGCAGGCTCACAAAGAAATCCCGTATGATGTCCCAAAGTGTCATCGCAGGTAATAAGCGTCCATGATAGCGTCGAAAAGCAAGTCTCCTACCAGCTTATAACCGGCCGGCGTAAAATGGATTTTGTCCGATTGGGCCAGCCCGGCCTCTTCCCATTTGGCCATGGAGCCGCGGCCGCCCATCACCTGATACCAGTCCCAGAACACGCCGCCGCATTCTTCCGCCAGCTCACGGAAGGCGGTTTCAGCGGCATCGGTGTGGGGATTCACGCCCTTTTTCCGCTGCCAGCTGTCGTTGATGCCGCTCATCAGGATGGCGCAGTGCGGATTCACGCGGCGCACCTGCGCGATGAGCTGGCGGTAGTTGGCCTTGAAGCGGCGGACGTCGAAATCGACCCCTTGTATATCATTAATGCCGATGGAGAAAATCACCAGGTCCGGCATGACGCGGCGCAGTTCGCTTTCCCAGAGGTCGCAGCGGAGCCAGGCCTGCGTGGAGGCGCCGTTCACCCCCGCCTCGCTGAGCGAAAAACCGCCGTTGGACTTGTCCAGGTACAGGCCCCGGAGGGCGTAATGGCCCTTTCCACGGAAGCAGAGTTGGATCCAGTCCGTGTAGTGCGGCAGGTCGAAATGGCGGAAGCCTTGTGCGCCCACGCCGTGCAGCGTATCGCGGCCGTTCACCAGCAGGATAGGCTCCAGGGTGCCGTCTCCGAGGATATCGACCCGATTGAACGTATAGCGTTGCTGCAGCGTCTGGCGCTCCCGAGGGGCCAGGTCGATAATCACCCGTGCCGATGTATCCCGCGCCAGGGCCGTCATTCCGGTGAGGCCAAGGGGCTCATCCCCGGGCTTGAGGCAATTGGTGCTTTCCCAATGGCCGATGTAGGAGCTGTTGTAGCTGATGGGCGTATTGGTGCCCGCCGTGGCGAAGGGGAAAACCAGGCCCCGGCCGCCTTCGATGCCATATCGCAGGCTCAGGAAGCGGCGGCGCAGACGGTCACTGAAAGTACCGCCCTGCACGTGCGAGCCTCCCACGTGGAGCACCCGGACATCGCCACCACCGGTAAGCAGCAGCGTATCCAGCCTCCGGCAAAAGCGCTGAAAGTCCTCCGAACTACCCTGCAGCACGTTTTTGTCCGTGCGGATGAAAGGGTAACGCGGCAAACGCCGGGCCCCGAGAGGGAGCACCGTCAGCAGCAGCAGGATGACTACCAGCGTCCGCTTCATGGCCGCATGGCGTTTTGTACCCGACGGGCCGGAAGGGTTTTCCGAAGGGTGTAGAAATCATAATAGGTAAGGAAGGAGCGCGAAAGGGCGTCGCCCACCTTCTGGGCGCCGGCGGGCGTGAAGTGGATGTAATCCGGGCCGGCGTAGGGCGGGCTGTGGCGCACCCATTGTACCATGGAGTTCTCGCCACCCATCATGCGGTAGAGGTCCCAATAGGCGGCATCGTTCCGTAAAGCCGTGGCTTTCAGGGAGTCCACCAGCTCCGGCAGGTGCGGCCAGGTGACCACGCGGCCATTGACGCTCTTGCCCATATCGGACGGGCCGATGAAGAGGATTTTGGCCTGAGGGGCTACCTCGTGGAAGTAGGCGATTTGCTTGGCGATTTGCTCCTGGTACGGTTCGATTTGCTTGGCGCCGCGCACCATGGGCATCATGTTGCCGCCGAACTGCAGGATGATCAGGCGGGTATCCGTAAGGGAGAAGCTGTCGGTCATCAGCGGTTTGTTGATGCGGGTGAAGATGGTGCCCGAGCAGCCTCTGAGCGGCACATTGTCGACGGCCACGCCAGCATCTCCATCGGCACTGATGCCATAGATTTCCGCGTTGCCCTGGAAGGTGAGCGTGGCTTTTTCCACCGGTCGACCGAAGTGCCAGGTGACCAGCGTGGTGCCGTTATCCCCTTGCAGGATGACGGGTTGGGGTTTGGAGGTGTCCGACGCGGCTTTTACCACCAAATTTTCCCCCTTGCCGTATAAAACGGAAACGTTTTCAAACGTTTTTACGCCTTGGCGGGCGGTTTTGTTCTTGCTGCCGCGGATGGTGAGCGTGCCACCGTCCGTCAGCTGCACCACCTGCGCCAGGATGCCGTAACGGCTGTGCCCGGCCCGCTGGGTGGTGGAATCGCCATACATGGTGTATTGGGTGAAGCCGCCGGAAGCCGCCTTTTGGATGCTGGCCGAAGGAACGTTGCTAAGTGCCGGGAACAGGCCTGTGCCACTGCCGCCGAAGCGCTCCTGAAGCGCCTCGCGGAGGTCCTGGCTGATGCGGTCCAGCTCAATCTGGGAGTCGCCGTAGTGCACTACGCGCACCAGGTGGTCCTTGGCGCCCTCCATCTGGCGGAAGACCGGGTCGAAGAAATGATAATCGTCCCCAGGGAGGTAAATCCGGTCCGGATTCTCGTAAAAGAAGCGGCGGTAGTAGTTGAGGGTATCGTCTTCCATCTGGAAGCGACCCTCCACCGCCAGGAGCACGGAGTCCACGTCCACTTTTTGCTCGTGGGCGTCCCGCAGCGTGCGCTGGTAGGATGCAAAACGGAGGTTCAGCGGCCCGAGGTTGACGCCATCGGCCGGAGTCACCAGCCACAGCACCCCCAGCAGCGCCAAAACGCCTGCAATAAATGCCAGTACTTCTTTTGCCTTCATAGAAGTGCAAAGGTACGGAAATTATTTCTTTTATGAAATCATCTTTCCCAGGCCTAATGGATGGGGCTGAAATTGATGCCCTGCTTACGCACGACGTACGGAACCGGCTTGCCGTCTTTCATGGCGGGAGTCCACTTGGGGCAATGTTTCAGGACGCGGATGAGCTCCTTGGAGAAGGCTTCGTCCGTGGTCGACAGGATTTTGATGTCCCGCAGCTTGCCGTCCTCCCCTACCGTATATTCATACTCCACCGTGGCCATCTTGTCCGACATGTATTCCGTATACTGGAAATTGGGATAGATATAGGTCTGATAAAAAGAGGCGCCGTTGCCAAAGACGGCCGGAGTATCATAGTCCCCATAGCCCAGGCTCTCCAGGAAGGCCTCGTCGTCGGGCGTCAGGAGCACGTCGGGCCTCTCCGGACGGGTCAATTTGGCAGCATCGACACTCTTATAAGTCTTGCCCTGCTTGGTGGGGCCGTTGTTTTGCATGACGCCGATAAACACCTTGCCGTCAGGGTAATAGAGCGTGTCCAGGCCGTTGGCGTAGCCCCGGGAGAACTCGCCGCAGATGATGGTGCCCGTTGCCATGAACAGGCGGCCGTAGCCCTGATACACGCCCCTGACGAGGTTGCCGACATACAGGCTGCCATCGGCCTTGATATGGATACCCTTTCCGGCAGGGACCAGCCGGCTGAACGAACCGATAAACAGGCCCCGCTCCTGGTGGTATAGCTTCCCTTGCCCGTCCGGCAGTTCACCCATATAAGTTCCCCAATCCAAGCGCAAGGTGTCCTGTGCGGGGGCGGCGAGGGTCGCACAAACCAGCAGTGTTGTAAGCAGTGACATAAGCGTTTCGTTTTTGCAAACTTACAACTATTCTTCTACTTTTCCAACCTTAGCATCCCCTTACGCATTTTGCCCCCATTTCGCGTAGGGTCATGCCCCGTCGGAGCGTAGCGACAAAAGCCCCTTCCCCGAGGGAAGGGGTTGGGGATGGGGTAACGTGAGCACCTCGGGCACGAAGTGCCCCTTCCCCGAGGGAAGGGGTTGGGGATGGGGTAACGTGAACGAAGTTGCGAAGCGGGGGCCTGTGCGATAGCGCAACTTAGTGCAGCATTACGGTGAGGCCGGCCATCACGATCGACACCATGCTCATGAGCTTGATGAGGATGTTCAGGGACGGACCGGAGGTGTCTTTGAAGGGGTCGCCGACGGTGTCACCCACGATGGTGGCCTTGTGGGCAGCGGAGTTCTTGCCGCCGTGGTGTCCTTCCTCCACATACTTCTTGGCATTATCCCAGGCACCGCCGGAGTTGGCCAGGAAGATGGCCAGGACAAAGCCTGCACCCAAACCGCCGGAGAGGAGGCCGATGACGGCAGCAGGACCCAGCAACAGACCAACAATCATAGGCACGATGATGGCCAGCAGGGACGGGAAAATCATCTCGTGCTGGGCAGCCTTGGTGGAGATGCGCACGCAAGAGGTGTAGTCCGGACGCTGTTTGCCTTCCAGGATACCCGCAATTTCGCGGAACTGACGACGGACCTCGATTACCATCTTGGAGGCGGCGCGACCCACGGCCTGCATGGTGAGACCGCAGAAGAGGAAGGCCATCATGGAGCCCACGAAGATGCCTACCAGCACCTTGGGGTTCATCAGGGAGATATCGTACATCTCCACGATGTCCGTAATGCTGGCGTTCATGGTATCTACCGTACGGCCGCCGATTACCAGGACATGACGCCCCACATGCTGCAGGCCGATCTTGAGTTCCTCGATGTAGGAAGCCAGCAGCGCCAGGGCGGTAAGTGCTGCGGAGCCGATGGCAAAGCCCTTGCCGGTAGCGGCGGTGGTGTTGCCCAGGGCATCCAGCACGTCGGTTTTCTCACGCACGGAAGGATCCAGTTCGCTCATCTGGGCGTTGCCGCCGGCATTATCGGCGATGGGACCGTAAGCGTCCGTGGCCAGGGTGATGCCCAGCGTGGACAGCATGCCCACCGCAGCGATGGAAATGCCGTACAGGCCCAGGCTTAAGGTCTTGGCCGAGAACACGAAGTCCGTGGCGAAGCCGTAGGCCAGCAGGATGGCGGCGCAGATGGTGATCACGGGAATGGCCGTGGAGCGCATGCCCAGGCCCACGCCGTTGATAACCACGGTAGCGGAACCCGTCTGGGCAGCCTCTGCCAACTTCTGCGTCGGTTTATAGGAATGGGAAGTATAGAATTCGGTAATCTTGCCGATAATCACGCCCGACAACAGGCCGCTCACCACGCTCAGGGAGAGTTTCCACCAGTTGGGGAAGCCCAGCATGTAGAACACGCCGAACGACAGCACGGCGATGAGCACGGCCGCCAGGTTGGTACCCACGGACAGGGACTTCAGCAGGTCCATCAGGCCGGCGCCTTCCTTGGTGCGCACTACATATATACCTATAATAGATAGTACAACGCCGATGGCGGCAATGACCATCGGAGCCAGGATGGCACGCATCTGCACGTCCGTTCCATCGGCAAAGAAGGCCGATGCACCCAGCGCCATGGTGGCGAGGATGGAGCCGCAATAGCTCTCGTACAGGTCGGCGCCCATACCGGCGACGTCACCCACATTATCGCCCACATTATCGGCGATGGTGGCAGGGTTGCGGGGGTCGTCCTCCGGAATGTCCTGCTCCACTTTACCCACAATGTCGGCGCCTACGTCGGCAGCCTTGGTATAGATACCGCCGCCCACACGGGCAAAGAGCGCCTGCGTAGAAGCACCCATGCCGAAGGTGAGCATGGTGGTGGTGATAATCACCAGGTTCTGCGCCTCGGACGGGTCGTAGAAAATCTTGAGCACGCTCCACCAGATGGCGATGTCCAGCAGGCCCAGGCCCACCACGGTGAGGCCCATGACGGCGCCGCTGCGGAAGGCGATCTTAAGGCCGGAGTTGAGGCTGCGCATGGTGGCATTGGCCGTACGGGCCGATGCATACGTAGCGGTTTTCATGCCCACGAAGCCGGCCAGGCCGCTGAAGAAACCGCCTGTCAGGAAGGCAAACGGCACCCAGGGGTTCTGTACGCCGAATCCATAGGCCAGCACGGCAAAGAGCGCGGCCAGGATGATGAAAACGATGATGACGACTTTGTACTGCTGCTTGAGGTACGCCATGGCGCCCTCGCGCACGTACTGCGCGATTTCTTTCATGGTGGGAGTGCCCTCGCTTTCCTTCATCATCTGACGGAAGAAAATCCAGGCGAAAAGCAGTGCAATCACTGCTGCCACCGGCACCAGATAAAACAATGTGGTCATAGTTGTAGGTTATTAGTTGTGTTTAGTCTATTTGTTCGCGGGCACTTTGATCACATCTCCGTGCTCCTGCGCTACGGTGTTCTTCCACAGCTCGGTGTAACCGGGCCACTCGATATGATCCGGCATGCCCTCCGAGTATTCCGAGTGCTGGAAGCTGCCGTCCGGGTTCTGCGGCTTCACATTGCCGTCCATGAACTTCACCAGCAGTTCCGTTTCCAGTTCGCGCCAGGCTAAAAACTGCTCCTGGGCCGTCTTGACGCTGTAATCGCTCACATACTTGATTACCTTGGCGAAGGGCTCGCGGGGCACCATCACATTGCCCTTGGAGGAGAGTTTCTTCTGCATCTTCACGGCCACCTGGTTGTACATGACCACGGCCATGCTGTCCACCGAGTGCACGCGGCGCTCCATCTGTTCGTATTCGAAGGCATCGACCTTGGCACGCACATAAGGAGCCATGATGTTGTACATCTTGTAGCAGGCGTTGGAGATGCGGTTGTTGATCCAGAAAGAGGCGTCTGCCGAATAATGCAGCATGTCTCCGTTGCCCACGCGGAAGCAGTCCGGGACCTCCTGGATGGTGGTGTAGATGGGGGTGAGGTACGAGGTGGCGGCATCGTCCGTGCCGAACCACAGGATGCCTCCCACCACGTCCGGGACGTAGTTGCGGGCCTGGCCTACCATCCAGAAACCGGTTTGCTGGGTGGCGATGGCACGTTCGTTAACATAGGTGTTGCCTTCCGGGTCCTGGAATTCCATGGGACGCCAGCGGTACGGGAGGGCGTTGCCGCCTGCACCGATGTCCTGGGTCATATCCATGGGGGTGCCCTCGAAATGGTCGCGCATGACATCGGCCACCTCTTTCACGCCCACCTTCTGGCGCGGGAACACGTACAGCGGGAAGTCGCCGTTGAGGTCGTTGCCCATCACATAGTCCAAATAGGCGAAAGCGTCGCGCGTGACGGCGTTGCCGTTTTCATCGTAGAAGGAGAACCAGCCCTGCGTGAGGATGTTGAAGGCGCTCCAGGCACGGGCGTCGCAGCCGCGGATGGTGCCGAAATCCACCGGATTGTAGGCCTTCTTGAAGCTGAATTCGCTGTCCAGGCCGTCGAAATAACCCTTGCGGCGGGCAAAAGTGATGACGTCCGGAGCGTAGAGGCAGTTGTCGGGATCGTCCAGAGGGAACGTGCCGATACGGGCCTGGTTGGCGTGCGCGCAAATGGCGCCGTCGGGGATGCGGCGGGCTACCCAGACGATGCCCTTGTTCATGTTGACACCGTTGCGCATGCTCACACCCTTGCCGATGAGCTCCATGATCCAGGCTTCGTTCTTATCGGCAATGGAGAAGGTCTCCCCTTCCGAGGCGTAGCCGTATTCGTTGGCCAGCGACACGATGATGTCGATGGCTTCGCGGGCCGTTTTGGCGCGCTGCAGCGTGATGTAGATGAGAGAACCGTAGTCGATGCCACCGTTCTTGTCCTCCAGTTCCGGGCGGCCACCCCAGGTGGTTTCCGTGATGATGAGCTGGAACTCGTTCATGTTGCCCACCGTCTGGTAGGTGTGCGGAACCTGCTCGATATCGCCCAGATAGCGGTTGGTGTCCCATTCATAGACGGGCAGCATGGAGCCGGCTTTCCAGTCCGCGGCGGGTCTGTAGTAGAGCTCACCGAACAGGTAATGGGAGTCGGCGGCATAGGAGACCAGCACGGAGCCGTCCTTGCTGGCGCCACGGGTGACGATTACGTTGGTACAGGTGTTGCCTTCCACGGTGCCAAGAACCACGGCCAAGGCGGTAACAAACAATTTCAGGAGCGATTTTCTCATCGTATTTTGGACTTTTTCTGTTTATTGCGTAATTTTGTCCTTCGACATCAGACTACAAAGGTATGAAATTTTATCGTTTATTGAGCGTTGTGCTTGCTTTCTGCTTGTCGGTTTTGGCGTTAAAGGCCCAAAATAACGGCCCCAAAACCCCTGAGGAGCAGGAAAAACAGATGATGGAGTACGTGGACAAAGAGGTGCAGCGCCTGAGCAATCTGCTGGATTTGGAGTACTGGCAGGAGTTTTACGTGGATTCCACCCTCACCCATGACCTCAAGGCCATGTCGCAGGAGCTGGAAGGCATGCAGAAAGCCAAAGTGGAGAACCGGGACCTGTACGTGTCGGTGCAGGACAAGTGGATGCAGCAGGTCGATAACAGCTACAAACGTTTTTTCACCCCGGAGCAGTGGGACAAGTACTGGAAGACCGGCGGAAAACGCGCACAGGAAGCAAGAGACAAGAGAAATAACAAGAATACCAAGAAGAAGAAATAGGCATGAAAGAAGCGATTGAACAAATTTTCAAAGAGCTGGACGAGCTCAAAGCCTCTTCCGCAAAGGAAGTGGAAGAAGCCCGTATCCGTTTTCTGGGCAAGAAGGGTGAAATTACCGCCCTCATGGATCAGTTCCGCAGCGTGGCGCCGGAGCTCAAACGCGAGTATGGCCAGCGCCTGAACGAACTCAAGAAAACCGCTGCGGCCCGCATCGAAGAACTTAAGGCTGCCGCAGAGGAAGCGGTGATATCGGCCCTTCCCAAAGAGGACCTGAGCATGCCCGGCGACGCCATGCCGCTGGGATCGCGCCATCCGGTATCCATTGTGCGTCAGCAGATTGTGGACATTTTCCGCAAATTCGGTTATGACGTGGCAGAGGGTCCCGAGATCGAGGACGATTACCATGTGTTCGAGGCCCTGAACTTCCCGCCCAACCATCCGGCCCGCGAGATGCAGGACACCTTCTTTGTGAGCAGCGGTCACCTCAATCCCCTGCTCCTGCGTACCCATACCTCTTCCGTGCAGGTGCGCACCATGGAATCCCAGGACCTGCCCATCCGCGTGGTGTGCCCGGGACGCGTGTTCCGCAACGAGGCCATCAGCGCCCGCGCGCACTGCATCTTCCACCAGGTGGAGGGCCTTTATATCGACAAGGATGTTACTTTTGCCGATCTTAAGCAGGCCATTCTGCTCTTTGCGCGGGAGATGTTCGGTCCCGAGACCGAGATCCGTATGCGTCCCTCCTATTTCCCCTTCACCGAGCCGTCCGCAGAGGTGGACGTGAGCTGCAACATCTGCAAGGGCAAGGGCTGCAACATCTGTAAAGGCACCGGCTGGCTGGAGATTATGGGCTGCGGCATGGTAGACCCGAACGTGCTCAAAGCCAGCGGCATCGACCCTGATCAGTACAGCGGCTTCGCTTTCGGCATGGGCGTGGAGCGTATCGCCATGCTCAAGTGGCAGGTGAACGACCTCCGCCACTACTTCGAAAACGACATGCGCTTCCTGGGCGAGTTCGCCACCGCCACAGAAGTGTAGGGTGGCGCCGGGAGGCACATTTAGCGGTGATTGCTAAGTGCTTGATACACAGCTCGTAACACAATAATCCTCGTTCGAAAACCGAACGAGGATTATTATATAACCACCTCAGGGACAGCGTGTTATCGATCACTCGGTTTTACCGCACCACCACTTCGCCGCCGGCGGCGTCTACGGTTCGGCATAGCGACCCGGCTTCTGCCAAAATGGCAGGAAATGCGGAAAGGAACGGAGATTGCCATAGTTCGGGAAAAAGGAGAAATGAACTATGGCAGAAAACACTAACAACAACAGCTTTTTGGAGCGCTTTGCCATCAACCTGAACGAGCGCGCGGCCCAGGGCAAACTGGACCCCGTGATCGGCAGGGACGATGAAATCCGCCGTGTTCTGCAGATTCTTTCCCGCAGAACCAAGAACAATCCTATCCTGGTGGGCGAGCCCGGCGTGGGCAAGACCGCCATCTCTGAGGGCATCGCCCAGAATATTGTGAACGGGCAGGTGCCGGAAAACCTGAAATCGAAAAAAGTTTACTCCCTGGACATGGGTGCCCTTATCGCGGGCGCGAAATATCAAGGTGAGTTCGAGGAACGCCTCAAGGGCGTAGTAAAAGAAGTGGTGGACAGCGCCGGTGAAATCATCCTGTTCATCGACGAAATCCATACGCTGGTAGGCGCCGGCCGCTCCAGCGGAGCCATGGATGCCTCCAACATCCTCAAGCCGGCCCTGGCCCGCGGCGAGCTCCGCACCATCGGCTCAACCACCCTGGACGAGTACCAGAAATATTTTGAGGCCGATAAGGCCTTGGAGCGCCGCTTCCAGATGGTGATGGTGGACGAGCCGTCGCCCGCGGAAAGCATCGCCATCCTGCGTGGCCTGAAGGAACGCTACGAGAACCACCACAAGGTGCGCATCGAGGACGACGCCCTCATCGCCGCCGTGAACCTTTCGCACCGGTACATCACCTCGCGTTTCCTGCCGGATAAGGCTATCGACCTTGTCGATGAAGCCGCCTCCAAGTTGCGCCTGGAGATGAATTCCGTGCCGGAGCCCATCGACGACCTTAACTCCGCCATCCGGCAGAAAGAGATTGAGCGTGAGGCGATTAAGCGCGAAGGCACTTCCGTGAAACTGGAAAAACTGGAGGCCGAACTCAAAGAGTTGCAGGGCAAACGCGAAGGCCTGATGAAGCGCTGGAACGAGGAAAAAGACACCCTGAACGGCCTGCAGACGGCCCGCCAGGAGATGGAAGACCTGAACCTCCAGGCTAAGACAGCCGAGCGCAATGGCGACTACGCCAAGGTGGCGGAAATCCGCTACGGCCGCATGGCTGCCACGCAAAAGCGTATCGACGAACTTACCGCCAAAGCCGAATCCATCAAGGAACCGCTTGTCACTGAGGCTGTTACTCCGGAGGACATCGCCGAGGTGGTGGCCAAATGGACCGGCATCCCCGTGAAGCGGATGCTGGAAAGCGAAAAGGACAAGCTCCTGCGCATGGAGGCCGAACTCCACAAACGCGTGGTCGGCCAGAACGAAGCCATCCGTGCCGTTGCCGATGCCGTCCGCCGCAACCGTGCGGGCTTAAGCAACGAGAAGCGCCCGATCGGCTCCTTCCTGTTCATGGGCACCACCGGTGTGGGTAAAACCGAGCTGGCCAAGGCGCTTGCCGCGTTCCTGTTCAACGACGAGAACATGATGACGCGTATCGACATGAGTGAATACCAGGAGCGGCATACCGTTTCCCGCCTGGTCGGTGCGCCTCCGGGATACGTTGGCTACGATGAAGGTGGTCAGCTCACCGAGGCTGTACGGCGCAAACCCTACTCCGTGGTGCTGCTGGACGAAATCGAAAAAGCCCACCCGGACGTGTTCAACGTGCTGTTGCAGGTACTGGACGACGGCCGCCTGACGGACAACAAAGGCCGCACGGTGGACTTCAAGAACACCATCCTGATCATGACCTCCAACGCCGGTGCCGATATCATCCAGTCCTACATGGAGAAGTTGCCGGAAGTGAACGGGGTCGATATGCAGGCCATCGCCACGCGCCGCTCCCTGCTGGACGAATGCGCCGGCAAGGTGCTGGACGTGCTCAAGATGACCGTCCGCCCGGAGTTCCTGAACCGTATCGACGAGATTATCATGTTCGATCCGCTCACCAAGGCCGATATCCGCGACATCCTGCACATCCAGGAAGCGGACCTGCAGCACAAACTCGCCGAGAACGGAATCACCGTGGCGTTCACCCCGGCCTTCGAGGACCACATGGTGGAGCATGGCTACGACCCGGCCTACGGCGCCCGCCCGGTGAAGCGCGTAATGCAGCGCGAGCTGGTGAACCTCCTGGCCAAGAGCATCCTGGACGGCACCGTCCACCGCGATTCCGTTATTACGGTCGATGCCGCCGGCGGCGAAGTAGTGGTGCGGTAAAACCGAGTGATCGCTAACACGCTGTCCCTAAGGCAGTTATATAATAATCCTCGTTCAGTTTTTGAACGAGGATTATTGTGTTATTAGCTGTGTATCAAACACTTAGCGATCACCACAGAATGACGGAGGGGATGCGACAAAGCCGCCGGCTGGGGGGCTGGCGGCTGAAAAGGCTGGTTTAAGCAGGGATTACTCTGCTACTTCCGGGTTTTCCTGGGAGATGGGGAAGGCCGGGGCTTCCTCGGCGCTCTGGTCGGCCTGGTTCAGGATTTCCGTGCTGATGGCCTCGTTGGAACCGCTGCGGGTGTTGCCGCGGCCGACGAACACGGTGATAACGGAAACAACCAGGATGAAGGCCACGAGGTACCAGGTGGCTTTTTCCAGGATGGTGGCCGTCTGGCGCACACCCAGGGTCTGGTTGGCGGAAGTAAAGTTGGTTGCCAGGCCGCCGTCCTTACCGTTCTGGAGGAGGACAACCGCAATCAGGAGAATGGCCGCGATGATGATGAGAACGACCAAAACTGTAAACGCTGCGTTCATATATTTTTACCTTTTAATTATCTAACTTGTCGATAAGGGATGCAAAGTAAGCACTTTTTTCCGGGATTTCCAAAATCAGACGCGAATAAATGCGTCGCGCCTCCTCTATCCGGCCCTGTTCCTGGAAGATGCGCGCAAGGGTTTCGGTGGCAAAACGGTCCGCCATCTGGGCGCCGGCATCGTCCTCTCCGGCAGTCTCCGGCCGGGTTTTGGCCGCGAAACGGGAGAAGACATTGTCGCCGCTCTGGCGCACGTTGTCGTACTGGGCCTGCGAAAAATAATCCCCGCCCACGGCACGCACCTGGTGCTCCTGCACCACTTCCGGTGTCGATGGTTCCATGTACGAAGACAGCAGCGCGCTCAGGTCTTTGTCCGAGCAGTCGGTCTGGCGGCCCTGGCGCAGCAGGACGGCCACCTTGCCGCGGTCCGGCACAAACAGCGCCTCCGCCGCATACTGGTCCTCGCCCCAGTCCTCCCCCATCAGCGCCATGCGCCGGCACAGTTCCACGCGGGCGGCACCGTACCAGGGGTACAGGTTCACCACCCCCGCCAGCTCGTCCAGCGTGAGCGTATGGATATTGATATAAGAGGAGCCTACCATTGCGCAACGGTTGCGTTGAAGATGTCTTCTACAAGTTTATCGATGATGGTTTCGCAGAGGGTCCCCTCCACGGAATCCAGGGTAAGGGTGGCGTCGAAGTCCTCGTATGCACTGAAAGACTTGTTTTCCACGTTGTCTTCCGGGTATTTCTTGTTGGTGAAATCGACCTTGACGGTAACGGTGAGGCGGCTTTGGGAGGCCATTTCGTCGGCCGTTACAGCCGTGGCTTTTACGTCGTATCCGGTGATTTCGCAGACCAGTTCCAGGTCGCCGTCCACCTCTACCTGCTCCAGGCTGGTGAGTTTGCGGAATTTCTCCTGCAGGGCCTCCGTGAGCTGGCCGGACAGCGCCGGGTTCACGCGAAGGGCCTTGTACTCCACGTAAGGGATGGTGATGCTTTTCACGTCCGGCTGGATGGAGGTGCCGGAGAAAGAGTAGATGCCGCAGGCGGTCAAGAGACAGCCGGTCAGGCCGGCTGTGACGAAAAGGCGGCAACGACGGGAAAGGGTTTGTATGAGGGTTTGCAACATCATTTTTTGCGGTATTCGGCCGGTAATTTACGATAGAGGGTGCGCTCGCTCATGCCCAGTTCCTCGGCGGCCTTTTTGCGGTTGCCGTGGTTCTTCTCCAGCGCCTGGCGGATGAGTTCTTCCTCGTTGCGCCGTACGCTGAGCGTCTCCTCGTGGGAGGGCGTTTCCATCGACACAAAGTGCTGCTGCTCAGGTTCTTCCTCCTGCTCCTGCCATTCGGCCTCATCCTGTATGGGTGCCGCAGGGGAAGGTAACTCGCGGCGGTCCAAGCGGGCCTTCAGGGAATCGACCTCCTGCTTCAAGTCGAAAATGGCCTTGAAAATAGCCTGCCGCTCTTCTGTATTAAAGGTCGATGACGGCTGCGGGCCATCGTAGAGCGTAGGCAGCGGCTCCCCTTCCTCGCGGGGCATGTACGGTTCCAGTTCCTGGGCGCTTAGCTCGATGCGCTGCAAAGCCGGCGTCACCTTTACCGACACCTGGGCCGTGAGCGACTGCGTAAAGCCCTGCAACTGACGGATATTGCCCGGCCAGCGGTAGCCTTCCAGCAGCCGGATGGCATCGGGCCTGAGGGAGATTTTGCACATGCCGTTTACCTCCGAGAAGTCCGAGGTAAACTTGCGGAACAGCAGGTAAATGTCCGACTTGCGGTCCCGCAGGGCCGGGATGCGGATTTGGGCGGCGCTGAGGCGGAA
This sequence comes from Candidatus Cryptobacteroides sp., assembly GCA_045130395.1. GTDB lineage: Bacteria > Bacteroidota > Bacteroidia > Bacteroidales > UBA932 > Cryptobacteroides. The sequence continues at coordinate 59,533 of JBGUPS010000019.1, forward strand.
GTACAGGTCCTCGCGGAACTTGCCGCGCTTGACGGCCTCGTACAAATGCACGTTGGTGGCCGCGACGATGCGCACGTCCGTATGTTCCACCTTGTTGGAGCCCACCTTGCGGTACTCGCCGCTTTGCAGCACGCGCAGCAGCAGGGCCTGGGACTCCAGGGGCAGTTCGGCAATCTCGTCCAGGAACAGGGTGCCGCCGTCCGCCTCTTCAAAATAACCCTTACGATTATCGGAAGCGCCTGTAAAAGAGCCTTTTACATGGCCGAACAGTTCCGAATTCACCAGTTCCCGGGGCAGCGCGCCGCAGTTCACGGCAAAGAAGGCTCCCTGCCGGCGGGCGCTGTACTGATGGATGATGCGCGCAAAACTTTCCTTGCCCACGCCGCTCTCTCCCTGAATGAGGACGCTGAGGCCGGTGGGGGCAAATTTCACCGCCGTTTCCAGCGCGTCGTTGAGCGCAGGATCGTTGCCGATGATATCGTATTTATTTTTTAACGCCTGTAAATCCATAGTTCCCGCAAAGATACTCATTTTTTCAATAAAAATGCGTATATTTGTCCTCTAGCGGTTAGCTATTAAACCTTATCCTATATCATGAAGAAGATTCTGAAATCCTTTGCAGTAGTTGCCCTGGCCGTTGCGGCCGCAGCCTGCGCCTCTCCGGAGAAAATGGCCAAGATGGCCGAGAATGTAAAGGTGGAATGCGTTCCCCCGGTGCTGGAAGTCATTAACGGCACCATCGACGCCACCATTTCCGTTACCTATCCCAAAGGATACTTCAATCCCAAGGTTATTGCAGAGGTGACGCCCGTGCTGGTATACCAGGGCGGCGAGGCCAGCATGAAGCCCTTCAAATACCAGGGCGAGGATGTACGCGACAACTACAAGGTCGTCTCCTCCGATGGCCAGAAGGTCACCGAGAAAATCCATTTCGATTATGTCCCCGGCATGGAGCAGTGCTATCTGGAGCTCCGTGGCAAAGTATCCGCCAACAAAAAGAGCGTCAACCTGCCTGTGAAGAAGGTGGCCGACGGTGCCAACACCACCTACATGCTGGTGAAGAAGGGCGGCAAGGTTACTTTCAAGGCCGATAATTACCAGGAAGTCATCTCCAGCACCACCGAAGGCCAGATCAAGTATCTGGTGAACAGCTCGGAAGTGCGCGGCTCCGAACTCAAAGGCGAATCCGTGAAGGAATTCCTGGCCCGCCTGGACGAGATTTCCGCCAACGAGCGCACCAAAGTCACCAGCACGGAGATTGTGGCCTACGCCTCCCCGGAAGGTGACCAGGGCAAGAACGAAAAGCTCTCGGACAATCGTTCCGAAAGCGCCAACAAAGCCTGGCAGCAGGTAACCAAGGGCCATGAGGCCACGGATCCCACCGTCCGCAGCGTAGGCGAGGACTGGGAAGGTTTCCAGCAGCTGGTTTCCCAGAGCAACCTGGAAGACAAGGAGCTCATCCTCCGCGTCCTGTCCATGTACAGCGACCCTGCCGTCCGTGAGAACGAAATCCGCAACATGTCCCAGGTGTACACCGCCCTCAAGGGCGAAGTGCTCCCGGAACTGCGCCGCGCCCGCCTCATCGCCAATGTAGAATTCAAGAACTACAGCAATGAGGAACTCCTGGACCTGCTGGAGAACAATGCCAACCTCCTGGACGAGGAAGCCCTCCTGAAGGTAGCCTCCCTGGTACGTGAACCCGCCCAGAAGGAAGAAATCTACAAGCGCGCCATCGGCCGCTTCAACAGCAACCGCGCCATGTTCAACCTGGCCGCCCTGTACTTGATGCAGGGTCAGGACGCCAAGGCCGAAGCCGGTCTGGCAGAACTGGACGCCAAAGACCCGGATGTCATCAACGCCAAGGGTGTGCTCGCCCTCCACAAAGAGGACTACAAGGCCGCCGAAACCGCCTTCCGCACCGCCGGCACGGAGGATGCCAAAGCCAATCTGGGCGTAGTGCTCATCCTCACCGGCCGTTATGAGGAAGCCGCCCAGGCCCTCAAGGACGTAAAGGGTTGCCCCCACAACACCGTCCTGGCCTACATCCTCACGGACCAGCTGGAGAAAGCCTCCCAGAGCGCCAAATGCAAGGATCCCAAGGTTTCTTACCTGAAGGCCATCATCGCCGCCCGTCAGGGCAATGCCGACGGTGTCAAATCCAACCTGGAGGCCGCCTTCAAGAACCAAGACCTGAAGCATCGTGCCGCCAGCGACATCGAGTTCGCCGGTTATGAATTTTAATTTTTAGGCCGTGAAAACCGGTCTCATCCTGGACATCATCTTCGGCGCACTTTTGCTGCCGGGGATGATGTTCCTTTTCCCGGTTGCCGAATGGGTCATGTGGCATCCGGGCTATGTGCTTGCATACGCCATCTGGCTCTATGCCGTCTGGCTGCTGTGCCGCCGCTTCCTGGGGCCTCGCTTGTTCCTGGGCCTGCGCGGTGTCGTATCCGTGGGCTCCGTCCTCTTCCTGGTGGCCTCCGTCACCTTCCTGATGACCCTCACGCCGGTGGAGTTCCCCGGAGTAACGACAGAGATGGGGACCATGGGCCTGCACCAGCGCGCCATGTGGGTTCTGCTCATCGCCGTAGTGGCCAACGGCATTCCCGTGGGCTATTGGCGGGAACAGGCTAAGGACCTGCAGGAAACCAAGGAAGTGGCCCAGGCTGTGGACAACGCCCGCGAGGCGCTGGAAACCCGTCGGGCGGAGGCCGAGACCGGCGAGGAAATCCAGGTGAAAGCCGGGTACAAAACCCAGCACATCCCCGTATCGGCCATCCAGTTTATCGAAGGGCGGAACAATTACGCCTGCTTCCACCTGGACCACCGCGAGGACATCGTCTCCAAGATTCCGCTCAAGGACGTGCTTCCCCTGCTGCCGGAGGGGACGTTCGTGCGTATCCACCGCTCGTATATCGTCCCGCTGTGGCGCATCGAAAAACGCTCCTCTACGGCCGTTAAACTGATGGGGATGGACGAACTTCTTCCGGTGGGACGTGCCTACAAAGATGCTTTAAAGAACAATGGCTAAAGATTTTTACGCAACCCGGTCCACTGCCTGGTGGAAGGTGGCCATCGCCATGATCGGCAGTTGCCTGTCCGGGGTTACCTTTGTATCGGTACCCGGCATGGTGGGCAGCGTCGGTTTCGGCTACCTGCAAATGTGCGTCGGCTTTTTCCTGGGCTACCTGGTGATTGCCTTCGTGCTCACGCCGCTGTATTTCCGCCTCAACGTGGTGTCTGTGTACCAGTACCTGGAACAGCGCTTTGGCGTATCGACCCACAAAACGGGCGCCTGGTTTTTCTTCATTTCCAAGATGCTGGGCGCGGCGGTTCGGCTGTTCCTGATGATTGCCACGCTGCAGCTGCTGGTGGCCGGCCCGGCGGGCATCCCGTTCTGGGTGACAGTGCTGGTGGTGATGCTGCTGGAATGGCTGTACACCGTCCGGGGTGGCGTAAAGGCGGTTATCGGCCTGGATATGGTAAAAACCTTGTCGATGGTGGTGGCCGTGATTCTGTGCCTGGTGCTAATCGCCCGCGAGGTCGGGAGTCCGGACACTTCGCTCATGCGGGTTTTCTATTTTGACGATGTGAACCATCCGCAGTTCTTCTGGAAGCAACTGGTGGGCGGCCTGTTCACCGTGATCGCCACCACCGGCATGGACCAGGACATGATGCAGCGCACCCTGGCCTGCAAGAACGTCCGCGACTCGCAGAAGAACCTCATCGTGAGCGTGTGCATGCAAATCGTCACCATCGCCCTGTTCCTTTTCCTGGGCGTGTACCTGTATCAGTTCGCCGCCCTGCACGGCATCGAGGCCAAGGGCGACACCCTGTTCCCGGAGGTTGCCTGGAGCGGCCAGCTGCCGGCCTCGGGGCTGGTTGCAACGCTGTTTATCGTTGGACTGGTGATGGCGGGCTTTCCGGCCGGTGGAAGTGCGTTGACCTCCTTAACTACGTCGTTTACCATCGACATTCTGGGTGGAAAAGACAGCAAACGCAGCTGGATTCATACCGGAATGGCGGTGCTGATGGCAGTGTGCATCCTGGTGTTCAACGCCCTGAACAGCACATCCGTAATCGACGCCGTATACCGCTTGGCCAGCTATACGTACGGCCCTATTCTGGGTCTGTTCAGCTTTGGCCTTTGCTGCAAGGCTCCGGTGCGTGACAAGTGGGTGCCGGTGGTGGCCGTGGCCGCTCCCCTGCTGTGCCTGCTGCTGGACCTCAACTCCGTGCGCTGGTTCAACGGCTATCACTTCAGCTATGAACTGCTTCTGATGAACGCCCTCTTTACCATGGCGGGCCTTTGCTGCCTGATTCGCAAAAAATAGGATCGATATGAAAAAAACTCTCTCCCTCCTCCTTTTCCTCGCCCTCTGCATGGGCGGACGTGCCCAGGAACCTCAGAAGATAGGCCCGGTTCCGGCAGAAGTCGCCCTCCGCGCCAAGGAGATTCCGCAAAAGGAAGCGCTGCTGAACGATTTTCACGAGCGCCTGTACCGTGTGGGCATGAACATGGACCCGTACGAGTACATCCCGGGGCCGCAAACGCCGGCTCCTAAAGGCTATAAGCCCTTCTATATCAGCCATTACGGCCGACATGGCTCCCGCAGCAACTGGTCGGGCACCATGTATGCCGACATCCAGTCCAAGTACCATAAGGCTGCCGAAGCGGGCATGCTCACGGAAGAAGGCCTGCGCACCATGGAGACCATCGACAAGCTGATTGCCCTTCACGACAACATGGATGGCCGCCTGACGCCGCTGGGTGCCGAGGAGCACCGCCAGATTGCCGGACGCATGTACGAGAACTACACGCGCGTATTTAAGAATGGTAGCAAAAAGCTGACCGCCCGCTCCAGTATCGTGCCCCGCGTGCTGGTGAGCATGACGGCTTTCACCGGCGAACTGCTGAGCCGCCAGAGCGACCTGGAAATCAGCTGGGACACCGGCGAGGAAATCATGAAACTGATGAGCTCCGACTCTCCCCGCTCTGTTTCCAAGGAGGTACAAGCCCTCGTGTTCGAGCGCTTGAGCAAGTACGAGCCGGACACGCTGGCTTTCCAGCGCCGGGTGTTCCTTCGCACGGACCCTTCTGTCGTCGGCAGCACCAAAACCTTCATGTCGGAAACCATCAACATGGCCGGCGGCTGCGCGGCTTTTGAGTTAGGGGACGGTATCTTCCGCCTGTTCAAGGACGAAGACCTGCTGGCCTACAACCAGATGCACGTGCTCAGCTTCTACCTGCGCCAGTGCAACGCCCTGCCGTACGGTGACGAACGCATGCCTTTGATGGACGCTACCATCGACGATATCATTGAACGGGCCGATGCTGCCATCGCCACCGGTGAAGTCGCCGCGGACCTTCGTTTCGGTCACGACTATCACCTCCTGGCTCTGGGCGCCCGCCTGGGTCTCAAGGGTGTTGCAGAGCGCATGACGGCCGAGGAAGCCCTGTACTGGCCCGGTTGGCGCTATACGCCCTTCGGCGGCAACATCCAGCTCATCTTCTACAAGAACAAGCAGGGCGACGTGCTGGTGAAACCCCTCCTGAACGAGCGGGAAACCCCCATCCTGGAACTGAAAGGCGGCCCCTACTACTCCTGGGAGGCGTACAAGGCCTGGCTCTTTGCCCATTGGCCTAAGCCCAAGCAAACGGATTAACACTAAAAAGCCCTGCGCTCCGGAATGGAGGCAGGGCTTTAAAGTTCAAGCTAACCAGGAATTATTTCTTGGTGAGGGTGGCAGGGAAGTTGCCGAGGATGGTGGTGCTGTCACCGCTGAGTTTCATGGTGTTGCCAGAAACTTCCACGTACATGTTGCTCTTCATGGCATCGTCCAGGGTCACATATACCTTGGTACCGCTCCACTTCCAAGCAGTGATGTTGGCGGAGAAGTTGCCAGTGGTGGAAACCTTGCTCTCAGTGAAGGTTACCTCAATGGTTTTACCTCCGAGCAGTTCACTCATCTGACCGGTCCAGGTACCAACGGCGGCCTTCTTAACGCGATTGATTTCAGCGTCGTTGTTGCCGGTGTCGGTCTTGTTGCAGGAAGTGGCAAGCAGGGCCACGGCTGCGACTGCGATAGCAGTGAAAATAGCTTTGAATTTCATAACTTATTATATTTATTTGTTAAGTGTTCAATTTGAAGGCGCAAACTTACGGCTTTTATTTTAGAATTACAAACACCTGTACCAAAAGTATTTTTACTATCTTTGTCGATTATGAAGAATAACGTACGCTTTTGGCTCATCTCAGCCACGCTGTTCATTTGGAGCAGCACCGCCCTGTGGGGGCAGACCATTCAGGCCTATCTGCCTGTAGAACAAATGCCGGACCTTATCCAATGCCTTCCGCCGCCTCCGGCCAAGGATTCCCCGGCGTTCCAGTATGACAAGCAACGCTACAAATGGGGAAAAGAGCAGCGGAAAAACCCGGAGCGGGCTGCTCAGGCCTGCCGGGATGCCGTCTGGACCTACGAGGCACTGATGCAGGAATTCAGCAACTCTTTCGGCATGAACATTTCCCAGGAGGCCACGCCGGCTATCTGGAACGTGGTCACCCGCAGCCTGAGGACCATTGGCAACATGTCCCGGGCGCCCAAGGCCTATTATCATCGGCAACGTCCTTTTGAATATTATAAGGAGCCCACGCTCAGCGGCGAAGATGACGCCCTTCGCGGAGAGGGCAGTTATCCGTCCGGACACACGCTCCGCGCCACGGCAGCAGGCCTGGTGCTGGGCCAGATCAACCCGGCGGCGGCCAATGCCATCTTTGCCCGTGCCTGGGACGCCGGCGTGAGCCGTGTCATCGTGGGGGCCCACTGGCAGAGCGACGTAGACAACACCCGCGCAGCGGCCGCCTTCGGCTTCTCCGTCCTGCAGACCTGCCCGGAATTCCAGGCAGACCTGGCCAAGGCAAAGGAAGAGTTCCAGCGCCTTTCCATCGGCAAGGATTATTTTGTGTCCGTTACGGATGTGGTGCCGGACGTTATCCTGGAAATCCGCTATTTCGGCACGTATAACTTTGTGGGAGAGCGTATCGACGGGTATAAGGCCCCGACTGCGCTGCTAACCAAGCGGGCCGCGGAAGCACTTAAGGCTGTCAGTGACGATGTGATGGCGCAGGGGTATCGACTCAAAATTTACGACGCCTACCGTCCGCAGTGCGCCGTGGACCATTTTGTCCGCTGGGCTGCGAATGTGTCCGACACGCGCATGAAGAACTATTTCTATCCGAATCTGGACAAGAGCGTGCTCTTCGAGCAGGAGTACATTATGGAGAAAAGCGGCCATACGCGCGGCTCTACCGTGGATTTGACGCTCTTCGACATGAAGACGGAAAAGGAACTGGACATGGGCGGCACCTTTGACTGGTTCGGCATCGAGAGCCATCCGGACTACAAAGAGATTACCCCGGAGCAGTATGCCAATCGCATGATCCTCCGGGAAGCCATGCTCCGCCACGGCTTTAAGCCGCTGGAGACCGAATGGTGGCACTTCACCCTGAGCGACGAGCCCTTCCCCGACCGGTATTTCAACTTCCCCGTGGAGTAAAGTCCGGGCTGATCGCTAAGTGACTGATACACAGTGAGATGCTAATAATCCTCGTTCGATTTTTGAACGAGGATTATTGCGTAATATACTGAGTATCACGGTGTTAGTTATCACGAGATGCCCGATCGGGGCCGGGCATGACGAGGAGGGTTGTATCTACTCCACGGGGTAAACCAGACGGACGGAACGCCCGAAACGGCGGTAGTAGTCGTTATCAGGATTTCCGCTGGCTGTTCCGAAGAAACTGCTGTATGCGCTATCGTCTCCTTTTTCCGCGGCCAACCAATAACGACCACGGTCTCCCGCTCCACCTCCCTCGGTGCCGGTACGATAACCCGCAGCGGGCATGAAAACGCACCCCTTAGTCTCAAGTGCCGTCCACTGTGCAGCGGTGCATTTGGTCGTCCAATCGCTGTTGGCATTATTGATAGTGCCCCACGTGGTGGCTTCGTCGGTTGCGAAGGTCACGCCATCGGGGAACATAATCCTGCCATTCACGCCCCCGGACACGTCGGTATTGATAGTAGCATCCGTATAGCGTGCATTCGCAGTAGCGCCCACGGTAGCGCCGGGGCGGGTGTTCATGAAATACGTCCACTCATCATTGGTTGGCGTGCGCCAGCTGTTGGCCGTATTTCCTCCGTTGGTGATGGCGTTTTCGCCCCAGTCCTTGAAGGAGCCGGAATAAGTTATATTCTCCTTCGAGTTATGAATGCCATAATAGGTAGCGTTAGTGCTCCAGCCAAAGAGGTCAACGGTACCAGCGGTCGAAACTGAGCCGTTGCCGTTGATGAAGTTGTTGCCCGTTTGGGGTTCAGCTCCACCACTTGTTCTACCACCGATGTAGTCCCACTGGTGCTCGGCAAACTGCCATGAGCAAGTGTTGCCCGCGCTGGCGAAGACGGCCTGCAGGTTCCCTCTCGAGAAGTAAACCTGCTTTCCACTGGCCACCGTGAATTTGCCGGGAAGGGCGCCTTCGGGAATCACGTTGACTGCGCAGGTGGCGGTGACGCCGCTGCCGTCTAGGGCCGTGGCGGTAATGGTAGCCTCGCCCAAGGCTACGGCAGTGATTTCGCCTGTGGCGGCATCGACAGTAGCCACGGCGGTGTTGTTGCTACTCCAGCTTACTCCCTTGTTGGCGGCCGCGGAGGGTGCCACCGTAGCGGAAAGCGTCTCCGTATTGCCCACATGGATGTAGGTTGCGGTCTTGTTTAGCGTAATGCCGGTGACTGGCGCCGTGCCCTTGTACATACGGACGGAACTCCAGGTGTCTTTATAACTTTGGTCACTCGTATTATAACCACTACTTGCAAAGTAGGGAGTATAGTAATAATTCCCACTTGGTGTTTCTGTTGTGCTACTTACACAAACAGCATTACCTACTTGCTTCCATTTGTCATCTGAAGCAGAATGGTACCCGGCTGCCGGAATAAACATACAACCGGCCATTTCCATCTTGGCCCAGCCTTCTATGCTGACAGTGGCAGTAAAGTTGGATTCAGCATTATATGTTCCAGCTGTAAAACCTGTTCCGTCCGGATGTACATAATGGTCCGGGAAAACAATCAGTCCTTTGTAGGTGTCGCCCAGCGTGGCCAGTGTGAATCGGGCCCCCGTGTGCAGGGTGTTACTGACCGCACGCGTGTTAATGAGCGTATTCCACTCGGCTTGGGATAATACGCTCCATCCGTCGGAGACCTGGGTTGCACCACTCCAGCCATTATAGGCGAACATGTCATTTCCAGGAGATTGTGCGGAGCCATAATACTCCCATTGGTTAGCTGCAAATTGCCAGGTACTGCCTACATGTTGCAGATTTCCCTTTGCAAAGTACACCTGTACGCCGCTGGCTACCGTGAATTTACCCGGTAGGGCGCCTTCAGGGAGGGCGGCCATGCGGAAAGCGACGGGATAGCCGTTGTTGGCCGCATAGGTCTTGTCTGTCAGGGACTTGGTGTAATAACGGGCGGCCGATTGGGCTACAAGCTGGATGTCGGCTGCTGATGTAGGGCGAATGGCAAGGTAGATGGTTCCTTCGGCAGGGGTGCGGGTGACAACATAACTGTGGGTGCCAGCGAAGAGCGTCAGCCTGCTGATCTCGTTGTTGATGACGCTGGCGCCGTCGCTACTTTTTAGCGTGATTGCCAGGATGGCCAGCTGGTTTTCCAGCGTGGCTGAAGGCAATGCCCCGGCAGTCCATGCGCCTGTGTATTTGGCATAGTCCAGGTTTTGGGCGAGGGTTGCCAAGGTGCCGTTCTGCGAGGCCAGGGCCTCCCAGTTGGGATCGCCATTATCCTTGGCCATGGCGGCGGGGTAAATGTATGTCACGTCCTGCTCGCGGTTAGGATTCGTCAGCGTTACGGTGAATGTGGCCGATGTGCCGCCGCCGGTGATGGCATCGGTGGTCAGCGCTTCACTATCGACCTTGACCGTATTGCCGCTGGTATTTTTATAGACGACGGCGATCTGCTCACCCACGGCGAAGGTTTTAACGCCTCCGGCCGTGAGGGCCTTGGTGTCCTCCGGCAGGTTCACTGTGGTGGAGAGCGTTACCGTGACTCCCGGGGTTTCCTCCGGGCGGGTTTCCTGGGGTGTCTCTTTGACGCAGGCCAGCATTCCCACCAAGGCAAATGCGGCGATGCTCAGGAATTTCATGTTCTGACTCATTGCTTTCTTTGGATTAGTGGGTTACTCTTCTTCCTCGTCGTGCCAGTTGTAGTTTTGCGAACCGGCATTGCCGGGACTGCTGCAGACAACACCCTCGGTATTGACATTTACCACGGTAATCACCGGGGCCTGATAATAAGCTTTACCTTCTTTCATGGTATTACTAAATGCTTAGAAAGAACAAAAGTACAAAAAAAGAAGCGGTATTTAAAAAAACACCCCGGCCGGCCCCTCCACCGCTGATCGCTAACCGCCTGATAATCTGCAAGATGCTAATAATCCTCGTTCGATTTTTGAACGAGGATTATTGCGTAATGCGCTGATTATCACGGTGTTAGTTATCACTGGCAACCAACCATTTACACCTCAGGAGGAAGGTGTACTGAGGGTCCACCACCTGGACCTTCGCGCAAGCCTACCACTTTTTGGAGAAGAGGGTGGGAGAAACCACCAGCGAGAACCAGCCCCAGTGGGCGTTCTGGCTTACGCCTTCCTGCTTGAGCCGGGCCATGGTTTCCGTGCCCATCATGAAGGAATACCCCAACGTCAGGGAGATGAATTTGTTGAAGGTGTAGCCCAGCTGCACGTCAACGCTATGTCCAAGCGTGCTGCTAAGGCCCGAAAGCTGGGTGGCAACGGCTAAATAGTGGTAGGTGACACCGCAGTCCAGGCCCTTCCAAGGCTTGCCGGAGGCGCCGACAAAGGCGTTCTGCAAACCGGGCGTGAAGCCGTTGATATAGGCACTCTCGTAAAAATAGTCCAGCAGGCCGTAGAACTTGGTGCGGGAACCGTTGATGGGAGAAAAGCCGCGGATAACATCGTGGCGCACCATACCTATTTTTCCACCGTAAATCACCGGTACATAGCTGTCGCCGCTCAGGTGGTCATAGCCCAGCACAAAGCCATAACGGTTCGAGGGGTTGACGGAGACCTTGCCGCTGGCCATCCAGGCGTCGATGGGAAGGGTAGCCATAGAAGTCCCCACATATTGACGACCGGCTTGTCGATAATAGGCCCCCTCCACCGTCACGTATTTGGGATGGATGTTCAGGTAGCCACCGTACATCTGCTGGTATACCGTGCGGGGAGGATTATACGTACTTCCCTCTTCCCCGGCCTGCAGGCCCATGTTCATGAAAAGGAGGGACACGCCCAGCGGGAACACGGGGATATCGTAATGATACCAAAGCGTCTGCATGTTTTTGTAAGGCTGCGCACCGTCGATGTAATAGGTGCCGTAGTACACGTTGCCGCCGTTCTGGTTATACGAAAGGATGGCGTGCACCTTGTGCCCATAGCCTTCATAGCCCACGCGGAGCGCGTCGTGCGAACGGGACGCATTGGCAAAATCGTTCGTGCCGATGATACGCTCATCGTCATAAGAAAGGGCGATACGGCCCACCTGCGCAAAGAGGCCGAAGGGCGCCGTCATCTTCACCCAACCTTCGTACAGGCCGAGGGACAGGTTGCCGTTCATGCCCCAGACGGCGCTGTTCTGGATAACCAGGTGCGTCTGGAACCACTGCTTGTACTGGTAATCGGCCAGGATACGGACACGGCCCATGATAAAGGCCGAGCGACCCTCCTTGGACTGGCTGGCGCGGGGCAGGCCGCCACCGCAGATCTCCCCATGCGTGAGGAAGTTAAGGCCGATATTGATGTAATGCTTCGAGCTGTCCTGCTGGGTTGGAGTCTGGGCTTGGACTGCCCCCGACAGCAGAAGTGTGATAGCGCTGATTATTAGTTTTTTCATGCGTTACATGTTTTGCCTTAGCGCAAATATACATATTTATTTGTACATTTGCCTCAGTTAAAACATTTAGACCGATGAAAGCACTGAAATCCATCTTAGTATTTGCGCTGGGGTTGGTTTGCACCTTGGCCCTGGCCCAGCGTCCCCTCAACGAGACAGTCGCCGCCGGAAACAAGGTGTATGTCCAGATTACCAACGACCTGGAGCACCCCATCCCCGCCGATGAAGTAGAAGACGTCACCCGGGAATTCGCCGCCGCCGGCGAGTGGGTGCGCGTAAATGAAGCCTCCGAGGCCGATTTCATTCTGGATGTAAAAGCCCGGAAGAAGATGGTCTTCAACAGCCCCCGCACCTGGCTCACCCCTTCCGTCATCGACAAGGACGGTAACGTTCTTTGGGAAGGTGACACCTACAAGGCCGATGCCACTATGTTCAACGGCTTCCGCGCCACCAACACCTGCATCAAGAAGGTGATTGAAAAAGGCTTCCAGGGAAACCTCTTCAAGAAGGCCGGCCGGTAGCAGGCTGGTCAGCAATGCGCTGATTATCAAACACTTCCTTATAATCCTCGGCTCTATTTGCGCCGAGGATTTTCGGTATTATGCTGATTATCAAATGGTTACCGACCAGCGGGGTTGAGACCATCCACGGCGATCTGGCGGATTTAATGCACGGATTTGGCATCAACCCAAATCCGTACATGGCGGTTTTTGATTATATTTGCATACTTATAATTTATATTTGTCTATTCATTAACGAACCACAGTGCTTAAAAAGATTCTCATATTCTTTTGCGGAATCCTTACAGTGATAGGCTGCAGCCGGTCCTTCAAGGCCCCGGCACACCTTCCCCAGCCCTCCGACTCCCTGTACACCGCCAGGGCCGCCATGAAGATTTACGGCACCCAGCCCGAGAAGGCTCTGGCCATCATAGATTCCGCCCTCACGGTAGGGAATGTCTCTCCTTTCCGGGCCCAGTTTGTCCGGGCCAAGATTTACGCCAACTCGCTGGAAGGGTTGCAGCGGGACCAAGCCATTGCCCTTTGCGAGGAACTGCTTGATCATGATTCCACGCGAGTGGTGGACAAGGCTACCGCTGCCAACCGCAACGATGTGCTGGACGTGATGCTGGATGCCTGCCGCAAAAACAAAGATCACGAAAAATGGCTCCGCTATGCCATAGAAAGGGCCCAGCTGAGCCGCGACCAGGGTATGGAAACCGAATCGCTGCGCATGGAGGCCGAAATTGGTGCCGCCATGGCCCGCGTAGGACGCCGGGAAGAAGGGATGATCAAACTGGAACAGGTTATTTGCGCCCTGGATAAGGGAGACCCCAGCGTAGACCGTTTGGACGCCGGCATTGTGGCCCGCAAACGAAGAATCGTCGTGCTGGACAAAGCCGGACGTTATCAGGATATTATCTTGGACGCCCAGGCCATCCTGGACAAACTGGAAGACTACCAGAGCCGCCCTTCGGCCTATGCCGAAGACAGCTTCCGTCTGCCGCCGGACGGACAGGCCCATACCCGGTACTGTGATTTTTCCCGCGCTCAGGCCTGGATTTATCTGGCAACGGCCTATTCCATGATGACCCATCCCGACTACGCCAAAGCCCGGGAATATGTACGCCTGGTAGAAGAGTCCGATTATGGCAAGACCTTCAGCGGCCGGTGGTCCCTGACCCATATTTGGAAAGCACTGGGGCAATGGGATAAACTCCTGGCCGTGGATGAAGAAGCCGAGCGCAAGTTGGGAGACGACACCCTGAATACAGACTACGCCAACATCCTGAAAGACCGGGCCGATGCGGCAAAGGTCAAGGGACAACTGCCACAGGCCCTCTCCTACATGGGCCGCTACTCCCGGCTCCAGGAACAACTGAACGAGCAGCGCATCCGGACGGAGGCCCAGGAATACGCCGCCCGCTACCATGCCCTGGAACAGGAGCAGAAGATCCGCGAGGCAGAGGTCAATTCAGCCCGCAAAGATGCCATCATCACCATCGGTGTGATCCTTCTCATCCTCCTTACCACGTTTGCCGTCTATTCCGTTCGCCAGCAGCGCGCTATCGGAGAAAAAAACCGCGCCCTGGTAAGAATGATCGGCGAACTCAACCGCACGCGGAAAGACGCGCAGGCCGATACCACCAAAGCCGACAAAGAACTGTTCGAGCTCATTGACGGCGTTATCCGAAAAGAAAAACTATATACCAACGTCAATCTGCAGCGACAGGATATCGTGGACCGCTTTGACATCAGCCGGCATTACCTTAACGACCTGTTATCTACTTATGCCAACGGCCAGTCCTTCCCGGTCTACATCAATGAAATGCGTATGCAGGATGCCCTCCGGATGCTCGAGAACGAGCCCGAAGCCTCTATCGGCCTCATAGCGGATGCCGTCGGGTTTACCCCGGCCAACTTCCGGGAGCAGTTTAAAAAGAAGTTTGGGATGACCCCCGCTGAATATCGTCAGAATTTGTAAATACTCAGCATATTACACAATAATCCTCGTTCAATAATTGAACGAGGATTATTAGTATTCTTCTGATTGTCAAATGGTTACGAATCAGCAGGAAATGGGCGCCAATCTCGTCCCGGACGAGATGCCGCTTTCTATTTGAGCATGATGTTCCGCAGGTCGTCGATATCGGTCTGCGGAACACCTATTTTCAGCAGATACTTGACGATACGCTCCTGGTAGGTGCCGCTGTCGGTTTGGTTGAAGATGGTCTTGCGGATGGACTTGTAGCTGTAGGAGGTGCGCACGTGGGCGTAGTACGGATTTCCGTTATCGTCCTTGGACATGCCCCAGTCTGCGGGCGTGAAGTAGGTCAACTCATAGTCCTTGGCCATGTCGCTTTCACTCATGCCCAGCGCGCCTTCCAGCAGGACGGCGAGGGTGGCCGTACGGTCGCGGCCGGCGGCGCAGTGGAAGTACACGGGCTTGTTCTCCCGCAGGCGGGCCACTACCCAGCAGAAAGTTTCCTTTACCTTGGTCGGATTGTCCCGGACCATGTGGTTGTAGCCGCTGTCGAAGCCCGGCGCGTAGAAGGCGACGCTGCTGCCCAGCGGAGAGCTGGACGGGACATCATCGGCCTCGCGGAGGTCTACTTCGGCACGGATACCTTCGGCCAGCATTTCCTTTCGGCCGTCGCTGGTTAGACGGGAACCATGGATGGCGCCGCCACGGTACAGCTTGTGATAGGCGATGGTCTTGCCGCCCAGGCCTTTCCAACCGCCCAGGTCGCGGCCGTTGCGCAGGTTGGGCTGGAAGTAAATCTGATGCAGCATGCCGCGGGTTTCGAAACTGCCGCTGGCGACCACTTCGCTGTTGGAGCCGGTTACCTGCCACTGGTAGGTGGCGTTCGGCACCAAGTTGGTGATATCCTGCTTGCCCACGCCTCCGGAGAGGGAATACTCCCTGCTCCAGCTGCCTTCCCATACGCGGAGTTTCTGGCTGGAGGACGATGCCGTCCAGGTAATCGTATAGGTAGGCGGAAGTTCTTCATCGTTTACGCTGGGGCCGCCGCCAGGGTAGCCGACAACGCTGGAATAGCTGTATTCTTTGTCCGTATCCGGATTGTTGTTATTCGGGTAGTTTACTTCTTCCAGATACTTTTCGATGTACTGGTTGGTCGCCAGGAAGGCTTCCGTCTGTTGCGGAGGGTTGGGATCGACCCATCCAATAAGACGGCTGGCGATGGCCTTGGAGAGGGTCCAGTTGCTGTCGTCACCCTCGATGGCCCAGTACATGGCACCTTTAAGGCCTTTCTGCTTCACATAGTCGGCTTTGAGGCCGATAGAGGTCTCGTTGTCGTAGCTGAGCATCATGGTGCCGCTTGCATCGGTCAGGTAGGGGACCATGGCCGTGGCGTCCCAGCAGTCGATAAAATCGCCCTTGACGATATCGTGGTAATAGACGTAATTGTCGTCGTCACCGGCGGTGAAGGGCTTGGTATTCTTGTCGTCGCGACCGTAGAAGGGCATACCCAGGACGATTTTGTCGTAAGGGACTCCGGCCTGATAGTGCAGGGTGACCGACTCGTCGCAGCTGCGCTTGGTTTTGCTGCTCTTGTACAGGCCGGCGTTGTGATACGGCGGGTTGCCCATGTCGTAGGTCATGAGGTTCACGAAGTTCATGTATTCGATGAAATCCTTGAAACTCACGTACTTGGCGCTGGCCGACGAGGCCATGGTGATCAGTTTGTCGCTGCCCAGCGTGGCACGCAGGTCTTTCACCAGGAGGGTGAAGTTCTGCTTATCGGCAGGAGAGGCCGATATGCCGGCGTCGCTGCTGGTGGGATACTCCCAGTCCAGGTCGATGCCGTCCAGGTTGTATTTTTTGACGGCGTTCAGGCAGTTCTGGCAGAATTTCTTGCGATGGGTTTCATCGGCAGCCATTTCGCTGAAATTACCGGCGCCCCAGCCGCCGATGGAGAGCATCACCTTCAGTTGGGGATGGCTGGATTTGAGCGCGACGATTTTCTTCAGACGGGATTCGCCGCTGATTTTGAGGGTCTCGAAATCGGAGTCGATTTTACCGAAAGCATAGTTGATATGCGTGAGGTAAGTGGGATCCGGGAGACGGTCTTCCCAGTAGGTGGCATAGCCTACAATTACATAGCCGGTGGGAGGTGTGACGGGCGTTACCGGGGTCTCGGGCTGGGTGGGGTCTGTCGGGTTTTCCGGTTCCGTCGGGTTTTCAGGCGTGGTCGGCGTCTCCGGGGTGGTGGAGGGCGTCGAGGGCTTGGTAGAAGGCGGGTTTATGACTATTCCGTTAACGGGCTTCTCGCAGGAAAGCAGAACGGAAACAACGCAAATGAGTGTGGCTAGTATCTGTTTCATGCTTACAAAGTAAGCAGAGGAGCAGGTATTGGCCTTCGCTTTTTGCGTGAATATGCACACAAAGTGCGCAGTTGGCGCCTATTTGGAGGATTTGATGCTCAGGGCGCCAATGGCCAGGAGGCTTTGAGCAGCCAGGTACGTGGCCATGATGGTGGCCGGAATCCAGCTTGCAGGCTTCTCGGAGAAGGTTTCCAGGGCGATGAGCGCGTCTGAGAAGGTGAACAGGAGGGTGCCCGTGAGGATGACCCACCAGGCGTTGCCACTGCAGCGGAAAAGGCCGGCCAGGCCGCTGAAAATCAGGAGCATAAGCACCATGCCGTACACGCACATGGGGATGAGCAGGTCCCCTTCTACACCAATGGCGAAAATGAGCCCGGCCACCATACCCGCCATGACGATGAGGGCGGGAATCCAGGTCTTGAGGCCCAGGCCTTTCCAGGACTGGCTGCCAAAGAGCGAGATGTAGCACAGGTGACCAAGGAGGAAAGCAACCATGCCGCCGATGAAAGGGTAAAAGCCATTGAGGAGCAGGAAGGTGTCGCCGGTGCATCCCAGCAGCTGGGCCATGAGCAGCAGTTTGCTGTTGCGGGTGTCCACGCCGCCCGCAGCCGCAAGGGAGGCGATGGCCAGGAGTGGCATCAGGGCCGGTTTCACGGTTCCGGCAATGGCCAGGCCCTGCATTTTACCATAGACATTGATGGCTGCGGCCACCAGGAAAAACAGCGCAGGAATAATCCAGAAGGAACTTTTTGCTTTCATCATGTGGTAGTTTATCAGCACAAAAATAAGAAAAGTCTTGTGAATTGTCAAAAAATCCGTATCTTTGCAGTCCCGTCCTTTGTGACGGAGCCCGGGTTCATCCCGGTGCGTTTCTTTCGCTTTAAGCCCGGAGGGGTGGGTGAGTGGCTGAAACCAGCAGTTTGCTAAACTGCCGTACGGGTTATTCTGTACCACGAGTTCGAATCTCGTCCCCTCCGCAAAGTATTGCAGCTCAGCGCGTTAGCGCTGGGCTGTTTTCATATGATGCCGTCGAAAGCTTGCTTTCGTAAGGTGTCATATGGAAATAGCCCAAACGGCCTTGGCCGTTGAGCTGCAATCTTTGTCCGGACCCTCCGGGAGGATAAGAGATGCCGCGAAGCGGAATCTCGTCCGGACGAGATAAAGTCCCCTATTGTCGGGCTTCGCCCTCCGAACAACACCGGCCGCCTATTTTTGGCTGATTCGTAACCATCTGATAATTAGCAAGATGCTGATAATCCTCGTTCAAAAATTGAACGAGGATTATTATATAAAATATTGTGTGTCAGCAGATTAACGATCACGCATGCGAAGCTACTCAAGGCCGATATTGGCCTCGTGCAGCTTATTCTTATAGAACTTCTTTACGTCGGACCAGTGGTAGTACGGATAAACATCCGTGCTAATAGGAATGGCCGTTTCGTTCTCGTTCATCAGGAACTTCACCAGTACGTCCTTGGATTTAGGCTTCCGGTAGAAGATAAGCTGGATATTCGCCCCCATGGGAATGAGGCGGAAGATGGAGAATTGCGTGTGCAGGTTCTCCATGTCGTCCGTGGCGCCGATAGCCTCCGTGAAGCCCAGGACAAAAGCGAAGGGCAGCACCACGCTGTCGTGGCCAAAACGCAGCCGTACGCCGCGAGCTCCCGTGGTAATGACGGAATCGGCCTCGTCCACCACATTCTTCAGCAGCGGATACACGCGCAGATAACTCTGCCGGGCACCGGGCATAAGGCCCTCCCAAAGGCACCAGCTCGCATTATAAGCACGGAAACCATCAATCATACCATCTTCACCGAAAAGGTCCGTAAAGTCGAGTTTTAGCTCGGGAAGGCAGTACATGTCGGATGCCATGTGAAAAAGGTCATCTGCAAATTCATACTTGTCGATAAAATCCTCCGCCTGTTCCGGGTCCGTAAACAGCGCCTTCATCTGCGGCTCTCCGCTCAGCATTTTGTGCTTGAACTTCTTGAGCTTCTTGTACAAGGCGCCGTCCGTCTCCGACTCAGGAACCGGGATGGTCTTATTCGGCTTTACAATCCCCTGCTCCGCCTCCGTGGCGCTCATCGTGATTTCCAGGGAAGGATTGAGCTCCTTCAGCTCCGCGCAGAAGTTCTCCATGCTGCGCATCACGCGGCCCGAGGTGGAAGACATGGCCCGCACCGTCAGCGGCTCCGACAGAAGTGAGGTGTAGTTTCCATACATTCTCTTGGCGATAGCCCGGTGCTGCCTGGCCCCCAGTTCCGTCAGCTTACCGGCACGGCCCCGGGCGTCGGTGGCGGCCAGCATTATGCGAAGGCGCACTTCCTTGCCGTATTCCGTCAGAATGCCCAGTTTTAAGGCCGAATCCAGCTGTTTGGTCAGACGGCGGTACTGTTTGTCCCCCGTCATGTAACGCGAGCCGTGGCGGCCGTAATGGCTGATATAGAAAGGCTCGTAGCCCTTAGGCGCCGGAGTCAGGTGACCGGTCGGAAGCGGATAGTTGGCATAGTTGCCGGCCGTAAGCTCCAGGTGCGAGAGCAACTCCTCCCGCGAGGTCTGTGCCAGCGCCGACCATCCCAGCAGCAGGCAGCAAAGTACGAGAATGCGTTTCATGACTACAGATTGGTGAATTCGACTTTATGCAGCCAGGACGGGTTGCCGCTGTCGCAGTCGTCGCCAATCCAGATGCAGTTGTTCTTGTGGTCCACGCACACAGCCTCCGGGTTCCAGTTGGCAAAGTCGCCCACGTAGTAGGTATTGAGCAGCTGCGTGGCATCGCCGTTGAACAGGTACAGGGTGAAGCCCAGGTACTGCGGCTTGTCCTTGTTGGAGTTGGAGTCAAGCACCCACAGGTAGTCGCTCACAGGGTCGTAGCACAGGTCGCCCACCTCGGAGATGGTGGAGGTCACGTCCCGCAGGCTCTTCTTCCATAGCTGGGTGCCATCAAGCGTGTATTCGAACAGGCGGGCACCCGTCTGCGTGCCAAAGTACAGGTTTCCTTTGTGCCAGGCAATGCCCTCAACGCCGGAGTTACCCATATCGGCCACACCCTCCACCGCAAAGCCAATGGACTCGTGCGAGTTGTAATTCGGGGCGGGAATCTTGTAGGCCGACTTGGAAGAACTCTCCAGGCCGATATACAGGTTACCGGTAGCAGGGTCGATGGTAATGCCCTCGAAATCGGCCTCATGATAGTACTGCTGCTCGAAGGTGCCGTCAAAGTTAATCCGGTACAGGGTTCCCTTGTCGTGGACACCCCAGAGGAAGTCTTCGTCCTTGGACAGGCACAGGCCCGACAGTTCCTGAACCATCGGTCCGCCCTTGGCGCCCAGGACGAACTTGGTCACTTTACCCATCACGGGAAGCTCACGCGGCTTATCCGGGTCGATATTCTCTTCCGGACGCTCGTAGCGGCCCGGGGCATCCGGGTTGCCGTCCATGGCGTGCTTCACGGCGTGGCGCAGGGTACCGGCGTCGTTATCGTGCCGATACTCCCAAATCATGACGCCCAGCATGTTGCGGCTCTTGGCATAATCGACCTTGGCGTTCAAGGACTCGATGTCCTCGTAGGAGGCGTACATGCGGCCCAGCGCGTCGCCCAGGTAAGGAACCTTGGCCACATCGTCCCAAATGCGGTAGTTCACGCCCTTGACGTCGTAGCCGTCGCAGGTGCCCTTGAAGAAGATGTCTTCCAGCTTGCTGTAGTCCACGGAGGAGGGATAGCGGTTGCCGGTGCTCTGCTTATAGCCGTCGCCGTGGCCGTAGAAGGCCAGGCCGAAGTTCATCATCTGGTACGGGATGCCCTGCTTGCCATGGAAAATGTCGTCGATGGCCTCGGCGCAGCAGCGGGTACCGGCCAGTTTGCTGCGGTACAGCGGTGCATTGTGGTACGGCGGGTTGCCCTCGTCATAGGTCATCACGTTAATGTAGTCGATGTACGGCAGCACGCCGAAGTTGTCGGTGTACTTACCGCTGTCGGAGGCGGCATAGGACAGGATTTTGTCCGGCATGGCCTCGCGCATTTCCTTGAACAGGGTGACGAAGTTCTCATAGTCGGCCGGGGAAGCACCGTTCACGTAGCTGCCATCCTTGGCGGCATAGGTGGGATACTCCCAGTCAATGTCGAAGCCGTCCACCTCGTACTGCTCGCAAATGGCGACGCAGTCGTCGATAAAGGCTTTGCGCTTCTCCGGGTCGCGGGCCATCTGGGACCAACCGTCGGCGTTCTTGCCCCAGCCGCCCATCTGGAGCTTCACTTTGAGCTCCGGATAGCCGTTGTGCTTGTAGTTCACGAAGCGCTGCACCAGGGAGATACTCTCCGCGGGAATCTCGATGCCCGTGCCGGCCGCCTTGTCCTGGAAACGCACGTGGCCCACGTTGATGTGGGTGAAGTTCTTCACTTCCTCCAGCGACGGGAACAAGTCCTTGCGGGTGTACTCGGTGTAGTAAATCTCGATAATGGGGGTAATGCCGATGCGGGCCAGGCGCTCGGGGTTATTGACGATCTCGTTCAGGGGGTCGTCGGGGTCCGGGATGTCGGGGTCCACGGGGGCGTCCGGGTTGAAGGGATCGCCTTCGGGGATGGTCCCGGAGGTGGGTTTGGTATTGGGGTTAGGGGCTACCATGCCCATCACCTTGTCGGAGGTGCAGGAGCCCAGCAGGCCAATGCAGGCGCTTAGCAGCGCAATGCTCAGAATACGCGATGTTTTCATCTCGATACGTTTTAGTGTTTTCTTGGCACCCAGGGTCCGGGTCAGCGGGCCCTGGATGAAAAATTATTCAGCTACGCAGCGGACGTATACGCCATTTGCTTTACGCTGGCCAGAACAACTACTGCTGCTTTCACTAGCGACGGTTACGGCACGGGCATTCTCCTCGTTATCTGTTTTGTATGTCGCCGTCCATACCCAGGCTTTGCTATCGCTTAAATCATAAGCCCCATATCTTGTAATGTGTCCGAACGGGAACACAGCAACCGGATCTGCTGTTTCACCAATGGTGAAGTTATAATTTGCTTCATTGAACGACCACCCGGCATAATCTGCGATAGTAAAGTATTCAAAGAAATTCGTATAACCTTGTTTAGGCACCTTATACCCAATGGGACAAGGATCATGAATTTGTTTATCATTCGCCCAAAGTGTATTCTCTCTGGTGCTTAACCAATCCGTGTTATTGATAATAAAAACACACGGGGATGCTTCCATATTATCAGTGGTTAACTGTGTCGAAGATGTCGTCCATACGTCTGCAGGGCAAGTCGTTGCCAAGGTTCCCGTGTCAAATGCCGAAATCGTTCTAAGCGGATCTTTTCGGCCCCACTGATAGAAGAGTCCTGCATTCTCAGGATTAGCGACATCCTTATTGGGCGTATCTAATGCTCCCAGGTTACGATCCATCATTTGTTTTGTGGCATGAATGCCGTAAGTATCGGAAGATAACGAACTTGACGGAACCCAAATATGCCAACTCCATAGAACCTTTCCATCGGCATCTTTGGCGGCAATCAAAGCGTTTCCGGCATGAAGAGTTGATGGCATTTTGAAGTAGACAAATCCAGCCTCAAAATCAACATTCTTGATAACGCTGGTTGGAACAACTTTTTGGGCATTGTTCCATGTCTCCCAAACGACAACAACGCCAGCAACAGTGCCAACTGATGTTCCAGCTTCGCTTCCTTTAACATATGTATTGCCTTTTACGGCGGGGAACTTAAAGACCTTATTTGCATTGGAAACATCACTGCCATCAACAACATAACAGTTGGCAGACTTGGGATCACTCAATTCTACTGCGCTTGTTTTTTCCGCGTTAGGAATAGCATAGTTCTTCAGGTGACCAGAAATGTCTCCAAGGTCAAAATAATCTCCGACACCAATACTCACATCATCAGACGTGCTAACCTGCTTGACAATCAAGCCCTTTTTGATAAAGCGAATAATAAAACCACCGGAGAAGCTTACACCACCCGGGATATAAATCCTATTGGGGGTTGTTCCGTCACACACTACTGTACCAGATACAGTAGCGACGGGCGTAGTTGTATAACTATCATTAGTCCCCGTCCTTATAGGGAAGCCATCCGTGTCCTCAGTATTGGAAGTAGTTAGTCGAATTCTGGACTGTAGGGCACTATATCCTACGGTTTCTCCGTTTTTACCTAGCAGGACATAACTATCAAAATCACCACTAACCGTAAAAGCAAGTATACCACAGATATTGTGCAAGACAAAGGTATTGTCCTTGTTGTATCCAATCATTAACGGCAAATTCGAATCACTAAATCGGGAGTTCCAATAGCAGTGATTACTCGTAGGAACGGCATCTGCTGGATACTGCGCATAAAGAGTGCTACTGTAGCCAGAACGACTATATCCGGTTATCTCACCAAGTGTGAAAGTGGCCGTTTTCCCATCAGCGCTAATATTCCCTGCTGCTAAAGTAACCGTCTCTGCATGAGGAGAATTTGTGTATGCTCCATGGATAAGAATCTTATCTCCGACTTCCCATTTCGTCTTCATTTTTGACCCCTCCTTAGTAAAAGATACTTTGCTTTCAGGATCGGGAGCGGCATCGGCAATTGTGCAGGTGAAAGTGCGGAGTTGAGGTTCCTCGGTAGTAGGAATTTCGGTGTTTTTCTGGCAGGAGAACACCACAGCGGCGGCCATGGCCACGGCTGCAAAGAATAAGCATTTCTTCATATTTCTGTCCTCCATATTAGTCCCAGGTTATACCACTACCATTTTGCCAATTATAATCCTCTAGTGAATTCGAGGATGCCGTTACGCACACAGGCTCAGCGTAGTCCAGCTCCAGAATTGTTATCTGGGGGGGGCAATAATCTTGTTTTTTCTTCATACTTTTTTGTTTTAGGTTATTATTTGGTTAATAGTTATTGGCACCCAGGGTCCGGGTCAGCGGGCCCTGGATGAAAAAGATTAGTTCTGAGCGGCCTCGGCTACGCAACGGACGGAGCCGGCTTTGGCCTTGTGGAAGCTCTTGTCATAGTACTTAGAGTCCTTATCACCTCTGATGTACATGCAGTACGACTTGGTCTCTTCTTTCCACTTGTTGGTCCAAATGTGAGTACGAAGATTGCTGTATGCGTAGGAAGCGCCCCAGCAGTCAATGTAACCGGCAATGGAGAACAAGAAGTCGCCATAGCCACAGCGGCCGTTCTCAATGTCAAAGGTCCAGCCATCATCGGACTTTTTCCACATAGGAAGACTGTCATTATAGTCGGGCACTCTGTATCCGACCGGGCACGGGTCATAGATGGTCTTCTTGCCATCCTTGAGCCACAAATCCTGCGGATCTTCGGAGTTCCATACGCCGGAATCAACCTCGGGCACAGAAGCATACTCGGTAGGATGCTGGATGGAATACTCGGTGGTGATCAGTTCCTTGTGATGCGTCCAAGCAGTACCGGCAACCGTTGCGCCGGCGGGCTTTTCTGCATAATTGGTCGTTCCCGGGAACGGATCCTTACGGCCCCACTGGTAGCAAAGGCCATTGGAAAGCGGATCCACAGCACCTTCTGCATTGGTGGCTACCAGTGCACCCAGGTTGCGGTCCAGCATCTTGGCGCCAGCAAAAGCCTCTGCGTCAAGAACCACAATGGCATCCTTGGGGATCCAGATGTGCCAGCTCCAGAGGATGTCACCAGCGGTATTCTTGGCAGCAATGAGAGCATTACCGGGCTTCAGGGTTTCGGGCGTAGCGAACGTGATGTAGTCATTGGCATAGGCTACGGAGGCAATCACGCTGTTCGCGGTTACTTCTTCCGTATTGTTGTAGGTTTCCCAAATCAGTTCAGCCGTAGCAACTTCGCCAACGCTTTCGTTGGAGTTACCCTTCACAGCCTTGAACTTGTACGCACCGGCGGCGGTTACAATGTAGCTGTTGGCGCTGCCGTCCTTGCTCAGATCGGGCGTGGTGTCGCCGGGCTCGTCACCGCCGGGTTCATCACCGGAATCGCCAGGGGTCGGAGGGAGGATACCATCCTCGTCAAAAGCGATACAACGGACAGAAGCAGCTTCTTGCCTGAAGTAGTTGGCATAATAGTAACCACCCTTATCCTTGCGGACAATCTTCAGGCAGGCACGGGCCGGCGAATCGGATTTGGCCGTTGAACTGAGGATAATGGAGCGCTCGGCTTCATAACCCACGGAAGCGCTGCTGGAATACCAGCCGGCCATCGGGAATACATTGTCGCCGTAGGCGTAATTGTTGGCATCCCAGTTATAGGCCCAACCATCGTTGCCATTCGTCCACAGACCGGTTTCGCTATTATATGCAGGCACTCTGTATCCGGGAGGGCACGGGTCGAAGAGACCCTTTGCGTGGCTCTCGTCTTCCCAGAGGTATTGCAGATCTTCTTCGTTCCAGTTACCGGCGCTGTCGGACTCGCTCACCTTGATGAATTCGGTAGGATGGGCAATGGCGTAAGCCGTGGACTTAGGACCGTCCACCTTGGTGAATTCGGCGGCAGTCTTCATGAAGCCGGGCAGCGGGTTGTTGCGGCCCCACTGATAATACATACCGTAAGTCTTGCGAGGAGCAGCAGTGGTGGTAGCCTTGTCGGCGGCACCCAGGTTGCGGTCCATAATAGGTGCACCATAGAAGGCCGCGTTCTCAATCAGGCCGATTTCGGTCTCGGGAATCCAGATAAGCCAGGTCCACAGAACCTCGTCGGAGGCATTCTTGGCAACAATGGCAGCAGCACCGGGTTTCAGGGTCTCGGGCGTGGAGAAGGAAATGTACTCGCCGGCATAGGCAAGTTTGGCGATTACGCTGTTGGCTTCAGGAGCGGCCTCATCACTATAGTCGGTCTCCCACAGAATCTCGGCTTTGGCAACCTCGCCTACGCTCTGGTTGCTGTTACCCTTAACGGCCCAGAACATATAATCGCCGGCGGCGGTAACAATGTAGCTGTTAGCGGGACCCTTCTTACTCAGGTTCTTGGGGCCTTCGGCCACCTTATCCTGAGCGATGATGATGGTCTGGATAACGGTCTCCGTTCCCTTCTTGACGAGGTTAACCATACCGGTACGCAGTGCGCCAGTGTCGTTGTCGTCCAGGGAAAGGGTAATTGCAAAGGCCTCGGCCTTTACGCTCACAAGGTGAATCCATGCGTCAACGGGCTTCACTTCGAATGCGATATTGGTAACCACATGTGCGGTCACCACACCGCCTTCGCCTTCAGCGATATAGTCATACTCTGCAGTAGCAGGGGCATCGACCACTTTTATGCCTTCGGGTTCTACCAGGAGGGTGGCGGTGGAAACCAGGCCGATGCCGGAATCCGCAATGATGAGAAGCTGGGCGGCAGCGCCCGGGGTCAGGGGCGTAATCTCGATGATCTTGTCCTCGTTGTTCACAGCGACGGAGAAGTCGAACGGATTGTAACCGGCCACGCGGACTACGGTGCCGGCAGTAGCGGCAGTAAGGGCGTAGTGTACAGGGATGGGTTCAGCCTCGGTGTACACGCAGCTGTCCAGCATGAGCTCAATCTTGAAGGCCTCTGCGAAGGGGATGTTCACCGTGGTCTCGTCGGACAGGGTGAGAACCACCTTGTCCTGCTCCACCTTGATGTTGGTGAAGATACCGTCCACCAGGGTGGCGCCTTCGTTCTGCACCGGGCCCAGATTGACCTTTTCGCCGTCCACCTCTACCCAGAGGTTGCCGTCGTCGTCAATGGTGAAGACAGGGGTCTGATACACAGGAACTTCCTTGCCGTCGATCAGGATGGCAACCCCGTCAATGGCCCATACCAGCGCACCGGAGCCGCTCTTGATAACGCCCAGCACGGGGGCGTCATAGTCGTACTTGGGAGAAATCTCAAAGTACTTTACATCACCGTTGGTGTAGGTGATGGTAACACCGATGGTTTTGCCGGTGTCCGGGTCTGCGTACTCCTGGACTTTGGCCACGAACACGCCGCCGCCAACGGCGGACTGCAGGCTCTGGATGTTGGTTTCCAGCTCGATGAGCTTGGTCTCGATGGCGCTCAGGCGCGTTTTGATGGCGCTGTCGTCATACTCCTTGGCGCAGCCCACCAGGAGCAGGACCATTGCAACACTTGTTAATAATTTTTTCATAAGAGGTTATATTTTAGTTTATCAATTATTCAACAATGCAACGCACGGAACCCAGACGGGCCTTGGGCGCTGAACCGAATGTATAGGCTTTGTCGGAACGGAGGTCTGCGCCGGCGGCCTTGGCGTCATCGGTGGCACGGGCGAACCAGTACAGGGTACGTACACCCACCTTGGCCATACCGCCCACGCTGTAGTCGTCGCGATAACCGGCGATGGGGAACACGGCGGCAGGAGAGCCCAGTTTGAGCCAGCCTGCGTTCAGGTCTACACCCCATCCGGCCTTGGTGGTAAGGTCGCTGCTCCAGAAATCGCCGGTGCGGTTGGGCACGCGGTATCCGGGCGGGCACGGGTCGTAGATGGTCTTCGCCAGCTCATTCCAATACTCGTTGTCCGGGATGTCGGCCCAGTCGCCGTTGTTGATGTGACCCAGCAGGCGGGGATGGGCGATGGACTCGGCCAGGGTGATCTGCATGGCAGCCACTTCTTCGGGTTCGCCGGCATAGGTGGCCTGCGTACTGGATTTGAAGGCACCGGCAGCCGTGAACGGGTCTTTACGACCCCACTGATACACCATACCGTAGGAGAGGACATCGAGCTGGCTCTCCGTGGCGGCGGTGGCCACCAGGGCACCCAGGTTGCGGTCCATCAGGTCTGCACCCATGATGCCGCCGAAGCTGTCGGTGACAATCTCGGTCTTGGGGATCCAGATGTGCCAGCTCCAGAGGATTTCACCTTCCGCATTCTTGACGGCCACCACGGCGTTACCGGGACGGAGCGTCTCAGGTGTACGGACAATCATGAAGTCTTCTGCGTAGGAAGCGGCAGCAAGGACGCTGTTCGGCGTTACCTCGGAGTCGTCGTTCCAGGTTTCCCACAGGATGCCGCCTTCTTCGGGATCCTCCACATAGGCCAGGGAGTTGTTGCCGATAACAGCCTTGAACTTGTAGGTACCGGGCTCGGTGATGATGTAGCAGTTGGCGTTGCCTTCTGCATCCAGATCCATCACTTCGGGGCCGAAAGGATTGTCGTAATGCTCTACGGCGTCAGTGATGTCACCCAGGTCCACCAGGGTACCGCGGCCAATCGCAACGGGCTCGGTATGCTTGTAAATCTTGGTGTAGTCACCGTCCTCCATGAACTTGACGGTGAAGCCGCCCGCGAAGGAGGCGCCATCGGGCACATAGATGAGAATCTGTCCGTCTTCGTCGATGGGGCCTTCCACCTGCAGGAGCGGGTCGCCTTTGTACTGGGCATAGATTTGCTCCTTGTCGGTGATTTTCACCTGCAGGAACTCATAGCCCAGGGCTTCCTTCTTGGGAGTGGACAGCAGATAGCCTTCGTAGTCTCCGTCTACATGCATCGACAGGATGCCGGTGATGCGCTGGAAACGGAAGGTGTCGCCACTATTGCAAGCAGCCATCAGTTCTTCGTTGGTGGTGGAGAACTTGCTGTAGAAGAAGCAGTGGTTGAGGTTGTCCACGGCCGATGCCGGATAGGCGGCATACAGGGTGCTGGTGACGTCTTCCCGCACATAGGGATACAGGCCGTCCACCGTCTTGGTGGCCGTTAAGCCGTCCGCCGAAATATCCCCGGCGGCAAGCGTAATGGTAACCTGGTTCTTGGCGTATTCGCCGTGCACCACAATCTGGTCGCCGGCCACCCAGGAGGTCTTGAAGCCTTCGGGCGCCTCCTCGCCCTCCTCCAGCTGGATGCTGGGGAGGACGAAGGTGAGGGTCCGGGTTTCAGGCTGAGGCTCGGGTTTTACCGGCGTAGGGTCGTCTTTCTTCTGACCGCAGGAAGCGGCCAGGGCCAGGATGCAAAGGATCGCTATTCTATCGATTGTCTTCATAATCTCTTTCATTTAAAGGTCCTTTGTTCTATTCGTCCCAGTTCATGGGAGCGGTGTACTCATACCATTCGCAGATGGCGCTACCGGCCACATCCACACCGAAATACATGTTGATGGAGGCGTTCCAGGTCACCGTGCGGAGCATCTCGGGGGACGTGTCATAGCTGCCGGCTACCTCGCCGTTCACCAAATAGGTGACGTGGCAGTGCTCGGTGCCGGACGGGTCGAACTGGATAGTCAGTTCCACGGGCTGCGTCCAGTCTACGTTCGTGTAGCCGTCCAGGCTGGGCTTTTGACCATCGCCGGCGGCGTTGAAGTCGAAGCTGACCTTGGCGTCTGCAGGACGGATATCGGCCTTGAGTTCGCAGCTTTCGTTGAAGCAGAACCAGTGACGGATACGAGGGCCGCCCAGTTCGGGATCGGTGACGAAGTTGCTCCAGCGGAACTTGTAGGTACCGAAGGCCATGCTGCGGTTCAGACGGGCCTTGCCCACGAAGGTGGTACCAATGCCGGGGGCATAGGTAGGCGCATTGGCCCAGTCGCTCTTCCACAGGGAAAGTTCGTCGTTGTCCACGATGACGCGCACGGGATCAATCTTGTAGGCCTGCTTAACCACAATCTTCTTCTCTACCTGGTAGTCGTCCGGGGTGGCCACCACGTTCTTCACGATGAGGTCGGCCTTGCGGAGGCCTTCGCCGTCGTTCTGGGTGAAGGTGAGCTGAATCTTGCCATTGCCTTCTCCGGTAGGATTCACGATGGTGTACCAGTCGTCGCCTTCCGAGCCTTTCTCTACCGTCCACTTGGTGTTGGAAATAATTTCCAGTTCAGCGGCGAGTTGGTTGTAACCGGCACGGAGTTCCTCTCCGGCAGGAACCAGCTGCACGCCGTCCTGGGTGAAGAGGATGAGGGCTACGGCGACGTCGTGGCGGTCATAGACCGTAACCTCTGCGTAGCGCAGTTCCGTGGTGTTGACGTCGGCGGAAACCGTGATCACGCCAGGGCCTTCACCGGTGGCGCCGTCGGTAATCTCGATCCAGTCACCCGCGGTTACCTTGGCGCTCCAGGGCTGGTTGGAGTCGATATGGATAAAGAAGTCACCACCCGCTTTCTCCACTTCCAGGTCCATGTCTGCCTCAGGGATGGTGAGGTAGGCGATACCCTTCTGGGACACGGTGATGGTTTTGCCCACCCAGTAGTCGGACTTGATGATGATCTTGTCCGTACGGTCGTCCAGGAACGTGTTGTCGTAGTACTGGACGCGGATGGTGGTAGGGGTAGCCTTGCCGGTGTGCACCAGTTCGGCGTCGGATGCGGCACCTTCTTCCTCGGAGATGATGCACCAGTCGGGATGTTCGCTGGTGACAGTCCAAGGATCGGTGGAGGCCACGAGGATGGTGAAACCCGGTGCATTGGTGGCCGGCAGGTCATAGCTGTCGTTGCACCGGTAGCGAAGGTCCACCGTCTTCACGGCTTCCGCCTTCTTCTGACAGCCCGCGAGGGCCATCAGAAGTACGGTGGCAGCAATGAATATGTGAATTAACTTTTTCATGATTATTCAACAGGAGTAACGGTGCAAGACTTGATAATGAAATAGGAACCGTCGTCGGCTGTTTTGCCGGTTTGGGAGCCGACAAAGTAAGTACCTGAGAGCGTGGGGTCTGCAGTAAACACCGAAGTGCAATGCAATACCTTATCCTGTATTTCACCATTGCAATAGAAGGACATATCCATCATTGCAGTGCCTTCAGTGCTGGGAACAAACTGAATCTGGGCGTGAGTCATGGCGTTGAGTTTGGTCTTGTCAAAGGTGAACTGCGTGGAACCGCTCACGGAAACCTTTCCACCATTGGCACGCAGACGGTAGGCGTCGGAACGCTGCAGGTCGATGTACAGTTCATACTCGTAGCCGTCACTATAGTGCTCCGTGCACATAAAGAACGAGCCCTTGTCTCCCAGGTGCATCTCAACATCGGCGTCGATAATGACATGTTGGAATGTATCCTTGGTGACAATTCCACTGCCTTGAACATCCTCATACACCTTCACGGATCCATCTTCCAGCATTTCGGTATGCCCGGCGAAGGTAAAGTTGATATCCTGGCTAAGCTCGAGTTCGGCGCTGACACCGGCACCGATAATCTTCACCATACCGGTCTTCGGGACGAAGAGGTTATTGAAGCCGGCCTTCACCTTGAAGGAGGAGGCATCAATCTTTTCCACGGTCCAGCCTTCTACCTCGGTAGCGGGCTCCCAGGCGATGCCAGCATCTACTCCCAGGATCATTTCACCACCTGCTGCGGGTAGTTCAGTGGAAGCGGGAGCCACAATATCGAAGGAGAAGCCTTCCTGGCTCACTTCGAAGGTCTTGTCAACGCCACCTGCAGAGACGGTGATGTTTGCCTTACGCAGGGCGCCGTCGTTCACAGCAGCCGTTGCGGCAATGCTGATGGGCTGGCCGTCACCTTCGCCGGAGGTCTTGTCGAAGGTAATCCAATCCTTGTCGGCGCTCACTTCCCAAGGCAGGTCGGTCTTGAGGGTGAAGTTCTGGGTGCCGCCCGCGGAGGCGAAGGCCTGGGAGAGTTCGGTGAGGATGAAGGTGCCCTTCTGGATTACGTCGAAGCTTTCTTCGTCGTCACCGGCCGTTACGGTAATGGTAGCGGTGCGCTCTACAACATCGGACGGGGCTGCCGTGGCGATGATGGTGAGGGTGCGGCCTTCCGGATCCGGCTCACCGCTCTCGCGGTTGAAGGTGATCCAGCCTTCGCTGGAACGAACCTCCCAAGGCAGGTTGGTCTGGATGGTGAAGGAGAGCGGACCACCGGCGGCGGAATAGTCGGACACCATGGGCGTGACATACAGCCGGCCGGCGCGACCCTGCTTGATGGTGATGGTCTTGGTCTTGGAAATATTCTCGCCACGCAGGGTGAGGACAGCACTTCTGTCTACCAGCGAGTTGTTGGGCTGGGCCACCACCACTACGTCGGTGATGAGGGAAGAGGAAGCGCTGGAAGCGGGGGTTACGTCAAGCCAGTCGGCGCCGCTGGAGAGGGTAAGGGTCCAGGGCGTGTTGGAGCTCACGTTGAAGGTGATGGCATCCGGATCCTGGGATGCCAGGGTGTACACATCTACGGCGCTGCACTCCATGCGGAGCGAGGCGGCCGCCTTTTCCGGGGTCATCTGCGTGTCGATCTTGTACATCTGGCAGGACGCCAGTGCAACAAGCACGGCCAGAGGAGCAAAGATTCTTGTTAACGTTTTCATATCGGTATTGTTTTTATTCAGAGGTTAGAGAGTCCATCCGGTATTTTGCGTAAGGTTGGGATTGTTGAAGGTTTCCGCCTGCGGGATAGGATACAGGTTCATCTTTTCCGCCCAGGTACGGGTTTCCACCACTTTTCTCTTGTAGGTGAGCGTGGCGCCGTTCTTGACAATCTCCACACCGTCCAGCTGGCCCATCACGCCCGAGGCGATGCCCCAGCGGCGGATGTCCCAGAAGCGGTGGTCCTCAAAGGCAAATTCTACACGCCATTCCCGGCGTACGGCATCACGGAAGGCCGACTGGGAAGTGGCCGTCACATCGGGCATGCCGGCATTGGCGCGCACCATGTTCAGGGCATCCAGGGCGCTCAGGCCCAGGGAAGCGTCTGTAGGACTGCCTAGCGCCTCATTGGCGGCCTCTGCAAAGGTGAGCAGCACCTCTGCATAGCGGTAAACAATCCACTGGTGCTTGTTGGAAATCAGGTTTTCCGGGGTGAAGCTGGTGCTTTCCTGGATGTAGCGGCGCAGATAGTAGCCCGTTACGGTTCCCAGGTCGCTGCGGGTAGCGCTGTAGTCCTTGCCGCCCACAAAGGTCTCGATGGTGGTTCCCTTGAACGCCATGCCGTTGGCCAGGATGGCACGGGCAAAGCGAGGGTCGCGGCCCTCGTAAGGGTTGGTCACATCGAAGGCGGGGTCGGAGGTGCGCCAGCCGTTGCTTTCCAGGGTGATGTCGTAGCCGCCCAGCGTCTGGAAGGCATCTACCAGCTGTTGGCTGGGATACGTTCCGGCGATGGAAGTACGGTCACCCTCGGTGAAACGCACCGGGAAGTTGTAACGCTCGAAGCTCTGGCTCTCACCACGGGAGATGGCGAAAATCACCTCAGGCGAAGCGGCGTTGTTGGCTTTTTCCGCCGGGTCCAGGCTGTACTGGTTCAGGTCCATGATGTCCTTGGCGGCCTGGGCGGCTGCACGCCATTTGGCTTTGTCGCCGGAGGGGTTGTGCAGCGGGGAGGCGGCGTACAGCAGGGCCTTGGCTTTCACGGCCAGGGCAAAGCCGTTGGTGATGCGGCCAATTTCGTCGTCCAGGAGACCTACATAGGTCTTGGGCAGCTCCTTGGCGCTCTCTTCGCACTCTTTCACAACAAAGTCGATGACCTCGTTGAAGGGAGTTTTGGCAATGGTATTGGCTTCCTCTGCGGTGAGCATGGTCAGCGGCATGGCGATGTCGCCGTAGCGGCGGGCCAGCTCGAAGAGGAAGTACGCCCTAAGCACACGGGCCTGGGCAGGATAATACTGCAGGTGCTCCAGCCAGCGCTGGTACTTGGTGTCGTACTGGTACATGCTCAGGTCCACGGTCTTGATGGATTCAAGGAACTCGTTGGCACTGCGCACACCGTTGTACAGGCTCCATTTGTCGTCCACCGTGGCGATGGGGCTCCAGTTGCCGTTGGTGAAACGCTGGACGGAAGCATCCGGGTCTGCGTATTCGGCATCGTCGGAGCCGCAGTCACGCAGGGCGCTGGACACATCGGCAATATCCTTGTTGGGCAGGTAGCCGTAGATGTTGGTGAGCATCTTCTGGATATTGCTGTAGGTCTTGTACATATCCTCGCGGGAGTACTGGCTGGAAGACTCGTCAAAATCCAGGAAGTTGCAGCTTGCAGTCAGTGCGAGAACACTCAGAATATAAAGTAGTTTTTTCATATCTCGTATCCTCCCGTTTTAGAAGTTAAACTTGATTCCGGCCCAGAAAGTGCGGGTGGAAGGATAATAAGCACCCAACTGCTCGGGATCGGTAAAGCCGATGTTGTCCAGGCTGAACAGGTTGGTAGCGGTGAGGGACACGGTGATATCGCAAATCTTGAGCGCCGTTCTGGGGATGGTGTAGGAAACACCCAGATTCCTCAGTTTGATGAAGGAGCCGTCACGATACCACAGGGAGTTGTTGCGGTAGTTATTGTTGTTCTCCTGGGTGGTCAGACGCGGCATGGTGGCCACGGACTCACGACCGGGAGCCCAGGTGATTTCGCGGTTGAGGAAGGTCTTGGAAATGGTTCCGTTCCCCACCAGCGGCTGGTACAGCGGGCTGTCCAGCAGGTTCACGGTAACACCGGTTACACCCTGGAAGTCGGCATAGACCTTGAGGCCCTTCCAACCGAAGTGCAGGCCGAAACCGAACTGCAGCAGCGGCGTGGAGCTGCCGAACATCTTCACCACGTCCTGGTTGTCCACAACACCGTCGCCGTTCTGGTCGCGGTATTTGAGGTCACCGGGGCGAACCTCGCCAAAGGTTTGCTGGGGGCTGTTGTTGATTTCTACCTGGTTCTGGAAAATGCCAATCACTTCCAGACCGTACTTCTGGCCCACCGGGTTGCCCTTGCGGTACAGATAGTCGTACATCTGGTAGGCCTGGCCGTCGTTGATCACCTTGGTGAACAGCCAGCTGCCGTTGGCATAGGCGCCGTAGTTGAAGTCCCCACGGGTCTCATCCCAGTTCAGTGCCAGGTCGAAGCCCTTGTAGGACTGCTCACCCAGGCTCTGATCCTTCAGGCCGATACCGATGACACCGGAGACGTTGGACGGGGAAATGAGGATGTTGCTGCGCTTCTCCAGGAAGCCGTCCACATTCACACCCAGGCGTCCGGCGAAGAATTTGGCATCTACACCGAGGGTCACCTTGGAGGAGAGTTCGGGAGCGAGGGTAACGGCGGGCATGTCGCCTTCCTTGCGGCCGCTGGTGCTGTTGTTGCCCTGGCCGTCAAAGTAGAAGCTGTTGCCGCTCACGTAGTTCTCACGCCAGAGTTCGTGCTCCAGGTCGCCGTCGCTGCCGGCCATACCGGCC
Source organism: Candidatus Cryptobacteroides sp. (assembly GCA_045130395.1). Classification (GTDB taxonomy): domain Bacteria; phylum Bacteroidota; class Bacteroidia; order Bacteroidales; family UBA932; genus Cryptobacteroides. The sequence continues at coordinate 94,407 of JBGUPS010000019.1, forward strand.
GAAGCATAAGCCTTCAGGTACGGGTCTCCGGGAAGGATCACAGCACCCAGGCTGATAGCCGGATAGAAGTGGAAACGTTTGCCCTTGGGCATGTAGGCGCTACCGGAGTAGTTGAGCACCACGTCTGCGAAATAACGATTGTCCCAGTTGTAGCTCAAGGTACCCAGGATTTCCTGCGTCTTGGAGGAGTTGTTCTGGCCGCTGAGGATCCAGGAGCGCATGCGGTAAGCGGCATGGGCCTCCACGTGGTTCTTCCCAAAGTTCTGGGCGTAATTCACGCGGCCTTGCAGCTCAAAGCGCATCTGCAGGCTCTTGAAATAGTGGTCGAAGTCCACCGTCTTGGAGTTCTTGCCGTAGTAGATCTGCTCGCTCATGATGTAGCTCTGGTTGCCCAGCGTGGCCACATTGCTCACCAGCTCGGAGTACTGCCAGTCCTTGGAGGCGCGCTCGTACAGGAGGCCGATGTAGTCGAAGCCTACGTTCAGGTCTATCCAGAGGCCCTTGAGCAGGGCGCCCAGGTCCTGACGGAGGGTAGCGTCTGCGTTCACCTTGGTCTGGGACCACTGGCGCTGGCCATTTTCCTGCATCACGGCAACCGGGTTCACACCGCCGTACAGGGCGGTTCCGCCGTAGGTTCCGTCGGCCTGCTTCACAGGGAAGGCGGCGGCGGGCAGTTTGTACAGGGTTTCTTCAATGTTGTCTGAATAGTAGCCCTGGTTGAATTCCGACAGGCGGGCCATCACGCCAATCTTCATGGAAGTGGATTTGGTGATGTTCACGTCCACGTTGGCGCGGAGAGCCAGACGGTTGTCATAGTGGTTGGCGTTGTAACGGTTATCCGCCGTGCCTTTCTTGTACAGGAAGTCTTCCTTCAGGTAATCCAAAGCGGCGAAGTAACGGAAGTTCTTGTTACCGCCCTGGAAGGTGAACTGGGCGCGGTGGTTGTCTCCGTGGTCACGGAAGACCTCGTTCCACCAGTTCACGTTGGGATAGGCATACGGATACTGACCGCTGTACAGGGCCAGGAGTTCGGCGTCCGAGTATTTGGCCGGAAGGCCGTCCAGGCTGCGGGCTTCGTTCATCATGAAGCCGTAGGTGTAGGCGTCGGCGAATTCCGGGGCACGGTACATGGTAGCCAGACCGTAGCGGTACTGGGCGCTCACCTGAAGGCGGGAGTCCTTACCGCGGCGGGTGGTAATCATGACCACGCCGTCACCGCCCTTTACGCCATACAGCGCAGCGGCAGCAGCGTCCTTGAGCACCGTCACGGATTCAATCTCCAGTCCGGAGATATCTTCCACGTCACGGGGCAGACCATCTACCAGCAGCAGCGGGCTGTGACCGTGCAGGCGCATGGACAGCTTGAGTTTGGCCTGGTTGGAATCGTAGGTGCTGGAGCTGTTCTTCACCAGCAGACCCGAGAACTGGCCGTAGAGTGCATTCGAAATGTCCGCTTCGGGGCTCTTGTCAAAGAGCTCGGTTCCGGCGCTCAGGCTAGAATAGGCTTTCAGGTTGTAGGCATTGCCGATGGAAATGGAGTCCAGCATGGACTTTTCCTGGGCAAAGGCCGTAGAACCTGCCAGAAGAAGCGGAAGAAGGATATATGTATAGATTCTTTTCATCTTCGGGTACAGTTTTTAGTTTACCAGCCGGGGTTCTGTGTCATCCCGTAGTTCTTTTGAATTTCAACGGAAGGGATGGGTGCGAGATACCACTTGGTGTCGAATTCAGTGTACCACTTGCGGGGCGGATAGGCGTCTTTCTCGGCAAAGCGGAAGACGGTGGCTTCGCTGTTCTTGTCACCGATGGAGGTGAGGCCCTTCAGGGGTGTGGTGAAGGCTTCCTTGAGCCCCCAGCGAACCATGTCAAACCAGCGCACTTCCTCGAAGCCGAACTCCAGTTCGCGCTCCAGGATGAGGGCCTTGCGGAACTCCTCCTTGCTCAGGCCTTCCGGGAGACCGGGCAGGCCCACGCGGGCACGCACGGCGTTCACATAGGAATAGGCTTTGTCGGAGGGACCGCCATCGGCCTCGTTGTAGGCCTCGGCCGCATTCAGGAGTACTTCTGCGAAACGCATCATGCACCAGTGCGGCGGGTTGGACCGGTCGTTGTTCTGCTGCATCACGAATTTCATCATCAGGAAACCGGGGCAGCCGTCCTGGTGATACTTGTGGTTGTCGTAGCCACGGCCCACGGAACCGTCTCTCCAGATGTCGCCGGGAACACCTACGTTCTCGTACAGACGAGGGTCGCGGGTTTCGGTGAAGGAGGAAGAGCCCACTTTGAGGGTACCGTTGGGATCCGGTTTAAAGAAGGGATGCTCCGGCCAGTTGGCCTTGTTCTCCCAGTCGAAGTCCTCCGGGAAAGCATCACCATTCATGGCAGAACCACAACCCCAGGAGAACTTGTTCACCCAGTTCAGGGAGCAGCCGCTACCATAGGAACCTTGAATCTCAAAGTGTTTGTCGTGGTAGCTGGTGCTGTTGTTCTTGCGGATGGAGATGATGGCTTCCGAAGAACCGCGCTGCGAGTAGGCTTTGCGGTAGGCCAGGCGGTAGTCACGGGGCTGGATGCCGATGGCCGGGTTGGCTACGGTAGCCTGCTCCAGGGCGTAACCGCCGTTGGAGAGCTGCTCGCGCATGAACTCGTCGGCTGCGGCCTTGGCGGCCTGCCAGCGGGCGGGATCGTAGTTGCCGTAGCAGGTGTATTCGTCGGCCTGCGGATGCCACTTGGTGTCGGAGTTGAAGGTAGGAGAAGCGGCGAAGCAAAGGATGCGCAGCTTGAGGCCCAGGGCGGCGGCGCGCGTCATGCGGCCGTCTTCCGTAGCGGCAACCGTCCAGGGAAGGTCGGGTGCGGCCTCGTCGCAGAGCTTCACGATGAAATCTACCGTTTCAGCAAAAGTGTTGCGGGGGTATTTCATCTCTTCGTCGGCCTGTACGGCGTGGGTCAGGATGGGAACGCCGCCCAGGTAACGGAGCATATTGGCATAGGCGATGGCCATGCAAACCTTGGCCTCCGCCTTCTTGCGGGCCAGGAGGGCTGCGTCTGCGTTGGGTACGCGGTCAATATTCTCCAGGAACAACGAGGCATAGCGGATGACGTGGTAGTCCTTTTCGCTGCCGAAGCGGTAGTTCTCACCACCGGCATAGGAACCGGTAAGGTTGGCAGAGAGACCGCCGGAGTAATACAGGTTGTTAGGACCGTCGTTGTCCGAGTGCTTGTTGGAGATGAAGTGGTCGGTGATGGACTCCAGGAAGTCGCCTCCCATCTTGGAATCGAAGTCCGATACCAGACCGTAAGGAAGATAATAGTATGCCGATGCCAGCACTTTGTCTGCATCCGTGAGGGTGGCAAACAGGGTGTCGATGGTTGCACCGGATGTTTCGGGGGCCTTGGAAAGGCCTTCGTCGCCCAGTTTCAGGCTTTCACAGGCGACCAGTCCTGCGCCCAGACAGAGGGCGATACTCAGTATGCGAATGACTTTTTTCATAGGACGCCTTGATTAGAATGTGATGTTAATAGCCAGGTTGAAGGTTTTCACCAGAGGATAGGTACCGCTGGAGGAGCTGGACTTAGCCTCGGGGTCCTGCAGCTTCATCTTGGAGAAGGTGAGCAGGTTGTAACCCGTAAACATGAGACCCAGGGAGCTGATGCCCAGCTTGCGGAAGACCTTGTTCTGGGTGAAGGTGTAGCCAAAGCTGGCGCTCTTCAGACGGATGTAGCTGGCATCCACGGTCCAGAGGGTGGAGTCCATGGAGTTCCAGGGGTAGTTGGTCTTGGTGAAACGCGGCAGGGTACCGTCTTCACGGCCGGGGGCCCAAGGGTTGTCATTGTCGATCCAGCAGCCGTCGGCGAAGTACTGGAGCAGACCACGGTGACCGGAGTTGGTGAACGGGATACGGTAGTCCGCATTCCATACACGGCTCACGTTGGTGGCAGCCACCCAGTTGAGGGCCAGGTTGAAGCCCTTGTAACCGAACTTCCAGTTGGAACCGAACACGTACTCGGGACGGTTGGGATAACCGTCGTACATACGGTCGCGGCCGTCGATGATGTTATCGCCGTTGAGGTCCTTGTACATACAGTCACCGGGATAAACGGCGTTGGAAGGCTGCGGCAGGTTGGGGTTCAGGCGCTGAACGCCCTCAGCATCGGTATAGAAGTCGCTCTTCTGGTACAGGCGTTCGAACTGGTACAGCATATAGCGGCCGGTAGAACCGCCGGTTTCACGCTGGTACTCGTATTCGGGTTCTACTTCGTCCTCGTAGATAATCTTGTTGCGGGCGAAGGTAACGTTGGCGCTGATATCGTAGGTGAAGTCTCCCACGTGATCCTTCCAGCCCAGGTCTACTTCGAAACCCTTGTTGTCCACAATACCCAGGTTCATATTCGGAAGGCTGGTGGCAATGATGGACGGCGGGGTCTTCGGGGAGATAAGGATACCGGTACGGTGCTCGTAGAAGATATCGCCACTGAAGTGCAGGCGGTAGTTGAACAGGTCGAAGTCCAAACCGACGTTGCTCTTGAGAGCGGTTTCCCAGGTTACACCCTTGTTACCGGGGGTACCCAGCTCATAGCGCGGAACACCGTCGCTCTTGCCGGTACCGAAGTAGTAGGAGCCGGCATTGTTCCACACACCGTCCATGTACATGAAACGGGCGGCGCTGTTAAGGTCGTTACCTACCTTACCCACGGAAGCACGGAGCTTGAGGAAGTCGATCCACGGGGCTTTCTTCATCCATTTTTCTTCGGAAATGACCCAACCCAGGGAGGCCGACGGGAACAGACCGTAACGGGTCTTGCCCGGGGCGAAGTTTTCGGAGCCGTTATAACCGGCGCTCACGTCCACCAGGTATTTGTCCTTATAGGCGTAAGTGGCACGGCCTACCCAGCCCACATAACCGCGGGGCAGCCAGGGATAGTTCTCGGGATAGTAGTTGCGGGACTGGTTGTACAGTAACAGACCGCTCACGCTGTGCTTGCCTGCGAACTTGCGCTTGTAGTTGATACTGGCTTCCAGGTACCAGCTCTTGTCATCATCCGAGGACTCGCTGTAGCTCAGGGTGGGCTCGGAGCCGCTGATAACCGGCAGATAGGTGCGGTCGAAGGCGGGGTCCGTCATGGCAAGGCCGCTGTTGTCGGCCCAGGACTGGTATTCAATGGTCTGATGGTAACCACCGCTACCCGTGCGCTTCTTGGTGAGGGCCATCTCGGTGTCGTAACTACCCTTGATGGAAACGCTCAGGCCCTGAGTAAGGAAGTCCAGGCGCTGGGTGATGGTCATATCCATGTTCAGGGTGGTCTTGTACTTGTTCCGGTAACCGGACCAGTAGTAGTATTCCCAACCGTTCCACTTGGTAAGGCCGTCCGGCAGGGCGTCGTAGGAGACCACCGTCACCGGCATGCCGTTCACGATACCCGGAGAGGCCGTGGGGTGGGCCCACAGCATGGTGAGCATCCAGATGTTGCCACGGTCGCTGTCCAGAGGCTCGCGGGTGTTACCGATCACACCGCTGATGTTGAACTTCATGTCCGTGGTTTCGGTGAGCTTGAAGTCCAGGTTGGCGCGGTAGTTATACCGGTTGTAGGAGTAGTTGTTGTCGTAGGGGACATCCGGAATCTGCTTCAATAGACCGTTCTGGAACATGTAACCCATGGACACGAAGTAACGTACCTTGTCCGAGCCGCCGGAGATGTTGATGTTGTTCTTGGTCTGGACGAAGGCCTTGCGGAACATGAGCTCGTGCCACTGCGTGTTCGGGAACATGACGGGGTCGCTTCCCGTGCGGTAGGCCTCGATGGCCTCCGGGGTGAAGTACAGGCCGGGATCGGTCTTGCCGTCGTTCCACTGGTACACGTTGTAGTAACGCGCGAAGTCGTAGCTGGAGCACTGGGTGATGTAGGACATCGGGACCTGCACACCGGTGATGGAACTCACGGAAATCTTGGGCTTGCCGGTGTCACCGCGTTTGGTGGTGACGATGATAACACCGTTAGCACCACGCACACCGAACACGGCGGTGGAGGCGGCGTCCTTCAGGATGGACAGGCTCTCGATTTCATTGGGGTCCACCGTGTTCAGGGGACGTTCCACGCCGTCCACCAGGATGAGCGGGCTGGCGTTGGAGTCCGACAGGGAACCGGCACCACGAATGTAAATCTTGGCATAGTCTTCACCGGGCTGACCGCTCTCCTGAACGGTAGAAACACCGGGCATCTGACCAGCCAGCACGTTGGTAACATCGGCCACAGGCGCCTTGATGAGGGCCTTGTTGTCGATGGAGGTCAAAGCACCCGTGACCGTTGCCTTGGTTTGTGTACCATAAGCAACCACCACAGTAGCTTCGATGGACTGGGTGTCGTCGCGCAGGACAACGGTAAAGTTCCGTTGCTTGCCCACTTTCACCTCTTCGGTCACATAACCGAGGGCGGACACTTCCAGCACAGCAGTCTCACCGGGGACGACAAGCGTAAAGCCTCCGTCCATGTCGGCAGCCACACCGGTGGTGGTCCCCTTGATGGTGACGCCAGCACCGATTACCGGCAAACCGTCTGCGTCCACAACCCTGCCTTGCACAGAGATACCTCGCTGGGCAAGGGCCGTAGGACCCCACATTCCCAGAAGGAGACACAGCACAGCAGCCAGTCTTGCAAAATGGACTACTTTCTGTTTCATTGGTTAGTTAGTTTAGTTAATAGTTTATAGTTGTATATAAAATTATTGTAAAACGGTTTCCTTTCCGTAGACACCTTTCACCAAAGCTTTCAGCAGGTCGTGGTTGTCGGTGTCGCCCCTGTATTCCCAGAACATCGCACCCAGGTGCCCGTTGTTTTTCACGTAAAGGCCTTTGGCTTCGATGGATTCCGGGTCATCGTAGGAGAGGTAGTTGCGTCCCGATTCGTCGGCCAGGTAAGGTACCATGGAATTCAGATCCCACACGCGGTGCAGTTTGCGGTTCAAAGCCACACCCATGTAAGTTCCCTTTTCGAGGATGGGGACGATGTCTTTATATTTAATGGAGTAACCTGTTTCCCCCTTGCTGTTGACGAAGACCTTGTATTCCTCGGAAGGGTTCTTCTCGGCCTTGCCATAGAAGGGTACGCCCATCACCTGCCGGTTTTTGGGAACATAGTATTTCACGTGTTTCTGGACGGCCTCGTCCCAACTGCTATGGGTGAAACGGTTGCCCTTGTGCAGCGGGGAGTTGTGTCCGTTGGGTGCAGCACCCATGTCGTAGGTCATCACGTTTACATAGTCGATGTAATTGATGGCCGTGGCCCAGTCCACGTACTCCGGATGGGAGGAAGAAGATGCGTAGGAGATAATCTTATCCGTGCCGAGGGTGGCCCGCAGCTCTTCGAGCACCAGGTTGAAGTTCTTGGTGTCCGCCGGGTCGCAGCCGGTCTCGTTGTCGGCGCTCTTGGTCGGATATTCCCAGTCGATGTCCACGCCGTCCAGCTTATGGAAGTCCAGCAGCTGCTTTACGCTCTTGCAGAATTCCGTGCGCTTGGCGGCGTCGCGGGCCATCATGGAGAAGCCGTCGGCATGGCCGCCCCAGCCACCGATCATGAGCATCACCTTGAGCCTGGGATTAACGCTCTTCAAGGCCACCACCTTGCTGATGGGGGCCTTGGACGATTCCGTTATGACAATACCGCCGTCGCCGGTCTTGGGGTTCTTGAAACGACCGTGCGCATAGTTGATATGCGTGAGGAGGGTGACCTCCGGCAGCGTCTCCGTGTATTCGGTGAAATAAGCCAGGACGATGGGCGTCTGCCCGATGTCGGTGCACAGCGTGCCGGGAGTAGGGGGCGTTTCGGGTGTAGTGTTTCCACCATTGTTCCCGCTGTTGTTCCCGCCATTGTTGTTCCCGCCGTTATCTCCGGTATTGGGCTTCGAGCTAGGAGGCGTAATTACCATGCCTTGGCCGCCCTTCGTGCACGAAACTGCGACGAGGGGCAACGCCAGCAAAATGGTTATGAACAGCCGTTTCATGGTGGTTACTGCATGAGTTTACGTACAATCTGGCCGATTTCTTCATTTTCGAACAGGCCGGCGAAATTCTCTGCACCGGGGCCGTAAGCGAACACCGGTACTACGATGCCGTCGTGGCCCTTGGTGGAGAAATGCACCTTCACCTCACGGTCCTCGATGCTGCCCTTCAGCAGGGTGAGGCCGCCGGTGTTGTGGTCTGCCGTAACGACTACCAGCGTGTGACCGTCTTTCTCCGCCCATTCCAGGACAGCGCCGATCACCTTGTCGAAGTCGAAGAGCTCTTCGCACATGTAGCCGACCTTGTTCTTATGGGCCCAGTCGTCAATCTGGGAACCCTCGACCATCAGGAAGAAGCCTTTCTTGTTATCCAGCATCTGGATAGCCTTCATGGTGCTTTCCATCAGGATGGGACCGCGGTCCAGGGAGGGTTTAAGGTCGTATTCGTCGTACAGGCCCAGGAACTTGTCGCCTTCGGCACCGGCAATATCTTCCAGTTTGTCCACATAGGTGTAGCCCTTGGCCTTCATCTCCTCGATGAGGTTGCGGCCGTCGGAGCGCTGGTTCCAGAAATGGGTGCCGCCGCCGGAGATGAAGTCCACGTTGGCGTCGATGTACTGGGCGGCCAGCCCTTCTTCATCCTTGCGGGAGGGGCCGTAGACACAGAAATCCGCCGGGGTGGCGTCGTTGATGCGGCAGGTAACGGTAACGCCGGTCTTCATGCCTTTGACGCGCTTGGCCCACTGCAGGTTGGACTCCACCTTTTCCTCGTTGGGACCCAGGCCGATATAGCCGTATTTGGTCTTTTTACCGTTGGCCAGGGCAGTACCACCGGCGCAGGAGTCCGTAATGAGCTTGTCCGTGGCGTAGGTACGGGAGTACCCCACCACGGGCATTTGGTCGATATTAAGGGCTCCGCCGTTGGCGACCCAGCCCACGCTCCACTGCGAGAGACCGGTGCCGTCGCCAATCATGAAGATGACGTTTTTCACCTTCTTGCCTTTGGGCTGCTTAACGTGTACGGTCTCGTAGGGCGTTTCCACCTTGTATTTATCGTCCTTGGAGAAGGAATAGGTGGCATACTTGGAACGATCCCGGTCCAGGTCTTCCGGATTTTGGGCGAAGGCCCATACACCCAGGAGCAGCGCTCCGGCGAAAAGCATTAATTTTCTCATAGGTTCCAACCTTCAAGAGTTATGTTCAAATCTTTCTTCGCGCAGCGCACCGTGCGGCTTTCGCCGGGTGCCAGGGAGAAGAAGTTGTCGCTCCAGACGGGGCCGGAAGCCAGCTGTCCATTGGCGTCTTTTGCCTTCAGGACCAGTTGGTAGGCCACTGCGTCAGAGGTGTTTTCCAACTTGACGAGCACACCGTTCTCCGCCGGCTCGGTGGTCATTTCCACCGTGGCCTTGGGCAGCTGAGCCACAAAGCGGAGGTCGGGATATTCTTCGGTTTCGCAGCCCCACCAGTCGCCCTTGCCATAGACGCTGTTATTGGCCGCGACGGCGTAGAAGTTGTGGGCCTCGTGGACGCCGCTCAGTTCCAGGCTCACGAAGGCCGGCCGGGCAATGGGGCCGAACACCTTCACGGGCTCATAGGCGCGGGAAGTGATTTCCTTCTTTTCTTCGCGGACCAGCTTGGAGTTTACGTCGTACACCTTCATGATGGCCGTAACCGTGGTTTCCGGGATAGCCTCATTTACTGCCCATACGCAACCATCGGCATAATTGAACACCAGCTGGATGGGTTTGCAAGCGGCCTTGGCGCCATAATAGCCGGCGGTGGGGACGTTCCACCAGTCGTACAGTTGCCAGTACAAGCTGGGCCAGGCGCTGTTAAGCATCCACTGGACGATACCGGTGGCGTTGGGCACATTGCCGCGGAAGGCCTCGAACATGGCGCGCATGGAGTCATAGTCCAGGGCATGGGCCTTGCGCATATAGTCCTCTAAATCAGTCGCTTTCCCATAAACGCCGTCCATCACTTTCTCCTGGAAAGAGGTATTGTTCATGTAGGACGATGAGGCCGTGCAGTGGTATGCCCAGTTGGGGCCGATGGGCCAAAGGTCCTTCTCCCCTACCGTGCGGCGCAAGTTTTCCAGCTGCGGGATGTCGAGGCCGGGGCCGGTCTCGGTGTTGAAACCGTAAGCGCCGCCACATTTGGTGTCCGTCCACCAATAGTCCGGAGCCACCCACTCGTAAGGGCCTTCCATCTTGGTCCCGGAAGGACCTGCCAGGGACGTTAGACCTTTGGCGGAGCAAACGTAGGGCCGATATTCCAGCTTATTATAGATTTCAAGGTAGCGCGTTTCCAGACGCGGGTTGGGAATGCGGTCGCTGCCGGTAAGCCAAGCGATTAGGGACGCGTGATTGCGCAGACGGATAATCTGGTCGTGGAAATAACGGACGGCCATGTCTTCCGAGGCAGGGTCGTTGATGCAGCCGTAACCGCGGACTTCCGGGAGGCCGCAGTAGTTTTCCCACTCCCACTGGCAGCTGAAGCCTACCAGCGTGAGGATGCCTTGCTCATCGCACAGGTTATAAATGGTATCATCCAGGCCCCAGATGTTCTCGAAGCGGATGCAGTTGAGGCCCATATCGGCCACCAGAGCCACCTGCTCGGCGAGGCTTTCCGGGGTGTCCTGCATGAACAGGTCATCGGTCCAGCCGGCGGCCTTGATGAGGACGGGACGTCCGTTGAGGATGAACTGGCGATGCCCGTTTTCGTCCACGATGCCCTTGATGTCGCGAATACCGAAGGTCACCTGCTTGTTGTGGGAAAGGGCGTCGCCGTTAACAAACGCCACGTCCAGATGGTAGAGTTCCGGACTGCCCATTTCACGCGACCACCAAATACGCGGGTTCTCCACCGTTTCCTTGACGGTGAGCGTACGTTCTTCGCCGGCAGCCAGGGACACGGGAATGGTGAATGTCCCGCCCTCGTACGTGCCGCGGATCTCCCCTTCCACGGCACGTGAGGAACGGTTCATAACCAAACAATTAACCAATATAGCCGCCGATGAAAGGTCTTCGGGGTTTACTTCCGGTTTTACAAAAACGTCGCGGATTTGGACATCAGGCGTGACGATGACTTCCACGTTGCCAGTAATACCCATGCTCTCGTCCAGGGGAGCCGGATTCCAGTCCACGTAGCCGTGATTGAGTTCGCCGGACTGCGCACGATAAACGGTCACCTTCAGGGTATTGGTGCCTTTAATCAGCGGCGTCACGTCAAATTCCCGCACGGCAAAGGTGCCGCAGGTGGTGTCTGCAGAGGCGATCCGCGTTCCGTTAAGGTCGATATCGGCCCGGTAATTGAGGCCGTTGAAACGCAGGATGGTGCACTTGCCTTTTTCTGCACCAAAGCGGGTGGAGTATACCCAAGGCTGGTCGAAGATGCTCTTGTCCGCGGCCTTGTAGTGGTCCTCCAGGAAGAGGTCCTCTCCAAACACGCCGGTCTGGTTGAGTGCTCCGGCAACGGTGCAGGGAACGTTCACCTGATACTTCTTTGAGGCGCCTTGCTGCTGAAGCGTCCATTCGGTGAGAAAGCCTTGCTGAGGGGCGGAAGCGCAACTCCAGGCGAACATCCAAGCGAATAAAAAGGTTAAGTTTCTCATAGTTAGTAATTACAACGATGCTGCACCAATTACCGCCAACTCCTCTTCCGGCATTGCCATGATGCAGAGGTCTGCCAGCGTATTGGTGTAAGGATACTTTTCACGAAGGGTTTTCCACATACTGTCGTGGAACAGGGAGAAGGAGTGTGCAATGCCGCCGCCCAGGACGATGCAGTCCGGGTCATAGGCGAACATTACCACGGCGAGGAAGGTTCCCAGGTGGACGCCGAATTCCTGATACAGCGCCATGGCATCGGGATTGCCGCTTGTTGCAGCTTCCGATGCACTTCTGGGGCTGTGACCGCGAGCATGGAAGAACTTTTTGGAGCAATAGGACTCGTAATCCTCCTCCAGATACGGCAGGGCGCCGATTTCCCCAACACCGCAATGCGACCCGTCATACAGCTTTCCATTCACAATGACACCTACTCCAATTCCGGTACCCAGCGTAATGGCTACCAGCACGTTATGCTTTTTCTCCTGGCGCGCGGCTGCACCCAGGGCATAACAGTTGGAGTCGTTGTTGACGGACACGGGAATGTGGAAGCGGTTTTCCAGTGTTTCCTTGATGGGGACGACGTCCCAGGAAGGAATGTTAGCAGCCTGGTAGGCAATGCCCTTGGCAGGGTCTACCAACGTGGGGACACCGACACCGATGCGTTCCACCTCCGGCGTAAGGATACGGGAGATTTTCTCACACAGGTAGTCCAGCGTCTGCTGCTGCGACCAGTCGCAGCCAAATGAGGGGACGGTTTTACTAACCACCAACTCGGAGCCTTTTACAAGCCCCAAGTGGATGGTTGTTCCCCCGATGTCGATTCCTAACAGCATTCGATTATCAGTGGTTACTAGTTTTAGCTACCACAAAATTAATCACTGCCGATGTTGAAAATTACGAAATTTGCGTATTTGTGCTCACAATTTGCGCAAATTCCTCTTTCTATACTCTGTTGGGGTACATCCTTTCAGTGCCCTGAAGCGGCGAGACAGGCTTTTTGTGTCCGGCTCATCCATGCGCGCGGCTATCTCGGACACGGTCTCCGAAGAGCTGATAAGCTGCTGGGCAAAGTAGTCGATCCGGAGGTTGGAAATCACGTTATAGAGGCTGGTTCCGGTCACCTCCTTGAACCGCTGTTCCAGCAAGCGGCGCGACACCGGGACCTGGGCGACCACGTCGGATACCAGAATTTTGCGGGCGCGGTTCTCATAGATGTATCGCATGGCATCTGCCACCACAGGGTCGTTGGTGGCCTGGATGGCGGTAGAGCCGCGACCCACGACAGCCACGGGACGAATGATAATATCTTCACCGGGATACGACGGGTCTTCTACCATCCGGGTAGCCATGGCGGCCAGTTCAAAGCCCGCTTTTTCGATATCCATATTGATGGACGATAAGGCAGGCGAGGTCAGGTTGCAGGTGACTTCGTCATTATCGACCCCCATGATGGCCACCTCGCGGGGCACGTTGATGCCCGAGGCCTGGCAGGTTTCCAGCAGGATTTCCGCCTGGTTGTCGTCGCAGGCAAAAATGGCGATGGGCTTGGGCAGGGCGCGCAGCCAATGCTGTAGCTCGGATGTCTCATAACTCCACATACTGGACAGCTTCCGGTCTGCGAAAACATGAATATGGTCTATGTTATAATCGTCCCGGAGCGTATCCCGGAAACCTTCCAGACGGCCGTCGCTCCAGCATACGTTCTCGTAGCCGAAGAAGCCCAGGTTCTTGAAACCATGCCCACACAGGCGCCGGGCGGCCATGGCTCCTGTCAGATAGTAGTCGGCGGTCAGGTTGGGGATTTCCTCGAACTGGGAAATGTAGTCCTGCGCGATGGCCACGATGCCGTTTTTCCGGAAGAGGGTTACATCCTCGTCCGGTTCAAACTGGCCCACCACCACATCGGCACGCCAGTTCTTGGCCCATTCTATCACGCGCGGAATGCCGATTTCCCGCTTGTAGGAAGGGGGCATCTTGCACACCACCCACGGCTGTTCCTGCCGCCGGGACCAGGCCATGATTCCACGGAGCAGCTTGTAGGAAAACTGCTCCGTGAAGTCCGTTATCATCACCAGTCTCATCAGTTGATATGGTAAGCGATGCCCTTATTCTGGTAGAAAGGAAGTTCTTTGTCGTAAATAATGCTGTAGAACGCATTGAAGTCGTTCACGAAGGCCGGATCGTCGGATGCCTCCGTGTTTTCCCAAACAGGGGAAGCGTTCCAACCACGCTCGAACAGGCCCAGAGCCTTAGGGAAGATGTAGTAGGTTACGTGGTGGAAATTGCGGATGGTCTCGGTCCAGAGCTGTCCCTGGATGCCCAGAATGTTCTCCCGGGCCACCAGCGGCGTTTTGCCGACGGGCGCCTGCGAGATGTCGAGCATTTCCCCGTGGTCATCCCAGCGGACGCTGCGGTACATGCTGTACGGAAGCAGGCTGAAGGTGCGGCGCTCGTCCACAAGGCCGCCCCAGTTGTGTCCCCGCTCCAGTTTGGAGTCGTTGTAGGCAAAATCCAGATAGGCATTCGGGGCCGATGAAATCACCACCGGGAGCCCCTGGTTGGCAAACTGGTAAGGCAGTTCCTCGCGGCCGTGGGAAACGGTCCAGACATTCGTGTAACCCAGGCCCTTGGCCATTTTAGCGGCGGTTTCCGGCTGCAGATGCTGCACCAGTTCCTGCCAGCCGGCAATCTTCACGCCCTTGGCGGCGGCAATATCCAGCACGCGGCTCACGAAGTAGTCCTTGAGAAGCTCCACATTGGTCCAGCCTTTCTCCTGCATGAGTTTCTGGCAGGCGGGAGAGCCGATCCAGGCCCCTTCCGGAACCTCGTCGCCACCCACATGGATCACGTCCAGCGGAACACCGGCTTCCTTATAAAGGGCGATGAGCCCGTCGAAGACCGTCTCCACAAAGGTGTAGGTGGACTCCAGGGCAACGTTGATGGCATTGTCCGTATAGTCCTGCACGGACACATAGGTGGAGGCATCTTCCGGCTCCGAGAGCAGGCAGGAGGTGTCCCCGGTGCGTTCCGCCCGTTTTTCCATCGCCTTGATGGCGGCCCTGGAATGGCCGGGGGTATCGAACTCCGGTATCACCTTGATGTGGCGTTCCGCCGCATAGCGCAGGATTTCCACAAAGTCAGCGTGCGAATAATAACCGTTGGCCGTTCCGGACAGATCGTTGCGGTCCAGGGAGGCGCTGTAGGTGGGCTGCAGGGCGTCGGGCTCGGAAATGCTGCCATCCTCGTTCAGGACGGGCAGGCCGCGGAAGGCACCGTAGGAAGTCAGTTCCGGAAGGGCGTCGATTTCTACGCGCCAGCCTTCATCGTCACCCATGTGCAGGTGAAGGACGTTGGCCTTGTACCGGGCCATTAAGTCGATGAGCGTGAGGAGGTTGTCCTTGGTAGTGAAGTTGCGGCTCACGTCCAGCATGAGGCCGCGGAACGGGAGGTCCGGCCAGTCTTCGATGACCATTTCCGGAACGGTGGCACCATCGGCACTCTCACGGATATTGGCGAGGGTTACGCCGGCCCAGTAGAGGGCGTCTTCATCGGCAGCCTCCACCGTGGCGGCATTGTCCTTGAGGCAGATTTTGTACCAGCCGGGCTTCTGGCCTTCCACCAGCTGGGAAGAGGTCCAGCTTGCGGGAACGGCAGTCTCCCCTTCCGTCTTTTCCACGTGCTTGAGACGGGGGATCATATCCTCCACCAGCACGTCCACGTGCTCCCACTCGAAGGAGTGTTTGATCGACGACGGAAGGAATTCATAGGCCACCTCCAGCTTCACGGGCTTTTTCCCGGGCTGCACCAGGTAGAAAGCCTCGGGCGCGCGGCCGTTGTTCGCCAGTGTACGGGCATTGTAGGTCACTGTCAGCGGCTTGCCGTGGGTATCGACCTTGGGAATAAAACGGTACAAGGTTCCGCTCACATGCTCGATGTAGCCGTCGGCATCGTCCGGGAGCGTGACAGGCGTGCGGAACTGGCTGAACCAGATGTACCAGTCCGTCCCTGCCGGGGGTTGCTGGATTTCCAGCGTGAACGTGGAATGCCGTTTGTCCACCGGCTCCCCTTCTTTCCAGGAGATGGTGGTTTTGCCACAGGAAACCACTGCAGCAAGCATCGTCAAAAGGATCAATTTCTTCATGGCTATTAGTATGTGTTTATTCTTCTTGTCTTGCCAGGGCTAAAGGAACGGAGCGGCCGTCCCGATAGGCCACGATGTACGCCTGCGGAAAGCCCAGCACACGCACCGTATTCAGGTCCAGCAGCGCGCTGGAATAGTGTCGATATTGCCCCGTGGCGTACGTATATTGCAGGTTGGAGCCCAGGCGCTCGTACACGGGCGATACGCCGCGGAGGTCGTCCAGGCCGGCGTGCCCCGCGGAGGTAAACAGCACAATCTGGTAGATGATGCCCTCCGGAAGCTGGGTGTCCGTGGCAAAGCGGCCCACCGGCATTACGCGGAAGGTCGGCGCCTCTTGTTGCGAACGCAGCCGCAGGTTGAGCCGTCCGCCCATGGCATTCTTGGCGAAGGTATAGCCCAACGATGCGTCCTCCACTTCCTTATCCTCCACCTGGGCCACCACGCCGCTCTGCAGGAAACTCTTTTCCACCAGGCGGATTTCCAGGTGTACCTCCTCCAGCAGTTCCAGCAACGAATCCCGCACAGCCTGCACGTTCTCCTTGGAAATGGCCTCGCGCAGTTTCCGCGCCTCTTCCATTTTCCGGGTGTACAGCCGTGTATTTGCGTTTTCCTGCGGGGCCGCCGACTGGGTCGACGCCTTGCGCGCGAGGTCCTTCACCGTCTTGAGCGCCGCAATGCCGGCCAGTTCGGCGGCATCGCGCACCGCCTCCCGTTTTTGCAGGGACTCCCGTTCCAGCACATAGACATAGACACTGTCTGCGGAGCATTCGCGGTTGGAGGCGAACAGCGTATACTTTCCGTCTTCCGAGTCGCAGAGCAGGAAATCGTCCCCGGGCGAGTTGAAAGGGAAACCCATATTGACGGGCTGGCCCCATCGACCCGACTCCCCGTCCCAACGGGACATATACAGGTCCAGGCCGCCTACGCCGAAGAGGCCGTCGGAGGCGAAATAGAGCGTCTGTCCGTCCGGCGAGAGCATGGGGAAAACTTCTGTGCCTACGCTCAAGAGCGCCTCATCTACCACCCGGGGTTCGCGCCAGAGGGTGTCCAGATCCTCGACTACAAAGAGGCTTCGCGTGCCTGCGCGGTCACGCGTGGAATAATAAATGGCATCGGCCCCCTTGGGATAATACACGGGATAGAGGTCCGATGAGTCCAGTTGGTTGGGCGAAGGATGCCAGGCGTGCTGCGGCAGCGGATAATACAGGAAGAAGTCCTTGCGGGAGAAGCGCCGGCGGCCCACCACCTGCGGTTTGGCGCAAAGGTCCATGAGGTTGAGGCCGTTCTGGGCCTGGGCGGCTTTGCCGGTTTCGCCGGTAAGCCGATACAGTTCCAGCGCGTCCTGGAAGCGGTAGGCGCGGTGCAGGCTGTCCGCCTTTGCCACCATCTGCCCCACCGTCATGCGCTCCGGGGCAACCGGCATGCTCATCGGCACCGGTCGGTCCAGAATATTCTGGGCCGATAATGCACTTCCTGCTACCAGCAGGGCCAGGACGCCGGTAAGAAATTGCTTCATCTTCGCTGTAGTTTGCAAAATTACGAATTTTTTATGAGATGCATCTGTAAAATATTTCTTCGTTAATAAGAAAAATTTAGTAACTTTGCAGCCTATTTTGCGGTAGTGTCTAAAGATGTTGCCTCAAGCCAGATTACAAATAATTTAAAACAATACAAAAAATGCAAAGCAAAGGTTGGATCAGACTCGTAGCCATTCTGCTCGCCATCGCCAGCGTCTGGCAGCTTTCTTTCACCGCGGTAACCCGCATTCAGGAGAAAAAAGCTGCCCGGTATGCCGAGGAACAGGCCCTGCAGTTTGTAGAGTCTAACAATGTAGCCGCCGAAGTCCGTGAGTATGTGCAGGACTCCGTGGCCAACATCAGAAACAGAGCCTACATCGACTCCATCAGCACGGAAAAGGTGTTCTTCAGATACACCTACAAGAGTGTTAAAGAAAAAGAGATTAACCTGGGTCTGGACCTGAAGGGCGGTATGAACGTCATGCTGCAGGTTCAGTTGGAAGACCTGGTGAAGGCCCTTTCCGGCAACAGCACGGATCCGGACTTCGTCGCCGCCATGGCACAGGCCAAGGCCAACAACACGGCCTCCAGCGCAGACTTCATCGGTCTGTTCGCCGAAGCCTGGAACCAGATTGCTCCCCAGCGTCGCCT
Source organism: Candidatus Cryptobacteroides sp. (assembly GCA_045130395.1). GTDB lineage: Bacteria > Bacteroidota > Bacteroidia > Bacteroidales > UBA932 > Cryptobacteroides. The sequence goes on from JBGUPS010000019.1 coordinate 112,320, forward strand.
GGCCGAGATTTTCGCCACCTATGAGCTCCGCGACAAAGTGACCAACGAGGCCACCAACGCAGAGGTCATCAACGTAATCCGCAACGAGGCCAAGAGCGCCATTGACAACTCCTTCAATGTGCTCCGCAACCGTATCGACCGTTTCGGCGTAACCCAGCCTAACATCCAGCAGGTTGGCAACTCCGGCAAAATCCTCATCGAACTGCCCGGTGTAAAGGACCCTGAGCGTGTGCGTAAGCTCCTGCAGGGTACCGCTTCCCTGGAATTCTGGCCCACCTATCAGGGCAACGAGGTAGACCTCTATGCCGTAGACGCACGCGTGAGCGAAATCCTGGGCAACCTGGGTGACTCCACCGCAGTGGCCAATCCCCTGTTCCAGGTGCTCTCCCCTTCCGGTTGGAACAACGCCTGCATCGGCTTCGCCCAGGGCGTAGATACCGTTAAGGTGAACCGCTACCTGGCCATGGCTTCGGATGTTCTTCCGGCCGGCTTCAAGGGTATGTGGTCTGTAAAGCCCACGGATCTGGTAAAGGGCAGCAACCTGTACGAACTGGTTGCCATCAAGGTGAACTCCCGCGACGGCAAGGCTCCGCTGGACGGCGGTGTCGTTACTGACGCCCGCGTGAACTTCAACGGCGCCCAGAACGGCGGTAACGGTGCTCCTTCCGTTTCCATGACCATGAACGCAGAGGGTGCCTCCATCTGGGCCCGTCTCACCAAGGACAATATCGGCAAACAGGTTGCCATCGTCCTGGATGGTCTCGTGTATTCTTATCCTACCGTGAACACGGAAATTACCGGCGGCTCCTCCGAGATTACCGGTAACTTCGACGTTCAGGAAGCCGAGGACCTTGCCAACGTGCTCAAATCCGGTAAGCTCCCCGCCCCTGCTACCATCATCCAGGAGCAGGTGGTCGGTCCTTCCCTGGGTAGCGCATCCATCCGGGCCGGTCTCATCTCCTTCCTCATCGCCTTCTGCCTGGTGCTCATCTACATGGTATTCTTCTACCAGGGCGCCGGTCTCATCGCAGACGTTGCCCTGCTTTGCAACGTTGTGCTGCTGTTCGGCGTGCTCGTAAGCTTCGGCGCCGTCCTTACCCTGCCCGGTATCGCCGGTCTCGTCCTTACCCTGGGTATGGCTGTGGACGCCAACGTGATTATCTACGAGCGCATCAAGGAAGAACTCGCCGCCGGCAAGGGCTTCTCCCTGGCCGTGCACGACGGTTACAAGAACGCTTACAGCGCCATCATCGACGGTCAGCTCACCACCCTCATCACCGGTATCATCCTCTATGCGTTTGGTTCCGGTCCTGTGCAGGGCTTTGCTACCACCCTCATCATCGGTATCATCACCTCCGTCCTCACCTCCATCTTCATTACGCGCATCATCTTCGATGACCGCATCCAGAGAGGCAAGACGGTGGCTATGAGCAACAATCTCACCCAGAACATCCTCAAGAACACCAAGGTGGACTTCATCGGCGCCAAGAAGTGGTCCTACATGATCTCCGGTGCCCTCATCGTGATTTCCATCGCCAGCATCGCCTTCAAGGGCTTCAGCTATGGTGTCGATTTCACCGGTGGCCGTACCTATGTGGTCCGCTTCGACAAGAGCGTTACCGCAGAAGAGGTTCGCGCTTCCGTAGAGGCTACCTTCCAGGAGGCCGCTGCCGCTGCCGGCATCGACCAGTATTCTGTAGAGGTGAAGCAGTTCGGTGGTGACGCCCAGATGAAGATTACCACCCAGTACAAGAACGACCAGGAAAGCACCGCGGTAGACGCCGAGATCGAAGGCCTGCTGTTCAACGCCCTCAAGGGCTTCTACGCAGAGAACATCCAGCTGGCAGACTTCACTTCCACGCTGGAGAACCCCAACGGTATCATCTCCTCCGACAAGGTAGGTCCGACTATTGCCCGTGACATCACCCGTAGCGCTTTCATCGCCGTATTCCTGGCCCTCATCGCCATCTTCGCTTACATCGCCTTCCGGTTCAAGGGTTGGACCTGGGGTCTCGGTGGTGTGGTCTCCCTGGCCCACACGGCTCTCATCGTCATTGGTTTCTTCTCCCTGTTCAACGGTATCCTGCCGTTCAACCTGGATGTGGACCAGACGTTCATCGCCGCTATCCTGACCATCATCGGTTACGCCATCAACGATAACGTGGTTATCTTCGACCGTATCCGTGAGCAGCGCGGCCTGCACCCGAAGGAGGACTTCCGTACCACGGTGAACACCGCTCTGAACGCCACCCTCACCCGTACCCTCAACACCTCCGTGTCCACCCTCCTGCCTATGCTTGCCATCGCCATTTGGGGTGGTGAAAGCATCCGCGGTCTGGCCGTGGCCCTGTGCCTGGGTGTTATCATCGGTACCTACGCTTCTATCATGATCGGTACGCCCGTCATGTTCGACGCCACCGCACGCGCCGCCAAGAAGAAAGAACAGAAGTAAAGTATTAACAACTTAACATCACTTTATCATGAAAAAGTTTATTGCTATCATCGCTGCAGTTGTGGCAATGCTCTGCACCTCTTCCTGCGTAGAGCAGAAAGGTGATTTCATCTATGATGTCAAGGTAAGTTTCTTTGACAACTTTGACGTCCTCACAAGACAGTTTGACCAGGCTTTCAAGGATGCCGGCTGCGACCTGGTTGGCAGCTACTGGCACCTCAACGGTGACAAGAGTTCCTGCGACTCCCGGGTTAAGAACGCTTTCCTTGCAAAAGCCCAGGACATTGACAACAACCGTGGCAACTACGGCCTGGCTGGCCTTCTCGCCCTCAAGGGTGAGACCGTTACCCTCAGCGCCCAGTGGGGCTCCGACAAATACGAACTTGCCAAGTACACCTTCCAGAAGGAAGACGCAAAGGACGCACAGTAGTATAACGTCAATATCTGATAATCGTTCCGTCCGGAGAAACGAAATGTTTTCCGGACGGAATCTTTTTACGCCCCAGGTGGAGGCCTCTTCCTTGTTTCCCCCCTGATCGCTAACTCACTCTCTGACAGCGACTTCCCGTATAATCCTCGTTCGATTTTTGAACGAGGAATGTTGTGTAAATTACAGACAATCAATCACTTAAGCGTCACGCGGCCAGAAATACAATGCGTGACAACTAAAATATTGGTTATCAATCAGTTACTATATAATCCTCGTTCAAAAAACGAACGAGGATTATGCGTATCTTGCTATGTGTCAGCACTTTACGAATCAGTGCAAAATGTGTCGTCCTAAAAAAGTTTACCAGACGGGTGTCCACACAATCTATTCAAGAGGCCACATAATCTGTTCCAGCGGCAACTAATCTGTTCCAGGGACATATAATCGAAAATCCAACTGGTCGATAAGGCGCTGAGTATCAGTCACTTCGCGAAAATCCTCGGCGCAAATAGAGCCGAGGAATATGAGTAAAGTGTTGATTGTCAACAGGATACTGACCAGCCCGGTGAATGGCCGCCGCACGCAACCAGGTGCGGCGGCTGATTGGACACGGAACCACCGCCTTGCAATACGAAGCAAGGCGGCTAGCGGGAACCCTCTCGGGCTCCGTGAAAGGGCCCAAGAGGGTTCCGCTTTCCTTCCGGCAACATCCCGGCATTAAAGCACAGCGTGAGGCTTTGGAGGCTGCTCGGGACAAGGCGGGTGTGCTTTAACGGGGTGTTGAAAGGGTGGTTAAAGCACGGGGCATGGGACTGGAAGGCGGTCAGGTGTGGGTAAGTGTGCTTTAACGGTGATGGGAGGAGAGATGGATCAGAACCGGGGACGGCGGAAGGGATACCCTCCAGGGGGCTTGTGCACCCCCGCACAAGGGTAGGGGGAGGGGCCCACAGCGGCGACGTCGTCAGACGGAGCGTTGCGAAATGGGAGGGGCCGGAACGGAGCGAAGCGTAGTGGAGTCCCCCTGGAGGGTATCCCTCCGTTGTCCTGAAGGTCCAAGGCGTGGACCTTCGCGCAAGGAGATGCCCGGTCGGAGCCGGGCATGACGAGGGGAAAGGTCGGGCATGACGGGAAAAGGCAAGGCGAGGAAGGAGATCCCGGATCAAGTCCGGGATGAGGAGAATCAAGTCCGGGATGAAGGGGGGGGAGCGGAGCCGGGATGAGGGGAAAGGGTGCCCGTGTCGGGGCCACAGGCGGCGCTAGCGGCGCTGGACTTCGTACTGGTCGATGCCGATGGCGCGGAGGTCGCGGATGAAGTCGGAGGTGACGGCTACCTGGAACTTCTTGGAGTAGAACTGGATGCGGTAGCGGGTGCCGGGGTCGAAGAGGTAGAGCGTGAGGGGAATGTTGCCCTTGTGCTTTTTCACTACCTTCACCAGATCCTGGCGGAACTGCTGGGTGAGCATGGGCGTGGTGATGTCCATGCAGAAGCCCGTGAGCAGCTCGTCCGAAATGTTCCCCAGCAGGGTGACTTTCTTCACCTTAAACGCATACGGGGCCGTTTTTCCCTGCGCGCGCTCTTCCGGCTTCAGGAAAAATTTCTCCTCCACCACGCCTTCGAAGAAGAGCGTGGCCTTGGGCTGCATGTATTGCATGAAGGCCTCGTGGTCCTTCCCGAAGAGCGTGAGCTCATAGGAGCCGCTGTAGTCCTCCAGCATGGTGCGGGAATACGGCTTGCCGGTTTTGGTGGTCAACTGCTTGAAATCGGTTACAATACCCGCCACATACACCTTGGCGGTCTTTTTTTGCGCCTCGCACTCCGCCACGAAATTCCCCAGATCGGCCAGGTGGCAGTTGGTAAAGTTGTGCATCTCGAAGGCATAACGGTCCAGCGGGTGCGAGCTCAAATACATGCCCACCAGGTCTTTTTCCCGCTGCAGCAGTTCCATGATGTCCATCTCGCCCTCGTTCTCCGGCAGCGGCGGTTGCTCCGGCTTCATCTCCTCCATGTCGCCAAACAGGGACGCAGCGCTGGACACAGCATCGTTCTTATACAGGTCTCCGTAGCGGGTAATCTGGTCGATAAACATCTCTCCCCCACGCCCGAACTGGAAGTACATACTGCGCTTGTGACCGAAACTGTCGAAGGCGCCAGAGTTCACCAGGCTCTCGAAGCTCTTGCGGTTCACACAGCCGGCCATGCGCTCCACGAAGTCGTAAATATCGGTAAATAAGCCGTTTTCCTCACGTTCCTTGACGATGGCATCCACCACATTGGCGCCGAAGCCCTTGATAGAGCCCAGGGCAAAGCGCACGTCCCCGTTCTTGTTCACGGTGAAGTGGCCGGAACTCTCGTTGATATCCGGATTGAGCACCTTGATGCCATGGCCTTTGCAATCGTCCATGATCTTGGTGATTTCCTCCATGCTCTTGGCACAGTTGAGGCAGCTGGCGAAGAACTCCGACGGGTAGTGGCACTTGAGCCAGCCGGTCTGGTAACTCACCCAGGCGTAGCAGGTGGCGTGGGACTTGTTGAAGGCGTACTGGGCGAACTTCTCCCAGTCCTTCCAGATTTTGTCCAGCACCTTTTCCGGATGCCCGTGGGCCTGGCCGCCGCTCATGAACTTGTCCTTGAGGGAGTTCAGGATGTCGATCTGCTTCTTCCCCATGGCCTTGCGCAGCTTATCCGCCTCGCCTTTGGTAAAGCCTGCCAAATCCTGCGACAGAAGCATCACCTGCTCCTGATACACGGTGATACCGTACGTATCTTCCAGACGGGGTTTCATTTCCGGAAGGTCGTAATCGATGGCCTGCTCACCCAGCTTACGCGCCACAAAGTCCGGGATATAATCCATCGGTCCGGGTCGATAGAGGGCGTTCATAGCAATCAGGTCCTCGAAACGTTCCGGCTTGAGCTTCTGCAGCCAGGTTTTCATGCCCTCCGATTCAAACTGGAACACGGCGGTAGTATCTCCGCGGCCATAGAGTTCCAAGGTGGGTTTATCGTCAATGGGAATGGCTTCTATGTCGATATCTTCCCCGTGGTGCTCCTTGATGAGGTTCAGGCAGTTATGGATAATCTGGAGGGTGATGAGGCCCAGGAAGTCCATCTTGAGCATGCCCACGTCTTCGATATAGTGGCCGTCGTACTGCGAGGTGCGCACGTCCTCGCCTGTTTCCTTATCCTTGGACAGGGTGATGGGCAGGTAATTGGTAAGGTCTCCCCTGCCGATAATGGTGGCGCAGGCGTGCATGCCGGTCTGGCGTACGCTGCCTTCCAGCGCCTGTGCATACTTGAGCACTTCCTTGTTGATATCCGGCCCGTTCTTGAGCTCCTCGATGAACTCAGGCACCAGCCTGTAGCAGTTTTTCAGGGTGATTTTTACGTCGGCGTCCTCCAGGCCCACCTGGTAGGTTTTGCCATCCCGTTCCACCACCTTGAAGCCGGGCTTCAGCTCGTCCAGCTTGGGGTTGAAAGGGTATTCCTTCTCCTTTTTCTCGCTCAGGCGGTCCGGCACCATCTTGGTGAGGCGGTTGCTCTCGTCGATGGAAAGCCGGCTGATGCGCGCCACGTCTTTGATGGCGCTCTTGGCCGCCATCGTCCCGAAAGTAATCACGCGCGACACATGCGACGAGCCGTACTTTTGCTCCACGTACTGGTGCGCCTTGGTAAGGTCCTCGAAGTCCACGTCGATATCCGGCATGGAGATACGGTCCGGATTGAGGAAACGCTCGAACAGGAGCTGGTACTTGATGGGGTCTAAGTTGGTGATTTTGAGGCAGTAAGCCACCACGGAGCCTGCAGCGGAACCACGTCCGGGGCCCACCATGGAGCCGGCGGCACGGGATGCGGCAATGTAGTCCTGCACGATGAGGAAATAGTCCGGAAAGCCCATGCGGCAGATGGTCTTGAGCTCAAAGTCGATGCGCTCCTCCTGCTCCGCCGTCAGCGTTTCCCCGTAGCGCTGGTGCGCGCCCTGGTACGTCAGATGGCACAGGTACGCCACCGAATGGCAGAAACCATCCCCGCGGTAGGTGCCGTGCTTGTCGCATCGACCCGCATCGATAATATCCTTGTATTTTTCCAGATACGTGTCGATTTCCGCCATAAAGGCCGGGTCGATCTCGTACACGGGCAGCACGGGATCCCGGTCGATGGAATAGCTCTCCACCTTTTCCGCCACTTCCAGCGTGTTGGCCAGGGCCTCCGGATGGTCCGGGAACAGCGCCAGCATCTCCTCTTCCGATTTGATGTACTCCTGCTGGGTGTAGCGCAGGCGGTTGGGATCGTCAATATAGGAATTGGTGGTGAGGCAGATGAGGCGGTCGTGCACGGGGCCGTCTTCCTTGCGCACGAAGTGGGCGTCGTTGGTGGCGATGACCTTGATGCCGTACTTCTGGGCCAGCTTGAAGATTTCCTCCGTGTAGTAGCACTGGTCCTGGTACAGCTGGTTGTCCAGCCCGGGGACCTCCGTCTTGTGCTTCATCACCTCCAGGTAGTAGTCCTCCCCGAACACGCGCTTGTGCCACAGGATGGCCTTTTCTATGGCGGCATCGTCATGGGCCATGATGGCGCGCGGCACTTCGCCGGCCAGGCAGGCGCTGGAGCAGATGAGTCCCTCGTGGTACTGCTCCACCACCTCATGGCTCACACGGGGCCGATAGTACATGCCGTTGATGTGGGCCTCCGAGACAATCTTGACCAGGTTCAGGTAGCCGGTGTAATTCTTGGCCAGGAGAATCAGGTGGTAATAGCCTTTTTCCTTGAGCCGATGGTCCCCTTTGGACACATAGATCTCACAGCCGATGATGGGCTTCACGTTAGGGTGCTTCTTGGCATACTTGAAGAACTCCTTGACGCCGAACATATTGCCGTGGTCCGTGATGGCAAGGGCCGGCATACCCAGCTCCTCAGCCCGGTTAAAAAGGTTTTCTATGGAAGATTGTCCGTCCAGGATGGAGTACTGGGTGTGGACATGCAGATGCACAAAACTCATAAGGACAAAGTTAACGATTTTCCCCCGTCCTCCCAAATCAAGTTTTCAACAATTTTGGACACCCCCACCCCCGGGCACGAAAAAACCGGCCCCGATGAAGGAGCCGGTTTTAGAGATGGGTCGATAGACTATAACTTGCTCAGCTTGAAGCCGATGCGGTAGTTGTCGTAGCCGTCGGCCAGCTTGGCGATGCTGGAGATCTGGGAGGAGGACTGGCTCAGGGCGCCGGCGAGCTTCTTGAAGAAGGCCATGGCCTTGGCGGAGGTGAAGGTCATGCGGGCGCCGTTCATCGTGGATTCCAGGGTGCCGGGCATATCCAGGAACTGGAAGGACTTGCCGAAGCTGAGGGTAACGGTCTTTTCGCCATCGCCCACTTTGTACTTACCGGGGATGGAGATACCGGCCACGTTCAGGGTGAAGGTGTTGTCCGAGCTGTTGAAGGTAAAGGTCATGGCGCCGGGTTTCACACCGATCTTGGCCAGGTATTCATCGGCCTTGGATTCGATACCGGAGGTAACGGCGGTACCGGCCAGGTTGGAAAGGACACCGCCCTCGGAGCTGGTAACGGAAACGGCGATACCGTTGTAGGAATAGCTGCCGTTGAGGGAAACGGGACCGGAATAGATGGCGCCGGCGGCATTGGTGAGAACATTGCCGAGGGTGCTGCCACCCAGATTGCCAAGAAGGCTGCCCAGTTTGCTCTGGGCGTTAGCGGAGACTGCAACTACGGCAGCCAGGGCCAGAACAGTAAAGAGTTTTTTCATATATATAAATGTGTTTAGTTGTTTTCTTCCACTTCCGGCCAGCCTTGGGCCTTTACCGGAAATTCCAAGCCCTCCGGCGTAACCAAAACCGTGCCAACCTCCGGTTGTGCCAGGTGTCCGATGATATCGAAAGTCTGGAACTCCCGACGGAATTTTTCCGCATACAGGATGGGCACCACAAAGAGCAGGCGGTTGTCGTCCCCGCCGTTCATGGCCGCGGAAACAGGATCCACGTCCAGCTCCTTGCCCAGCTGGAAACTGTTGCCCTCGAACGGAATTTTATCGGCATAGACCTTTACGCCCAGGCCGCTGTCGCGCGAGAGGCGTTTAACGGCGTCAGAAAGGCCGCGTGTGACGAAATAACCGTACGACGGGTAGATTTCCTCATCTTCCAGGTGCGAGACCGTAGAAGCGCTTAATTCCGGCCTCAGATAGTCCCCCACCAGCATTTTGTACTGCATCATGTCCGGCTGCGCTCCGTCTTTTTGGAACGATTGCGCCCCGCGCTCCAGCACCTGCAGGCCCAGATACGCAGCGCCCAGCGGGCCGGAAATGCACAGCAGGTCCTTGGACGATGCCGCCATCCGGCGCTTGTCGGTAAGTTGGGAGCACTCCCCTGTTGCCGCCATCGACACGAAAAGACCATTGGCCGACGGTTGCAAATCCAGGTGCACAGCCTCGAAGCCGTGTTCCTTGGCCGCCACCGTTATACCCATCCACAGGTCCTTGATTTGCGGAAAATCCAATTTGGCCGATACCCCCAGCACCACGTTGAGGAGCCTGGGGTGCGCAAGGGCGGCATACAACTCCCCTACTACGCCCACCACGCACTTGTAGCCCAAGTGCTTGAGCGGGAAATAGACCAGGTTGAAGTCCATGCCCTCCAGATACATGCGCGCCGCCGTGGTCACCTTTCCGCCCTTGGAGGAAGTATAGGAGAGCCCGGAGACGGGATTATAAGCAGAGAGGCGATAGAGCTGTTCTATCGCCTCCACTTTGCCGATATCGGAGAAAGATTCTGCCATTTTTTGTTCAGAAGCGTTAAAACTCCTGCAAATATAACAATTATTTCGCAAGGGTGGGCGTGGCGTCGCGGGTGAAATCGTTGGTGGAGTTGTTGGAATCCGTCAATTTTCCGTTCGCGTGCTTGCGAAGGGCACTCTTGCCGAAGCGTTCCGGGTCCTTGTCCACCTTGCCGCAACCCGTGTATCCGGCGTCGATGCTGGCGTTGAAGGCCGGTGTACCAAAGTTCTCTTCCACGCCACAGTTGATGCCATCCACCACCCAGCCATTCGGAATGAGATAACTGCCTGCAGGATAAGCCTTTCCTTCCATAAGCGCCTCGCCGTCCATCCAGAAGGAACGCGTGCCGGTGAAAGCGTTATCGGCCAGGAAAGATTCTTCCGTAACATTGGCCGGGAGCTTCACCAGGGCATAGGACTCATAGCCGCGGTTATGCAGGAAGCTGATGGATTTGGACGATTTGAGGAAAAGGTGCATGTTGGGCACGTCGGGGTTGTCCACGTCCAGGTCTTCGCCGTCGAAGATTTCAAAATCGGCGTCGCTCAGATCCAGGCCGCTGCCATTCTCCGTCTCGAAGTCCTGTGCGGCAAAGGCGATGAGCAGGCTGTGACCGGGCAGAACGGGCACATCGGCCCCTTCGCCGGGAATCTGGAAGATGTCTTTCACCAGGATGTGACCGGAGAGGTCATCGTCCACAAGCCAGTAGGAGGAACCGCCGTTCTGGGAGTTCTCGGAGGACTTGCAGAAGAGCAGGCCATCGGCATAGAGCAGGTTCTCCGTGTTGTTGGTGAGCAGGATGTACTGGTCGCCGTCCATGGCGTCGTTGGAGGTGCCGTCTTCCAGCAGGCAGCCGCTGAAAAACACTTCTTCGATGACAAAGCTGCCGGAGGCAACCTCATCCACGTCCGGAAGCCCCTGGACGATGCTCAGTTTTGCGGTAGCGGTCTCTGCCTTCACCGTGAGTTCCGCAGCGCGGGCGGCCACTTCTTCCAGGGCGTCCACGCGGATGTAGAGCGTGGCGTCGCCGGTGCCTTCCAGCGGCTCTACGCTATACCAGGTCTGGTCGTCCCGGGTGAGCGTCCAGGCGCGGTTGGCTTTCAATTCCACTTTGACGATTTCGCCGGTCCCTTCATAACCCACTTCCAGGTAAGCAGGGTCGATGGAAACAGCCGGTTCCGGAGTTTTGTTGCAGGCCACCAGGGCCAGCGCAGCAACAAGTGCAAAAGATAATTTTTTCATATACAATTATATTTAGTAGTTAAAATTCCAAACCAATGGCGACCAGCCCGTCCCAACGGTGATGCCCTTCTTTGAGGGTGTGCCCGTATGCGACCTCCGGCCTGGCATACAAAAACAAATCTTTGGCGACCTTCCTGCCCACAAGCGCCTTGATACCGCCATGGACCGTGTGGTCCGCCCATCGACCATACAAGTGGTCGAAATAGGCCCGGAAACGGCCGTCCAGCGACAAGTTTTCCAGGCTTCGACTGCCGGCTACGCACAGCCGGACGCCCGCCTCCCCTTCCACGCGGAACTTCCAGGCGCCGGCAAGGAAAACGGCACTGCCCGTTGCGGAGGCCTGCGCATAGTGAAAAGCCAGGCCCGCTCCCGGCTGCCTGTTTTGCCAACTGGCTCCGGTGTAGCTCAGGCGCGGAAGAAGCGTCCAGGTGGCCCGCTCCCCTACCCAACTCCGGAAACCGCTGACCGAGGCCTTCCATTCCAGCACCTGCAGCATCTGGAGGCCGGACAGCACGTTGAAGGCGCTGGTCTGGTCCACAATATGCTCCGTTCCATTCTTGAGGCGCAGACGGGTATCGACACGGATATAGGCCTCCGACCATTTGTGTCCGCCGTAAAGGTCGATTTCCTGGTTCAGGAGTCGGCTCACGGGTGTTTCGTTGTTGCCCGGCAGGTGGCGCACCACCTGGAGCCAGGCGTACGAAGCGCCGCCGATCCATCCCAGGCCGCTCACGGGCTCCAGCACCAGACGGGCGTTGAAGCCGTTGCCGTTAAAACGTACCGCCGTGTTTTTCTGGGCGCCGGAGAAACGGGTGAAATAGCGTCCGAAACCCAGGTAATGCAGCACGGAGGTATTATTGCCCTTCGGGTTCATGAATTCCACATCCTCGCGCTGGTGATAGCGTCGATAGCCGGCCTCCAGAGAAAGCGCGCACGCCCCCATTTGAAGGCCCCCCAGGGCCGATACCTGTAAATCGGCCGTGATATTGCGCGGGCGCGGATCCACGTCGCGATACTCGTGCAAGGCGCGGTAGTCCGCCCGCAGGCTGTAGAAGAAACGACCCGGCCGCGAGGCAAAACGGGCGGCAAAGCGGTACTGTTCCTTTTGCAGGTCCCCGCCCACGGTGTCCAGCGTAATATACGGTGCCAGCAAATCCCAGTCGGAGGAGGTATTCCAGTTCACGGCACGCTTGACGCCCCGCTCGTAGGAGACATGACCTTCCACCCGATGAATGGAGTCCAGGCTATGGCGGGAGTGGGCGCGGACTTCGCCTTGCAGCAGGCCTTTTCCTTCTGCCGGCAGGCTGGCATCGTCCTCCTCCCGCATGCGGAGGCCCACCTGCACCCGCGTCCGGTTTTCTATCGGCTGGAAAAGCAAGGTCTGGCCTTCCGAACGCACCTGTCCGGAAAGCGGCAGGACGAGGCCCGTCAGCAAAACCAGTATGAGCCCAAGCCTTTTCATTGCAATTCCAGCAGTTTAAGCACGATGGTGGCATCATCCCCGGTGAGCGTCACGGCGTCCAGCACGGTGGCATACTGGGCCGACCGTACCCTTTTGGCCGTCCCGTCGGCGTAAGCGGCCACGCCGTCAAACGCCAGCACGTATACGCCCTTGAGCACCTGCAACTCCCCTTTTCCGTTCACCAGTACCGGAAACTCGTAGGTCTCCCCCGTGTTCATATTCCGGAAATAATTGCCGGCCAGGGAGTTATCCACTGTAAGGGCCACAATCTGCTGCCCGGGTTCCACCTGCAACGTCACGCGGCAGAACAAGTTCTGGCGGGTACAGGAAACCAGCAGGAGCAAGGACAATATGAGCACGAGTTTTTTCATAGGTTCAAGTTGATTTCCATCCCGAAGTACGGGGTGGATGAGCGCCGCACAAAGGCGCCGTTCATGTAATAGTCCGGCGCAATGGCCAGCAGCCGGTTCACAAAGAGCGAAACCGTTATTATATCATGGTAGAACTTCTTGGTCGCCTTGATATTGAAATACGTAGCAAAAGGCACCAGGTAATTATAATCCATGGAACTATCCTCCAGCACCAGGTAGCGGAGCACCGGATCCTGCGCATCCGCCTCCGTATAAGGGTGTTCCACCAGGTTTTTGTCCAGATAGGACAGGGGCCTTGTGGAGCGCGCGACGGGATAATGGTTGTCGAACCAGGAGGTTTGGCAGGAGATGGACAGGATGAGCCCCAGTCGCGGAATCTGGGTGTCCAGCATAATATTGGTGTTCAGTTGGGTGTAGGTACTCCCTTCGTGCGTTTCGAAATACCCTACATAGTCGTAGCGCTGGCCATTGACGATGGCCGAAGGCACATAATAGAGCGGCGCGCTGTTGGTGTTCTTGGTGATAAACCACGCTCCGTTGGCCGTAATGCGCGTGTTGATGGCCTGGATGCGGGGCGATGCAAACGTAAACTCCACGCCCTGCTTGAGCGTTTGCGAGCCGTTGGTGGTGACGCCGTGCGCCTGCAGGAGCGTATCGGCCTTCCAGGGCAGCGAAGTCACGTCCGGCGGGCCTGTAAGGGTGTTTTTGTCGATGCCGCTGCCATCGTACCGCTTGACGATATACCGTCCGAAACGGGAACTGCTGCGGAAACCGGAGGTCATGTTTTCCCGGAAATAATCTACCGACAGGTGGAAGTCGTTCCAGGAGAGATCGGCCCCGATTTCCCATTTGAAATTACGCGCGGGCGCAAGGTCGTAGTTGGTAGGATCTACCTTATAAACATACATGTACGAGCGGCGCAGCTCCGTTTCCACTGGCCAGTAATTGAACTCCTGGATGTCGCCGTATACCGGCGCCGGGAACAGCATGTCCATGGTGGGGAATTTGGTGTGGAGGCCTGCGCCCGCATACACGCCTGCGTCCAGGCGATGGTTTCCGGCAATGACGGCCGGGAAATTATATCGGACATTGGCGCGCGGGTCCACATACGGCCGCCCGTTTATCCTATAGGCCTTCCCTGCCCCCAGAAGGGCGCTCACACGCACGCCGGCCGACCATTCCATCCCTCCCCAGCCCAGCATGGCGCTGCCGTTTTCTTCCGCATAAACGGATAGTTGGTTATTGGCCGGAATGGCGTAATAAGGCCTGGGACGGGAGCTGGTGACGGAAGAAAAAGGACGGGTAACGTCGAATACGGTCCCCTCTCCCAGGTTCTTGTCCAGCGTCCACTGGATACCGCCTTTGAGGCGCTGCTCGCCCCATTTGAACGTGACGGCCGAGTGCAGGTAGGCATAGACCGGAAGGCCTTTTACCTGCAGGGTGGACTCATACCGGACCGGCAGGATGAGGGCATCCCACTCCCCCGGCTCTGTGGCTATGCTATAGGGTTGTTCGGACCCGTTGATTACATATTTCCAGCGGTCGATGCGGTCATTTTCCACCGTGAGCGACGCCGTGGTTACCCAGCTTCTGAAAGCGGATTCATTGTCCCGCGCCTTCACGGAGAAATCCAGGCCGGCGTCCATTCGGTTATAGGACGAATAATACGTTTCCACGGGACCCATCGTGCCAAAATCCAGGTCCTGGTCGCTCTTCTGGTTGTCGAAGGAACCGGTGTAATCCAGCGAGGCGTTCAGGGCGTATTCCCGCTCCTTTTTCCAGGTTTTTCCCATGCGGACGGTGCCGGTGATGCGCTGGTAATTCTGGCGCGGATTCCGGGGATCGGCCATGGAACGGAGATAATTGGCGCCCACGTTGAGGGTAAGCGTTTTCCATTCGAAATCCTTTCCAGCGTAGAAAAGTTTGGAGCCCATATCGGCCTTGAAACGGGCCCTGATGGCATTTCCGCCGCGTTTGCGGGTAATTTTCATGAGGCCGCTGGTGAGGTCGCCGTATTCCACGGAGGCGATGCCGCGCACCACTTCCACCGACTCGATGTCCTCCGTGGTGATAGTGCGGAGGTCCGTTCCATAATTCGACTGCAAATTGGCATCGTTCCCTATCGGCCTGCCGTCGATGAGGATAGCTGTTCCCAGTGCCGATGTAGCATAGTTGCTGCTCACGGAAGCCGCGCTGCGCAGGTTGGCCACTTGCGGAGAGGCCAGATTCGGGTCCACTGCCCTACCACCCGGCAGCAATTCCAGGATGTCCTTGATGCTGGACGGCTGGATGTGTTCGATGGCATCCTTGCCGATGACAGAGGTGGCCGTTTTCCCCTTCTCCTCCTGGGCGGTTACCACAACTTCCTGTAGGACAAACGATTGCAGGGTGTCGGCATATTCCCAGGACAAAGTGGTGTCTACAGGAGGGGTCTGGGCACCCGCATGCACGCAGAAAGCCAGACCCCATAAGAAACACGTAAAAATATGAACTACCTTAACCGTCATCAATCTAGATAGCAAAGGTAGCGGTTAGCCGTCTGCACGGCAATCCCTATTTTTGGGTATTTGGAGGCGTGGTTCTACCCACCTGTCGTGAGAGATGCGCACAAAAAAATGGCCCGCAAAGTGAATTGCAGGCCATTTTTGATTTCCGGATGCTTAGCGGAGCTGGAAGATTACCGGGAAGGTGTAGGTTACCTTTACGGCGCGGTCACGCTGCTTACCGGGCTTCCACTTAGGAGAGCTGGAAACAACACGCACGGCTTCCTTATCCAGGGACTCATCCACGCCACGGAGCACGCGCACGTTGGTTACGCGACCGTCGGCTTCCACGGTGAACTGGAGGGTAACACGACCCTGCACACCGTTTTCCTTGGCGATTTCAGGATAGACCAGACGGGAGTTCACCCACTTGGAGAATTCGTTGGCGTCGCCACCGTTGAAGGAAGGCTTCTGTTCTACCAACTGGAAAGGAATAGCTTCTTCTTCCACTTCCTCTTCTTCCACAGCGGCCTCTTTGTAGTCCTGAATCTCAACTGCCTGGTTGTTGTCTTCCAGGTTGATGAACAGGTCGTCGTCCAGTTTGATATCATCGTCCACGATATCGATCTGGTCGCTCAGGACCGGGATAGAGGGAGCCTCGGGCGGGGGCGGCGGAAGGTTGTCCTGAATGGCAATCATTTCCTCTTCCACGAGCACCTGGGTGGTGTCCTCGAGGGCGGCAACCTTGGCTTCGCGGGAACCCCAGTTGAAAGCGAAGTACACAATCAGGAGGGCGATCACGAGACCGGCCTCGGTGAAGAGCAGTCGCTTATTTTCCAGACTGGCTTTTTCTGATTTCTTAATTTCCATGGTATTGTTTGTTTTTGGTTATTTTCCGATTACAAAGATAAATCCTCTTTCACACGCATGCAAACATTTAAATAAAAACAATCTCGCAGAGTGTTTTTATAAATACTTGATTATCAGATATTTACAAAGTGTCGATTTGAGGAAAATCTCGCAGAAAACGGACCGAATGCATTTAACCACCAAATTTTTCGCGTTTTCCACCGCGTAATTATCGGTCCAGACAGGCCAAAAATAACTCTCTGTCCGGGGAACCGGACACTTTGATCCGTTCCTTCAACCGGTAAAGATGGTTGTAAATATAGGGCTTATCCTTCTCCAAAAGCGTGGAGAGCGTGGTGGAAGAAAAGCCGGAAGCGGTAAATAAATACAGCAGGAAATCTTCTTCTTTCCAGCGAGGGAAAAAGGCGCGGAGTTTCTCCATCACCTGGTTGTTCTGCTCGTTGAGCGCCTGCTCCAGCGAGCGCTGCATGTTCACATCGGTCCGTAACCCTTCCACCACCGTCCGCACTTCCTTCACAATGCGGGGCTGCAGGTTATCGGTTCCCTCGTACACGTAATACTGCTCGCACAGGCGATCCAGCACATCGACGCCAAGAGAAGGCGTGTTCTTCTTTTGTTGTTTAAGGTGGCTGAGGCGCCTTTCCAGGTCCTCAGCCACCGACATCATCCGTTCATTTTCCTCGCGCTCCTCCAGCAGCTGCTTTTCCAACTGGGCTTTCCGGGCCCAGAAATAAAGCACCAGCGTGGCCAGGATGGCCGTTACAAGCAGCGCAAGGGCACCCATAGACTACAGGTTGCGGAGCAAGTTGGTCAGGCTAACCTTCTTGTCGATGAGGGCGCGCAGGTCCTCGATCTTCACACGCTCCTGGGTCATGGTGTCGCGGTCGCGTACGGTAACGCAGCCGTCGTTCAGGGTATCGTGGTCAACGGTTACGCAGAAAGGCGTGCCGATGGCATCCTGACGGCGATAACGCTTGCCGATGGAATCCTTTTCGTCGTACTGGTAGGAGAAGTCGTATTTGAGCTCGTCCACCACTTTCTGGGCCAGTTCCGGCAGACCATCCTTTTTCACCAGCGGCATCACGGCCACCTTGATGGGAGCCAGCGGAGCCGGGATGCGCATCACGACGCGCTCTTCCCCATTGTCCAGCTTCTCCACCGTATAGGAGTGCGCCAGCACGGCCAGGCACATACGGTCCACGCCGATAGAGGTTTCCACCACATACGGAGTGTAAGAGGTATTCTCCTCCGGATCGAAGTACTCGATCTTTTTGCCGGAGAACTTCTGGTGGTTGCCCAGGTCGAAGTTGGTACGGCTGTGAATGCCTTCCAGCTCCTTGAAGCCAAACGGGAAGTTGAATTCGATATCCGTAGCGGCATTGGCGTAGTGGGCCAGCTTCTCATGGTCGTGGAAGCGGTAATTCTCGGCGCCCATACCCAGATTCACGTGCCATTTCATACGGGTTTCCTTCCACTTCTTGAACCAATCCAGCTCGGTGCCAGGCTTGATGAAGAACTGCATTTCCATCTGCTCGAACTCGCGCATGCGAAAGATGAACTGACGGGCCACGATCTCGTTACGGAAAGCCTTACCAATCTGGGCGATACCGAAAGGAATCTTCATGCGGCCGGTCTTCTGCACGTTCAGGTAGTTCACGAAGATGCCCTGAGCGGTCTCCGGACGCAGGTAAATCAGGTTAGCACCATCGGCAGTGGAACCCATGGAAGTCGAGAACATCAGGTTGAACTGACGCACCTCGGTCCAGTTGCAAGTACCGCTGATGGGGCAAACAATATTATTGTCGATAATGATCTGGCGATATTCGACAAAGTCGTTGGCCTTTTCGGCAGCTACGTAACGGTTGTGCACCTCGTCCCACTTGGCCTTTTCGCGCAGCACGTTGGGGTTGGTGGCACGGAACTGCTCCTCGTTGAAGGAATCGCCGAACTTTTTGCGGCCCTTGGCCACTTCCTTCTCGATTTTCTCCTCGATCTTGCCAAGGAAATCCTCGATGAGGACATCGGCACGATAACGCTTTTTGGAGTCCTTATTGTCGATGAGCGGGTCGTTGAAGGCACCCACGTGACCGGAAGCCTCCCAAATGCGGGGATGCATGAAGATGGCGGAGTCGATGCCGACGATATTCTCGTTCAGGCGGGTCATGGCCTCCCACCAATAGTTCTTGATGTTGTTCTTGAGCTGTACGCCCATCTGGCCGTAGTCATACACGGCAGCCAAACCATCGTAGATTTCGCTGGAGGGGAAAATGAATCCGTACTCCTTGCAGTGGGCTACCAGCACCTTAAAAAGTTCATCCTGTGTCATATATATAACTTTATTCTATCATTTCGAGCAACCTCGTTCTGTCATTTCGAGCAACCCTCGTTCTGTCATTTCGAGCGAAGCCGAGAAATCTCGCAAATTTACGCAAAAATTTCCGGAAACGCCGTCCGTATCTCCGGTTTGGAAATTTCCAGCAGCGGCTTTTTCACAAAGTCCCTTTGGCCGATTAGCGGATGCGGAACCGTAAGCTCCTCTGTATGAATGGTTTCCGCACCATAACAAAGAATGTCGATGTCGATGATGCGGTTGTGGTACACGCGTTTACCCTCGGCATCCGTCAGGGGCGCCTCTTCCCTACCCATGGCCTTCTCCACGGCCTTCACCTGGCGCAATATCTCCAGTCCATGCTCCGTAGGAGTTCCCACGCGGGGAAGCCGGTACATAACGCAGAGATTCAGGAAATCCGGGCCTTCAAAGCCCCAGGCGGGCGTTTCCACAATCCGGGAAATGCGCTCCGGATGCGTGCCGAAGGTCTGGTCCAGCAGGTTCATCGCCCGCAGCAGGTTCACTTCCCTGTCCCCCAGGTTGGACCCCAGTCCCAGATATACATTTATTCTTTCCATTCTTCTGTCATACCGAGGCCCGGAGGGCCGAGTGTATCTTATTCATTAAGTTTACTATAATCGTCCTCCTCATAATCCAGCCCCAGTTCCACGCGGGCCTCTTCCGAGAGCATGCTGCGGTCCCATTCGGGCTCGAAGGTGAGTTCGATGGTGCATTTGGTGACGCCCGGAACGGCTTCCACGCCCTGCTGCACCTCCCCTATCACCTGGTCCGCCATGGGGCAGTTGGGTGCAGTGAAGGTCATCAGGATGGACACCTCGTGCGCTTTGTTGATGGTGAGCTCGTAAATCAGCCCCAGGTCGTAGATATTCACCGGAATTTCCGGGTCGTACACTTCCTTCAGGGCCGAAATCACCGCCGCATACAAAGGCTGCAGTGCCTGAACGTCTTCTGCCGTCAATACTTCTTTTTCCATATCTTATTAGATGCCCGGTCGGGCCGGGCATGACGTCGTGGCCGACTAACCGGCCATCTCTTTAATCCTTTCTATCATCGACACCAAACCGTTGGCGCGGGTGGGCGAAAGATTGTCCTTCAGGCCGATTTCCGCCACAAAGCCAAAATCGTCCGCGGCAATCTCCTGCTTGGTGCAGCCGGAGTACACGCTGATGAGCAGCGAAATGATGCCTTTGGTGATGATGGCGTCGCTGTCGGCCGTGAAATACAGCCGGCCGTCGCGCTCCTCGCTGTCCAGCCACACGCGCGACTGGCAGCCCTTGATGAGCCGCTCCTCCGTCTTTTTCTCCTCCGGGAAGGCCTCCAGGCCTTTTCCGAGTTCAATCAGATACTCATATTTGTCCAGCCACTCGTCATAGACGGAAAAATCCTCTACAACCTGCTGTTTCTTTTCCTCTAAACTCATACCAGCATGTTTATCGCCCTATCCAGGCTCTTGATAAAATACTCCGCCTCCGCAAGGGTATTGTACGGGCCGAAGGAAGCCCTCAGCAGCCCCGTTACCCCCAGGCGATCCATCAGCGGCTCCGCACACATCTGTCCGGAACGGAGGGCGATGCCCATCTTGTCCAGGATGAGGGCAAGGTCCTCGTGGTGCGCGTTTTTCACGGCAAAAGAGAAGAGCGGAATCTTGTGCGCAAACGGGGTTCCGTAAAGCGTAATTCGCTCATCCTCAATTAGTTTCGTATAAATATATTTCGTGATGGCGGCCTGTTCTTTTTGCACGGAAGCGTTTGCGCGGGCTTCCTGGACAAAGCGGATGGCCGGAACCAGGGTAGGGGCCCCGTTGAAGTTTTGCGTACCGGCCTCGAACTTTTCCGGCAGGGGAGCGTAGGTGGTTTTAGCAAAACTCACGCTCTTAATCATCTCGCCGCCGCCCATGTAGGGAGGCATGGCGTCCAGCCACTTGCGCTTTCCGTAGAGCACGCCCGTTCCCGTAGCCGCATACAACTTATGTCCGGAGAACACATAAAAGTCGCAATCCAGCGCCTGCACATCCACGGGTTCATGGACGATACCCTGCGCGCCGTCTACCAGCACCGGAACACCCTTTGCATGACAAATCCGGACGATTTCTTTCACCGGGTTAACAAGACCTAACACATTGGAAATGTGAGAGATAGCTACAATTTTAGTGCGCGGGGACAGTCGCGTATCCAGCTGTTCCACGGCCAGTTCGCCATCATCATGAATATCCAGTACCTTAAGCACCGCTTTCTTGCGTTCGCACAGCAACTGCCAAGGGACAATATTGGAATGATGCTCCGCTGCGGAAACTACCACTTCGTCGCCTTCATGAATGAAAGCCTCTCCGAAAGAGGAGGCCACCAGATTCACTGCGGCCGTGGCTCCGGAGGTAAAGACAATCTCTTCCCGGCTGGGCGCGTTGATGAAGGCCTGAACACAATCACGGGCGCCTTCATAGGCCTCTGTGGCTACACCGGCCAGGTAATGGACGGCACGGTGAATATTGGCATTTCCTGCAAGAACAGACTGCGTCCAGGTATCCACCACCGACTGCGGACGCATGGCCGTGGCCGCATTGTCCAGGTACACAAGCGGCTTGCCGTACACCTGTGCGGAAAGGGCGGGGAATTGTTGACGAATCTGCTCTAACATATCTTTGGATAAGTCTGCAAATTTACATAATTTTGCGATATGATAGACTATATTAAAGGACAAATCATTGAATTAACTCCTACGGAGCTCATTCTGGAAAACCACGGAATAGGGTATAGTATCCTCATTTCTCTTCAGACTTATGAGGCTTTCCAACTGCAAACCCAGGCCGTCGCGTACATCCATCATTACATCCGCGAAGACGAAGAATTGTTTTACGGTTTTGCCACCAAGGACGAGCGGGAACTCTTCCGCCTGCTCATCGGCGTTTCCGGTATTGGCGTCGCATCCGCACGCATGATGCTCTCTACGCTTAGCTCGGATGAGATCCGTCAGGCTATCCTGGCTGGAGATGTCAATCGCATCAAGAGTGTGAAGGGAATCGGCCTCAAGAGTGCCCAGAGGCTCATTTTAGAGCTGAAAGACAAGGTCGCAAAAGGGGAGGGAGCGGATACTCCCGCCATCTTCAAGGCCGACAATTCCGCCGTGGTGGACGAGGCCACAACCGCCCTCACCATGCTGGGCTTCACCAAAGCCAACATCAGCAAGGTCATGCCTTCCATCCTTAAAGAGAACCCCACCGCAAAGGTGGAAGAGATCATAAAGGCAGCTCTGCAGAAGCTATAGAGATGCCCGGTCGGAGCCGGGCATGACGAAAAAGAGGCCTGGTCGAAGCACGACATGACGTCATGGCCGACCTGATCGGCCATCTCGTGTTCCACGTGGAACAATTTTCGGATTAGCGACCGAAGTATACCAACAAAACGGAAATATCGGCGGGGGAGACCCCGGAGATTCTGGAAGCCTGAGCGATGGTCTCGGGCTTATATCTTTTCAGCTTCTGGCGGCATTCTATGGACAGACTCTGAATTTGGTCAAAGTCAAAGTCCGCCGGGATGCGGATGTACTCCAAGCGAGCGTTCTTCTCCGCCTGCAACTTCTCCCGTTCAATATAGCCCGCATACTTGATAGCCACTTCCACAGCAGTGATGACCTCCGTGGAATAATTGGCCTTTGTTCCACGTGGAACAATTTCTAATAATTTACCCAACTCTAGCTCCGGGCGAGAGACCAGATCCTCCAAATATTTGCCCTCCGAAAGGGGAGTGGAGTCCATCTTCACCAGGAATGGATTCACAACTGTAGGCTTCAGCTTGGTGTTCTTGCAGAACTCAGAGAGGGATTCCACGGCCTCCTGCTTGTGCATCATCGCGTCATAGCGCTCCTCTGTGGCAAGGCCTAAGTCATGCGAAAGCGCGGTAAGGCGGAAGTCGGCATTGTCCTGGCGTAAAAGGATGCGGTACTCGGCACGGGAGGTAAACATACGGTAAGGCTCATCGACCCCTTTATTAATAAGATCGTCAACGAGCACGCCGATATAGGCCTGGTCGCGGCGAAGCACCAACGGTTCTTTCTCCTGTAACCACAAATGGGCGTTCATACCCGCCACAATGCCCTGAGCGGCGGCTTCCTCATAACCGGTAGTGCCATTCACCTGGCCCGCCAGGAAGAGATTATCGACCACCTTGGAGCGCAGGGAATAATGCAGGTATTGCGGGTCAAAGTAGTCATATTCTACCGCATATGCCGGCTTAAAGACAACCGCGTCCTCAAGGCCCTCAATGGCGTGCATGGCCTCTAATTGCACCTCAAGCGGAAGGGAGGAAGAGAAGCCCTGCAGGTAATATTCCGGGGAATTACGCCCCTCCGGCTCCAGGAACAGTTGATGCGAATCTTTATCGGCAAAAGTACGGAGTTTATCCTCGATGCTGGGGCAGTAGCGCGGGCCTTTACCGTGAATCATACCCGTGAAAAGGGGAGAGCGGTCAAAGCCCGTACGGAGGATTTCATGTACCTTTTCATTGGTATGCAGCAGGTAGCAGTCCATCTGGGTGCCGCCTTCCTGCACCGCCGAGGGCACATTCAGGAAGGAAAAACGCTCCGGCTGAACATCACCGGCCTGCCGCTGCAAACGGGAAATATCCACCGAACGGAAATCGATGCGCGGGGGAGTGCCCGTTTTCATCCGGGCGGTGGGAATTCCCAGTGATGCCAGTTGATCGGAAATTCCGTAAGAAGCTTTTTCGCCAATCCGGCCTCCTTCGAAAGAATGCTGGCCGATGTACATGCGACCGTTCAAGAACGTGCCGGCGGTCAAAATAAAGGCCTGAGCGTAAAAAATTGCCCCTGTAACTGTGCGAACGGCGCAGATTTTTTGATTCTCAAAGAGAAAATCGGCCGCGAAATCCGCGTAAATACTTAATTTACAATTACTTAGCAGGAATTTAAGCCAGGTTGCGGAAAAGAGCTGTTTATCGCATTGTGCACGTGGACTCCACATGGCCGGTCCTTTGGAACGGTTCAGCATGCGGAACTGGAGCGTCGCGGCGTCCGTCACCAAAGCAGAGTAACCACCCAGGGCATCAATCTCCCGGACAATCTGTCCTTTGGCAATGCCACCTACCGCCGGGTTGCAACTCATCTTGGCCAACCCATTTAAATCCGGTGTAAGCAAGAGCACCGAAGAGCCCATGTTGGCAGCAGCCATCGCCGCTTCACAGCCGGCATGGCCTCCACCGATCACAATGACATCATAGCGGTTGTTCATACGTTGGAACGCTGCGAGAGGTAATAGTTCTCCTTGGCGCGCATCACGGCAATGTCTTCCTCCGTATGGTCGTCGTAGCCAATCAGGTGCAGCACACCATGGACGATAACTCGGTTGAGCTCATCGGCAAACTCGACACCATAAAAGGAGGCGTTTTCCCGCACGGAATCCACGCTGATAAAGAGGTCTCCGCTCAGACGATTTCCCTCACAGTAGTCGAAAGTAATGATATCCGTGTAATAATCGTGTTTCAGATATTTTATATTGACATCCAAAATATAATTATCGGAACAGAATATTATAGAGATGTCACCCAAACGCTTTGCTTCGCTCTCGGCCACAAACTTGAGCCAACGGGAAGTAAGGCGTTTTTCCTTAAAAGGGAAGTTAATATCTTCGTTAAAGTAGGATACCATTTACTCAATATCAAAAAGGGCGACGAAGCCGGTTAAATCCAGCACATCCTTCACCACGTCGTTCACGTTTTTCAGGACTACATGGGCACCTGCTGCCTGCGCTTTTTTCAGGACGCTCAGCAAGAGACGGAGCCCGCTGGAGGCAATGTACTCCAATTCCGTACAGTCAAAGACAATGTCCTTACCCAGGTTTTCCAGAACAGGAGCCAGGGCTTTTTCCGTCTCTGCGGCAGCGGCAGTATCTAACTCGCCACTGAAAGTTACGACAAACTTGCCGTCCAATTCTTCTACTCGTGTTGTCATGATATGGATTTGGTTAAAGTTAATACATTGAAACCGTGTTTGCGGCTGTAGGAAATGGTATCGACCATCTTGCGCGTGAGGTGAATGCCCAAGCCGCCGATGGGCCGGTTCTGGGCATCCAGCGTTGTATCTACAGCCAAAACAGCAGTAGGGTCGAAGGGGAAACCGGAGTCCACAATAGTGAACCGTACTTCCTTATAATTGCTGTCCGCATAAATCGTAACCTCCCCATGCTCTCCGGCTGGATAGGCGTAATCCATTACGTTCACCACGGTCTCCTCCAGTGCCAGGCGAAGTCCGGCCGCAACCCGTCGCTCCATCTCTATCTGGCCCAGGAAATCCTTGACGAAAGTACTCAGGGCAGCCACTTCTTCCGTGTTGTTCCCCAGCGTGATTTGCTTGCGCAGGTTGTCTCCCGGCTGGTAACGGATGCAAAGGAGGGTAAGGTCGTCGCTCTGGGAGCTCCCGCCGGCAAAACCATGTGCCTCCGCACTCAACGCACCCACCAGGTCTTCGGGCGTATCCGTGCCCTTTGCCAGGCAAGCGTCCAGCACCTGCTGAACCCGTTCCCGACCCAGGGCCTTATGCTCCTTGTTTTTGGCCTCCGTAAGCCCGTCCGTGTAAAGGAAAAGGGTGGTGCCGGGGGAGAGGGTCATCGACTGAAGCTCAAACTCCGTCATCGGGTAAACACCCAAAGGCAGATTGGCCTTAACCGGCAGGATAGAGGCCGATGTAGTCAGGAGGAAAGGTTTGTCGTGCCCGGCATTGGCATAGTTGAGCTTGCCGGTATATAAGTCCAGGCAGCCAACGAAGCACGTCACGAACATATTGTTATCGTCACCGGCGCAAAGCTGGTTGTTCAGGGTCCATAGAATCTGGGAAGGGTTCTCTTCCTTCCGGGAAACCACGCGGAAGAGCGAATGAATCATGGACATGAGCATAGCGGAAGGGACGCCCTTTCCGCTCACATCGCCGATACAGAAGAAGAGTTTGCCGTCCCGGATATAGAAATCGTACAGGTCTCCGCCCACTTCCAGCGCCGGTTCCAGAGTTCCGTAAATATAGGAAGGGAACACCTTGGGAAGCATCTGCTGTTGGATATCCCGCGCAACCTCCAGTTCTCCACTAATCCGTGCCTGCTCTGCAGACGCCTCCCGCAACTTGCGCTCGTTACGGGCGTAGCGGTTAATCATGAAGGCCAGGATGGCCAGACCCAGCAACACAAAGAGTATGTGCTGATGGCGCATTTGGGTCATTCGCCTGTAAATCTCTTCCGTCTTATGCACCTGGATCAACTGCCAATAAGGCTCCTTGTCCAATTGCGTTTTACGGATGACGAGACCCGGAAAATCCGATGCAGACAGCCGCCCGTTCACAATAT
The DNA here is from genome assembly GCA_045130395.1 of Candidatus Cryptobacteroides sp. Taxonomy (GTDB): domain Bacteria; phylum Bacteroidota; class Bacteroidia; order Bacteroidales; family UBA932; genus Cryptobacteroides. The sequence continues at coordinate 138,100 of JBGUPS010000019.1, forward strand.
CCACCACCGTGAAAACTTCTTCCCGGGGAATCTGCGCCGGAGAAGGTCCGGCAACCAGGTCGCCCTCTATGGTAAGCAAGAGGCCGAAGGAAGACGCAAAGGGCTGATGGGAATTGAGCGTATCGCCTAACCAGGAGAGGTCGATATCCAAACCGCACCAAGCCGCCAATCGGCCTTCGTTATCATAGATGGGTGCGCTATAAGTAGCATAAGAGAGCGAATCCGTCCCATAAAGATAAGGGTCTGTCCAAAAAGGGATCAGGTGCTCCATAGCCCAGATAAATTCCTGGTTCTGCGTATAATCGTGCTCCGGGCTGGCCAGTTGTTCCGTGACGATGGTTCCATCCGCCAGCTTGTGGGCATAAGGCTCGAAAAGACGACCCTTGGAAGGATAATAATAAGGCAGGAATGCCAGGCAACCGCCCACGACGTTAGGATTGTCGTCGATCAGGCGCGTCATTACTGGAAAAAGGGAATCCGGATTGGACAAATGGCGCATGATATCCCATTTGTTCTCCGCCAGAGTGGTCTCCGTAAGTTCCAGCATGTGCTCGATTTCGTGGACCATGGCGCCCAACACCACCTTGCTCCGAAGATTCACTTCCTCTCCCATCATGCTGCGGAGGCGCTGGTACTGCACCACGGAAATGACCTCCACCAGCACGGCGGCGACAATCACAATCCCTATGCGGGTTATCCAGCCAGAATCGAACTTTTTCATATCAAACTGTAAAGTTATCATTTGTTTTTGACAACTCAAAACAATAAAATTCGATTGAAAGTTTTAACTTTGTAAGAATAAAAGATAAAAACATGAGCCACACTTCTTGTAACACGGTTTTGGATGCCTTCCGCGAGCACGCAAAGTCCCACCCGGAACATCTGGCATTGGTCTATGAGAATACGCGTTTAAGCTACGGAGAAGTAGATAAACTTTCCGATAACCTTGCCGCTTATATCGAATCCCAGGTTCCACCAAAGAGTGTAGTGGGCATTATGCTGGGCCGCAACGAATATATGATGCTGGCCCCCCTGGGCGCCCTCAAAGCCGGCTGCGCCTATCTCCCGCTGGACCCGTCCTACCCGCCGGAGCGCCTGGAATTCATGATGAAGGACGCGGATGCCAAAATCCTGGTGGCCGATGAAGAACTCCTTCCTATCCTGAAAGATTACAAGGGGCCGGTCATTAAGACCAGCGATATCCGGAAACTGCATCCCGGAACGCCCAAGGCCCAGCCGCAGGAGGACGATTTGTTCATTCTCCTGTACACCAGCGGCACCACGGGCACGCCCAAAGGCTGTATGCTGGTACACAAGAATATTTACGCCTTCTGCAGCCACCACTGCGAAGTGATGGGCCTGGATGCCAGCTCCCACATAACGGCCTATGCCAGCTTTGGTTTTGACGCCTTTGTGTCCGACTTGTACGGAGCCCTCGTCAGCGGCGGTACCCTTTATGTGATTCCGGAGAACATCCGGCTCAACCTTCCCGCCCTGCACGATTTCTTCGAAGCCAACGGCATTACCGCTTGCTTCATGACCACCCAGGTGGCCACCCAGTTTGCCATCAACTATCCGGACTGCAAGGGCCTGAAAACCATGTACACCGGCGGCGAAAAGATGTCCAGCTTCCCGCTGCCGCACTATCGCCTGTTCAACTGCTACGGCCCCACGGAAACCATCTGCTACGTGGTGTATGAGGAAGTGAAGGTACAGGAAGCGAACATTCCCATCGGCCGGCCGATGAAGGACATCAAGGTGTACATAGTGAAGGACGGCAAGCAGGTTCCTAAGGGCGAAAGCGGAGAACTCTGGATTACCGGTACGCAGGTGGGTCTGGGTTACCTGAATCGTCCCGACAAAACAGCCGAAGCCTTTGTGGAGAACCCCTTTGACAAAGACCCCAAATACGGTCGCGCCTACCGCACCGGCGATATTGTCCGCGAACGCGAAGACGGTAAAATCGAATTTATGGGCCGAAAGGACGGACAGGTCAAAATCCGCGGCTTCCGCATCGAGCTCAAGGAAGTAGAAGCCGTCATCCGCGAATTCCCGGATATCAAAGACGTTACGGTGCAAGCCTTTGACGAGCCCGGCGTAGGCGCTGGCAAGTTCCTCGCCGCCTACATCGTCAGTCCCAAGGAAATCGACATCCAGGAGCTGGACAAATACATTGCCAGCAAGAAACCGCCGTATATGGTCCCGGCCGTCACCATGCAGATAGAGGCCATTCCGCTGAACGTGAACCAGAAAGTGGATGTGAAGGCCCTGCCCAAGCCGGAACCGCAGGAACGCAAGCAGGAGGAGCACGTGGCCCCGCTGAACATGCTGGAAGAGCAAATCAGCGACCTTATCAAGGAGAGCGTGGGTATTGGCGGCTTCGGACTTACCGAGCCCCTCTACTATAGCGGTTTGTCGTCCCTGGGTGCCCTGCGCCTGGCTACGGAACTGTACAAGCGTTACGGCCTGGAGCCGGACATGAACAGTTTCCCCAAGACCGCCAGCCTGCAAAGCATCGAAAATGATATTCTTAAGCTCCTCCTGTCCAAGGACAAGAAGGAGGAGGAAACCCCGGAAAACACGGAGGATCAGCCCCAGGAACTCACCTTCCAGCAAACCGGTCTGTACCTGGATTGCGTAAGGAACCCTTCGTCCACTGCCTACAACCTGCCGTGCATCCTCACGTTCCCGAAAGGAACGCAGGTGGGGGCTGTTAAAAAGGCCCTTATGGATATCCTGGAGGCCCATCCCGCCCTTACCGCCCGCCTGGAGCAAAAGGACGGAAAAGTGTATCTTGTGCCCGCACGGCCAGAAGAGGAAATCCCTTGTGTCAAGCTGGGTAAGGAAGAAGAATACGAGGCCCTGAAAGAAGCCTTCATGCAGCCGTACGACCTTTCCGGTCCGCTGTATCGGCTCACCCTGGTCCAAACGCCGGGCAAGCTGCGCCTGATGGCCGATTTCCACCACCTCATCTTCGACGGCCACTCCTACGACCTGTTCCTGGCCCAGCTTACCGCCGCCCTGGAGGGTAAAGCTCCTGAAAAAGAGAACTATACCTACTTCAGCTACGCCCGGGACCAGAAAGCCTACCAGGACAGCGCCGAATTTCAGGAGGCGGAGGCCTTCTTCGCCGCGCAGATTACCGGCAAGGAGGACGAAACCGGTGTCATTCCGGACAAAACGCCCCAGGAAGACGAAGTGGGCCACGAAATCTGGATCCGCAAAAAGATTGGTGCAGACGTCATGGCCCGCTGCCATCAACTGGGCATCTCCCCGGCCAGCTATTTCCTGGGCGCCGCCTATGTCACCATCGGCGCATTCAGCGGCCAGCAGAAAATTTACATGTGCACCGTGGCCAACGGCCGCAGCGACATGCGTTGTGCCGATACCTTTGGTATGTTCGTCAACACCATGGCCCTCTCCGGAGAGGTAGGGGACCAGAAGGCCGATGACTTCCTCCGGGAGATGGACCGCAACTTTGCCACCACGCTCTCTTACCAGAACTATCCTTTCGCCCGCGTGGCATCGGCCTATGACTTCCATCCGGCCGTCATGCTGGCCTACCAGGTGGGACTCGTCGAAAAGTACACCATTAATGGCCAAGCGCTTGAGGACGAACTCGTTACACAGGATACGCCCAAGTTCCCGCTGAGCATCTTCATCGAAGGTACGGAAGAAGCCCCGGAACTGGCCCTGGCCTACGACAGCAGCCTGTACACGGAGCCGCTCATCCAGTCCTTCGCAGACGCCATGGAGTGCGTGGTGAGGGGCCTTATGACAAATGTCCCGCTCACGGAAATTCCGTTTGTCGATGGAGAGCGCCTCCAGCAGCTGGACAGCTTCAACTACTACACCCAGGAAGTGGACCTGAGCCTCACCGTCGTGGATTTGTTCCGGAAACAGGCCAAGGCCACCCCGGACGCCCCGGCCGTGCTCTTCGACGGAAAAACCATCAGCTACAAGGAACTGGACGATTATACGGACGCCCTGGCCGCAAAGATCCTTTCCTACGGCCTCAAGGAGGAGGAAGTAGTCTCCGTCCTGATTAACCGCAACGCCTGGATGACCAAGGCCTCCCTGGCCGCCATGAAGGCCGGCTGCGCCTATCAGCCGCTGGATCCTTCCTACCCGCCGGAGCGCCTCAACTTCATGATTCAGGACTCCCGGGCCAAGCTCCTCATTGCCGATAAAGAACTCATCCCGCTGGTAGGGGACTACACGGGCCCCGTGCTCACCACCGCGGAGCTGGAGATTTCTCCGCTCGCTTCGCTCGGTCGAAATGACAAAAACGCCCCTGTCATTTCGAGCGACCCCTCTGTCATTTCGAGCGGCCTCTCTGTCATTTCGAGCGTAGCCGAGAAATCCCCTAAACCGGAGAACCTCTACATCCTCCTGTACACTTCCGGCTCCACCGGAACGCCCAAGGGCGTCATGCTGGAGCACCGCAACCTGGTGAACTTCTGCGCCTGGTACCGGGACTACTACAACCTCAAGCCCGGAGACAAAGTGGCGGCCTTCGCCAGCTACGGCTTCGACGCCAACATGATGGACCAGTATCCGGCCCTGACCAGCGGCGCCTGCGTCTGCATCATTCCGGAGGACGTCCGGCACGACCTGGGCGCCCTGAACCGCTTCCTTATCGACAATGGCGTTACCCACAGCTTCATGACCACCCAGGTGGGCGTGATGTATGCCAGGAATTTCCCGGACAATCCCATCCTCAAGCACCTGAGCGTGGGCGGCGAAAAACTTATTTCCATGCCGCCGCCGTCTTATGCGTTCTACAACGGCTACGGTCCCACGGAATGCACCATCTTCTCCACCATCTTCCACGTGAAGGTGCGGGAAGAGAACATCCCTATCGGCCATCCCGTCAGCAATATGCCGCTGTACGTAGCGGACCGTCACCTGCGTCGCCTGCCTGTGGGCGCCGCCGGCGAACTGCTCATCAGCGGCGCCGGTGTGGGCCGCGGCTACCTCAACAACCCGGAAAAGACGGCCGAATGCTTTGTGGACAATCCTTTCAAGCCGGGTACGCGCATGTACCACTCCGGTGATATCGTGCGGTACCGGGCCGATGGAAATATCGAATTCGTGGGTCGAAAAGACCGTCAGGTCAAGATCCGCGGCTTCCGCATCGAGCTTAAGGAAGTGGAAGGCGTCCTGCAGGAATTCCCGGGCGTGAAAGACGTCACCGTCCAGGCGCTGGATGCCCCGTCCGGTGGCAAGTTCCTGGCCGCGTACGTGGTAGCGGAAGGCACCTTCGACCCTAAAGCCGCCGGCGAATTCATCCGCGAGCGCAAGCCTTCGTACATGGTGCCCGCCGCGTGGATGCAGCTGGACAAGATTCCGCTCAACGTGAACCAGAAGGTGGACCGCAAGGCCCTGCCGGAGCTCGTACCCACCTCCATGGACGAGTATGTCGCCCCGGTGGGAGAAACGGAAAAGGCCCTCTGCGCCATTTTTGCCGATATCCTGGGCATGGAACGCGTGAGCGCCACGGACTCCTTCTTCGACCTGGGAGGCTCCTCGCTCATGGTCACCAACGTGATGGTGAGCGCGGAAAAGCAGGGGCTGCATTTCGCCTATTCGGACGCGTTCTCGCACCCGTCGGCCCGCGCCCTCGCGGCCTTCCTTACGGGAGACGTGGCGGTGCAGGAGCAGGACAGCAACATTACGGACTATGACTATTCCGCCATCGACACGTTGCTTGCTAAAAACACGCTGGAATCGTTCCTGAACGGGGAACGCATGCACCTGGGACGCAACATCCTCCTCACCGGCGCCACCGGCTTTTTGGGCATCCACCTGCTCAAGGAGCTCATCGAAAGCACCGGGCCGGACACCACCATCTGGTGCCTGCTCCGGTCCAAGGGCAGCGTTTCTCCGGAGCGTCGCCTGCGGGAGATGCTGGTGTACTACTTCGAGAAGGATTACCGCCAGCTCGTGGGAACACGCATCAAGCCTGTCGAGGGAGACATTACCCAGCCGCAGACCCTGGAGCCGCTCACGCAAATCGACACGGTGTTTAACTGTGCCGCCAATGTGAAGCACTTCTCCAAAGGAACCGATATCGAGGATATCAACTACGGCGGTGTCAAGAACCTGGTGGCCCTGTGCGAGCGTAACGACGCCTATCTGGTGCACGTCTCCACTGAGAGCGTAGGTGGCCTCACCCCGGGCTATGTACCCGGCACTCTCACGGAGCAGATGCTCTTCTTCGGCCAGCTGACGGACAACCAGTACGTCCATTCCAAGTTCCTGGCGGAACGTTATATCCTGGAGCACATGGTGGCCGGAACCCTGAAGGCAAAGATTTTACGCGCCGGCAACTTGTCGCCCCGCGCCGAGGACGGTGAATTCCAGGTGAACCTGAACGCCAACGCCTCCATGGGCCGCCTGAAGGCCTTCAAGATGCTGGGCGCCTGCCCGTTCCAGCTGCTGGAAGGACAGATGGAATTCTCGCCCATCGACCAGTCAGCCCACGCCATGGTGCTCCTCGCCCGTACCCCGCTGGAGAACTGTGTCTTCAACGTCTCCAACAACCACCTTATCCCCATGGACGATATTCTGGTGCGCCTGGAGAAGATTGACGGAAAACCGCTGGAGTATGTGGAAAATGCCGAATTCAGCCGCCGCGTGACCGAGGCCAACGCCGACCCCGCCAAGACCCGCATCATGGCCCCGCTGGTGGCCTACCAGCAGTCGGCCGCGGAAACGGAGGGCGTAGAAACCGTTCCGTCCACCGCCTACACCATGCAGGTCCTCCACCGCCTGGGCTTCCGCTGGGACAACACCTCCCACGAATACCTGGACCTGATCTTCGAGATGCTCCGCACCTTGCAGTATTTCGGTTAGGTACCCGGTCGGGAGATTCCTCGGCTTCGCTCGGAATGACAAGGGATTGCCCGGTCGGCGCCGGGCATGACGGCGCTCCGGCAGTGACACCTAATTACTTGTTACACAACAACTTACACACTAATCCTCGTTCAAATTTTGAACGAGGATTATACGTTAAAATACTGATATACAACAAGTTAACGATCACGGCCGCAAGGGCTCGGGCGGAGATTCCTCGGCTTCGCTCGGAATGACAGGGCCGGGCATGACGTCATTGTCGGCTTGACCAGCAATCTCATTTTTCGTACCTTTGTAGTCTATGAGTGAATTCAAGACTAATAAAGCCGTGTTTGTGGGCGTCATCCTGGAAAAGGGTGGCGAGCGCAAAGTGCAGGAGTATCTGGAAGAGTTGAAGTTCCTGGCGGAAACCGCCGGTGCAGAGGGCGATAAATTCTTCACCCAGCGCCTGGACCGTCCGGACAAGGCCACCTATATCGGCCCGGGAAAACTGGAGGAAATCAAGGAATACTGCCAGGAGAACCAGATTGAATACGTCATCTTTGACGATGAACTCACGGGCATGCAGCAGCGCAACATCGAGAAGGTGATTGCCTGCTCGGACGTCATCGACCGTACCAGCCTTATCCTGGAAATTTTCGCCCAGCGGGCCAAAACCTCCTACGCCAAAATGCAGGTGGAACTGGCCCATTACAACTACATGCTGCCCCGCCTGGCGGGCATGTGGACCCACCTGGAGCGGCAGCGCGGCGGCATGGGAACCCGCGGCGGTATGGGTGAAACCCAGATCGAAATCGACCGCCGTATCGTAAAGCAGCGCATTTCCAAGCTCAAGGAGGACCTCAAGAAGGTCGATAAGCAAATGGCCACGCAAAGGAGCAATAGAGGCTCCCTGGTACGTCTGGCGTTGGTGGGGTACACCAATGTGGGCAAGAGTACTTTGATGAATCTCTTGGCTAAGTCTGACGTATTTGCCGAGAACAAGCTGTTCGCTACCCTGGACACAACGGTGCGCAAAGTGGTCATCGAAAACGTGCCGTTTTTGCTGAGCGATACTGTAGGTTTCATCCGCAAACTGCCCACGCAGCTGGTAGAGGCTTTTAAGAGCACCCTGGACGAGGTCCGTGAGGCCGATGTGCTGGTGCATGTGGTCGATATCTCGCACCCGGATTTTGAGGAGCAGATGCAAGTGGTGGAACAGACCTTACGGGACATCAACGCCGCCAACAAGCCGGTGTACGTGGTGTTCAACAAGGTCGATGCCTACACCTACGAACCCTACGACGAGTTCTCACTCACGCCCAAGCAGCCCATCAACCGCACCCTGGAGGAGCTCAAGAGCAGCTGGATCGCCAGCGAAAAAACGCCGTGCATCTTCATCAGCGCCCGCGAGAAAATCGGCATAGAAAAACTCCGCAACGACCTTTACAAAATCGTCGCGGAGCTTCATGCGGGACGCTATCCCTTCAACAATTTCCTCTGGTAGCCCTGTCATTCCTCGCCCTGCCTCTTGTCCTTCCTCGCGCCTCCGAGGAATCTCCTCGTGCCGCCCCTTGTCATTCCGAGCGAAGCCGAGGAATCTCCGCCCGAGCGCTTGCGGCCGTGATCGTTAACTTGTTGTATATCAGCATTTTAACGTATAATCCTCGTTCAAAATTTGAACGAGGATTAGTGTGTAAGTTATTGAGTAATAGGCGATTAAGTGTCACTATGAAATAAACCGAAACACCTGCAGAGTCTGTCATCTATTTCATTGGGATCATCTTGGCACTAAAGCACACCATTGTGGCTTGAAAGGGAGCCTGGTAGGGGTAGGTGTGCTTTAAGTGGGGTGTAAAAGGGTGGTTAAAGCACAGGATGATGGCCAGGAGGGGGTCCAGGGCAGGATAGGTGTGCTTTAAGTGGGGTGTAAAAAGGTGGTTAAAGCACAGGATGGTGGCCAGGAGGGGGGCCAGGGCAGGGTAGGTGTGCTTTAAGCGTGTGTAAAGGGGAAATGTATCCAGGGTACCTGTCATTCCGAGCTCCGTCCTTTGTCATTCCGAGTGAAGCCGAGGAATCTCCTAAAAGGAATAGCCTACGCCTATCGTAAAACTGTTCCCAAGGGCCTTGGAGGCGGTTAGGTAGCTCACGTCCAGGTGAATGCCGATGAACTTTACGCCCAGGCCCAGGGCCAGATAGGAAGGCACGGGGGCGGCGTCGGAGCCGTAATGGTACCCCACGCGGGCAAAGAGCATGTCCTTCCAGGCGTACTGCACGCCACCGGCTGCCGCAAAGCCTCCGGCAAAGTAAATATCGGCATCGGCCTGTAAGGAAAGGCCGAATTTGAAGCCATATCCGGCGCCGATCTTTGCCGCCGCTGGCAGCGCGTAACTCTTGCCGCCAGCCGCTTTCACGGGCGTACCCACCGAAGCCACGCCGGCCGCAGCACGGAAGCCCGCCATGTTGAACATAAGGAACGCATCGGCCGCAAACGCCTGATAGGCAACCTCTTTCGTGAGCCCCTGACGGGCATATTTGGCATTAACGCCTATCGACAGGTAATCCGTAAAGGCCACACCGGCGCCCAAGCCTATCAGCAGGTCCGAGGGCATATAGAACGAGCCGTCCGTCAGGGCGAATTCCTCGCCCATCTGGTAGCCCACCGTAAGGCCCACGCCCACGCGTTTGCCAATGCGGATGCCCGAGAGCAAATTGATATGGTTGGCAGGGGCCACCGACGGCGCCCAGCGCTGATAGGACAGCTGGACATCGCTCCCGGTAAAGGGAATGGCGGCAGGATTATACAGGGAAGACAACACCTGCGTACCACCTACGGTAGCGGCATCGCGGTTCATCGGTAAAAACAGCATGGCCGTATTCTGGGCCGGCAGCAGCCACGCCCAAAACAGCAACAGTAAACTAATCGTCCATCTCTTCATGCCGCAAAGGTAGCGCTTTTTTATTCCACTTCAAACCGATAACTGGCCTTTATCGGTTTTCCATCCATCGTCCAGCCTTCCACCTGCACCCGGAAGGTGCCCGGATAGCCCGGCATGGTAAGAGGAATCTGCAGCACGCTGCCAGAAGGAACCTCCAGCGCCGGATGCCAGAACAGCAACTGTCTGCGGTCACCCTCGGCAGGAGCCTCGCCCGGGTAGGCCAGGGGATAGGAAACACCCTTGAAATCCACCACGCGCACGCTGGGCGGAAACGGCAGCGCCGTCACGTAATTGTTCTTGGAGATAAAATTCACCACCCCGTTATACGGCACGCCGCCCAGAATCACCGACTGCTGATACAGGTCGATATCTTCCAGCAGCATAGCGTCGAACGACTCCAGCATGCCATGGTCCGACAGCACCACGCCGTCCATCATCACCAGCACGTTCTCCTGCATGTAATGGCGCTGGTCGGCCCCGTCGGCAAACATCATGCGGATGCGCCAGCGGCCGTCGCGCTTGACAAAGGAAAGCTGCGGAATAAACTCGATGCAAATCTCGCGGACAGTAGGGAAGCGGGTATAATCGTCCAGGTGATACCGGCGGCGGGTACCCGGATCCAGCAGCAGTTCCTCGCGCTTGGGCAGGAACTCCAGCAGGGTATCCAGCTGCAGTTCACTTGTAAGGGCCGATTTCCGGGAAATCAGCAGGGAACGCTGCTCCGGGCCCAGCTCCAGCGGGGCAATCGCGCCCACCGAAGGGTGCGTAAAGGGCGATGCCAGGTTGATGTGCGCCGCCTTGCCATCCAGCGAAAGCACCTCACACACCAGCTCGCGGTCGCCGTAAATGTTGTTGGTATAGAACTGGATGTGCCCGTTCTCGGTACTCCGGCCCAGGTAAACGCTGGAAGGAGCGCCGGCCGTGGAAAGGATGGCGGTTACGTCCCCCTTCGCGCCAGCTTCCAAACCTTCTACAGTAGCCTCGATGACTTCGCCCTCATACTCGGCTACCTGGCCCGTACGGCGGGCAGGGGAGCCCTTCAGGAAGGCTTCCAGCGAGTGGCCATCGGCAGGAGCCAGCCCATCTTCGCGCACCACGGAAACGGCCACCGAAGCGGCTTGGGCTGCACCGGAAAGCACCAGCGTAGTGGGCTGCCCCTGGCGCTGGCGTCCGGTCATGGAGAGCCGGATGCCGTCGGCTTCCTCGGCCGGGGCAGGAACGGGCCTCCAAGCGTTATTCAGCTTAACGCCGTTCTTCACCCGCGCAAGCGAAGCGGTATTGAACACGGCCAGCGTCCGTGCACCGGCAGGGTCGTACGCGCTGCCGGAAGTATAGGCCACCAGCCGGTAGTTACCGGTGGGCATGCCAGCGGGCAAACGGAAAGCTCCGGCGCCGCGCCCCGCAAATAGGCCTATTTTGGCCTCTACGGCCGTTCCTTCCGCGCTGATGAGTTCCAGGTAGGATACGGCGCTAAAGTTGCTCTGCGCGCCCGTATCGTCCACAACAAAAAGGGAACAGTATACCATGTCGCCGGCAATGTAAGCATTCCGGTCCGTGACGATATAAATGCGCTCGCCAGCCAGGCCCACCAGGCCCGCCAGCAGCAAAAGGGCAGTACAAATCAGTCTTTTCATAGCGCCTATTCCCAAAAATCAGGTTTTTCCAGGGTACCGCCGGCCTCTACGCAGTTGATGCAGCGGTGCGGTCCCCATCCGTTGAAGTAGCCCGTTTCTCCAGCCACTTTCGTAATCGGCCTATAGTTCAACTCGTTGTAGTAATAGTCATACTTGTCGCTGGGGACATCGACAAAATCGGCCACAGGCGTACGCTGGATGTAATACGTGCTGGTAAAGAACACGCGTTTGGCGCTAACGATGCCGGAAAGCACCATGCCCATCGCCTTCTTCTCCGGATTGCTCTCGCACACCACGTTGCTGGGAAGCGCACCGGGATCCGGGGTGAACAGGTCGCCGCCAACCTCGGACATCTCCTCCAACTGCCGGTTAAAATCGTAGGCCTCCCGCGACAGGGCGAACGCCTTCACCAGAATGGAATATTTCCGGTGGTTGCGGCTGTCGGTGCGGGGGAAAGTCTTCACCGGGGCGTTGCGGATAATCCCACCATCGGCCTGCAGCGATTCCGCCCCCAAGAGCACCAAACCCTGTGACGATAAAGTCTTGTAGCACCAATAGAAAGGATAGCCGCCCATGGGCTGGTAATACTCCCAGGTATCCGGATTGATGAAGAGTTCCGGGTAAAAGTCCGAATGGAACTCCCAGGCCTCCTCGTACATGAAACCATAGTTGCCGGGACGATCCATGTGGGTATCCAAATCCACCATGACGTGCACGTACCCTTCATCGGCCGTAAAGCGGATATCGGTAATTTCCGGCGCGGAATCCGGCGTAAGCCAGGCCGATACATAGGTTTCCGCATCGCACTTGACCACAGCCCTGTATTGCGCACCCGCGGGCCCTTCCGGCGTCTCGATTACAAAATAACTGCCACGGCCATGACCCGTATCCGGGTGGTACTTATTGCCCTGGTTATCCTCTATCCAAGCCTCCGCCAGCGGAATACCGGTAGAAGCTCCGTTCAGCGGCTGCAAATAGCTCACCGTAATGGTGCTGGTACCCCCCAGCAGGATTTTTCCGTCCACCACCAGCTGCTTCTGCAGGTCCTTCTCCTCCAGTTCCGGGTTGTACGGATACACGCAGGCGCCCACCAGGAGCGCTGCCAACGCTGTTATCACAAACTTTTTCATCAGAACAGGAGATTAATGTTGATGTAAGGAATCTGGCTGGCGAACACAGAGAGCATATAGCCGTTCAGGTTGCCGTTGTGGTCCGTCTTGAAGAAGACGGAATAAGGGTTCTTCCGGCCCGTAATGTTGTACACGCCAATGGTGAACGAAGCATGCACCCAAGCCCGCTTGTAATGGCCCGGGTCGATATTGAGGGCCGCATCCATGCGGAAGTAGTCCGGAATACGGTAGCTGTTACGCTCGCTGTAGGCCAGGTGCCAGTCACCGTTGTAACGATATCGACCAATAGGAATGGTGGTCGGACGGCCGGTGGAGTAATCCACGTTCACCGACAGGCTGAAGCGGTGGGTCATGGCCCAGTTGAGCGCCAGTTTAATCTCGTGCGGTTTGTCGTACGGAGCATTGTACCAGGCGCCGCCGTTGATGGTCTCCGCGCCGCGGTCCTGCATCTCGCGCAACTGGCTGCGGGAGTAGCTGTAGGAAAGCCAGCCGGTAATCTTACCTACGGGGCGCTTCATCATCACCTCCACGCCATAGGCCCGTCCAAACACGGGTACCAGGGCCTCCGCCAACTGCGGATTCATGGACAGCATGGCGCCGCTCTTGTAATCCAGCGCGTTGCGGCTTTGCTTGTAATAGCCTTCCAGAGACAGGTCGATACCCGCTCCCAGCAGCGTCCAATATACGCCGGCCGCACCCTGCCAACCGGTCGTCGGAGCAATCTCGGCCGACGACAGCCGCCAGGTATCCATAGGCGACACCGCCGCCGTATTGGAAATGAGGTGGATATACTGCCGCATGGTGTTGAAGCCCGCCTTGATGGAGAAGTTCTCTACCGGCGACACCTTGGTGGAAATACGGAATTCCGGGCCGATATAGAACTTGCTGGGGTTCAGCGCCAGGAACGATGACAGGCGGATGCCCGCATCCACGGAGAAAATGTCCGTGATGGCCCAGTCGTCCGACACATACAAAGCCGGCTCGAAGCCCCACTCACGGTTCAGCCGCGTCGCTTTCACCTGGGATTTATCCCCGAAGGGCTGCATGATGCCCGGATCCAGGCCATAACCGACCAGGTCGATACCGGCCGCCAGGGTGTGCCGTCCCAGGGGAATGCTGCCGCCCGCCTTTACAAAGGCCTGACGGATGAAGGTTTGCATATCGTAAGCACCCGTTTCCCAGGCATGGGCGCCGATAGTATTGGTGTAGTGGTCGTAACCGGCGCTTACCTTGAAGTTCTTGCCATCGGCCCCCTTGTGCTTATAGGCGATGGAGCCGTTGATGTTGGTATAGCGGAAGGTGGTATCGCCACTGAAACCGAACTTGTCGCTGGCGAAATAGCCGAACGCCTGCAGGGAGTTTTCACTGTCGAAGTGATGCGTGACGGACAGGTTGGCGTCGCCGAACATGGCGCTGCCGCCCGCGTAGGCACTGTTCTTGGGCAGGAGCTTCATCAGGTAGTCCGAATAGGTGATGCGCCCGCCGGCAATGAAGGTGGTCTTTTTGCCCAGGGGGCCTTCCACGTGGGCCCGGCTGGTAAGGGCGCCGATGCCCAGGGAACCATGCACCCGGTCGGTGCTGCCTTCTTTGGTCTGGACCGACAACACCGAGGAGATGCGTCCGCCATATTCCGCCGGAATGGAACTCTTGTACAGTTGTACTTCGTCCACCAGATCCGGGTTAAAGCTGGAGAACATGCCAAACAGGTGGCTGGGGTTGTAAATGGTGTTGTCGTTGAACAGGATGAGGTTTTGGTCGGCCGAGCCGCCGCGTACGTTAAAGCCGCCGGAGGCCTCGCCCACCGTCTTTACGCCCGGAAGGGTAAGGACGGCCTTGATAATATCGCCCTCGCCGAAAGCGGAGGGTATCTTTCCAATGGTGCGCATGCTCACGCTTTCCACGCCCATGGCGGTGCTGCGGTGCTGCGCCATACTTTCTGCCGATACGATGGCGCCTTTCAGGAGCGTCACTTTTTCGCTCATCACCACGTCCAGCTCACCCGGGCCGTGCACTACAACGCTCAGTTCCAGGTCGCTCTTGTTCTCGGCATTGAAATTCAGTTTATTGTCGCCAACGGGAAGGGTAATGTTGTACTGCCCCTTGGCGTTGGAGCGTACGTAGGTAGAGGAATTCTTGTCGAAGATGACCACCCCGGGGAGCGGGAGACCGGTCTCGGCCTCGAATACGGTGCCGCTCACGCGGGCCGTGCTGCCCTTAGCTTCCGTGCCAATCTCGTAAATTTTGTTCCGGTAGGTGGCCGTGAGGACGTTTTGGGCATAATTGACCGTGGCGGTATCCACCTTTTTCTCGGAGAAATAGCCGTCCGGCAGGCCCAGACCCACTTTGTTCACGGTGCGGGCCGGCACCATGCCGCTCTCCGCCTCGCGGGTAGGATGCCACACCAGGGTATGCTCGTCCGGGAAAATACTATCCTCCGGATGGCTGGCCTCGCGCAGTTTGCGACGGGCCGCCCTGGCGCCGATTTTTTTCAATTTACCGCCAGATAGCGTATAATACGTGTCCTTTGGGATAAAGAACGTAATTACCTCCGAGCTGTAATTGTTGTCCCAGTCCTGAGGCCGTTCATTCTGCTTGTAGGGGTCGTTCCTGAGCGTTTTCTGGCGCTGCATGAGCAGGGGCTCCTGTCCTTCCTTGAGTACCTCGAAAAAGCCTTCAGGTACATCCTGGTAGCCCAGATACTGCAAGTTCACAAAACGACGGTCCCCCAGCGTGAACCAGGCCACCTGGCTGCGGTTCAGGACGATAGTCGCCGCTTGCTCCGTGGGACGCGTAACCAAATCGCCGGTAAAGGCGTCCGGATTCAGCAGGACGTTCCGGTAGAGCTTTCCGTTATATAACAGATTCCCCTTGGAGAAATGGCGCGTATCCCAGTACACGGTGCCGTTGTAGCGGTACGGATAGACCGCCTGCGTGCGTCCCCTGTACAGGGTGGACAGTTCTCCCGCCTGCTGCTGGAAATCCTGGGCATGCATCAGCGCAGCGGAACCCAAGAGTCCCGCTGCACAAATGCTTTTAAGTAATAAGTGCTTGATTTTCACTGTATTAGTAGATATTGTTCTTTACCGACTCCGGGATGGCATCTATCTTCTTGTAGGTGTCCACCTCTTTGCCGCCATCGGAAGTGAGCGTCAGATTGCTGCCTTCCATAGCTGCAGAATACGGACCCCAGGCCTTTCCGCCATTGTACTTGCCGGACAGTTTTCCGGCAGTGGCATCCAGGGTATAGGTACCGGTAAATACCGTGTAGCGCCCATTACCAATTTTCTGGTACAGGGTGAAGCTACCGGCAGAAGCAAAGTCCACATACACGCTAACGGTTTCGGAACCCACCGTGGCCTTGGTTGCCACGCTGGAGAGTTCCCAGGCGCCGGTAACGTCCAGCTTAGGGGTATCATCCTTCTTGGTGCAGGCCATAAACAGCGTTACGGCTACTGCCAAAAGCCAAAACTTTTTCATACTATAACCATCCTCCTGTACCGTTGCCACCGTCCACATCGCGGGCGATGAGTGAAACTTCCTGGGTGAGTTCCATGCCACCGGGAGGATTGGTTCCACCACCGACATGGTCACCGCCACCCACGGCGGTAATCTTGATTTTACCGGAGCCCACCAGCGTAGGGTGAATGTATAGACGGCCAAACTGCACATAGGCATAACCGTTTTCGTCCTCGATGGCGGGGTACTTATCTGCGTTGGTAGGGGCGATCTTCTGCAGGCCCAGGGAAGAGGCGGCGGCAGTAGGCACTTCCACTTTCAGGTAAGTCAGGCTCACGGAAGCCGTACCAAAGGCCGAGGTCAGATCGATCCACTGCTGCTTGCCCAGCTGCGCGGTGAGCGTAGGCAGGCCCTCGATATGCATCATCAGACGCCAGGCGTCGATGGCACCCGTTCCCATCTGGTGATAGTAAGGGGCCAGGGAGAGAGTTCCCTGATGATAGGCATAGCTCTTGGAGGGCTTGGAGGCAATGCGCTGGTCGATGTCGTTGACGCTGGCCAGAATCATGCGCTTGAATTCATCGCGGGTAAAGGTTTTCCCCAGCTTTTTGGCATAGGAGAGACCCAGGGCCACCACGCCGCTTACGTGCGGGCAAGCCATGGAGGTTCCCTGCATGAAGCCGTAGTCCAAACCCGTCTCATTGTAAGCGCCGTTAAGGCCGCTCTCGGGCAATTCGGAGGGGAGGGTGCTCAACACCTCGGAATCCCAACGGTTCACGATATGGTAGGCCTCGCCGCCCGGAGCGGAGATATTGCAGCCCGGCCCATAATTGGTGTAATAGGTGGGCAGGCCGTCCGGTCCAAAGGCCGACACGCTGATGATATCGTAAAAAGCACCCGGATAGTGGGCATAGTCATGATTCTCATTACCGGCGGCAAAGATGGCAATACCGCCATCCAGCACAGAATTATTCTTGCTGGCCTCGAAGTAATGGATGGCATCAATTTCGGCCGAACCGGTTGCAGCGATAAACGCATTGTCCGAGTTAAACGGAGAACTGTAGCCATAAGAGCAGGAAATGATGGAGGCTCCCATATCGGCTGCGTACTTGATGGCACGGGCCGAACTTCCACTCCTGGTTCCGGAGAAAATCTGGCAGCTCATGATACGGCAACCATCCTTTTTACCGGTGCCACCGGCAACACCGCAAACGCCCTTGTTGTTGTTGTTTACAGCAGCAATGGTTCCGGCGCAGTGTGTTCCGTGGCCGGAGTCACCACGACCGGTCGAAGGATTGTAGTCCGTCCAGGAAATAGGGCCATTTGCGGCAAAATTGTAGCCGTAAATATCGTCTACATAGCCGTTGTTGTCGTCGTCGATGCCGTTCCCGGGGATTTCCTTGGTATTGACCCACATGTTGTCCGCCAGGTCCGGATGGGAGTATTTAACACCTTCGTCCACTACGGCCACCACAATGTCCGGATCACCGGCGCACAGGTTGGCCCACACATCCACAACGTTGATGTCGGCACCGGCAATGGCGCTCTTGGACACGCTGGCATTGCCATAGTTCTTGTAGTGCCACTGATTGGACAGATAGGGGTCGTTGAATACGTTTGTCGCACCAGCCTTCGTCTGCGGAGCGGCATACACGGGAGTGGAGCCGTCTTTTTCAGGAACGGCCTTGTATTCAACCATTTCCACCGATTTTACCTTGGAGAATTCCAACGCCTTGGTGTGTACCTGGGATTCGTCACTGAGGACAGCCTCATACCAGCGGTCCAGGCCGAATTCCTTCTCCAAGGCTTCCTTTCCGGGATAGGAAGGGAATACGCGCTGAAGGGTGACGCCTTTCTCCTGGCCAAGCGCCTGGAGAGTGGCATCGTCCAGCGGAGCGGAGAACTTCACCAGCACACCGTCGGAGACAATCTCCTCGCTCAGGCGAACGATGGGAGCGGCAGACGCTTCTTCCACTTCCATTTTCTCCTGCTGGCAGGACACCGCAGTTACCGCTACGGCGGCGACAAACAGTAAATAGCCTTTTTTCATTTGCGTTTTCACTTTTTTACGACAAGAGGCCCGGCGGCTCCCCGCCGGGTCTCAATTGTCGCAATATCAGTAATTTAACTTACCTGGTGGAGAGAGCCTTACCAGCAATGGTGCTGGTCTGGCCTTTCTCCTTCTTCTCGCGGTTGTAGTTCACAGCCTTGGTTTCCACGGAGATGGATTTCACCTCGCGCTCGTACTTCACAACAGGCTTGTTCCACTCGCTAGCGTTAGCAAGAACGAAATTCGTCTTCTTGCTGGTAGCGGAAGGAAGTGGCGTAATTGCGGTGGGAGCCGCTTCGTTAGCGTTAGGAAGGGTGATAGCGAACGTTCCTGCGCTATTAGCATAGTACCACTTGTTATTTGCATCCAACCCAATATACATATTTCTGGCCGGGAAGGTGATAACACCGTCAACAAGCGTACCAGTGGGTTCGGAATCAATCCAAACATAGCCATATGTTGTGTTAACGTAAATACCATAAGGTTGCTCCGCAATATATACGGCCTCAGGGTTCGTTGCGTCTACAACAATCTGAGAATTGAACCAGTTGCCATCTTCGCCTTCATAAGGCGCGATTACAGAAGGATCCACACCATAGAAGAGGGCGCACAGTTCCAGCTGGAATCCGGTAACCATATACAGACCAGGAGTATTCGCCTCCTCATAGACGTCGCAGGCGACAGTTACGTCATCCTCGCTGAAGAGAGGCATAAGGAAGCCGTCGGTGAGGGTACCCTTACCCAGGCTGTTCCATACATACGGGAGTTTCTCGGTGGTGTACAGGTCCGCTGCATAAGCCTCCTTGCTGCCGTTGGTAGCCCAAACAACAACAATATAGGTAGTCTTAGGCTTCATGCCGGTAGCCACGGTGTAATAACCGCCGTCAGCGTTAATCTCGTCAAGGACGTCTTCGCTTACGATATAATCACCATCCTCGTCAGCCTTAGCGTCGGCAACCAGAGCCGCCACACCGTACTTTTCAAGGAGGTCGGAAGTGTAGAAGGCCACGTGAACTTCCTTGAGGTCTTTACCGCTAACGCCGTATGCGAAGGAATCATATTTATGGAGTTCCTGGTAACGGGCAGGGGTGTCCTCGGTGAAGACAGAAACCTCTACATCGTAGTCATCGTCATCGGCAGCAGCCACATGGAAGAAGGAGAGGCTCTGGAAGGTCTGTGCCGTAGACTCGGTGATTTCTTCCGTTGTCTTGTTGAAGGCGACAGCTACCAGGGTGTACTCACCTGTGGTTTCAGGAGCAACACCAACCTGTGCATAGTAGATTTCATCAGTTGCGTCGAAAGTGAATTCGGAGACAGTCAGAACGTTTTCTTCCTTACCCTCGGCAATAGCGTCTGCGCGGGCCTGAACCTGAACAGAGTTGAGGCTGCCCTCATAAAGGGCATAGTCAACCTTGGCAACATCGGCGCCCACGGTGAAGAGTACGGGAGTAACACCCTCGTCCGGGAAGTCGCTTTCAACATCCAGGGAATAGTCCACGCGAGTGAATCCGCTGGCGATAGCAACAGTGCCATAACCATCCGGGCTCCAACCACCTAAACCAGGGATATAGAAGTAGATGTTGAAGTAGAATCCACCGTTTCCATCATAATAGCTGACAGGGTAAGAGCCGTCCATCTGGCCGGTCTTGTTGGCTTCGTCGAGCCAGTTGTCACCCATGCCATCGGAGCCCCAGTTATAGCCACGCTCAACCCAATACCAGGGATAGTCGTACACGAAAATGGGGTCAGCGGCATCAGCGAGGGGAACTGCAAGCCAGTTACCGCCGTTATAATCATAACCGAAGTACTGCTTGGGAAGCTCCACAAAGTCGTATCCATCGCTATTCTGGTTTTCAGTATACCAGCGAATGTTCAGGGTAACTGAAGGAACGCTGTGCCAGAAACCTTGAGTTTCACCGCTTTCGGCATCGATATCAAGGCTGGTGAAAACGCCAGTACGAATACCGCCTACTTCGTAGTACTTCAGGGTAGCCGTGATGGGGCCAAACATGCCATCCCAACGGGAATTGATGGTGAACACGGCCGGCTCGCCAGTCTTGGGATCCAGGAAGTCTTCCCATTTCACAACAATCACGGAGAAATCAATAGCGATAGCACCGGTGTTGTAGTGGGATACATAAGCGTTGTCGTCGCTCAGCTGGATGGAGAAAGAGCAGGTTTTACCTTCTTCGATATCGTCGAAGGAAACTTCAAACTCAGTCTCGGCCTGGCCGTCAGCAAAGACGATATCTTCGAACTCAAAGACTTCTTCGCTGTCGGTTTTCACGGTATAAGGAACCGTAATGGCTCCGCTGGTGTTAGTACGGGCAACCGTAAAGGTGATGCTACGGTCCATGTCAGGGTCGTAGGTGTGAGAGCCAGTGGCTTCCTGAACAGGGAAATAGACGCCATAGCATCCTTCCGGATCCGGAGTGCCGGGCTTTACCTGCTCCTCTTTCTGGCAAGATACCACGGCGAGGGCAGTTACGGCTGCAGCTACAAGAATATTAATAAACTTTTTCATACGTGTTCCTCATTAATTATTAGTAACACCGTCACGAAGGTCTCCGTTCTGATCCATCTTAGGCAGTTCACCATTCGTGTTGTCAACAATGCTGAAGTTGGTGTTCAGCTCGCTGTTGGAGAAGCGCATCAGCAGCCAGCCGTCGTCGGCGGCCATGTTGAAGCGGAATGCAGGAGAAACGTTGGTGCTCTCGGGAGTACCCAGGAAGCGCACCAGGGGTTTGTTCAGACGCTTGGTATCGTGGATACCGAAACCTTCACCCCAGAGTTCTACACGACGCTGGAACCAGATTTCGTCGGCCAGGTTACGGCCACCGAAGCTCACGGTGTAAGCAGGGTCACGATAGGTCTTTACAAAGTCCTCAAGGATTTGCTTGGCCTTGGCATCGTTGCCACTCTTCAGATAGCCTTCTGCCTGGATGAGGATCATTTCCTCAACACGCATCAGCGGCATATCCTCCGCGTTTTCGGTGGTACCGATAGGGGTGCAACCGAACTTAACGTTGGTGTAAGGTACGAAGGCAAGTTTATCGTCATACTCAAAGTCGGCGATACCCTGACCGGTGGCAACACCAGCTTTACCGGCATCCCAAGAGAGGCCATCCAGCAGCGGGGAGTAGAGGTTTTCATCTACCCACCAGCCCTTACGGACATCCGTCTTGGCAATCTTGTCGTACAGAATCTTGTTGATGCAAGTGTAGGTAGCGGTACCGGCGGCATAAGCCCAACCGGAGAAGGAACGCAGCCAGGAGGAAGTGGTAGCATAACGGAAAGCCTTGGCGATATCGGCAGTCATGTCGAAGCCCCAAATCCAGTTGTGCTCGTTGATATCCTGGAAGGTAGGTTTGCTCACCTCTTCAATGGTAGCCGGAGTGTAACCTGCGGCAGCAGCTTCTGCATCGGCGATAGCAGCCTCGTAGTTAGCCATATTCAGGTTGGCACGGGCACGGAGACCATAGGCCACCTGCTGGTCGATGTACTTCTTGCTGGAACGCTCGAAACCATCCAGGTACTCTACAGCATCGTTCAGGTCCTTCATGATAATCTCATAAATCTGAGCGACGGTTGCACGCGGGTTGTGAGTGGGATCCTCAGTGTCGGGCGAGCAAATAGGAACGCAAAGGTCGTCCTTGTGGTCCGTATAGTTGAACTGGAAGTCGCTGGCGAGCAGCATGTAAGCATAAGCGCGGAGGGACTTGGCCTGGCCAATCATGGCAAGGATATCGGGATCGTCCACTTCGTCGCTGAAGCCGGCCAGGAAGTCGTTCACGGAAGCAATAATGCTATAAGGTGCACGGTAACGGATAACCGGGTTACGGTAGTTGGCGTTACGGGAAGAGTACTCGCCGCATACGGAGAACCAGTTGTAGTTGTTGTCGGATGCGGTAGCGTCGGCACTTTCAAGGTCGTTGCAGAAGAGCATCATGAGCACACCGAAATCGTCCGGAGTACCATAGCCGTAATAGTTAGGAACACCCAGCGGGTTGAAAAGACCGTTGAAGGATGCTTCGGAACGGGAAGGAACAGCTGCATTGGTGGTCTGAAGCTGACTCTTGAGCATGGTGCCGCTCTCAGGGACAATCTCGCTGAGCTTGGTGCAGGAAGCACCCAGCACGAGTCCCACGAATAAAACCGAAATATATTTATTGAGTTTCATTGCTTGAACGGTTTTAAATTAGAAAGTAAGGGTGATACCACCGGTAATATTCCGCATGGCGGAGTAGTAACCGCTGTTCAGACCGGTACCGCTGGTCATGGAACCAAGGCCCATGGAGAAGCGAGGGTCGATACCCTTGCGGGCGGTAGCAACGGCGAGGTTGTCACCGGCAACATAGATACGGAGGCCCTGGATATGGATCTTCTTGGTCCACTTGGCCGGGAAGGTATAACCGAGGGTTACGTTGTTCACGCTCAGGTAGCTGGCGCTCACCAGGAAACGGTCGAGGGCGCTCTGGGCCACCTGGATATCGCCATCGTTACGAGGGATATCGGTATTGGTGTTGGTCGGGGTCCAGGCATTCAGGATATCCTTGTGCCAGGCGTTACCGGCCGAAGCCTGCGTGTGCATGAGAGACTGGTAGGTACCATCGTAGTATTTACCACCGAGCTGGTAGGACAGCTGGATGCTGAAGTCTACGCCGTAAGCAGTGATGGAAGTACCAAAACCACCATACACGGCCGGGAGGATGGAACCGATGTCATACTGGGAAGCCTGGGAGAAGCTGGTCACAACCTTCGTTTCGGTCAGGTTGTTGTCGATCATCTTCTGGGTAGGACGCTGCACGAAAGTGCCGGCCTTACCGTCATCACCGTCTTCCTTCAGGAATTCACCATAGTACTGGGCCTGACCGGTTTCCTTGTTGACACCGGCATAGCGGTACATGTAGGCCTCGTACAGGGAACCACCCACCTTGTAGATGTAGTTACCACCGCGGATACCGTCCTCGGAGACACTTTCATCCAGGGAGAGAATCTTGTTCTTGTAGTGGCTCAGGTTGAAGTTCCAAGTCCAGTTGATGTTGCGGTTGCGAATGATAGCACCGTCCAGGGACAGTTCCACACCGTTGTTCAGGATGGAGCCCACGTTCACCGGGATACGACCGGTAGGGTTACCGGCGCTCAGCGGAACGTTCTTGGAATAGAGCAGGTCGGTGGTCTTGCGGGAGAAGTACTCAACGGTACCATTCAGGTAACCCTTGAAGAGTTCGAAGTCCACACCGACGTTGAAGGAATGGGAGGTTTCCCAGGTGAGTTTGTCGTTACCGACGTAGCTCAGCTCAACGGAGTAACCGGTATCCTCATTCCAGGAGTGGGAGTACTGATCGGAGTAGGGATAGTAGCTACCCAGATTATCGTTACCCTGCACACCGTAGCTCACTTTCAGTTTGAGCATATCCACCCATTTTGCATTGAACCAGGACTCTTTGCTCATGAGCCAGGCTGCACCGAAGGAACCGAAGTTACCCCACTGGTGACCTTCTGCAAAGCGGGAGGAAGCATCGCGACGATAGCTACCGGAAACGAAGACGCGACCGTCGAAGTCGTACTGTACGCGGCCCAGGAAGCCCTGGGTGACGTAGCGGTTGGTATAGGAACCGTTGCTCACGTGGGAACCGGTACCGTCGGCGTTGTTAAGTTCGCCCACATACGGGTTGAAAATGTGGTCATTGCTACCACTCAGACGCTGATAGGTATAGCTGTACTTTTCGAAACCGGCCAGGATGTCCAGGTTGTGGACTTTGGCGAAGTCGAACTTGTACTCAGCCAGATACTGCTGGTTAACGGTGAACATGCGGCTGTGAACCACACTCACGTAACCGTCAGTGGAAGAAGAGCTTGCGAACGGGCTACCCAGATAGTTGGAACGGGTGTTGTCGCTGGTGAAACCAATATTGGCGGTCAGGGACAGGCCCTTGACAGGAGTGAGGACGAGACCGAACTTACCACTGAGCACGTCAGCATAAGCATGGTCGCGATCCAGTTCGTTGTCGCGGATAGCGTTACCTACGATGGAAGGACGCTTCTGGTTGGTATTGTTGGAGTCGTACAGGGTACGGCCATTCTCCTTAACAATAACAGGCTTGCCGTTCTCGTCCAGGGTACGGACATACAGCGGGTAGATAGGGCCGATATTGTTGGTGATGTAGAACAGGTTGCCGGAGGAACCGTAGCTGTCGGACCAGCTGGCAGTCTGGGAATCGGAGTGGGAGAAGTTGAGGCTGGTGGAGAAACGCAGCCAGCTCTTGGCCTGATAATCTGCATTGATACGGCCGGTATAACGCTGATAGTCAGAGTTGTTAACCACACCCTTGTTCTGCAGGTAACCTACGTTGGCGTAGTAGTTGAACTTGTTACCGCCACCGGAAGCGCTCACGTTGTATTCCTGACGGAAAGCGTTGTGGAAAGCTTCTTTGTACCAGTCATCGGGAGTATAGTAGTACTCGCCGTCAAAGTAACCCAGCGTAGCGTTGGGGTTCAGTTTGAAGTTGGTACCAATCAGGTTCTGACCTTCCGGAACAGTGTAAACCAGATAACCGAGACCACCGTTCTTCTCGTCCAGGAGGTACTGGTTGGCATAAGCATAGCTCTCTGCCACGGAGTGACCGGAATAGAGGTACTGGTTGTACAGCATGGTGTAGTGGGTCTCATAGTACTGACCGGGATCGGTGATCACGTCGTACTGAGGGATGAGGCGGGAGTTCACACCCCAGCGGGCATCCAACTTCACCTGTGCGTCGCCGCTCTTACCTTTCTTGGTGGTGATAATCACAACACCGTTTGCACCGCGGTGACCATAGATGGCGCTGGCGGCAGCATCCTTAAGAACGGACATGGACTCAACATCCTGCGGGTTGATGTCGGAGATGGAGCCATCGTACGGCACACCGTCCACAATGTAGAGCGGGGCGTTGGAGGCACTCATGGAACCGATACCACGGATGCGGATAGTGGGAGCACCACCACCTGCGGGGTCACCGCTGGCGGAAGTTACCTGCACACCAGGAGTAGTACCGGCGAGGGCGCTGGTAACGCTGGTGGCAACTTTCTTTTCGATGACCTCAGTCTCCACCTGTGCGGCGGAACCCGTGAAGGAACTCTTGGTTGCGGTACCATAGGCCACAACGATTGTCTCCTCCAGGAGCTGGTTGTCATCTGCAAGGACAATGGTAATGGAAGTACGGCCGTTTACCTGGATTTGGGCATCCTGGTAACCCATGCAGTTTACATCCAAAACACCATTGGCGGGAACGCTAAGGGTGAAGGCACCGTTAACGTCCGACATGGTATAAACAGTGCGGCTGCCCTGCAGGAGCACGTTGGCACCCACAATAGCCTCACCGGACTCGTTCTTCACAGTACCCTTCACAGTGATATTCTGTGCCTGGGCTGCTACAGACAGAGCCAGTAATACCATGGCCGTGAAAAAAATGCGGATTTTTTTCATAAGCACAATAGATTAATTAAACATAAATATTGATACACATTCAAAATTTGCGTAAGCAATACACTACATTATGCCCGTATACAAATACGGATATTCGGCTGCAAAGATTGGAAAACAATTTCAATTTTGCAAATCCGTCAAAAATCGCATAAATTGCGATATATTAAGTCTTTCTAGGTTCTTATATCGTTTTTTGATTAAAATGCGGCGCAAGTTAGTTATAATTTATGAGATAATTGCAAATTTTTCTATTAAATTTAAACTAAAATTTTTTTTAATTTTTTTTAATAAACCGCATTTTTTCTCATTTTTAGCTTTTTACACCCCTTTAAACCCCGTCTAAGCACCTTATTAACATACGCGCACGTATACACACGCGCACACGTAAACTATAAGGAAAACAAAAAACGGGGCCTGAAAAGACCCCGTTCATTTTGTTTTCCAGCCTTACTCACTGAAACGGGCCTTCAGATACTCGCGGTTCAGGCGGGCAATATGGTCGATGGTAACGTGCTTGGGGCACTCCATCTCGCAGGCGCGGGTGTTGGTGCAGTTACCAAAGCCCAGCTCGTCCATCTTGGCCACCATGGCGCGGGCGCGGCGGGCGGCTTCCGGACGGCCTTGCGGCAGCAGGGCCAGGGAACTTACGCGGGCAGCCACAAACAGCATGGCGGAACCATTCTTACAGGTGGCTACACAGGCGCCGCAACCTACGCAGGCTGCTGCATCCATCGACAGTTCAGCATCGTCGTGGGGAATGAGTTGCGTATTGCCATCCTGGGCGCTACCGGCACGTACGGTGATGAAACCACCGGCCTGCATAATCTTGTCGAAGGCGGTGCGGTCTACCACCAGGTCCTTGATTACCGGGAAAGCGCCGCTGCGCCAAGGCTCCACGGTGATGGTAGCACCGGGTTTGAAATGACGCATGAACAGCTGGCAGGTAGTTACCTGATCGTCCGGACCGTGTGCACGGCCGTCCACATACAGGGAACAGGCACCGCAGATACCCTCACGGCAGTCGTGATCGAAGGCGATGGGCTCAATACCCTTGCGGATAAGTTGATCGTTCAGGATATCCAGCATTTCGAGGAACGAAGCATCTTCCTCCACATCCGTAACGTGGTAGGTCTCGAAATGGCCTTTTGCTTTGGCGTTCTTCTGACGCCACACTTTTACATTATATTCCATACTCGGGATTAGTCTTTGTAGTTACGGGTTGCAATCTTGATGTTTTCGTACTTGAGTTCTTCCTTGTGCAGCTGAGGCTCCTTGCCTTCGCCCTTGTATTCCCAGGCGGCTACATACATGAAGTTCTCATCGTCACGCTTGGTTTCGCCTTCTTCCGTCTGCATTTCCTCGCGGAAGTGGCCACCGCAGGACTCGCGGCGGTTCAGGGCGTCATAGGCCATGAGTTCACCGATGTCGAAGAAGTCTACCAGACGCAGGGCTTTCTCCAGTTCCTGGTTGAATTCTTCGTTGGTGCCGGGTACGCGTACGGTCTTCCAGAATTCCTCGCGGAGCTTCTTGATTTCCTCGATACCCTTCTTCAGGCCGGCCTCGTTACGCGCCATACCTACATATTCCCACATGATGTGACCCAGTTTCTTGTGGATGGCATCCACGGGCTCTGTACCCTTTACGGCAAAGAGTTTGGCGATGCGCTCCTTCACGGCCTTCTCCGCCTCTGCAAACTCAGGGGCGTTGGTGTCCGTCTTGGGCTCTGAGAATTTATGGGAAAGATAATCGCCGATGGTGTAAGGCAGCACGAAATAACCGTCTGCCAGACCCTGCATGAGGGCAGAAGCACCCAGGCGGTTTCCGCCGTGATCCGAGAAATTAGCCTCACCGATGGCATACAGACCAGGGATGGTGGTCTGGAGGTCATAGTCTACCCACAGACCGCCCATGGTGTAGTGGATGGCCGGGTAAATCATCATGGGTTCCTCCCAAGGGGAAGTGGAGGTAATCTTTTCGTACATGTCGAAGAGGTTACCATAACGCTCCTGCACGCGCTGGTGACCCAGACGCTTGATGGCATCGGCAAAGTCCAGGAACACGGCCAGACCGGTCTCGTTTACGCCGAAACCAGCGTCGCAACGCTCCTTGGCGGCGCGGGAAGCCACGTCACGGGGAACCAGGTTACCGAAGGCCGGATAACGGCGCTCCAGATAGTAATCCCTATCCTCTTCAGGAATCTGGGAAGGTTTGATCTGGTGGCTGCGCAGTTTGGCAACGTCTTCCTTCTTCTTAGGTACCCAGATACGGCCGTCGTTACGGAGGGACTCGGACATGAGGGTAAGCTTGCACTGCTGGTCACCGTGCACCGGAATACAGGTGGGGTGAATCTGGGCAAAGCAAGGATTGGCGAAGAAAGCGCCCTTGCGATATGCCTGCATGGCGGCGCTGCCGTTGGAGTTCATGGCGTTGGTGGAGAGGAAATAGGTATTGCCATAACCACCGGTTGCCAGCACCACGGCATGGGCGCCGAAGCGCTCGATTTCACCGGTAACAAGGTTACGGGCGATGATACCCTTGGCCTCGCCGTTGATAATAACCAGGTCCAGCATCTCGTGACGAGGATAGCTCTTGACGGTACCTGCGGCGATTTCCTTGTTCAAGGAAGCGTAGGCACCCAGCAGGAGCTGCTGACCGGTTTGTCCGCGGGCATAGAAAGTACGGCTCACCTGCACGCCACCAAAGGAACGGTTGGCCAGGTATCCGCCGTATTCACGGGCAAAAGGAACACCCTGTGCCACGCACTGGTCGATAATGGCGGCACTCACCTCTGCCAGACGATATACGTTGGCTTCGCGGGAACGATAGTCACCACCCTTGATGGTGTCATAGAACAGACGATAAACGGAGTCGTTGTCGTTCTGGTAGTTCTTGGCAGCATTGATACCACCCTGTGCGGCGATGGAGTGCGCACGGCGGGGGGAGTCGCTGATGCAGAAGATCTTTACGTTGTATCCCATCTCGCCGAGAGACGCAGCTGCAGATGCACCGCCAAGACCAGTACCTACCACAATCACTTCCAGTTTCCGTTTGTTGTTCGGAGAAACAATCCGGATTTCGGCTTTACGCTTGGACCATTTTTCTTTGAGCGGTCCGTCCGGAATCTTGGAAATAAGTTTAGAATCGGCCATATAGTTGATAATTGTATTTGCTAACACGCAAAAATAAGCATTTTTCGTGAATAAATTAGGACTTTTCGTTAAAAAAGCGAACCACTTTCGTCCGGATTGTACTTTCGCTGAGCTAAATAAGCATCCATCCCTAGATGCTGATACGCCATTTCCGTGGCGATACGCCCGCGCTGGGTACGGATAATGAACCCTTCTTTTATAAGGAACGGCTCATACACCTCCTCCAGCGTACCGGCATCCTCACTGATGGAAGTAGCCAGCGTTCCAACACCCACAGGCCCGCCTTTGAAGGTAAGGATCATGGTGCGCAGAATCTTATTGTCGATGGCATCCAGTCCCCGCTTGTCAATCTTGAGCTTATTCAAGGCAAAACGCGTGATTTCCAGGTTGATACGCCCGTCTCCTAGCACCTGCGCAAAGTCCCTGACGCGCTTGAGGAGCGCATTGGCGATACGCGCCGTACCGCGGCTGCGGAGCGCAATCTCATAAGCGGCATCCTCGTCGATTTCCAAAGCCAGGATGCGCGCGCTGCGCAGCACAATCAGCTTCAAATCCTCCGTATCGTAATATTCCAGCGCGCAGTTAATACCAAAGCGGTCCCTGAGCGGCGCCGTGAGTAAACCGCTCCGGGTGGTGGCTCCCACCAGCGTAAAAGGATTCAGGTTGATGCGCACGGAACGTGCTCCCGGTCCTTTGTCGATCATAATATCGATCACATAATCCTCCATGGCGGAGTACAGATACTCCTCCACCTCCGGAGAAAGCCGATGGATTTCGTCGATAAACAGCACATCCCCAGCCTCCAGGCCGGTGAGCAATCCCGCCAAATCACCCGGTTTATCCAGCACCGGGCCGGAAGTCACCTTCATGTTCACGCCCATCTCGTTGGCGATGATATGCGCCAGGGTAGTTTTTCCCAGACCGGGAGGCCCATGAAACAAAACATGGTCCAAGGCCTCTCCACGCATTTTCGCGGCCTTTATATATATATTCAGGTTGGATACGATTTCCTTCTGTCCGGTAAAATCGTCCAGCCCCTGGGGGCGGATAATTCCCTCAAATTCGCTATCTTTGCGGTCGGCCGGATTGTGCGGATCAAAGTCAGTCATGGCTCAAGGTCTAATCAATTCAAATACAAATATAGTTTTTATTTTTAAGAATTGTTGTTTTTAATAGGCTTGTCAATATGTTGAAAACTATATATAAGCCATTGAAAATCAATAAATTCAGTAAAAATTAATTTGTTGAAAACCTGCTGATATCGTGTGGATGGCCGGTGAATGGCCTGTGTGGAAATATTACCCACAAAAGCCAGGAGGGTTATCAACAGGGTTATAAACAGGTTATCAACAGCCAAAACAAAGGGAATGTTGATAAGTCAAAAATCAACTGCACTGCTGCAAAAACAACTTCAAGAAAGGGAAGAAGTCTTTTGCGGCGGGCTCTTCTTGTCCGCCCGGTGGATGGTTCTGTCCCAGGTGGCGCAGGAAGGTCTCCATTTTATCATGTTGCCCACCCGCGAATCGGCGGAATACTGTGCCGCGGACTTATATAATATGGTAGAGGGGGATTGCGTGTTCTTCCTGCCGGAGATGGGAAAAAGCGTGGAGCGGAGCAATTATAAATCGTCCCTGGGCGTGCAGCGTACGGCGGCTGTAGGTGAATTGCTTCATTGTAAGGCCGATAAGAAACTGTTCATCGTCACGTATCCGGAGGCGGTGGAAGAAAAAGTGCCCAGCGCCCAAAAGTTGCAGAACGCCCTTTTCAGCATCAAGGAGGGGGAGGAAATTCCCTACGACAGCATCCGAATGCGCCTTCTGGAAGAAGGTTTCGACAAGGTGGACTTTGTATCGGCACCGGGGCAGTTCGCCCTGCGCGGCGCCGTCATCGATATTTTTTCCTATTCGTCCGATAAACCTTTCCGCCTGAGTTTCTTTGGCGACGAGGTGGAAAAGATCCATACCTTCGACTCTAATACGCAACTTTCCATCGACCCGATTTCCTGTGCCGATATTTATCCGGACATCGCCGCCCGCGAGACGGATGAAGGGGAGAGCCTTCTCAATATGCTGCCCGCCGGAACCATCGTCTGGCTGGATTCGTCGGACATGTATAAGGAAAGGGATTTTTTTGCGCCGCTCTGCTCTTTCAAGCATGTGTTTCTGGATATTCCGTTGCAGCAGGAAGACGTGGAGAAGGTGCAGTTCAACATTTCCCCGCAGCCGGTATTCAACAAGAACTTCGAACTGCTCATGGGAGACATCCGCTCCCGCCTGGAGAATAGTTTTAAGGTTTATATAGTAGGGGAGAAAGAAAGCCAGCTGGAACGCCTGCGCTCCATCATGTTGCAGGAAGAAAGGGCCGTGCTGCCGGAATTCGTGAAAGGCAAGAACATCCACAGCGGTTTTATCGACAATCAGGACCATATTTGTGTCTATACGGACCACGAAATTTTCGACCGCTTCCATCGCGTACGCATGCGCCGGACGGTGGAAAAGAGCGAACAGCTCACGATGAACGACTTGAGCGCGTTCAATATAGGCGATTTTGTGGTGCATATCGACCATGGCGTGGGTGTGTTCGGCGGCCTCGTCAAGATGAAGGACGATAAGGACCGCGTGCATGAGGTGGTGAAACTGCTCTACAGCGGTGGCGACGTGGTGTTCGTATCGGTCCATTCGCTGCACAAAATTTCCCGTTTCCGTTCCAAGGAAGGGGAGCCGCCGCGCGTGAACAAGCTGGGTTCCAAGACCTGGGGCAACATGAAACAGGCGGCAAAGTCCCGCGTAAAAGATATTGCCAAGGAACTCATTCAGTTATATGCCAAGCGCCGGGCTTCCAAGGGTTACGCTTACTCGCCGGACACCTACCTGCAGGAGGAGTTGGAATCGTCCTTTATGTACGAAGATACGCCGGATCAGGAACGCGCCACCAAGGCCGTGAAGGAGGATATGGAAGATACCTGCCCCATGGACCGTCTCGTTTGTGGCGATGTCGGCTTCGGCAAAACGGAAATTGCCATCCGGGCAGCGTTCAAGGCCGCTTCGGATTCCAAACAGGTGGCGGTGCTGGTGCCCACTACCATCCTTTCGCTCCAGCATTACGAAACTTTCAAAGCCCGCCTGGCCAATCTGCCTTGCACGGTGGAATATGTAAGCCGCCTGCGCAGTACCAAGCAAATAACAGACATTAAGAAACGGCTCAAGGAAGGGAAAATCGATATCCTGATCGGCACGCATAAAATCCTGAGCGACAGCTTTGAATTCAAAGACCTGGGGCTGCTGATTATCGACGAAGAGCAAAAGTTCGGCGTAAGTGCCAAGGAAAAACTGCGCCAGCTCAAGCATACGGTGGACACTCTCACGCTCACCGCAACGCCTATCCCGCGCACCTTGCAGTTCTCGCTGCTGGGTGCCCGTGACCTGTCTATTATCCAAACTCCGCCGCCCAACCGCATTCCTATCCAGACGGAAATTATCCTGTTCAATGAGGCCGAGGTCAAGAGCATCATCAATTATGAACTCAACCGCGGCGGACAGGTGTTTTTCCTGCACAACCGGGTGGAGGAACTTCCTGCCATTGAAGACATTCTGCATCGCCTGGTGCCGGATATGAAAATTTGCGTGGCGCACGGACAGATGGAATCCAAATCCCTGGAAGACAAGATGTTGGCCTTTATGCGGGGCGATTATGACCTCCTGCTCTGCACTACCATCGTGGAGAACGGACTGGATATTCCCAACGCCAACACCATCATTATCAACCAGGCGCAGAATATCGGCCTGAGCGACCTTCACCAGCTGCGTGGCAGGGTGGGCCGGTCCAACAAAAAAGCTTTCTGCTACCTTATTGTGCCGCCGCTCGTGAGCCTTTCCGACGATGCCCGTCGTCGGCTTCGCGCCATCGAGGAGTTCAGCGACCTGGGCAGCGGCTTCAATATCGCCATGCAGGATCTGGATATCCGCGGCGCCGGCAACCTGTTGGGTGCGGAGCAGAGTGGCTTCATTTCCGACATGGGTTACGAGACCTACCAGAAGATTCTGTCTGAGGCGATGGAAGAGTTGGGCGTGGAAACCGGCATCACCTCGCGCTCCGCACAGGAAAAATATGTGGACGACTGCACCATCGAAACAGATAAGCCCGCCTTCATTCCGGACGATTATATCGACATTACCGCAGAGAAGATCCGTCTGTACAAGATGCTGGATGCCATGAATGACGAACGGGAAATCGACCGTCTGGGCGCCCAGGTGGCCGACCGCTTCGGCCCGCTTCCGCAGGAGGTGGAGAACCTGCTGTATGTGGTGAAAATCAGGAACTTAGGACAGATACTGGGCTTCGAGAAAATCATCATCAAGAACGGGATGCAAATCATGTTCTTTGTGAGCAATCCCATGGGCGGTTACTATCAGTCCAAACTGTTCGAGACGGTGCTTTCCCGCGTGAACGACCATCCCACCCAGTACAAATTCAACCAGGACGGCGGCCGCCTCCGGACTGTTTCCCGCGGTGTCGATTCGCTCGATAAGGCCTATTCCATTTTGAAAAGACTGCAATAATGGTTAAATTTGCAGGCTATGTCTAATTTGTTGGTCGAAATAGGTAACACCGCCCTTAAGGCCGCCTGGTCGGAAAGGATGACCCTCGGGAAAACTTTCCGCTATCAGGGGGAGAAGTTCATGGACTTCATTCTCTCGCTCACCCGGCGGGAAAAGCCTGAGGTGCTGCTGCTCTCTTCCGTATACGCCATCTCTCCGGCCGATGCCGCCGTGCTCAAGGAAGAGTGCACCTACCTGCTCATTTTAGACAGCAACAACAAGGAGTTTTTGGTGGCGCACGGCCTGCCTTCGTACATCTCGTACGACCGCGCCGCTTCCATCCTGGCCGCCCGATACCTGTTCAAGGGCCGCGGGTGCACCATCGTGGACTTCGGTACCACCCTTTCGGTCGATTTCACCGGCGAGGACGGCATGTATCGGGGCGGAAACATTTCCCTGGGTTGCCGTACGCGTTTCAAGGCGCTCAACCGGTATTCCCGCTCCCTTCCGCTGGTGGATATGCCGGAAAATCCGGAGCCGATCGGCCTCTCGGAAACGGCTTCCATCGGCAGTGGTGTGGTTTCAGGCATTGTTTTTGAAATAGAAGGCTACCTGAATTTATACCCGGACAATATTGTAGTGTTTACGGGTGGTGATGCGAATTATTTTGCAAAACGGATGAAAAGTTCCATCTTTGCAATTTGTAACCTTGTCCTCATGGGCATGGCTTTAATAGCGGACGAATATGTTCAGAAGCTTCATCAATAGGGTAACGGTAACGCTGTTGCTGCTCTTTTCCGGCTGGACGCTCATGGCCCAGACGGACGGCACGTATAGCGGTTTCTCGCCGTACTCTGTTTTTGGTTTAGGCCAGCTGCACCAGCCCGGTACAGCCTGGAACCGCAGTATGGGTGGCGTAGGTATCGCTGCCCGTAACAACCGCTATATCAATATTCTGAACCCGGCCTCCATGACCGCCCGCGACTCCCTTTCCTTCATGGCGGACTTTGGCCTGGGCGGCCGCATTTCCCTGTTCAGCGAAGGAAACAAAAAGGCTCTCAATACCACATTCAACATCGACGATTTCGTGATGTCTTTCCCTATGTGGAAGCACACCGCCGGCATGGTGGGTATCATCCCCGTCAGTGACGTTGGTTACAAAATCGTCTATGCCGAGATGGATCCGGAGGCCTATTACCGCACCTTTACTTCCCAAGGAAACGGTGGTGTCTATCAGGCGTTTGTGGCATTCGCCGGTACATTCTGGAACAGGCTTTCCATCGGTGCACAGTTTAACTACAGCTTCGGTAATATAAACAAGCAGGCCACCGTAGATTACGATACAGAGTCCTTCCGCGACATTGCCTCCGGAGACTCCCTGCAGGTAAACAATTTCTCCGCCAAACTGGGTCTGCAGTATGAGCAGCCGCTCACTACCGGTCATTCCCTTACTTTTGGCGCCACCTACAAGTTCTCCACCAAGTTGAACGGCCACACCATCCACTATGAAGAACGCGGAGCCTATGACCGTGTCCGTTCCGCTGCCACGTTGGGAGAAAAAGGACTGTCGATGGGTGATGAACTGGGTGTGGGTATCAGCTACCGCAACACGGACAAACTGCTTATCGAGGTGGACTACACGCGTACGGACTGGAGCCGCAGCCGCATGGATCAGGTGAGAGGTTTCTCCAATGTAGGTGAGGTTGCCTTCGCCCCGTCCGTGGGACAGGCCGTCCGGGCCGGCTTTGCCTACACGCCCAACCGGAACGATATCCGTTACTTCATGAAGCGGTGCACTTATAGGGCCGGAGCCTATTTCGACCAGTCCTATTATACGGTAGGGGGAGAGCATGTAAATGCCGTAGGTGTTACCCTGGGTATGACCATCCCCGTTTTCCGCTGGTATAACGGTCTTACGGTGGGCCTGGATTTCGGTCGCAGGGGCTTGGCATCGTCCCAGGTAAAAGAGACGTATTTCGGCTTCAATATCGGTGTCAATATCTTTGATATCTGGTTCCAGAAGCGCCCGTACGAATAATAGTGATACTAAAATTGAATAATAATAATTTAAAATACTGATGTTATGAAAAAGATTACACTCATTCTCCTCGCCGTCATGGCTGTATTTTCCGGACAGAAACTCTCTGCCCAGAGCAAGGGTAAGTACGGTGCAGACAGTGCAGAGTGCATCAAGTACCTTTCCTACTATCAGGAGTACTACAAGCAGAAGAATTACGATTCCGCCCTGCCCAACTGGCGCAAGGCATATGCTCTCTGCCCTGCTACCGCTTCGCAGAACATGTTCGTTCACGGCACCACGCTCATGACCCGTCTGTACAACCAGACCAAGGACGCCGCTGCCCGTGAGGCCATTGTGGACACCATCATCGCCCTGCAGGATCAGCGTATGGCCGCCTATCCCAGAAAGAAGGTGGACATCATGAACAACAAGGGTCAGTACATGATCAACTACCGCAGCGCCAACCCGTCTTATATTTATAAGAACGTAGGTGCCATCGTAGATCAACTGGGTTCCAAGTCCAACGGCTCCCTGCTGGTAAACTTGCTGCAGGCTTCCATCACCCTGTATCGTGAGAACCAGCTCAGCGCAGACGATGTCATCGCCATGTACGACAAGGTGACTGCCCTCGTAGATGAGGCTCCCGCCAAGAACGATGCCGAGAAAGAGGACAACCTCAAGGCTAAGGCTACCATCGAGAGCATCTTCGCCGACAGCAAGGTGGCTTCTTGCGAAAACCTCATCGCCATCTTCGGTCCCCGTTACCAGGCCGATCCTAACAACCTGGCCCTGGTCAGCAACATCGTCAAACTCATGAACACCGCCGAGGATTGCGCCTCCAACGACCTCTACCTCAACGCTGTTACTTCCATGTACAAGCTGGATCCTTCCTTCCGCAGCGCTTTTGCCCTGTACCGCCTGAATGCAGCCCGTGGCAATGTGGCCGATGCCGCCAGCTACCTGGAAGAGGCTATCAACTCTCCCGAGTCCGACGAGGCTACCGACGCTCAGTACTACTATGAGATGGCTGCCTTCTGCTACAAGAACGGTCTGCGCGGCAAGGCTTATGAGGCTGCCAAGAAGGCCATCGACATGGACTATGGTTATGCCGGTAAGGGTTATCTGATCATGGGTAACCTCTGGGCTTCCGCTACCTGCGGCGACACCGTGGACAAATGGGCCCGCTACTGGGCTGCTGCGGACTACTACCAGAAGGCCCGCAACGCCGATCCCGCCGTGGCCGATGAAGCTGCTTCTTCCATCGCCAGCGTCAGCCGTTACTATCCGGAGGCTTCCGAGGCCTTCATGTACGATGTCACCAAGGGTCAGTCCTACACTGTTAACTGCGGCGGCATGACCGCAACCACTACCGTTCGCGTACAGTAAGTGACTATTAAAAACATACTTCAGATGATGGCAACCGCTTCGGCGGTTGCTTTCGTCGTTTTTTCCTGTAAGGGCAATTTGTCGGAGGCGGAGAAGCTGGATTTGAGCAAAATTCCTATCCAGGTGGTGGACAGCATGTTCTTCGTGCAGTCGGAAACCGGTCAGGTGAAAATGCGTGTAGAGTCTCCCAGGATGGAGGTGTATGAGCGTGATACGCTCTCGTATGACCTGTTCCCCAAGGGCATCCACGTGTATGCATATAATGAGGACGGGTTGCTGGAAACCACCATCGACGCGGAACAGGCCCGGCACGACAAAACG
Organism: Candidatus Cryptobacteroides sp.; assembly: GCA_045130395.1. Classification (GTDB taxonomy): domain Bacteria; phylum Bacteroidota; class Bacteroidia; order Bacteroidales; family UBA932; genus Cryptobacteroides. The sequence continues at coordinate 175,028 of JBGUPS010000019.1, forward strand.
CCGGACGGTGCCAAGGACAAGTGGTCGGCTTATGGTAACGTGGTGGTTCACAATACCATCAAGAACGAAACCATGAAAACGGACACCTTGTACTGGGACAGCAAGGCGCGCGAGATATGGACAGACTGCTACATTCTCATGTACTCTCCGTCCGGTTCCATGCAGGGTTATGGCATGCGCTCGGACGAAATGGCGCGCAACGCTATCCTTAAACATCCCTTCGATAACGAGTTTATCATAGACAACGACACTACGAAAGTTGTTGTGGATTCGGTGAATTTTATTGGGCCGATGCTAAAAAAATAGTGATTGTTTGGAAGAAAATTCGTATTTTTGCAGCCCTTAGGCAAAAACTGAAGAAAAATTAAAAAATATACGTAAAAATGGCAGCTCTTGAGACCATCAGAACTAAATTCGGCATTGGTGCTTCGCTCATCATTGCCTTCGGTCTTTTACTCTTCCTTGTAAACCCGTCGGACATCATCCAGACTGTGCAGTCTGCATCTTCCAAGTACGACGTAGGTAAAATCAATGGCAAATCCATTTCCTATCAGGACTTCGAGTCCGAGGCAAAGCAGTTCTCCGACATTCGCGAGATGCTCACCGGCCAGTCCGCTTCCAGCGAGCAGGCCCAGCGTCAGACCCGCGACATGGCCTGGAACAACCTGGTAGACCGCTACCTGGTCATCCCCACCATCGAGGATGCCGGTATCCGCGTAGGCCAGCAGGAGCAAATCGACATGTTCGTCGGTGACGATATTTCCCCGGTGCTTAGCGGCATGGGTATCTTCAACGATGAAAACGGTGTCTTCTCCGCTTCCGCCGTCCGTGACTTCATGGAGAATGTCCAGGAGGATGAATCCGGCCGCGGTATCCTGCTTCGCAACTACCTGCAGAACGCCGTTCGCAGCAACCGCTTCAACGAGAAGTATGTAGGTCTGTTCAACGCAGCTTCCTATGTGAACTCCGTAGAAAGCCGCCGCGCCATCGCCGAGAACAACACCACCGCACAGGTGGACTTTGTGGTTTCTCCCAACAGCTACTATCCGCAGGATTCCACTGTGGTAGTTTCCAAGGCAGACATCCAGAAGTTCTACGACGCCCACAAGGAAAACTTCCGTCAGAAGGCCTCCCGCGACATCGAGTATGTTGTGTATGAGGTAAAGCCTTCCGCCAAGGACGTGGCTGCCCAAAACCAGGAATTCGTCACCCTGTACGACGAATTCACTACTACTGATAACGTGCGTGCTTTCCTGCAGCGCAACAGCGACCGCCAGTGGTCCGACAACTGGTACAAGGGTGGTGATTTACGCACCGTTAACCGCGACGTAGACACCTTTGTAGCAGAGAACAACGAGGGTGTTTCTCCGGTCTTCCAGTCCGGTACCACCTTCTTTGCCGCCCGTATCATGGAACAGGCCAACGTGCCGGATTCCGTGTATGTGCGTCACATCATGCTGCAGGGCGCCAATGCCCGTCACACCGCAGACAGCCTGCTCAACGTGGTGAACAAGAACAACTTCGCCACCATGGCCATGCTCTATTCCGCCGACAAGGGTAACGCCTACGACGGCGAGCAGGGCAACCTGGGTTGGATGACCCAGAACGCCATGATCCCTGGCTTCGAGTCTGTTCTCACCGCTACTATCGGCAAGCCTTACATCGTGAATACCATGTATGGTACGCACATCGTGGAGGTTACCAAGGCTACCAAGCCCGTTGCCAAGAAGAAAGTGGCCATCCTCGAGAAGGCCACCCTTCCCAGCAAGGAAACCTACGGCGACACTTACAACAAGGCCAATCTCCTGGCCGTACGTGCTGCCGGCAAGTATGCCAACTACAAGGCTGCCTGTGATTCCACCGGTACCTATTCCCGTTCGATTACCATCAACGAGGGTACGGATACCTACGGTTCCATCGGCCATGCCAAGGAAGTTACCCGTTGGGCCTTCGACAACAAGCCCGGCAAGGCTTCCAGCATCATCACCGTGGACAACAACTACTTCTTCGTGGTGGCCGTGAAGGCTGCTCACAAGGAGGGTTATGCCAAGGTGGACGAGGTTTCCGAAAGCATCAAGACTCAGCTCTATCGTGAGCAGTACGCTGCCAAGCGCTGCGCAGACGTAAAGGCTGAAATCGCCGGTCTCAACTCCCTGGAGGCAGTGGCCGAGAAACTTGGTGCAACGGTTTCTTCCCTGTCCGATGTCACCTTCTCCACCAATTCCGCCCCTACCACCGAGCCCGCTTTCGTGGGTGCTGTGGCTGGTGCTAAGGATGGTGTTCTGAGCGGCCCTGTGGCCGGTATCATGGGTACCTATGTGTTCCAGGTGAAGGGTCGTGAGGTAGGTTCTTACTACACGGAGGATGACGCCAAGAGCGCCCAGGCCCGTATGGATGCCTATCACACCCAGATGCTCACCTCGCTCATGAGCGAGAAGAACGTGGACGACAACCGCGCCCGTTTCTATTAGTAGGTTTACGCCCGGCCCCTGACCGGGCGTTTTTACGTTATGCCCGGCCTTTGTGACCGGGCTTTTTTCTTTTGCGCTATGTCATTAAAATGTGGTATCGTCGGATTGCCTAATGTGGGCAAATCCACCCTGTTTAACTGTGTGAGTTCCGGAAAGGCCCAGAGCGCCAATTTCCCTTTTTGCACCATCGACCCTAATGTAGGTTCTACCAATGTGCCGGACAAGCGCCTGGAGGTGCTCACGGAAATTTGCCAGCCCAAGCGCACCATTCCCGCTACCGTGGAAATCGTGGATATCGCCGGCTTGGTGAAGGGTGCTTCCCGTGGGGAGGGCCTGGGTAACCAGTTCCTGGCCAACATCCGCGAAACGGATGCCATCCTGCATGTGCTGCGTTGCTTCGATGACGGTAACATCGTCCATGTCGATGGTTCCGTGGATCCTGTGCGCGACAAGGAAGTGGTGGATGCGGAGCTGCAGATCAAGGACCTGGAGACGGTGGAAAACCGTATTAAGAAGGTAGAGAAGATGGCTACTACAGGCGGAGACAAGGAGGCTAAAAAGCTGCTGTCTTTGCTGCTGCGTTATAAGGCTGTTCTGGAGCAGGGACATTCCTGCCGGGAGGTGGTTCCGGAGAATGCGGAAGAGGAGCAGATGGCCAAGGACTTGTTCCTGATTACCAACAAGCCGGTGCTGTATGTCTGCAATGTGGACGAGGCTTCTGCGGCTACCGGTAACGCATATGTGGAGGCTGTCCGGGCTGCCGTTGCGGCGGAGAACGCCCAAATTTTGGTGATTGCCGCCAAAACGGAGGCCGAAATCGCGGAGATTGAGGACTACGAGGACCGCCAGATGTTCCTGGAGGAAATGGGTCTGCAGGAGAGTGGTGTGGTGCGCCTGATTCAGAGCGCGTACAGGCTGCTGGGCCTGCGCACCTTCTTCACGGCCGGTGCCGATGAGTGCCGCGCCTGGACCATCAAGGCCGGAGACAAGGCTCCCCGCGCCGCCGGTGTTATCCACACGGACTTCGAGCGCGGCTTCATCCGGGCCGAGGTCATCAAGTACGAGGACTTCGTCCACTACAAGACCGAAGCTGCCGTCCGCGCCGCCGGCAAAATGGGCATCGAAGGCAAAGACTACGTAGTCCAGGACGGCGACATCATGCACTTCCTGTTTAACGTGTAGGGTTTGTCATCCCTTGCTTTGCTCTTGTCCTCCCTCGGTTGGCACCCCTGTCATCCCTCGGTTGACTCCCTGTCATCCCCCGGTTGGCCCCTGTCATCCCGAGCGTAGCCGAGGGATCTCCTTCCTGGGCTGATCGCTAACCTCTTGACAATCAGTATTTTCCTAATAATCCTCGGTCCTATTTGCGCCGAGGATTTTCTATAGTTTGTTGATTATTAGTGTGTTACGAACCAGCGCTGCGGAGGAGTATTTTGGAGAAGTTGTATCTTTGGGGCATGAAACGATGGATTGTGGTCATAGGATTGTGTGTGCTGGTGTTAGGACAGGGTAAATTGTCCGGATATAGTGTATTTGGAGAACAGAAAGAGCAGAGGGAAAGGAGGGTGCAAGAGGAGCAGGGTGGAGGGGACACTTTGCGGGTGATGTTTTGGAATTTGGAGAATTTTTTTGATAATCGGAACGATTCCACCAGTGTGTCGGACGCAGAGTTTTCCAGTTATGGGGAGCGGCATTGGAGCAGGAAGAAGTTCCATACCAAGTGTCAGGCTATTGCCAAAGGGATTCTGTGGACGGCAGGGGAGAAGGGCGGCCTCCCGGACGTGATAGGTGTGGCGGAAGTGGAGAACAGGAGGGCCTTAGAGCGGCTGCTATACAACACAGCTCTCCACAAACTGGACTACAAAATCATCCACTTCGACTCCCCGGATCCCCGCGGGATAGACGTCGCGCTGCTCTACAGGGCCACCAGGCTCAAACGTATCCGCGCCAAGCCCTGCCATTTGTATGGTGTCGATTCCACCATCCTCCGCACCCGGGACATCCTGCTGGCGGAGTTTGAGCAGCCGGACGGAACCCCCATCGCCTTCCTGGTGAACCATCACCCCTCCAAGTACGGCGGGGCAAGCGTGTCGGAGGCAAGGCGGGCCATCGCTGTCGAGCGTCTGAAGCAGCTGGCGGACTCCCTGCAAGCGGCTGGTATAGAACAAATTGTGTCGATGGGCGATTTCAACGACACGCCCGCCAATCCGGTTTATAAAAGCCTGGAACCCACCCTCCGCAATTTGGCGGAGCCGCTGCACAGGTGTGGCCTTGGCACCATCAAGTACGATGGCGCATGGGAGCTGATCGACCTGTTTTTCGTGAGCCCGAAGGTGCAGACGGCAGGCATGGAAATCGTCACGATTCCTTTCCTGCAAACGGCCGATGGCAGCCACGCCGGGAGCAAGCCGCTTCGCACGTTTTCCGGCCCAAGATATATTGGTGGGGTATCGGACCATTGTCCTATTTGGTTGGAGATTCCTCGGCTACGCTCGGAATGACAAAGAGGGCACTCGGAATGACAAAGAGGGCACTCGGAAGACAAAGTGGGCGCTCGGAATGACAGGGAAAAGTTTTGTCATTTCGACCGAGCGGAGCGAGTGGAGAAATCTCAAAAAATATGTATATTTGTAAGACGTACCAAGCACACAAAACAACAACCAATATGAAAAACAAAATCCAAGCAAAATTCAAGGAACTCTTTGGAGAGGGCGGTGAACTGTTCATGTCCTCCGGCCGTATCAACCTCATTGGCGAGCACACGGACTACAACGGTGGTTATGTGTTCCCGGGCGCCATCAACTTTGGCATCATGGCCCAGATCAAGCTCAACGGAACGGACAAGGTGAGAGTCTTCTCCATCGACTTCAATGAATGTGTGGAATTTGGTCTAAAGGAAGAAGATAAACCCAAGCAGTCCTGGGCTTGCTATGTATTCGGCGTTTGCCGGGAAACCATCAAGCGGGGCGGCAAGGTGGCCGGTTTTGACGCCGTGTTCGCCGGAGACGTTCCTCTGGGCGCCGGCCTTAGCTCTTCCGCTGCCCTGGAAAGCGTTTTTGCCTTCGCCATCAACGAGCTCAACGGCAATGGCATCGAAAAGTTCGAGCTGGCCAAGATCGGCCAGAGCACCGAGCACAATTACTGCGGTGTCAAGTGCGGCATCATGGACCAGTTCGCTTCCGTCTTTGGCAAGGAGGGTGCCCTGATGCGCCTGAACTGCAAAACCGGCGAGTACAAATATTTCCCCTTCCACCCGAAGGGTTACAAGCTGGTGCTCATCGACTCCTGCGTAAAACATGAGCTGGCCTCCAGCGCCTACAACAAGCGCCGTGAATCCTGCGAGCGTGCTGCCAAGGCCATCCGCGAGAACCATCCGGACGTAGACTTCCTGTCGGATGCCAAGCGCGTATGGCTGGACGAGGTCCGTGACAAAATCTCGGAGGAGGACTTCATCCGCGCAGAATATGTAATTGGGGAAGTGCAGCGCGTGCTGGACGTCTGCGACGCCCTGGAACGTGACGATTACGAGACGGTGGGCGAGATGATGTACCAGACCCACTTCGGCCTGAGCCGTCTGTACGAAGTCTCCTGCGAGGAACTGGACTTCCTGAACAAGCTGGCCCGCAAGTACGATGTGACCGGTTCCCGCGTGATGGGTGGCGGCTTCGGCGGCTGCACCATCAACCTGGTGAAGGAAGAACTGTACGATGGCTTCATCAAGGCCGCCAAGGAGCAGTTCGCCGCCAAGTTCGGCCATGAACCCAAGGTTTACGAGGTTGTGATTAGCGATGGTGCCCGCAAGCTGCAGTAAATGCCACCAGACGACGGAAATCGACGTCCGTCAGAGTATCAATGTCGCCCTTGATCCGGAACTCAAAGCCCGGGTCAAGGACGGCTCTTTGTTCCTGTGGGAGTGCCCCTACTGCGGCCAGCGCAACCTGGCGCGTTACCAGACGCTGTACCATGACCCTGACGCCAAGCTCATGGTGTGGCTTCTCCCCGGGGAAGAGCAGCCCCCGCAGGCCGTAGAAGAGGCCGTGAAGGAGCTGGAAGGCTACACGCTTCGACGCGTAAAAGATGTGGGAGAGCTAATCGAAAAGGTGAACATCCACGATGCCGGCCTGGAAGACTCCGTCCTGGAAATGTGCAAATGGGTCACCCGCCGGGAACTCGCCGCCAAAAATCCCGCCGCAGCAACGGCTGCGCTCAAATTCCTCCGCATGGAAGGGGCCGATAATGAACTGGTGCTGGCCTTCCCCCTGGATGGCCAAATGCAGGTTGTGAACGTAGGCTTCAACGTATACGAAGACGCCCGCGGCATCCTCCTGCGCAACCCCGCCGTCCGTCCCGCCCCCGGCTTTGCCCAAGTAGACGCCGCCTGGATAGAGCAATTCTTCCGCTAGGCCTCTGTCATACCGAGCTTCCCCTCCTGTCATACCGAGCGAAGCGAGTGTATCTCCATATTCTCCGGAAAATTCGTATCTTTGCGTCCTATAAAACGAACGTGTATGGCTTCCAGAGAGAAATTCGGCGGTAGGGCGGCGGTCATTCTGGCCCTTGCGGGGTCGGCTATCGGCCTGGGCAATATCTGGCGCTTCCCATACCTGGTGGGTATGAACGGGGGCGCCGCCTTCATTTTCATTTATTTTGGCTTTGTCCTCCTGCTGTCCATCCCCATTTTTCTGGCCGAATCCATCATCGGCCGCAGTAGTGGGGCCAATTGCCGCGTGGCGATCGGCCAACTGGTGCCCGGCCGTGCGGGTCGATGGTTCGGCCTGCTGATGGTCTTCACGCCCCTGTGGATTGTCTCGTACTATTCCGTGGTGGGCGGCTGGTCGCTGGATTTCCTGGTGAAGGCATGCACGCTCGAGTTCACGACCACCTCGCCGGAACTGGTGAAAGGCACTTTCGGCACGTTTATCTCCAGCACATGGACGCCTTTACTTTACCATTTGCTGTTCCTGGCCATGACGGTGGGCATTGTGGCTTTTGGCGTTAAAAGCGGCATCGAACGGTTCAGCAAAGTGTCCATCCCTATCCTGTTTGTGCTCATTCTGGTGATTGCCGGGTATTCCATCTCGCTGCCGGGTGCCAAGGAGGGCATTTACTACCTTACCCATCCGGACTTCTCGAAGGTGACGGTGCAAACGTTTGTGAACGCCCTGGGCCAGTCCTTCTATTCCATTTCGCTGGGTATGGGCATCATCATCACCTACTCTTCCTATGTGAGCAAAAACGAGAACCTCATGGTGAGCGCCGTGGGCACTTCCGTGAGCGACTTGCTGTTTGCCTATATCGCCGGCTTTGCCATCCTTCCGGCCGTTTTTGCTGCCGGAATCGCCCCTGGAACGGGCCCTGGCCTTGTTTTCGACACGCTGCCGTATATCTTCTCCAGCATGGCCGGCCAGATGCCTGTTGCCAGCGCCATAGCCGCCATCCTCTTCTTTGCCGCTATTCTGGTTGCGGCGCTCACATCGTCCGTGTCGCTTATCGAGGTGGGCGTGGCGTATCTTACTGAGAGCAAGGGATTTTCGCGCACCAAGGCTTGCATCGTCCTGTTTTTCATATGCGGCGCAGCAGGTGTGTTGTGCAGCCTTTCCTTCGGCCCGCTTTCCGGAATCAAACTCTTTGGCGGCGGGCTTTTTGACTTTGCCGATAGTTTCGCCTCCAACGTCCTGCTGATCATGGGCGCATTGATTTGCGTGATCCTGGTGGGTTGGGTGATGCCCCGCAAGAAGCTGTTTGCAGAATTCACCAACCGGGGTACGCTGGCCAGGAATGTCCGGTTGTTCCCTGTCTTTCACTTCCTCGTGCGCTACGTGGCCCCGCTGGGCATTCTGGCGCTGGTTATCGCATCCGTCCTGTTATGAAACCGCGTGAACATTTCGGCAGCCGGTTTGCTGTCATCGCCGCCATGGCCGGAAGTGCCGTGGGGTTGGGCAACATCTGGCGTTTTCCCTACGTCCTGGGAGAGTACGGCGGTGCCGCTTTTATCCTGGTCTATACCGTCGCCAGCCTGCTGGTAGCACTGCCGATCTTTTTTGCCGAAGCCGTTATCGGCCGTCGTAGCGGCAGTGACACCTTTGGCGCCATGAATAAACTGGCTCCGGGCACGGCCTGGAAATGGGCGGGACTGCTCACCATCCTGTCGCCCCTGCTTATTCTGAGCTACTACTCCGTGGTGGGTGGTTGGAGCGTGCAGTACCTGTTCAAGGCGCTGTCGTTTGACTTTACCGGCGGTGCGGCAGAGGCGGAGGTGACCGGCTACTTCGGCCAGTTTATTTCTTCCACCTGGCAGCCCATCCTTTCGCATACGCTGTTTATGGCGATTGTGGCAGGTATCGTCCTTGGAGGCATCAAAAACGGCATCGAGCGTTTCTCCAAGGTGGCCATGCCGGTGCTGCTGTTGCTCATCCTGTTCATCGTGGTGTATTCGCTTACCCTTCCCGGCTCCATGGCGGGCGTGAAATACCTCCTCAAACCGGATTTTTCCCGCTTGAATGCCGATGCCTACGCCGCTGCGCTGGGGCAGGCCTTTTTCTCCCTTTCGCTGGGAGTCGGCACCGTGCTTACGTATTCTTCGTACGTGAAGAAGGAGGAGAATCTGGTAGTTTCCGGCGTGGGAACGGCCATCAGCGACCTGGTGTTTGCCCTCGTGGCGGCTTTCGCCGTGATGCCGGCGGTGTTTGCTGCCGGTTTTGAACCCGGTTCAGGCCCGGGCCTGGTGTTCCAGACCTTGCCGTATATCTTCAACAAAATGTCGCAGGGGATGCCCGTTGTGAGCACGCTGGTGTCGATATCCTTCTTCCTTTCCATTCTGGCGGCGGCCCTGACATCGGCCATTTCCATGTTGGAAGTGGGTGTGGCATACCTGGTGGACCAAAAGGGGATGAACCGGCGGCGAGCCACGTGGCTGCTGTCGCTGGGCGTGTGGCTGCTGGGACTTCTTTGCTCGCTGTCGTTTGGCCCGCTGGCCGACGTTAAGTTGCTGGGACGCAATATCTTCGACCTGCTGGATGGCCTCTGCTCCAACTGGTTATTGCCGCTGGGAGGCCTGATATTCACCCTCTTTGTGGGCTGGTGGATGTCCAAGCCCGATGTCCGCGACGAACTCACCAACGGCGGCACCTGCAACGTGCGCATCTTCAACGCGGTGTACTTCCTCATGCGCTACCTGGCCCCCATCGGTATTCTGGTGGTGTTCCTTTCGAACTTGTTTTTGTAGGATGGGAGATACACTCGCTCCGCTCGGTATGACAGAGGAGAGGAGCTCGGTATGACAGAGGGGGGGAGCTCGGTATGACAGAGGAGCTCGGTATGACAGGAGGGGTGCTCGGTATGACAGGAGAGAGCTCGCATCCCCCTCCGAATCTACGGTTGGGGATTTGAAAATAATTGCGTAATTTTGTGGTATGCGACAGTACTTAGACCTCCTGCAACATATCCGGGAACACGGCGCCATGAAAGAGGACCGCACCGGAACGGGCACCCAGAGTGTGTTCGGTTACCAGATGCGCTTCAACCTGGCGGACGGTTTTCCGCTATTGACCACCAAAAAGGTGCACCTTAAATCCATTATCTATGAGCTTCTGTGGTTCATTTCCGGCAACACCAACGTGCGCTGGCTGCAGGAGCATGGGGTCACCATCTGGGACGAATGGGCGGATCCGGACGGGGAGCTGGGGCCCGTGTATGGTCACCAGTGGCGCTCCTGGCCCACGCCGGACGGCCGCAGCATCGACCAGCTGGCCCAGGTAATCGACCAAATCAAGCACAATCCGGACTCCCGTCGCATGCTGGTAAGCGCCTGGAACCCCGGGGAGGTGGACAAAATGGCCCTGCCGCCCTGCCACTGCCTGTTCCAGTTCTATGTGGCGGATGGCAAACTCTCCTGCCAGCTGTACCAGCGCAGCGCAGACGTTTTTCTGGGGGTTCCGTTCAACATCGCCTCTTACGCACTGCTCACCCTCATGATTGCCCAGGAGTGCGGCCTGCAGCCCGGGGAGTTCATTCATACAACGGGTGACACGCACATTTACAAGAACCACTTCGAGCAAGTGGCCCTGCAACTGTCCCGTACGCCGCGGAAACTGCCCGTCATGCGCCTGAACCCGGAGGTCAAGTCGGTCTTTGACTTCAAGTACGAGGACTTCACCCTGGAAGGGTACGACCCGTGGCCGGCCATCAAGGCCCCGGTGGCCGTGTAAGATATGACAATTAGCCTATGCAAAAGTGTTTAATCGTGGCCATCGGCCAAAACCATGAAATTGGCGTGAAGGGAGCCCTGCCGTGGCACATTTCCGCCGATTTGCAATATTTCAAGCGCACCACCAGGGGCTTTCCCGTGATTATGGGGCGCACCACGTACTTTTCCTTGCCGCTGCGACCGCTGCCGGGGCGCAAGAACATCGTCCTGAACCTGGGCGGAGACCCTATTCCTGAGGCCACCTGCGTGTATTCCTTCGAGGAGGCGTATGCGGCTGCGGAGGCTACTGGGGCGGAGAAGTGCTTCATCATGGGCGGCGCGTCCGTGTACAAGGCCGCCATGCCGGACATGGACCTGCTGTACATCACCCATGTGCACGCGGCTGTTCCGGAGGCGGACGTCTTTTTCCCTGCCATCGACCCGGAAATCTGGGAGCGCGAAAGCACCTCGGAAACCTTCACGGACCCGGAAACCGGCTACCAGTTTGAGTTTGTAATTTATCGGAAAAGAATATGATTACCAAAGAGTTATGGGGTACTTCGCCCGACGGGAAAGAAATCTTCCTGTACACCTTGAAAAATGCATCCGGCGCTTATGTGCAGCTGGCAAACTTCGGTGCGGCCATCGTCAGTGTGGTGGTGCCGGACCGCAATGGCAAGCTGGAAGACGTCGTGATGGGCTATAAAAATGCTGTCGATTATATTGGCGACGGCCCTTGCTCCGGTAAAATCCCCGGACGCTTCGCCAACCGCATCGCCAAGGGAAAATTCACGCTGGACGGTGTGGAATATACGCTGCCCATCAACAACGGCCCCAACCACCTGCACGGCGGCCCGCAAGGCTTCCAGAACCAGGTTTGGGAGAGCCGCATTAAGGACGATGCCGTCGAATTCATGTATTTTTCGGTCGATGGCGAGGCCGGCTTCCCCGGCAATCTGAAGGTGGTGGCCCATTACAGCTGGGGCGAGGACAACTCCCTCAAGCTGGTGATGACCGCGGAGACCGATAAGCCCACCGTGGTGAACCTCACCAACCATGTGTACGTGAACCTGGACGGAGAGGCCTCCGGCAGCGTGCTCAAGCACAAACTGGAACTCAACGCCTCCCAGTGGCTGCCCACGGACGATACGCTCATCCCCGTCGGTGAGCCGCAAGACGTGGCAGGTACGCCCATGGACTTTGTGGAGGCAAAAGAGATCGGCCAGGATATCCAGGCCGATTTCCCCGCGCTTAAATACGGCAAGGGCTACGATAATTGTTTTCTGGTCGATGGTGCCATGCCCGGCCAGTTAACCACTGCAGCAGAACTGTGGGGTGCCGTTTCCGGCCGTCACATGGAAGTGCTCTCCACCCAGCCCGCCGTGCAGGTGTACACCGGCAACTGGCTGGCAGGCTGCCCCAGCGGCAAGACCCGCGCATACCAGGATTACGACGCCGTGGCCATTGAGTGCCAGCACTGCCCGGACTCTCCCAATCGCCCGGACTTCCCCTCCACCGTCCTCCGCCCCGGCGAAGTCTTCGAAGAAGCCATCATCTGGGCCTTCGATGCCCGGTAGGGGCGGTGTCATTCCGAGCGTAGCCGAGGAATCTCCTCATTAAGGATTGGCCTTAATCTGTTTATCCATCAGTTCCACTAGCTGGGCGCGGAAGTCGCCCGGATCAAAGGACAGGGCCCCGTTCACCAGTTCACGGGCCATGGAAAGTGTTGCGTCTCCCTTGTATTCAGAGTCCCGCAGGACCATGGCGTAGGCGGCAACGCCGGCGGCGAAGTTCAGGTTCTGGGAGGCGGCATCGACCCCGGGCCATTTCAGCTCAAGAGTCAAAGAGCGGCTCTCGGGATCCTTGAGAGAAATCTTGTAGCGGGTTTCGAAAGTAGCGGCCACGGGAGCCTCACCTTCCGGCTGAACATCCTTGTAAACGATTTCATACAAAGCCGTCACGGTCTGTCCGGCGCCAATCTCTCCGGCGTCCTTCTTGTTGTCGTCGAATTCTTCGGTCGTCATCAGGCGGTTTTCATAGCCGAGGAGGCGGTACTGGCTTACTACTGCCGGGTTAAAGCGCACCTGGCACTTGGTGTCATTGGCCACGGCCCAGAAATGGCTGCGCTCGTTCACGAACACCTTCATCATCTCTTCCTCACTGTCGATATAAGTATAGGTACCGTTGCCGTGGTTGGACAGGTTCTCCATCCGGCTGTCCTGGAAGTTGCCCATGCCGAAGCCCATGATGCTCAGGTAGATACCCTTGTCTTGATAGCTCTCCACCATTTGCACCAGTTCCTCGGTGGAGGAGACGCCCACGTTGAAGTCGCCGTCGGTGCACATGATGATGCGGTTGTTGCCGCCGGTGATATAATGGGCCGATGCTTCCTCGTAAGCCATCTTCATCGCCTCCCCGCCCGCGGTGCTGCCGCTTGCCTTCAGGCTGCGAATGACATTCTTGATGACCTCAGCCCCCTCGGAGATAAGGGTGGATTCCAGGAGTTTGCTTACGGAACCGGAGTAAGTGATGATGGCGATACGGTCCTCCGGGCGCATGTAATCCACCATACTGCACAGGCCGGTTTTTACCAGTTCCAGTCGATCATCCCCGTTCATGGAGCCGGACGAGTCGATGAGGAAGATGTAGTTAGCGGCTGGAATCTCGCTTTCCTTTAGGGATTTACCTTTGAGGCCCAGGCGCAGGAGCTTGTGTGAGGGCGCCCAGGGGCAGGGGCCGATTTCGGCATTGATGCCCAGGGTTTCCTCGCCTGTCGGCTCCGGATAATCGAAGGTAAAGTAGTTGAGGTACTCTTCGATTCGTACGGAATAGGACGGTACAATCATATCTACCTGCACGCAGCGGCGCATATAGGCGTAGGAAGCACCATCGGCATCCACGGAGAAGGTGGAAATTGCGTTTTCAGCCGTGTACACGAAAGGATTCTCCGACAGTTGGTCAAACTGGTCTCCGGAAGAAGAAGGATCGGGAGACTCAGCGCCGCCGGACATGTCCGCCATTGCCTCGTTTACATTGCCGGGGATGTAAGAATATCTGCTAGCTCCTTTGGTGCAGGACAAGGAGCACAAGGCGGCGGCCAAAAGAAAGAACCAAGTGTATTTCATGTCTCAATATTTATGTTTCCGTATGGATAATTCTTTTTTGAGAGAATCTTGCACGGTTTTTTGCAAAAAATGCTCTACTTTCGTGCAAGGTTTCCCGCGCGCGGGATTATAGTATTAGCCATGAATCGAACTATAGGAATCATAGCCATTTTAACAGCCTGCCTGCTGACGGGCTGCAGCAAAGGCGCAAACTTCATGCCCGACCGTGTGCCGAGCAGCGAAGACAGCACTTTCTCTTGGGAGGAGTATTCAGCCATCGTCACTGTGAAAAAGGATGCTGCCGGTGCCATCTTCTTCCAATTGGACGATGACACCCGTTTATACCCACAGAATTATACCGACCCTTTTACCCGGCAGTGTCGCATCATCTGCGGCTTTTTATGGCAGAGAGGCAACAACCGATGCACCTTGAAGTGGATGGATTATCTGCAGGAAGGTGTGGTGACTTCGGTATCAGCCCCAGAAGGGGATGGCGTGGACATTTTAAATGACTGGATGACCAGCGTGGAGGACGGTTACCTTACCCTTCACTATTCCACCCTTTGGGGAGACGGACGTATCCAGCATACCCTGCAGTTGGTGACAGGGGATAATCCTTCAGACCCTTACGAAGTGCGCCTGGTGCACTTGAATAACGGAGACACCGCCCTGGAAGAGGGTGATGCGCTGATATACTTCGACCTGGCCAGTCTTCCCGCTACGGGGAGCGAAGGCCGGGCGCTTACTTTAAAATGGAAAAACGGTGCCGGCCAAATGGTTAGCAAAAGCTTCCTTTTCAGGAGTCGGCAGTGAACTGACGGAGCAGGAGCTGCTGGAAGCGCTCCGCCGCAAGGAACCCGCAAGCGCACGTGCGTTTTACGACCGGTATGCGGGCTACCTGACGGCGGTGGCACTCCGTTATGTCCCGGACCGATCGGCGGTCATGGACATTCTGCAGGATGCCTTCCTGAAGATGTTTGACGCCGTGGACCGTTTCGAATACCGGGGCGAGGGCAGTCTCAAATCCTGGGCAAGCCGTATCGTGGTGAACGGAGCCCTCCAAAGTCTTCGCAAACAAGGGCGGCTCCAGTACGTGGAAGACCTGCCGGATATGGCGGAGGAAGAAGTGGTTCCGGTTCAGGAGGTGTCTCCCGCCGTGCTGCAGCGCATGATTCAGGAGCTGCCCGACGGCTATCGTACCGTTTTCAACTTGTTTGTGTTTGAACAGAAATCCCATCGGGAAATAGCGACGCTGCTGGGAATCAAGGAGGACTCGTCGGCCTCCCAGTATTTCCGTGCCCGCGCACTGCTGGCCCGGAAAATCAAAGCATATATTAAGGAACATGCGTGATCAATGGACAGACAAGCTTCCGTCTCTGATGGAGGGATTTGAGGAAGCGCCGCCGGAAGGGCTGTGGGACGCAGTCCAAGCCGGTGTTACCCGCCCTAAAGTTGTCTGGTGGCCCTGGGCTGCCAGCATGGCCGCCGCTGCTGCGGTGGTGTTGGCCGTGTTCCTGTGGAAACCCAGCCTCAAGGCTCCTGCACCGGAGGCCTCTGTCCCTGCCACCATGCTTCCGGACGTCCCCCGGGAGCTACTGGCCGATATCCCTGAGGTGATGATTCCCCTTGCACCGGAGGAGCCGGTTTCGTTCACGAAGGCTCAAAAATCGGCCCCTCGTTCACTGGAGAGCCAAGTTTTGTACACGGAGACCCCAGCGTCCGAAGTGAAAGCGGATGTGCCAGAGGTGAACGCTGAGGTGCCTCAGGTGCAACACGAGCCCCGACCGCAGCCGGAAACGTCTGAACCTGCGCCGGAGATGCCGGTCATTTGGCCGCAGGAGCCCGAAGTACGAGGCAGGAAGGCCGGACGGGTGCAGTTGACGGTCACTTCCGGCGGAGCGCTGCTGGCCCAGGCCGGAAGCAACACTTCGCAGGGGTATGGCGTGCCTTCCAACCCTGGCATGCAGGCATCTACGCTAACCATTGCCCCCAGGGGCATTTCTCCCCAACTGCTAAGTCGCAACCGGCCCAGCAGCACGGTGGCCAAGCATCGGCAACTGATACGTGTGTCGCTGGGAGTCAATTACGAGTTTGCTCCCCGCTGGAGTGTCGGATCCGGACTATCCTACAGCATCCTGCGTTCCGATTATACAACGGTTTCCGGTACCACAGAAACCCGGAGCGTCCGTCATTTGCATTACCTTGGAGTTCCGCTGAACCTGCAATTCAACCTGCTGGAATGGAAACGTTTATCACTGTATGTCTATGCAGGGCCCATGCTGGAGGCGGCCGTGGGAGCGAACGTAAAGACTACGTCCTTTGTCAGTGAGGTTATGGTGTCACAGCAAACGGAACGGCTTATCCCTAAGGACTGGCGCTGGTCCCTCAATGCCGGTGCCGGTGCGCAGCTGCGGCTGTTCCGGAACGGTTCCCTCTTCGTGCAGCCGGGCATCAGCTGGCACATTCCAGGTAATAGCAGTGTAGAGTCCTTCTACACCGCCCATTCCCTTGCTTTCTCCTTCGATTTCGGTTTCCGCTTCACGCTGTAACCAGATCAAAGGGCGAGCGACCCCTGTCATTCCTCCCGGCCCTCTTGTCGTTCCGAGCGAAGCCGAGGAATCTCCTACCGGGTGCCCCCCCCTGTCATTCCGAGCGAAGCCGAGGAATCTCCCGCAAAAGGTTGGTCAATCTTTTGTCAAAGGTTGGTTTTTACACAGCCAACCTTTTGCATTGAAAACGGGTCAGAGGTACGCCAGAGGCCTTTTCGCTGTCAATGGTTGGCGCCACGAAATCCAACCATTAACAAACGAGCCCCCAACCATTGACACTTCTCTCCTTCTGCCCCGTTAAAGCACACCTATCCCATCCTGAACCACCTCCAGAGCCTCACACTGCGCTTTAATGCCCCTCTGTGCACCTGCTTAAAGCACACCACCCCTTGCCAGAACCCGCTCTGTGCCCAGTCCCCGTGCTTTAACGCCCCTTTGCGACCCTGCTTAAAGCACACCATCCCGCATCTGAGCCCCCTCCAGGGCATCACGCTGTGCTTTAATGCCAGGATGTTGCCGGAAGGAAAGCGGAACCCTCTTGGGCCCTTTAATGGAGCCCGAGAGGGTTCCCGCTAGCCGCCTTGCCGCGTATTGCAAGGCGGCGGTTCCGTGTCCACCCAGCCGCCGCACCTGGTTGCGTGCGGCGGCCACGCTCGCCCTGGTTGGTATCTACTTGACAATCAACACTTTACTTATAATCCTCGGCGCAAAAAGAGCCGAGGATTATAAGGAAGTATCTGATACTCAGGATATTATTGACCAGCCTGATTTCCATCGGTGACAACTAACAACCTGCTCCACAACCACTTACATACTTTTCCTCGTTCGAAAATTGAACGAGGATTGTACTATAATTCACTGTAAGATAGAGAGTTAACGATCAGTGTA
>JBGUPS010000020.1:0-11645 GCA_045130395.1 Candidatus Cryptobacteroides sp.
GATAAAGGAGCGCTGGATTGCACCATCCGGGCACGCGTGACCGCCGCGGCCGTCCGGGCAACGGGAAAAGACGTATGGAAAGACTAAGGAGAACCATGATGTTCGTTCCGGGCAACAATCCCGGAATGATGGCCGATGCCCACATCTACGGCCCGGACAGCATTATGCTGGACCTGGAAGACTCCGTGACCATGGCTGAGAAAGACGCTGCGCGCCTGCTGGTGCACAACGCCCTCAAATCCATCGACTATGGTAATACGGAAATGGTGGTGCGCATCAATCCGCTGAACACCCCGTATGGCAAAAAGGACGTGGAAGCCGTGGTAAAGGCCGGTGTGGACGTAATCCGCATGCCCAAAACGGAAACGGCCGACGAAGTCCGCGAACTGGAGGCCGAAATCCTCAAGGTGGAAACGGAAATCGGACGCGTAGGGGAGACCAAGATCATGGCCGCCATCGAGAGCGCCCTGGGCATCGTGAACGCCTATGCCATCGCCACTGCATCGCCCCGTATGATGGGTATCGCCCTGGGTGCCGAGGACTACAGCGCCAACCTCAAGACCAACCGTACGCCGGGCGGAGCGGAACTCCTGTTGGCTCGCGAGCAAATTGTGGTGGCTGCGCGTGCCGCCGGCATCGCCTGCTTCGACACCGTCTATTCCAACCTGGACGATATGGAAACCTTCCGCAAGGAAGTGGAACTCATCAAAACGCTGGGCTTCGACGGGAAATCCATTATCAACCCGCGCCAGATCGAGGTGGTGAACAGCGTGTTTACGCCCACTGAGAAAGAAATCACCAAGGCCCGCGCCGTGGTGGCCGCCATCAAGGAGGCCCAGGCCAAGGGTTCCGGCGTTATTTCCCTGAACGGCAAAATGGTAGACCGCCCGGTTGTGATGCGTGCAGAGCGTACCATCGCCCTGGCTGTGGCTGCCGGCGTTATCGACAAGGAGGAAGTGCTATGAGAAACTCGAAAGTAGTAACGCTGGAGCAGGCTATCAAGCGTTCCGGCCTCAAAGATGGCATGACCATCAGTTTCCACCACCATTTCCGTGGCGGAGACAAAGTGGTGAATCTGGTCGTGGACCAGTTGGCTGCCATGGGTTTCAAGGACTTGAAGCTGGCGGCATCGTCCCTCTCGGACGTGCATAAACCGCTCATCGAGCACATCAAGAACGGCGTCATCACCGGCATTTCCACTTCCGGTCTGCGTGGAGAACTGGCCGATGCCATCTCGCACGGCCTCCTCAAGGAACCGGTCGTGTTTCGCTCGCACGGCGGCCGCGGCAGTTCCATCGCCAACGGTGAAGTCAAGATTGATGTCGCCTTCCTGGGCGCATCGGCCTGTGATGAGCTTGGCAATGCTTGCGGCGTCCCGCGTTCGGAGAATGCCAAGAGCATTTGCGGTTCATTGGGTTACGCCCTTCCGGATGCCCGCTACGCCAAGCATGTGGTGGTGGTGACGGATGACCTGGTGCCTTATCCCAACCTGCCCGCAGGCATCCGTGGCGCCGATGTTGAGTCCGTAGTGGTCGTAGACAGCGTGGGAGACAGCTCCAAAATCTCCGCCGGTGCCATCCGCGACTCCAAGAACCCGCGGGATATCCTGCTGGCAAAACAGGCTGCAAAAGTGGTGATTAACTCCGGTTACTTCCAGGATGGCTTCAGCATCCAGACCGGTACCGGCGGTGCCTCGCTGGCGGTTGTAAAGTACATCCGCGAGGAAATGCTGAACCGGGGAATCAAGGCATCCTTCGCCCTGGGCGGCATCACCGCACACATGGTGAAACTGCATGAGGAAGGCCTTATCGGCAAACTCATCGACGTGCAGTCCTTCGACAAGGTGGCGGCGGAATCTATTGCCAAAGATCCTTCCCACGTGGAAGTGTCTGCCGTGGAGTATGCTTCCGGTGAGCACCTGGGCTCTGCCACGCATGCGCTGGATATCGTGATTCTGAGCGCCTTGGAGGTGGATACGCAGTTCAACGTGAACGTACTGGTGGGCTCTGACGGTATCATCCGTGGTGCCATCGGCGGTCACCAGGATACGGCTGCCGACAGCGCCCTGAGCATCATCGTATGCCCGTTGCTCCGTGGTCGCATCCCTTGCGTAGTGCCCAAGGTTACCACTTTGATTACGCCCGGCAAGTCTGTGGACGTAGTGGTCACCGAGTACGGCATCGCCGTAAATCCGGCCCGTCCGGAAATAGCGGAAAAACTCAAGGCCGCCGGTCTTAAGCTGGTCGATATCAAGGACCTGGCTGCCAAAGCCACTTCTATTATCGGCACACCGGATCCGCTCCCGTTTGGAGACAAAGTGGTGGGCGTAGTCATGAACCGAGACGGCTCTGTGCTGGATAAGATTTACAATATCCGATGATGAAAAGCCCGGTTGATGCCGGGCTTTTTTAGAATTATTGTATATTTGCGAAATGAAAAAGATCTTAACATTTATTGCTCTCCTGTTGCTGGCCGTCCCCATGCTGGCACAAAAGACGTATCAATATGCCACGCGCGATACGCTGAACCTGTATCTGGATGTGTATCAGCCGGCAGACAGTTCCTGCACAACCTTCGAGGGCCATCAGAAACCCACCATCATGTTTGTGTTCGGCGGTGGTTTCGTCGGTGGAAATCGCGATCATGAGTTCTATAAAGCATGGTTTGAACACCTTACCAAGGAAGGGTACGGTGTAGTGGCCATCGACTATCGGCTGGGCATGAAAGGGTATAAGATGGGGAAGGGCCTGTCCGGAGCCAAAAAGGCATCGGACCAATTCCTCCTCTCGCAGGAAATGGGCGTAGAAGACGTCTGTGCTGCAGTGAATTACCTTGCACAGAATAATGTAGGTGTCGATGTCAACAACCTGGTGCTGTCCGGTTCATCGGCAGGGGCCATCATTTCCGTAGCAACGGAATACCATATTGTGAACGGAGACGCTCCGGAACTGCCGGAAGGCTTCAATTTCAAGGGCGTGATGTCCTTTGCCGGTGGCGTAATTTCCACCAGCGGAAAGCCGGTCTTCCAGGCCCAGCCTTGTCCTATCGCCTTTTTCCATGGCACTGCCGACCAGGCCGTCGCGTATGAAAAATACGAACGTTTTAACCGTGGCATCTGGGGGAGCGCCTTCTTTGACGAACAATTCGACAAAAAAGGCTATCACCACCTCATCTTCCGTTATATCGGCCGCACCCACGATGTCGCCGGTTACATGAATGTGCTCTGGGAGGTGGAAAAGAATTTCCTGGAGCAGGACGTGATGTTGGGCAAAGCCCGCACCATCGACGCCGACATCATCGACTCTACGCTTCCTTCTTGGGGAAACATCTCCGTGGAAGGCATCTACAAGAGGAAACTGTAGCGTGAGGACGACGCGTTTATTAGAACGATGAAGAAATCAGCAGTACTTATACTTGCCTTGCTTCCGCTGATGGCGGCTATGCCGGTGCGGAAAGGGCTGCCGGAATCGGCAAAGGGGGAGTCCCATTACGACGTGCGTTATAACTACGGCGGCATCCATGCCAAAATGGCTACAGCCACCCTTACGATGGAAGATGCCACCTGGCAGGAGATGCCGGCCTATTTCGCCAATTTCACCATTCGCGCCGCCAACGTATTCAAACTTTTCCTGCTCAACGAGTACAAGGTGAACCTTTTCCTTTCCAAGGACGATAGCCACACGTTCTACTACTCGTTCCCGCACCGAAAAAAGGGCAAGGAACGGCACCTGGAGTTCTTTTACAAGGAGAACGAAGTGGAATCTGTGCTGCAGACAGAAGGCTTTCCTGAGCCTGTCCGGCAGGTTTACGCAACGGGTGATCTTCCCACCATGGACATTGCTTCTTTCGTGTTCTTCCTTCGCAGTATTGACCCCGCGGATCTGCAGGGGGAACCCATGCGCGCGAACCTTATCATGGTTACGGAAAGTGTTCCTTCGGAACTTCGCTATCTGGGGGAAGATTACGCCTATTGGCCGGGAGAAGGCGCCTATCACTACCAGGTTAAGATGCTGGGCAGGGGACTGATGGAAAACCACGCCGGCGATGTAATCGACATCTGGATTTCGCCCCAGCCGGAACGTCTTTTCCGTGGCCTGGAAGTCAAGCTGGGAAAAGGCACGGTGGCTGCCAAGATGGTCCTTCCCGAATGATTACACTGGAACAGCTTCTTGCGAGCCGGGACGCCCGGGCACAGCACCAGCGGGATTTGCTGGCAGCCTGGCCGGGGCATACGCTTATCTGCCTGACCGTACAATTTCCCGGCCCCGTAAAACGCTCCGCATCGACCCTGATTGTCGGTGGCGCCGGTATGGCCGCCCTGCTGGACAAGTTCGGCAGCGTGTTGCATCATGCGCAGGTGCGGGATCTGGAAACCGGCTATGAGGCTTATTTGCTGGTCCCGCTGCCGGCTATGTTGGTGAAAAAGACCACCTGTGAGATAGAGGACAAGCATCCTTTGGGTCGATTGATGGACATCGACGTGCTGAGTCCGGACGTCATGCCCGGCCAGACCGGGCATCTCATGGACCGTGCCACGCTGGGCCTTCCGCCGCGCCCGTGCCTCCTATGCGACCAGCCTGCGAGGTACTGCATGCGGGCCCATACGCACACTTTAGAGGAACTGCTCTGCAAGGTCGAGCAGATGGTGGCGGATTTTGCTTAAAATCCAAAACAAATCCTTGTAAATTCTCTTATAAATCCGTACATTCGCGTTGTAATTGTTTTACAGGTCAAACCGGGAGTATTGGGAAGCCTGTGGGATAATGGAACCATACGCATGTAACCACATACAGGAGATGCCTTTGCAGTCTCCTTTCTTCCGCAACAAGGTGGAAGGTTTCCTCCGGGCAAACGGCCTTCGGATGGAAACTTTAGATGTGTATTATACCCTGCAAAATACAGACGGAGACATTCTCGCGGGCGCGGGCCTGGCCGGGGATGTGATCAAGTGTGTAGCCGTGGCAGCGGAAGCCCGGTCGGAGGGTCTTGTGGCGCCACTGGTGTCCCATATCCTTTCCCAGCATGGGGCAGGGAATCTCAAGGTGTTCACCAAGCCGGAGAACGAGGCTGTTTTTGCCAGCCTGGGGTTCCATGTAATTGCCCGTGCACCGTTGGCCATTCTCATGGAAAACGGCAGGGGACTGGAGGAGTATCTTGCGTCATTCCCGGCCCTGACCGGGGATCAAACCACCGGCGTTGTGGTCATGAATGCCAATCCGTTCACCCTGGGGCATCTATATCTGCTACAGCAGGCCGCTGCGCAAGTGGATCGCCTGGTGGTAATTCCTGTGAAAGAAGACCTGTCGCAATTCCCCTACACAGAGCGTCTGGCCATGATTAAAGCAGCCGTCTGTACCGTTTCAGAAGAAAATTATTTTTTGTGCAGTAGCTCAAAAAACCAATTTTCTTCTGAAAATAAAACGCCAGGGTGCAGTAGCTCAAAAAACCAATTTTCTTCTGAAGATACAAGCCAAATAAACAGCCCGTTGCGGCAAAAAATTGGTTTTTCGCAAAGCCTTGCGAAAAATAATTTTTTGACGTCAAAAGTACTCGTTCTGGAGGGATCGGATTATCAGATATCGGCGGCTACTTTTCCTACGTATTTCTTAAAGGATTTATCGGAGGCTGCTGAGACGCAAATGCGGCTGGATCTGGACCTTTTTGCACGGCATATTGCGCCGGCATTGGGGGCTACCGTCCGCTTTGTAGGCAGCGAGCCGCTGGATCCGCTCACGTCCCGATACAATGCTCTCATGCGGGAACTTCTGCCGATAAAAGTGGTGGAAATTCCTCGCCTGGAGACCCCCGATCAGGTCGGGGGTGACGGCACCACGTCATGCCCGGCCCCGACCGGGCATCCCGTCTCCGCATCGGCGGTGCGGGCGGCGTTGGAGGAGGGGAGTTACGCCCGTGCGGCGGCATTGTGCCCGGAGACCACACGGCCGTACCTTATGGCGGCGCTGGCGGAACGTGCCCTGCGTCTGGAACTGGATACACCCATGAAACCCGGTCTGGTGGGACCCGACAGTTGTGGCGCTCACAAGGATATGGATTACGCACTCATGCTTAAGGCCATTGCGGCGCTCCGGCCTTATTGGAGCCGCATGGCCAAGGCCAGTGTGCCTCCGCTTCTGCAGATGATTGGCATCGAAGCGGAAAAAGCCATGAAAAAAGCCACGGGTGGGGTGAACACCCACCGCGGCGCTATCTTCGCCCTGGGTCTGGCCCTCAATGCCCGTGGGATGGAAGTGTCTGTGTCAGAGGAGGTTATGCAAAATGCTCTGGTACAAATCGCACGGACGATTTTGTGTAACCAATTGACAGATAGCGAATTACATTTCACGGCCGATGGTGCCGGCCTGGCCAAGCTCTCCCACGGCGCGCAGGCCGCTAAGCAATATGGCGTCAAGGGCGCGCGCGAAATGGCGCTGGAGGGCTACAAAGCCCTTTGGGCCGATTGGCTGCCGTACTACAGGCGCTCGCAAGACGCCTTACGGACGCTGCTCCGCATCATGTCCACCCTGGACGATACTTGCGTCATTCATCGCGTGGGCTATGAAAGGGCACAGGAGGTGAAGCAGGAGGCCGCAGCCCTGCTGGAGATGGCCGATCAGGTCGGCCATGACGGCATCCGGGCCTCCGCCCAACCCGTCATGCCCGGCTTGACCGGGCATCTCTGCGAAGCATACGCCGCAGAGGGCATTTCTCCCGGCGGGGCGGCCGACATGCTCGCCCTTACTATATTCATTGACTCATTAACAAACTGATAACTATTATGGTAGAACTCATCAATCATGGTGTTTACCTGCTGGACGGCAAAACCATTGCCCAGCAGGCCGGAGCTACCCCGGACGAGGCCCGGGAGAACACCATTGCCTATCAGATCCTTCGCGCACACGACGTGAACGGCTCCAAAGGCAACAAACTTCGCATCCGCTTTGATGCCATGGTTTCCCATGACATCACTTACGTCGGCATCATCCAGACAGCCCGCGCCAGCGGCCTGGAGAAATTCCCGCTGCCGTATGCCATGACCAACTGCCACAACTCCCTGTGCGCAGTGGGCGGCACCATCAACGAGGACGACCACGTGTTCGGCCTCAGTGCAGCCAAAAAGTACGGCGGTATCTATGTGCCTGCCAACCAGGCGGTTATCCACCAGTATGCCCGCGAGGCCCTCACCGCCTGCGGCAACATGATCCTGGGCTCGGACTCCCACACCCGCTACGGCTCCCTGGGCAACATGGGCGTCGGTGAAGGCGGCGGTGAACTGGTAAAACAGCTCCTCAAGAACACCTGGGACATCAACGCCCCCGAGGTAGTGCTGGTATGGCTGGAAGGCAAGCCTAAGCGTGGTATCGGCCCGCACGACGTAGCCATCAGCCTGGTAAAAGCCACCTTCGAAAGCGGCTTCGTCAAGAACAAAGTGCTGGAATTTGCCGGCCCCGGCGTCAAGGAACTGCCCATCGACTTCCGTAATGGTGTCGATGTCATGACCACCGAAACCACCTGCCTCTCCTCCATCTGGATCACCGACGACGAGGTGAAGGACTACTTCCAGATGCACAACCGTCCGGAGGCCTTCAAAGAGCTGAAGCCGGGCAAGGTGGCCTATTACGACGCCATGATTAAAATCGACCTGAGCACGCAGGAGAGCATGATCGCCCTGCCGTACCATCCGTCCAACGCCGTGAGCATCCACGAGCTCCAGGCCAATCCGGAAAAGGTGCTCAAGGCCATCGAGGAAGACACCAAAAAGCGTTTTGGCGACAAAGTGCATCCGGACCTGCTCTCCAAGATCAAGGACGGTAAGGTTTATGCCGATCAAGGCATCATCGCCGGCTGCTCCGGCGGCACCTATGACAACCTGAGCGAGGCCGCCACCATCCTGAAAGGCAAGTCCATCGGCAACGATTACTTTACGATGAGCGCCTACCCGCAGAGTACGCCCGTGTACCTGGCCACCACGCGCAATCACATTGCCGAGGAACTCCTGGAGGCCGGCGTGGTCATCAAACCCGCCTTCTGCGGCCCGTGCTTCGGCGCCGGCGACGTGCCCTCCAACAACGGCCTGTCCATCCGCCACACCACCCGCAACTTCCCCAACCGTGAAGGTTCCAAGCCCGGTCAGGGCCAGATTTCCATGGTAGCCCTGATGGACGCCCGTTCCATCGCCGCCACCGCAGCCAACGGAGGTGTCATCACCGCCGCAACGGACATCGACTACAACGACACGCACAAGCCTTACAGCTTCGACGGCCGCATTTACGAAAAACGCGTGTACAACGGATATGGCAAGGCCGATTTGAGCGAGGAGCTGCGCTACGGTCCCAACATCAAGGACTGGCCTACCATGTATCCCATGCAGGAGAACATGCTGGTGGAACTGGCCGCCGTCATCCACGATCCGGTAACCACCACCGACGAGCTCATCCCGTCCGGAGAAACCTCCAGCTATCGTTCCAACCCGCTGAAACTCAGTGAATTCGCCCTGAGCCGCCGCGTACCCGAGTACGTAGGTCGCAGCAAACGCATCCAGGCCGATGACCTGGCCCGCCGCGAGGGCAAGGTGACGCCGGAAATCGCCGCAGCGCTCAAGGCCGTGGGTGCATCGGCACAGGACACCTCCTTCGGTTCCTGCGTCTTTGCCAACAAGCCCGGTGACGGTTCCGCCCGTGAGCAGGCTGCTTCCTGCCAGAAGGTGCTGGGCGGCGACGCCAACATCTGCTACGAGTACGCCACCAAGCGCTATCGTTCCAACTGCATCAACTGGGGTATCGTGCCGTTTACCATCGGCCCGGACACGCCGTTTGAATATGAGGTAGGGGACTATGTCTTTGTGCCCGGCATCCGCAAGGCTATCCTGAATGGCGCCGAAGAGATTGACGCCCAGGTAATTACCAAGGCCGGCGTAAAGCCCATCCACCTCTTCTTCCAGAACCTCACCGCCGACGAGCGCCAAATTCTCGCCGACGGCTGCCTGATGAATTACTATAAGAATAGGAAATAAATTATGGAAAAAATCAAAATGAAAACGCCGCTGGTCGAGATGGACGGCGACGAAATGACCAGAATCCTGTGGAAAATGATCAAGGATGAGCTCATCCTGCCCTTCGTGGACCTGAAGACCGAGTACTATGACCTGGGTCTGCCGTACCGCGACAAGACTTCCGACCAGGTGACCATCGACTCCGCCAATGCCACCAAGAAATATGGCGTGGCCGTCAAGTGCGCTACCATCACTCCTAACGTGCAGCGCATGAGCGAGTACAACCTGCACCAGATGTGGAAGAGCCCCAACGGCACCATCCGCGCCATGCTGGACGGCACCGTGTTCCGCACACCCATCACCATCCCTTCCATCCATCCGGCCGTCAAGTTCTGGAAAAAGCCCATCACCATTGCCCGTCATGCCTATGGCGACGTGTATCGTGACGTAGAAATCCAGACCACCGAGCCCGGTGTGGCCAAACTGGTGTTCGAAGGTGTCTCCGGACAGCGCATCGAGGAAGTGATCCACGAGTTCGCCGGCCCCGGTGTCATCGAAGGCATGCACAACACGGACAAATCCATCGCCAGCTTCGCCCACAGCTGCTTCAAGTACGCCCTGGACGTGAAGGAAAACCTTTGGTTTGCCACCAAGGACACCATCTCCAAGAAGTACGACGGCCGCTTCAAGGCCATCTTCGAGGAAATCTACGAGAAACAGTACAAGGAGCAGTTCGAGGCCGCCGGCATCGAGTACTTCTACACCCTCATTGACGATGCCGTAGCCCGCGTCATGCGTTCCGAAGGCGGCTTCATCTGGGCCTGCAAGAACTACGACGGCGACGTGATGTCCGACATGGTCTCCACCGCTTTCGGTTCCCTGGCCATGATGACTTCCGTGCTGGTGAGCCCGGACGGCAAGTACGAGTACGAGGCCGCTCACGGCACCGTTACCCGTCACTATTACAAGTATCTGAAGGGCGAAGAGACTTCTACCAACCCTATGGCAACCATCTTTGCCTGGAGCGGCGCTTTCCGCAAGAGAGGCGAACTGGACAAGCTGCCTGAACTGGTGAACTACGCCAACCAACTGGAACAGGCCTGCTTCGACACGCTGAATGAAGGCCTCGAGACCAAGGACCTGGTGAACCTCTCCGAGGGTATTACCCCTAAGGGCCTCACCTCCCTGCAGTTCCTCCAGGAAATCCGCAAGCGTCTGGAAGTCCGCTTGGGTGCTTAACCCAACGGATAAAACAAAGGATTATATCGGCTTTGCCAGCTCCTGTCGTAGTGCATGCGCACTGTGCGGGCGCTGGCAAATTCGTTAAAGTTGGCCCAGGCTTGCAGGAAAAGGACGGCAAAGTCTGTCCGGTTATGCAGCGTGAGCGCAAACAGCGTGTAGACAGCTGTAATATAAACGCACGCGCGCTCGCGATCATCCGCCTGGGGCGATGCCGGCTCCGCAAGGGTAAGGCGCTGGGACTGCGCAAAGGCAAGGTCCGCGATGGCATCGGCCAATAAAGCCTCGCTGGAGGGCTTGTAGAGCTGCACGCAATAGCGTTCCGCCGCATGTTTTTGGGCCGATGCTTCTGCATCCAGCATGGGAAGGGGAGCGGGCAGGGTGCTCTGGAAATACTGCTGCGGCTGCGCCTGGCCTTTGAGGAACTGCAACGCCAGGACACAATAGTCCCGGACACTGGCCTCGATGACCATTGCATAGGGCGCTTTTTCATCGATGCGCGCAAGTATTTCTGCTGCCTTTGCCATATAACGTGTCAAATATACGAAAAATCTATTAAATTTGTACGAAGATGCCCATCAAGTCGGGCCAACCCCTTAAGTATATGAAGATTGTATTTTTAGATGCCATCACTATGGGCGATACCTCCCTGGAGGAAATGGCCGCCCTGGGTGAACTGGAATGTTATCCTAATTCCTCGCGCGAAGAGGCCCTCGTACGGGTAAAGGATGCCGATGTCGCCTGCCTGAACAAAGTCATCGTAAACAAGGAATTTCTGGATGCCGCACCCAAGCTCAAACTGGTGTGCGAGGCCGGAACTGGCATTAACAATATCGACGTTAAACTGTGCGAGGAACGGGGGATTGCCGTGCGCAATGTGGCGGCCTACTCCACGGACTCCGTGGCCCAGATCACCTGGATGCACATCCTGAACCTGACCACCCGCGCCTTCCATTATCAAGAATTTGTGCACAGCGGTGCCTATAGCAAGAATGGGGTCCATGTAGACTTCGCCCACCCGTTCACGGAGATTGCCGGCAAAACGCTGGGCATCGTGGGCATGGGCGCTATCGGCCAAAAGGTAGCTTCTATCGGCAAGGCCTTTGGCATGGACGTTATCTATTATTCCACTTCAGGCACCGGCCACTGCAAGGACTATCCTTGCGTCGGACTGGAGGAATTGCTGGAACGGTCCGATGTCATCTCCATCCACGCCCCGTACAACGAACGTACGGCGGGGCTGATCGGCTACAAGGAACTGGCCCAGATGAAGCCTACGGCCATTTTGGTGAACACGGGCAGGGGAGGCATTGCTGTTGAAGCGGACCTGGCCTGCGCCATTGAAGAGGGACTTATTGCCGGTGCGGCGCTGGACGTTTATGTAAAGGAACCGCTTCCGCTGGACAGCCCGCTCATG
>JBGUPS010000021.1:0-40747 GCA_045130395.1 Candidatus Cryptobacteroides sp.
CGGTTTCACGCTGAGTCTGACCCATATTTCCGTTTCCCGGAAGGTGGAATACTTAACCGGCGGTACATTCCCGGAAGCATGGGGAAAATCCGGTTCCTGGAGCGTATACGGCAACACGGTCAGCGGAGTAATTTGCTCCGCCGCTCCCTTGGGGGCATTCAGGCAGGAGACGTAGTCCAGTTGGGCACCGTCCGGAGTGTCCGTCAGGCGAAGGCCGGCATAATCGTCCCCTTGCACCAGGAAGCCGGCCTGCTCCCCCTTCAGTGCGGGATTGGGCATGAAACTGAGCCGGGCTGTAACGGTGAACTGCTCTGCGGGGTATTTCTGCAGCAGCAGGTTGGGACAGTTCCACAGATTGGCGTCGGGATCTTTTTGAACCACCGAATACAGCCGGATGCCACCGTCCGGCAGCGTAAAATGCCAGTAGGGAGACGGGATGGTGGGATATTGCCACTCCAGGGGCAGACCGTAAGGAGATTTCTCGACTCCGCCTTCGGCTCCGCTCGAAATGACAGAAGGGCTCCTGTCGTTCCGACCGACAAGGGTTTTGTCATTCCGACCGACAAGGGTTTTGTCATTCCGACCGACCGGAGGGAGCGGAGGAATCTCCCATGTCTTCACCGGCTGCCCGACACCATCCCCGTCCGGGTCCTCGCCGATGAGCGGCCAGCCGTCCGCCTGCCATGCCATGGGCTGCAGGTGTAAAATGCGGCCATAAGCGCCCTTGTCCTGGAAATGCAGGAACCAGTCGGAGCCGTCCGGGGCCGTTACCCAGGCACCCTGGTGCGGGCCGTTCACCGTTCCCGGCGCCCAGGCCATCACGATGCGTTCTTCCCACGGGCCCCACGGACTGGCGGAACGCAATACGGTTTGCCAACCGGTAGCCACGCCACCGGCCGGGGCAAAAATATAATACCACTCCCCTCTTTTATAAAACTTGGTTCCCTCGATGGTGGGCTGCGTGAGATGACCGTCGAAAACAATGCGTGAAGGGCCTTCCAGACGGGTTCCATCGACAGAAAGCGGTGCTACAAACACTACGCTTTTGTGCGTGGCGCGTGACCCTGCGCAACCATGCGACAAATACGCCCTCCCATCGGTATCCCAGAACGGGCACGGGTCGATAAAGCCTTTCTCCCGTACCACCCAAACCGGCTCCGACCAGCGTCCGCGCGGGTTCTGGCTGCGGACCATGAAGATGCCCCGGTCCGGGTCGCCCACATAAATGTAGAACCAGCCGTCGTGATAGCGGATAGCCGGCGCCCACACACCGTTGCCATGCTCCACTCCCTGGCGGAAAGCCGGGTCATAATCCCACAGCGCGGAGCCCGTCAGTTCCCAGTGCACCAAGTCCTCCGACTCCAGAATAGGCAATCCCGGAAAACAGTTGAAGGACGAGGCCGTCATGTAGTAACGGTCCCCTACCCGGCACACGTCCGGGTCTGAGTAGTCCAGGTGAAGAACGGGATTGGTGTAGCGCTGGGCCTGGGCCGTAAAAACGGCCAGCAAGGCGGCGACGAAAAGGCAAGGTTTCATAAAATCTCTTTTAGGGCGGCCTCCACGGCATCGTATTCGTAACCGCGGGAGAGGCCGAATTTCAACAGTTTAAGGCGTCGCTGCGGATCCCCTTCCAGGGTGCGGGCCTTGGTGGCCAGCACTCGCGACAGCTTGTCCGCTGCGGCAGCCGGTTCCACTTCTGCCAGACCCGCGGTAATAGCGGACTCGGGAACGCCCTTTGCCCGCAACTGGAAACGGATTTTCACAGGTCCCCAGCCCTGCAACGCGGCTTTTTCCCGTGCAAAGGCGGAGGCATAGCGGACATCGTCCACATAGCGGTCCTCTACCAGCGAGGCTACCACTTTGGCGGCGGCCTCCGCGTCACCGTCCAGCGCCTTGAGCGCCTTGCGGTACACATCGGCCCGGCAATATTCCGCCTTGGAGCATTGCTTTTGCAAACGGGAGAGGACGGCTGCGGTTTCCATCGACTTAGAAATTATAGCCGATGGAAAGGTAGAAGCCTACTTTATGGGTAACGTTGGACCAGTGGAGCGTGCCCTTGATGGGACCCACGATGGAATGGTAGGCATAGCCCAGGCCCACGCCGCCCAGCCAGTCACCTTCCGCGATGGTTTTGTTGAAGGCGTCGAAGGCGTAACCGGCGTTCCCCATCAGGGATACATAGTGGTTTTTAAAGAGGCGATAGCGAAGGTCCAGGCGCAGGATGGCCAATTGGTCGCGGACCACCGCCAACTGATTGAGACCTACGAAGGGAATCTGATGTTCTATGTATCGGCCCTGGAAATCGTCACCGATTATGTTGGAATACAGTGCCGGAGGTCGCGGACCAATAATGAAGCGGACGTTGTACTGCGGGATAAGGGCAAAACGGCCGAAAGTAACGGGGAATTTACCGTCCGAAGCCACAACGGCATTGAGGGGGAAACTGTTTCCCCACTTCATCACGTCCGAAAATGCGGTTGCACGAAGTCCTACCGACACACCCTTGGTGGGGAAATAGCCATTGTCCAGGGTTTCCATACGGCCTTCGAGGATTACTCCCAGATAGTCCATATTTGTGTTGCTGGAAAGATTATAAACGCTCGCCTGGTTGTTGTTGGACAGAATCTTGTAGATTCTGGAGAAACTGTTCCTGATGCCCAGCTTGACGTCGAAGGACGACCAGTGCATATTGGAGAAATAGACCTCCTGGTTCGCATTCAGCATCTGGATGTTGTAAGTAGACTCTCCGGCATAGAAACTGGTCCTGCTCAGGTAGCGGCCATCCATCCTCACGTTGAAGGTCGAGAAGTTGGGGGCGCTGTTGGAGTACCGGATGTCCAGATACGGGTTGATGCTGATACGGGCGGTCAAATCCACCGAGGAGCCGCTGATGGAATGGGTAAAAAGACCCACGTTCAGGAGCAGGGACACGATGTCCTGCGTATCCATACGGGCCCCCAGGCCGATCTGGTGCATGGGACCGCGTTTGCACAGGACGCGCAGGTCGTAAGGCTCACCGGTTCCGCGCAGTTCGTAAGTCACATAGTCGTATGAGCCCTTGCCAAAGATGGCGGCAATATCCTCCTCAATCTGGCTCTTGCTCACCTGCATGCCGGGTTTCACCTTCATCTTGGAGAGGATGTACTCCTCTTCCCGTTCATCGACACCAACAATGTCGATATCGTTAATCCGCACGGGGTGGGCACTCAGAGCCACGGCCGGCTTCGCCTGCAACTTCCGCTTGGCTTTGCCCAGGCGATGACGGAGGGCGTCCAGCTGCGGCTTCATCGCCTCCGCCGCCTTGTAACCGCGAATGTACATGGTGTCGATGGCTACCCGACTGAAACTGAGCATATTATAGCCCGTAACGTCCGGATGGATGCGAATATCGACGCTTTTGACATTCTGGTTGAAGGCGTCATCGTCAAAGAGGTTCATGGTGGCCGAAAGGATGTCCGCCAGGTTCTGGATTTCCGTCGCGCTGGCGTTGTCTCCGGAAAGGTCTATGCCGATGATGATGTCCGCGCCCATCTCCCGGGCGATATTCACCGGGAAGTTGTTGCGCAGGCCGCCATCCACCAGCACCATGCCGTCCGTGCGTACGGGTGCGAAGAGGCCGGGGATGGACATGGTGGAACGCATGGCCAGGTTAATGGAGCCGTTGTGCCAGACTTTTGCGCGTCCGGAAGCCATATCCGTAGCCACGCAGGCAAAGGGAGTGGGCAGCTTGAAGAAGTTGGTAGAATCGCTGTAACCCAATGTATGTGAGGTAATGACCTGGTTCACATTCTGGCCGAAGACGAAACCCGACGGAAGACTCCCCAGCAAGCTGTTCCGGGCCAGCGTACTCATCTCCCCTTCATTTTCCGCGCCCAGTTGCAGCTGGCGGCTGCGACCGGCCGCAAAGGGCATATCGCCCTGGATGAAGTTTTTGTAGTCATCGGCCCTGTAATAGAACGGGAACGACAACACGTATTTTTCCTTGTAGCGGATGCGGGAGTACGGGACGTACTTGCGGTCCACCTTGTCGCTGAGCGCCACGCTCCAGTCCATGTTCTTGAACAGCGAATCCAGGAAATCGGCGTCGTAGCCCATGGCGTACATGGCACCCACCATGCCGCCGATACTGGTACCTACGATCATGTCGATCGGGAAATCGTACCGCTCCAGGTACTTGAGCGCGCCCACCGTGGCAGCGCCCTTGGCTCCACCACCGGAGAGCACCAACGCTACCGTGGGACGGGTTTTGCGGATTTGCGCCATCCGGGAGCGGATTTGACGCACGGCCGCTGCATCTTTTGCATCCAGTCCGAAGGTGGACGATTCCGGTTCTTTGACGCTCTGCCCAAAGACCGGGATGGCCAATAACAGGGCAGTCAGGGTGAGGAGAAATTTATTCATGTTAAGTTATGTTTACCAGCTAAAAGGCCGCAAGCGGCAAAAATATCTTCTCCGCGGGACGCACGGATGGTGGCGGTGAGGCCGCCTTTTTCCAGGCGCTCCCGGAAGGCTTCCATCCCCTCCGGGGAGGATGTCGTGTAAGGGAAATCCGGTATGGAGTGGAAACGGATCAGGTTCACGCGGCATTCCAGTCCACGCAGGAGTTTCAGGAGACCGTCGGCATGGCGCGGGGTGTCGTTCCATCCTTTGAAAATGGTATATTCGAAGCTGACCCGCCGCTGACCGGTGAAATCGTACTGTTTGATAAGGCGCACCACTTCCGTGACGGACCAGGCCTTTTGCACGGGCATTAGTTCCTCACGCTCATCCGGGAAGGGATTGTGCAGGCTTACCGCCAGGTGGCATTTGCTCTCATCCAGGTATTGCTTCAGTTTAGGTAATACGCCTATCGTACTCAATGTCACGCGTTTAGGGCTCCAGGCCAGGCCCCAGGGCGCCGTGAGGACTTCGATGACGCGCTTCACCTGGTCCCAGTTGTCCAGCGGCTCTCCCATGCCCATGAAGACGGTGTTGGTGAGGTCCGCCGCCTCCTCGATGGCGAAGAACTGGCTCAGGATATCCGCGGCATCCAGGTTTCCGTGGAAGCCCTGCCGGCCGGTCATGCAGAACTTACAGCCCATTTTGCACCCGGCCTGGGAACTGACACACAGCGTTTTCCGCTCCTGGTCCGGAATCATGACCGCTTCGATGTAGAATGGTTCCTCCTTCGTCATGCCCGGTTCCCCTTTCGTCATGCCCGGCTTGACCGGGCAACTCACCGGAAACAGATACTTCCTGGTCCCATCCTTGGACGTTTGCACATCCACCGGCTGCGTCATGCCCACCTGATACCGCTGTGCCAGCGCTTCCCTGCCCTGCTTGGACAGGTTGGTCATTTCGTCGATGCTGTGCACACGCTTCTGGTACAGCCACTGCGCCATCTGCTTCCCGGCAAAGCCCGGCAAGCCGACCTCCAGCGCAATAGCCTTTAATTCCTCAGGCGTCTTTCCCAATAAACGTTCCTTCATAACTTGCAAATTTAAAAATATCCCGCCTAAAAATCAACCCCTCTGCGCCCTAATTTGCATAGGAAATTCGAGCTTATTTGGCAGGGACGATGCGGCAGCGGGAGAGCGCGGCGGCGTGGTCCGGAGAGAGCACCCCGGCTTGTCGGAGGGCCTCCACGGTGCATTCGGCCGGAGCATGGTGGGCGCGGAACAGTACAATGCCGTGCGCCTCGCTGCGGGAGATATGCGGATGCTTGGCCAAATCGGCCTCATGAAGGGCCCAAAGGGCATATCCCTCCGGTTCGGAACAAGTGATAAGGTCCTGCAGGGCGGCATATTTTTCTTCGTCGAAGTGATAGATTTCCATCAGTTGCTCCGGGCTGGAATAGCCGCCCAATTGCGTGCGGTATTGCACGATTTTTCCGGCAAAATACGGCCCGATTCCCGGAAGGTCCAGCAGCGCCACGCTGTCCGCCTGATTGATGTCCAGGCGGGGTATGTCGATGTACGGTTCAAGGCGAGCATATATGCTGTCGGCCACCACGTAGCTCTTGGCAAAGTCTGCAGGACGCCGGAATCGACCTCCCTTAAGCCTGTAATTTTCAATGGATTGGGCCTGCCTTTCGGAGAAGCCCAGTCGCTGGAGGTCCTCAATGGAAACGGTGTTGGGATTGAAGCGGAAGGACTCCACCCGCCGGGGCAGTTTGGCCCGCACCTCCTGCACCGCCGCGGAATGCGACGCGTTGTGCCGCTCTAGGCGAGGAGATTTCTCGACTCCGCCTTCGGCTCCGCTCGAAATGACAGAAGGTCCCCGACCGACCGGCCTCTCTCTGTCATTCCGACCGACCGGCCTCTCTCTGTCATTCCGACCGACCGGAGGGAGCGGAGGAATCTCCTCCGGCGAAGCGTAAACATACACCGTATCCGGCCTATCTCTGTTGGCGGCTATACGCGTGACCGCGGCCTTGTGTACGAACAGGGCCACTTGATAACCGATGATCAGGAAAACCAGGGCGATGGCGCCCGTTACGAAACTGGCATTAAGGCTGTTCCGTTTCTTCTTCCCCTCTTCCATAACGCTTCTGTTTACTCGCTTTGACCGGCTGCGCACCGGCCACTACAATCACAATCTCTCCCTTGGGCTCGTGCTCCCGGAACCATTCGGCCACATCGGACAAAGTTCCCCGTTTGTGTTCCTCGTGCAGCTTGGAAATTTCCCGCGCTACGGAGCAGCGGCGCTCCGGCCCAAAATACTGCACAAACTGTTCCAGCGTTTTGACCAGACGGTAGGGCGATTCGTAAAAAATCATGGTCCGGGTTTCTTCCGCCAGCGCTTGCAGCAGCGTTTGCCGTCCCTTCTTCTGCGGCAGGAAGCCCTCGAAAACAAACCGGTCGCACGGGAGGCCGCTGGAGACGATGGCGGGGATGCAGGCCGTTGCGCCCGGAAGTGTCTGCACCTCAATCCCCTCCTCTGCACAGGTGCGGGCCAGCAGGAAGCCGGGATCCGAAATGCCGGGCGTGCCGGCGTCCGAGACCAGTGCCACATTGAGTCCGCCCAGGATGCGTTCCTTTACCAGTTCCACCGTTTGATGCTCGTTGTACTTATGATGGCTCTGGAGCGGCCGGTGGATGTCGAAGTGCTTGAGCAGCACCGACGTGGTACGGGTGTCCTCCGCCAGGATAAGGTCCGCTTCCTTGAGCACACGGACAGCGCGCAAGGTCATATCTTCCAGATTGCCAACGGGCGTGGGGACGATGTAAAGAATTCCGGCCATAAATTTTTTTGTCTTTAATACATAAAGTATTATCTTTGCAAGAGTGATAATACCAAACAAAGGTAAGGAAATGTTTTTGGAAAACACAAAAAAATCGGGCTGCATAGAGGTTATTTGCGGTTCTATGTTCTCCGGAAAAACGGAGGAACTCATCAGAAGACTCAAACGTGCACAGTTCGCACAGCAAAAGATAGCCACCTTCAAGCCCACCATCGACAAACGCTACTCAGACCTTGACGTGGTGTCGCATGACTCCCATGCCATTTCCTGCACGCCCATCAAATCGCCCTCCCGCATGCTGCAGATTGCGCCGGACGTACAGGTGGTGGGTATCGACGAAGCCCAGTTCTTCGACGACAGCATCATCGACGTCTGCCAGGAACTCGCCAACCGCGGGGTGCGCGTTATCATCGCCGGTCTGGATACAGACTATCTGGGCAAGCCTTTCGGCCCCATGCCCGGACTCATGGCCATCGCGGAAGACGTACAAAAAGTCCACGCCATTTGCGTAAGCTGCGGCGCCCTGGCCAACCACTCCCATCGTCTCTCCGCCAGCAAGAAACTGGTGGTACTGGGCGAAAAGGACACTTATGAACCCCTCTGCCGAGAGTGTTACCAGCAAGCCATTAAAGAAGACAACGAGTAATATTTTATACCATGAAAAAGATTAGCCTCTTCGCAGCCATTGCTGCGGCTACCATTTTTGGTTTTGTCGCCTGCCAAAAGGCAGACAACGTCCCTGCCCCGCAGGAGGAGGAAATCCAGGTGAAAGATCCTGACGTAAAAGCTATCGCCCGCATCCTGAACGAAACCGCCGAACAGCCGGAAGTTCAGGACGCCGTAAAGCAACTGCTGCTGGAAATCAACAAAGGCAGCGACTGGCATCACATCGCCTTCTCTGTCGGCGCTGTAGATGAACTGGGAGATTCGCTGAACTATGTCAACGGCGAAATCGGTCTCATCAAGGGAGAAAAACATCTGCTGGAACTAGACCTGAACCTGATGGTGGTAGGTTTTGTTCCTATCCAGGGTTCGCTGGATCTGCTTGCCATCGGCCCCAATTACGCCAAGGCAGTGCTTGCATTAACGGATGAGAAGTGCGACGAGTATCTGGAAAAGGCCAACGAAGGCATCAAGATCGCCATCTTCGGCCAGATGAAGCTCGCCCTCATGCGCACGGAAGATGAAGAAGGCAACCGCGTTATCGACCTCTTCCTGGTGGGTATAGATGGAGATCCCGTTCCGCTTTCCTCCATCCTGGCTCTTCTGACCCAGTAGCCTGGCTTAGAGATTCTAAAAAAGACTGGCCTCAAATCTGAGGCCAGTCTTTTTTTAACGGGTACCTGGGAAGATTAGTCTTCCACGTGGGCCATGGCTTCGCGGATGCGGGCTTCGATTTCCTCTGCCAGCTCCGGATTGTCCATCATGAGCTTCTTTACGGCTTCGCGGCCTTGGGCCAGTTTGCTCTCGTTGTAGCTGAACCAGGAACCGGACTTTTGGATAATGCCCAGTTCTACACCCAGGTCTACGATTTCTCCGCTGCGGGAAATGCCTTCTCCGAACACAATGTCGAACTCTGCCTTCTTGAACGGCGGGGCCATCTTGTTCTTGACCACCTTTACCTTTACGTGGTTACCCAGGGCGTCGTCTCCATCCTTGATCTGCGTGGTGCGACGGATGTCCAGACGCACGGAAGCGTAGAATTTGAGGGCGTTGCCGCCGGTGGTGGTTTCCGGGTTGCCGAACATGATGCCGATCTTCTCACGCAGCTGGTTGATGAAGATGCAGCAGGTGTTGGTTTTGGAGATGTTGGCCGTGAGTTTGCGCAGGGCCTGGCTCATCAGGCGGGCCTGCAGACCTACTTTATTGTCGCCCATCTCCCCTTCAATCTCTGCGCGAGGGGTAAGGGCGGCCACGGAGTCGATTACTACAATATCCACGGCGCCGCTGCGAATGAGGTTATCGGCAATTTCCAGGGCTTGCTCGCCGTTGTCCGGCTGAGAGATAAGGAGGGTGTCCAGATCTACGCCCAGCGATTTGGCATAGGTGCGGTCGAAAGCATGTTCTGCGTCGATGATGGCCGCAATGCCGCCGGCTTTCTGGGCCTGGGCGATGGCATGGATGGCCAGCGTGGTTTTACCGGAGCTTTCCGGTCCGTAAATCTCGATGATGCGGCCTTTGGGATATCCGCCGATGCCCAGCGCATGATCCAGCGCGATGGAACCGCTGGGAATCACCTGGGAAGCGTCCCATTCGGGCTGGTCTCCCAGTTTCATGATGGTGCCTTTACCGTAATCTTTCTCAATCTTGTCGATTGTTGCCTGGAGCGCTTTCAATTTTGCAGCGTTTACCGAGGCGCCTTCTGCTTCTTTTGCCATACTTCTTACTCAATAAATTAAAATGATGCGGGCATCCTGAACCGCATCTACAAAGATAAGAAAACTACGCGAATTCCCAGCAAAAAAATACACTAAATCTCCGACAATTCCAGCCAGCGCATTTCGGCGGCATCCAGTTCCTCCTGCAGGGCTCCATAACGGGTCGATGCCTCCTGCAGCGCCGCCGCATCCAGCGTTCCGCTGGAGAGTTGAGCCTCCAACGCAGCCTTCTCCGCCTCCAGCGCCGGCAGCCGTTCCTCCAGCGCCTTCAGCTCCTGCTGCTCCTTGTAACTCAATTTCCGCTTTTTAGGAGATACGCTCGCTTCGCTCGGTATGACAATCTTGTTATCACGAGGTATGACATTTTTGTCATTCCGAGGCCCTTTAGGGCCGAGAGAATCTCTTTTTTGCGCCGCCTCATAGTCCTTGATAAACGTCCTGTACTCCGTATAATTCCCCACGAAGTCCTTCACCACCCCATCGCCACAAAAAACAAACAAATGATCCACCAGGCGGTCCAGGAAATGGCGGTCGTGACTTACGATGATGAGCGAGCCTTTGAACTCCATCAGGTATTCCTCCAGGATTTCCAGCGTGACGATGTCCAAATCGTTGGTAGGCTCGTCCAGGATGAGGAAGTTGGGCTGCTGCATGAGGATGGTCAGCAGGTACAGGCGCCTGCGCTCCCCTCCCGAGAGCCTTTCCACGGGATTCTGCAGCATGTCGTGCGGGAAGAGGAACCGGCTCAAGAGATGGGTGTCGTTGACGGTTTCCAGCACCGTCTGGCCGGGTTTGAACTGCATGCCGCTCTGGTGGTAATAGCCAATCCGGAGGGATTCTCCCAAGTCGATAATGCCCTCCAGCTTGCCGCCCAGCTCCGGCATCCAGCCGCCCGTGATGAGGTTGAGGAAGGTGGTTTTTCCGGCGGCGTTGCGCCCGACGATGCCCACCCGTTCGTATCGCTGGAAATTGTAGGTGAAATGGCTCAGGTAGCACTTGTTCTCCCACCAGAAGCTCACGTCCTTGCAATTGATGACCTTATTG
Source organism: Candidatus Cryptobacteroides sp. (assembly GCA_045130395.1). Lineage (GTDB taxonomy): Bacteria > Bacteroidota > Bacteroidia > Bacteroidales > UBA932 > Cryptobacteroides. The sequence continues at coordinate 10,645 of JBGUPS010000021.1, forward strand.
CCAAGGTAGGTATTGGCGGCCTTGGTTTCCGACAGATCCACCTTTTGCTGGACATAGCTGTCATCGGCACGCTCTTTTATGTCCCAGAAGGCCTGCTTGCGGTATTTGGCCTTGCCGGTGCGGGCGCAGGGGCTCGCGTGCATCCATTCCAGCTCCCGCCGGTAAAGGTTGCGCACTTTTTCCGTCTCTGCGTTATAATTGTCGATACGCTCCTGGCGCTTTTCCAGGAAATTCATGTAATCGCCCTTGTAAATGTAGATGCTGCCGCGGTCCATCTCCATGACGGTGTTGCATACGCGGTCCAGGAAATAGCGGTCGTGCGTGACCATGAACAGCGTACAGCGGCTGTGCTTGAGGTGGCTTTCCAGGAACTCGATAGCATCGATGTCCAGGTGGTTGGTAGGCTCGTCCATGATGTAGAAATCGGCCTCCGAAGCCAACATCTGCGTAAGGGCGACGCGCTTGACTTCCCCGCCGGAGAGGTCTCTCATGGGCTTTTCAGGGTCCGTAAGGCCGAACTGCGTGAGCAGCTGCGTAACGCGGAGTTCGTACTGCCACTGGTGGTCCGGATCCAGGTGCTCCGTCCACTGGCGGGAGCCGTCCATGATTTGCCGGAAGATGCTTTTGGCGGGGTCGTAGGCATATTCCTGCTCCAGAAACGCGATACGGATATCCTTGAGGAAGAGCACCTTGCCACCGCTGTCGGAAGCATCGGTCCCGGCCAGGATGCGCAGGAGCGACGTTTTGCCCGTTCCGTTAGGGGCGATGAGCGCCACTTTATCGCCCTCATTGATATTGAAGCCGATGTTTTTGAACAGCACCTTGGGGCCGTAGCTCTTGGAAATGTTTTCTATTTGCAGGTAACTTGCCATAGGGAAGCAAAGTTACTGATTTTTTGCGTAAATTTGCATCGATATGGACAAGAGCAAAATAAAAGTGTGCATTGGGCTTTCCGGGGGCGTGGACTCGTCGGTGGCGGCGTATCTTCTCAAACAGGAGGGGTACGACGTCTTTGCCATGTTCATGCAAAACTGGCACGACGCCGACAGCACCCTGCACGGGGATTGCGAGTGGGAGGAGGACCGTTTTGTAGCGGAGATGGTGGCCCGGAAAATCGGCATTCCCTTCTATTTTGTGGACTTGTCCAAACAGTATCGCCAGCGGGTGGTGGACTACATGTTCGACGAATACGCCAAGGGCCGCACCCCCAACCCGGACGTGCTGTGTAACCGGGAAATCAAGTTCGATGCGTTCTGGGAGGTGGCCCGCAAATACGGGGCCGACTATGTGGCCACCGGCCATTACTGCCAGGTGGATGTTTGTCATTCCGACCAAGCGGAGCGCGTGGAGGAATCTCGGCCTGTCTACCGCATCCTCGAGGGCGCGGACCCCAACAAGGACCAGACCTACTTCCTGTGCCAGCTCTCGCAGGAGCAGCTGAGCCGGACGCTCTTCCCTATCGGCCATCTTACCAAACCGGAGGTGCGGCGGATTGCCAAGGAGGCGGACCTGCCTTCTGCGGAGAAAAAAGACTCCCAAGGAATTTGCTTTGTTGGCAAGGTGGACCTGCCTACTTTCTTGAAGCAAAAACTGGCTTCTGTGGAGGGCGATGTCGTGGAAGTCTTCGACCCGTATTACGCAACGGATCCGTTGTATCAGTGGCAGCAGGAAACGCTTACCGGGCTCCTGAAACCCGGCGAAAGCCTGGAGCGCACCGTGCGTTATGCACCTGAAGAAAAGGTTTTAACCAGCGATGGTAAACCCTTGGGAGAGAGCCCTTTCAGGGAGGAAGCAATTGCATCCTTATCGGACCAGGATTTAGCCCGCCTGGCCACTCCCCTGCACTATGACCTGCAGTTTGAAACCGAGACCTATCGGTCCGGAAAACACCATCTCAAGAAGACGCGTTACAAGGAGAATCCCTGCGGCCGCATAGTCGGCCGGCACGAGGGCGCGCAGTTCTATACCATCGGCCAGCGCAAGGGCCTGGGCATCGGCGGCCATTCGGAGCCGGTGTTTGTGATTGCCACGGACACGGAGGCCAACCGTATCTACGTAGGCGAAGGCCATCACCATAAAGGGTTGAGCCGATTCTGCCTCCGCGTAGCCCCGGAAGAGATTCACTGGATTCGCCCGGACCTGGCCATGCAGCCCGGTCAGATGCGCCGCCACCGCGTACGCATCCGCTACCGCCAGCCGCTGCAAAGCGCCACGCTCATCATGCGTGAAAGCGGCCTCTACATCCTCTTCGACGCCCCCCAGCGCGGCATCTCCCCCGGCCAGTTCGCCGTCTGGTACACCGACACCGAAATGCTCGGCAGCGGCGTAATCTAGTGGACCATGAAGTACGTGGTGAATACCTGCACGGAACCGCAGTGGAACATGGCGCACGATGAATTCCTCCTGGAGGGACTCACGGAGACGGTGTTTTGCTTGTGGCAGAATCGGGCGTCAGTCATTGTCGGCTTGAACCAGAATCCGTATGCAGAGGTGGATGTCAAGTACCTGGAAGCCAACGACATAACGCTGGCCAGGCGTGTCACGGGCGGTGGCGCAGTATACCACGACCTGGGCAATCTGAACTATAGCATCGCCGGCCCCCTCGCGGAAATGGAGGACAAATTTTCCCTCATGGCCCACACCCTGCAGCAATTGGGCGTACCGGCAGTCCTTTCCGGACGCAACGACATCCTTGTCGATGGCCGCAAGTGCTCCGGTTACGCCAAACGCCTGAGCAAAAATCGCATGATGATCCACGGAACCCTGATGTGGGACGTGAACCTGGAAACACTCACCCGTGCACTGGCCGTTACAGGCAGTAAACTGGAAGCCAAAGGCATTGCCTCCGTGCGCAGCCGCGTAGCCAATCTAAAGGACTATCTCCCTCAATTTCAGTCGCTAGCTCAATTCCAACAGGCGCTGCAGGAACTCCTTGCCGATGGCAGTCCGGAGGTACAACTCACCCCGGAGCAGCGGGCGGGAATCGACCAGGTTGCGAACCAGAAGTTCCGCACCTGGGATTGGAACTGGGGACATTCGCCGCAGGCCCGTTTCGTCAGTAACAAGAAATTCCCCTGCGGCACGGTGCAGGTGGATTATACGCTCAAAAACGGTGTGTTTGAGCACCTCACTTTCGGGGGCGATTTCATGGGGAACAAACCGGCGGAAGAACTGGCGGAAAAACTCATTGGGCAGCGACCAGAAGCCGTTCTGGCAGTTCCGACGGAGGAGTATTTTGACGGCCTCACCGCCTCCGAACTTTACACCCTCTTTTTCAACGCATAACGACCCACCCAGGGGCGAAGGAGGGGCGGTATTGCCCCGCAAACAAAAAATCACTATATTTGTGAGAATAAACGAATGAATTATGGCACGTCCTGGTAAAATTTTAGGCTTCACGGGGCTCGGTATTGTCCTGGTTATCCTTATCGCCCTTTGCGGTTTTGGCTATTTCAAGTATCTGTGGGTATTCTCCGACGGCACCAAGACCGGCGAACTCAACTCCCTCACCTACACCGGCTACATCTTCAAGACCTATGAGGGTGAGATCATCCTTACCGGCTACGGCAGCAAGAATGCCAGCGGCACCGTCCAGTCCAAGAATTTCAAGTTCTCCGTATCCAATAAAGAAGTGGCGGAAAAACTCATCCACATGACAGGCATGCGTGTCACCGTGCACTACAAAGAGTACAAAGGCACCCTTCCCTGGCGTGGTTACGAGCGCGCCATCGTAGATGCCGTGGAGGAAGAAACCAGCATGAACAGTGTCCCGGACGAAAGTCCGCTTTTCCTGTAAAGCATTATGAATAAATTCTTTACATTGGCAGGCGCCTTGTTCGCCTGTACCTTGGCGTTTGCCCAGAATACCGTATTGGACGTAAAGCCCGCCCACGATGGAAAAGACCTCACCATGGAAGAAGCCATCTACAAGGGCGTGGGTTATTCCCGCATTCCCCGTATGTTCCTGCAGGCGGACGGAACTATTGCCGATAAACCCCAGGAACCCGCCCGGGAGCGCTACACCCTGTTTACAGACCGGGGCAGCCTCCTGGCCAAGGACAACGAACGGGAGGAAAGCTTTGTGATTGCCCCCTCCGACGGCCCCAACCTGGTGTACGGAGAAACGGTGAGCCGCAATGAGTTCGGGATTAACGACGGCTGGTACATGAGCCCGGACAGCAGCAAGGTGGCCTTTTACCGGAAAGACCAGAACAAAGTGACCTGGTTCCCCCTGCTGGACATCGACACCCGCACCGGAGAACTGCGGCAAATCAAATACCCCATGAACGGCATGGACTCGGAAGAGGTGGCCGTGGGCGTGTACGATTTTGCCAGCGGAGAAACCGTCTATCTGGAGGTAAACGACTTTACCACAGAACGTTACATCACCAACATCTCCTGGAGCCCGGACAGCCGCAACCTTTACGCCCAAATCCTGGACCGCAGCCAGCATCACGCCAAACTGAACCAGTATCGAGCCAACACCGGTGCCTTTGTCCGGACCATCCTCACGGAGGACAACGACGCCTGGGTGGAGCCCCTGAATCCCGTTTATTTCATCAAAGGCCACACGGACTTGTTCATCTATCGGACCGATAACCGGGATGGTTTCCGCAGCCTCTATCTGGTGGATACCCTGGGCACCATCCGCCACCTGCCCACCCCTGCGGCCGATATCGACTATCTGGACAACGACGGCACCAACGTGTATTATACATCGGCAGAAAATTCGCCCGTGCAGAACCACCTGTACAAGATGACGCTGCAACTGCCCAAGAAGAAGACCGTCCAGAAAGCCAAGTTCCACAAGCCCGTGCAGCTCACCAGCGGCCGCGGCTGGCACCACGTCCAGCTCACGCCGGACTGCAAATGGTTCCTGGATGCCTGGTCCAACACCTCCACCCCTTACCAGGTGTACCGTCGCTCCACGGACGGAAAAGTGAACGAGAAAGTGCATGAAGGCAAGGATCCGCTGGAAGGTTACGCATCCTGCCAGGTGGAGCTGGGCACCGTTCCCAGCGCAGACGGCGAGTTCCAGAACTACTACAGGCTCATCTACCCCAAGCATTTCGACCCTGCAAAGAAATATCCCGTTATCCTCTATGTCTATGGCGGTCCGCACAGCCAGATGGTGCAGGACAGCTGGCTGGGACAAATCCGCATGTGGGAAATGCTCATGGCGCAGAAAGGCTACCTGGTGTACGTACAGGACAACCGCGGCACACAGAACCGTGGCGCCGCCTTCGAAAAAGCCATCAACCGGCAGTGCGGCCGTGCGGAGATGGAAGACCAGATGGTGGGCATCAACTGGCTCAAGAGCCTGCCCTACGTAGATGTCTCCCGCATCGGCGTACACGGCTGGAGCTACGGCGGCTTCATGACCATCAGCCTCCTCACCACCTATCCGGACACCTTCAAGGTGGGCGTGGCCGGCGGCCCGGTCATCGACTGGAAATGGTACGAAATCATGTACGGAGAACGTTACATGGATACGCCCCAGACCAACCCGGAGGGCTTCGAAGCCACCTCGCTCCTCAATAAGGCCAAGAACCTCAAGGGCAAACTGCTCATCTGCCAGGGCGCCATGGACGACACCGTGGTCTGGGAGCACAGCCTCAGCTTCATCCAGCAGTGCATCGACCTGGAAATTCCTGTCGATTACTTCCCTTATCCCACCGCCAAGCACAATGTCTTTGGCCGCAACCGCATCCACCTGATGGACAAAGTGACGCAGTACTTCGAAGATTATCTGTAGTATGAAAAAACTTCTTCTCCTCCTTTTGGCCCTTGTGCCCGCCTTTTGCCTGGCGCAGCCCCGCCAGCTGAGCGTGAAAGAATTCCTCAAGCTGCAAGCCACGGATACCACCAGCTACCTGGTGCAGGGCGTGGTAGCCAAGGTCCGGAGCACTACCAGCGGCAGTTTTTACCTGGAAGACCCCACCGGCACCCTGCTCGTATATGGCCTGCAGGACCCGGCCCAACCCGGCAAGAACTTTGGCCAGCTGGATATTGTGAAAGGAGACACCCTCACCGTGCTGGGCCGCTTCACCATCTACGGCGGCAGCACCCTGGAAATGAAAGACGGCCGCCTGGTCCGTAAGGCCGATGGCCCGGACCACAACCTCTCCTTCTTCGACCGCCTGGATCGGAAGCCCTCCTTCAAGGGGAAAGAAGGCGCGGAGGGGCTGGAAGCCTTCAAGGCCTGGGTGCAGTCACACCTGAAAAAGCCCGCTGACGGCGCGCAGGGCACGGTAGAAGTCCGCTTTGTGGTGGGCCGGAACGGCGGTGTACAGGAAGTGCAGGCCATCAAAGGCGGCACGGCTGCCATGCGTGCAGAGGCCGTTCGCACGGTGCAAAGCGCCCCCAAGTGGAAGCCCGCCGTCTCCGACGGCTCCGCTGTCCGCATCCCCTACACCATCGAAGTGCACTTCTAATGCAAAAAAATTTGGGGAATCCAATTTTTCTCCCTATCTTTGCAATCCTTTTGAGGGCATAGCTCAGTTGGTTTAGAGCGCTTGCTTGACAGGCAAGAGGTCCGCAGTTCAAATCTGCGTGTCCTCACAAAAGAAAAAAATATTGGCCGAGGCGTTTGCAAATAGGTAAACGCCTCATTTTATTTGATTCACCATGGGCGTCAGGTTCGATAGCGACAGGCAGCAGTTCGTGTTCGATTTCGAGCACGACGGAACTGACGATGTCGTCAGCCTCACGGGAAATGGTTACAAGGTAGAGGCCTTCGGCAAGTGTTTCTACTATGGTTATGAATTTGGTGAAGAGGTTTGTGGAAGTCTTCGGTCGGCATTTATCAAGCGCGTCAAGTTCTCTGAGAATCTGCAGGAAGACACTGCCCTCACCCAGTTTATCCAAAAGGCCATCAACGACCTCAGCCACAAGATTAACCTGTATGACTATGACCTTGTAGTCATGCCCGAGTCTTCCAGCCGCGTCAACAACTACATGCTCCGGTACATTTACCGCTTCGCGCAGCCCACACTGCGGAAAATGGAACTTGTAAAGAACCTGCCGGCAAATATTTCCTTTGACATGGATGCCTTTTCGGAGGCTTATCTGAACGATGTCCTGGAAAACGGACGCCCCCGCTATACGGAAGCGCAGAAGGAGGAAGTACGCCAGCAAATCGGCCAAATGCTCGACCTCATCCATCAGAAAGACTACTTCACCATAGCCAAGGATGTTAAAAAAAGCCGCTTCCGCCCTTACATGATGGAATTCCTGCGCTTTGCGTCTCCCGCCGACGAGCAGCTTTGCCGTACCATCCGTGAACAAAATGTGCTGGTCATTGACGATGTCACCACCAGCGGCTCCACACTGGGGGAGGTACTCCGCACCCTCCGTATCCTCAACGAGGATAACAGCATCTCCATTTTCAGCCTCATCGGCCGCAAAGACCTCATGGCCGATCTCGCCGGGTAATTTACCCTAACACTGGCTCAAGGCCCCTTGAGGGCCTCCTTGTTCTTTAACTTGAGTTAAAACAGCCTTCCCTCAAGATGAAGGAAGGCTGCGCTGAACTATTTTTCATACCGTGTCTTTGTCCATCTCTCATTAAGCAAAATCGACAGGACTTGCGCAATATCCTCTTTCTTCAGACTTGCATCTGCACTGATTGCGTTTTGCATATAGAAAGTTGCAACCTCATCTATAATCTCCGGAATCTCCTCATTGTGAAGGAAGTTATCAGAGATATGATTCAGGATAACGGGAAGAAATGCCGCATGCTCCTGAAGGGGCGTGATATCGGAAATCTGCCCCTTATCACGTTGCCTCTGTTCCAATTCATCTCTTGCGACGTTAATTTCCTGATTTAGGATCGCCTCATTAATGTATTTCATAATGCTCGCTATCTTTTATTCGTTACATTCGTTACGCTATTTTTTTACCCCATAAAATGTTCTTAGAACAAAGTCGTCACACTCATCGTACAAAAGGTTTTTAAGTTCATGTAAGTATGAGACATAGTCCTTAAAGTCACCATCTACAGAACACCCATCATCATCCCCTATTCTCACATGATGTCTGTTTGCCTCATATGTCCAGGAACCATCTTGATACAAAAAACCAAACGATTTTAGTATTTCTGGTGTTATCTGTATCGGAGAGATTTCTGCTTCCTGAACACCCATTGCGGACCCTGATATTTTGTAACCAAATGGATCTTCTGCATTCCGGGGCAGCCCTGAAATGGTAACTGTGTTACCCTCGACCTCTACAGGATTTCCGATACGATACGTCTTGTAGTTTTCCATATAATCAAAGGATATTTATTTCCTGATAAGGAGCACTGATTTCATACCGCTTTCCTTCACAACTAAATACGAAGTTAGCAATTGGCGATTGTATTCCACCAGCGCCGATTGTTAGTGTCCACCCAGAGTTGGAAGAAGGAGAAATCTCGGCGTTGACTGACATCATATTCCCCGGCTTTCCAGTAACGCCATCGACAAGCTGAACAGTCAAGACTTTAATTGCCTTGCTGGAATTATTATACACAAAGAAATTTAGCCTGCTATTCTGCTGAATTACACCATTAATGGTGACAACCGAACCGCCAGTATATCGCGCAGAAACTTTACTTAACACATCAGGATCATCACCTTCAGCTAAAATAGGCATGATGCGATTGGCATATGTACTCCAATACTGGCAATTCTTATAGGACTCTACTGACTCTTCCGGAACGTAAATGGGACATTTTGTTCCATCAAACATACTACCCGCGCCCTGGGGGACTTCCTTTGCCAGAATTGTAATTGACATTAAATTAGTACAATCCACAAAGGCGCCAAACATCAACTTAGTCACACCGTTAGGTAGGATAACTGATGTCAAACTACTACAACGGTCAAATGCCTGCTGCCCTATGTAGGTAACGCTCTCTGGGATTGCGAGACTTGTTATACTGCTACAGTCGCGGAAAACAAACGACTCAATACGAGTCAAGCCATTAGGTAGAGAAACATACATCATATTTTTACAGCGGTCAAATGCAGACGCCCCTATGCTAGTAACATTATCCGGGATTACTATGGACGCCAAACTACTGCACTCAAAAAATGAAGATTCACCTATACTCGTCACCCCCTCTGGAATGTTAAACGATGTCAAACTGCTGCAACCTTTAAATGTACTAGCGCTAATGCTTGTTATACTCTTAGGAAGTATAACTGACGCCAAACTACTGCAGTCAGAAAATGCAGATTCACCTATACTCGTCACTCCCTCTGGAATATCAATTGATGTCAAACTACTACAACCGTTAAACACACTGTTACCGATACTTGTCACGCTATCTGGAATATCAATTGATGTCAAACTACTACAACCGCTAAACGCACCGTTACCGATACTTGTCAAGCCATTAGATAGAGTAACTGATATCAAGCTGCTACAACTAGAAAATGCATACGATTCTATGCTGGTAACACTATCAGGAATCACTATGGATTCTAGAGTACTACAACCATCGAATGCATCAGTTCCAATACTCGTCAAGCCATTCGGTAAGATTATTGACTTCAAACTGCTGCAACCATAAAATGTTGACATATTTATTCTAGTAATATCTTTCGGAATTACTACAGATGTTAGGCTACTACAGCCATAAAATACAGACTGATTTATGTCGATAACACTGTCAGGGATAACAATAGAGGTTAAGTTTGAACAATTCTTAAACGCAGCATATTGTATTCGCTCGAGTTTACTAGGTAAAACAATCGATTTAAGACTCCATTCAAGAAATTGTGAGGATAAAATTTTCGTAACCCCCGTAAAGAACTGAAACTCATTAAATGATGTATAGTTCTTCTCTGTCCCAAAAACATCTTTAATGGTAGTCGCTACAGCCGCCTCGGTATAAGATAACTCGCCATCACCATTTGTATCAAAAGCGGCCACTACTTTAGCTTTTATATTTGCATCTGCAAATTCAATGTTTTCCTTATTTCCGCTAGCCCATGCTGATAATGCGGGAAACTTGATAGCTCGGTGGGCGTAGTTCCCTGATGCTCCGCTATGCAACGTCTTAGTCCCTTCAAGGACCTTGCTGATAGCACCAACAACCATATTGAAATGATAATCTGTGCTTACACCCCTTGCTGCAGCAGTCAATTCACCACTAAAAAGATAACCCTTTTCCTCCCCCTTTCCATAAACAAATCCAGGCATTTGGGTCCCCATCTCTTTGCTTTCAATGATAAGAGAGCCATCACTATTTACGCCAGTCACCGCCTTAGGTGTAATATGTGCCTCTCTTAATAGCGCACCGCCATCCGTTGCGGTAGCATCTGTGAAGAAAAACTGCACAAAACCATCTGGTACAGTCATATCCAGCGTTCCGGAAACAATACTACCGGTAAGCGTATACGGAGCCTTTACACAGGAAAGGTAATACGTAAAATTCGTTTGATCAAAACTGAATCTATCGCTCTTTTCTTCAACAATAGCACCATTGCCAAAGGGTAAATAGACCGCTGTCATGGTACCGCTCTCCGAAAGGCCAATGCTACCCTCTGTTGTTCCCATTGTTATTTCCTTAGATACCCAAGATGTGCCATCATAGGTCATCTCAACATGCTTAGGAGCTGCAATCGTTGAGAAGAAAATGAACACCTTGTCCCCTGTTTCCCAGCCCATTTTAACCGCTTTAGTTGCGACGTCATCAAGACTGGCATGATTAATCTTCAAATCAAAGGCAAGTGATTGAGCATCCTGCCTCTGTTCAATTGGTTCATCAATAATAGCAGGGCCCTGCAGCTCTTTTGCGCAAGATAATAATGCGACCGTAGCACATATAGTCAAAAAGATCTTTTTCATTTTACTATCCTCCATAATACATTACCAATTCTCTTCATCGCCCAATCCGTCAAAACCAGGATTCCCAGAAATCACATCGCACACCACAACCTTACAAGTGGCAGACTTCTCCCCAGCCGTAGCGATGATAGTTGCTTCACCGTTCTTCATGGCAGTCACCTTTCCATTCTCAACAATAATTATTGTCTCATCTGACGTCCCCCAGATAACTGTCTTATCTGTCGCATCGTCAGGATTTATTGTGGCGATCAACGTTTCCGAGGCGCCTCTAGCCAGTTGCAGGGTAGTTTTATTCAATACGATAGAAGCGACCGCTATAACCTTTTTGGCAACCACCACTTTGCAGGTAGCAGATTTATTGCCAGCCGTAGCAGTAATGGTAGCCTCACCTTCCTTCACAGCAGTCACCTTTCCATTTTCTACAGTGGCAATGGAGGCATTGGAAGTGCTCCAGGTTACGGTCTTGTCTGTAGCGTCGTCTGGCTTGACCGTAGCCACCAATGTTTCAGAATCCTCTTCAACCAGTTCAAGGACAGTCTTATTGAGTTCAATAGACTCTACCTCAATCACTTTCTTGGCAACAACCACTTTACAGGTAGCCAATTTTCCACCAGCCGTAGCAGTAATGGTAGCCTCGCCTTCTTTGATTGCCGTCACCTTTCCATTCTCCACTGTAGCAATGGAAGCATTGGACGTGCTCCAGGTAACGGTCTTGTCTGTTGCATCATCTGGTTTGACCGTCGCGACCAACGTTTCACTTTCCTCTTCGACCAATTCAAGGGTTGTCTTATTAAGTTCAACTGAACTTACAGCAATCACCTTCTTGGCAACCACCACTTTACAGGTAGCCGATTTTCCACCTGCCGCAGCAGTAATGGTAGCCTCACCCTCTTTCACCGCAGTCACTTTTCCATTCTCCACTGTAGCAATGGTGGCATTGGAACTGCTCCAAGTCACGGTTTTGTCTGTAGCATCGTTTGGCTTGACCGTGGCTGTCAAGGTTTCCGACTCCCCCTCAATCAGCTCAAGGCTGGCTTTGTTTAACTCAACAGATGCTACTGCAATTACACCCTTACTCACTGTAACAGAGCAGGTTCCGGATTTTCCTCCTACCGATGCAGTTATCGTTGCAGTTCCCTCTGCCACAGCGGATACCAACCCAGATTCAGAAACAGTTGCAACTGACTGTTTGGAAGAAGTCCATGAGACGTTCTTCTCTGTAGCATTCGATGGTGAAATGGACGCCCGCAACTGCGAGGTTTCACCAATAACCATCTCGATGCTGCCTGGATTGATTGAAACAGAGGCGACAGCAACCTCCGCCTCCTTCGCTGACTTGTCACATGCTACGAGTGCTAGCATTGCGACAACAATCATAAATAGTTTTTTCATGCTGTATTAATGTTTGGTTTATCATCCATACAAAAAAGTGTGGAGCATTTCGTTTACCTGCAGGAGGCTCTGGTAAGCCCGTGTTCAAATAAACAATACCCCACACCCGTATGGAGACTGTGCAGAATGCACGGTGCACCAAACAAGGTGATGAATGTAATTGCCTATCCTTGAACACGTTGAAATTTACCAGATTTCCTGCAAGGATAAAAGCGAAAACACTTTCATCTAATATGTTACGCCAGGGATATGCAACAGCGGCACAGCGCCCTGACTGATACAAAGATAATATATTTTTCTGATAATAAGCCGCGATTGCAAAAAATCGAGTATTTTAGCAATCTAAATGCAATCGCGGCAAGGATTATAGGTAGAATGGGCATTCTGACGGCCGCGATTGCAAAATAACGGCCCCAGAGGCCACTCGAGCTGCAATCGCGGCAACACTCATTCCACAGCGGCGAGAATGATGGAGATGTTGTCTGCGCCGCCACCGTCGCAGGCCATGTGGAAAAGGTCTGTAGCGGAGGCGCCGGCGGCGAGGGCTTGCTCCAGGTCGTCGTCGGAGACCATGTCCGCCAGGCCGTCGGAGCAAACCAGGAGTTGGTCTCCGGGCAGAAGTTTGCCATCCAGGTCCGCGATGCGGAGCCGCCCTTCACAGCCGCCGCCGATGCAGTTGAGAAGCAACTTGCTGGCGTCGGGGTCTCCGCTGATTCCCCGCTCGGTTTCGTCGGTGGTGAGTTGGCGCAGGATGCCGTCGCGGAAGCGATAAGTACGGCTGTCGCCGGCGTTGATCAGCCAGGTTTTGCCATAGTGCCAGACCACACCCGTGAGCGTGCAACCCATCGGCCGCTCCTGTCCCTGTGCATAGGCCCGTTCGTTAAGCGTACGGGAAATGGCGGAAACCGCCTCCCGCAAGTCCTCTTCGAAGCGTTCCTTTGTAATCTCATGGGCCAGAAAACGCTCCTGCAACTGCGTTAGCGTATATTCACTGGCCTCTTCTCCCCGCTCATGTCCCCCCATGCCGTCGGAAACCAGGAGGTAGAAAAAACCGTCCTCCGGCGTGGATACCGTGAGCTGGGCGGAGTCGTCGCGCAGGAAATAGCCGCCCAGGGACAGCGCGTCCTCGTTGTTGTCGCGCACAAGGCCCTTGTGGCAGATGGCTTGGATACTCAGTCTCATTCCACGGTAAATTCTAAAGTGGCGATTTTTACGCGGTCGCCTTTCTTCAGCGTCTGGCGCTGGATACGGGCCCCGTTCACGTAGGTGCCATTGGTGGAACCGACGTCCTCAATGACCCAGTCGGCACCGGCCTTGATGATATTGCCATGGCTGCCGGAGACGTACTGGCAGGAGGACAATTCCGGCCATATGCCGCCACGCCGGCCGAAAGGGCCTTCCTGGAGGGGCAGGCGCCAGCCATTGCCCACCAGGGCGGCAGGAGATTTCTCGGCCACGCTCGAAATGACAGGAGCACCAGTAGCCGCAGGAGATTTCTCGGCTACACTCGAAATGACAGGAGCACCAGGAGCGGCAGGAGATTTCTCGGCTGCGCTCGAAATGACAGGGCCGCCAGTAGCCGCAGGAGATTTCTCGGCTGCGCTCGAAATGACAGAGAGATACTTGCGGCCGGGGATGAGGTCGGCGCCGCAAACGGGACATTCGGTGCCGCGTTTGGGACGTTTGCACTCCGGGCACCATTTGAGCTCCTTGCCGCACTGGTCGCAGAAGGCGCTGTCGTCAGGAATCATTTGTCTGCATTCAGGGCACTGTATCATAGCACATCCTCCATCATTATGGTTTTACGTTCTTCCGGCGTATGGGTGCCGCCTTCCTCTGCCAGGCGGGCGGCCAGGTTGCTCTTCACCTCGTCAAAGAGGTTGCGGGCGTCGCGGGCATTGCCAAAGGTCCGCCCCCGGTTGTTGTACAGCTGCGTAAGCTTGGCCCGCACGGCGTTTTCCGCCATCGGGTCCAGCGTATAGCCGCCCTTGGAAGCATAGAGCATGAAAATCCGGAACAGTTCCTCCGGCTTGTAGTCCTCGAAGGTAATCCAGTTGCGGCGCGGGAAGCGGGACTCTATACCACTGTTGGCATTGATAAAGGTCTGCATCTCGTAGGAGTAACCGGCGGCGATGCACACGAACTTGCCACGATCGTCTTCCAGCCGCTTGAGCAGCGTTTCCAGCGCCTCCTTTCCATAACCACCGCCGCCGCCATTGTACCCTTGGTTGGAGAGCTGGTAGGCCTCGTCGATGAACAGGATGCCGCCCATGGCCGAATTGATGACATTGGAGGTAATGGCCGGCGTATCGCCCAAAAATCGACCCACCAGTTTGCTCTTGTCCACTTCCACCACCTTGGGTGACGGCAGGGCGCCCATGGAATAAAGGATTTTGCCCATAAGGCGCGCCACAGTGGTTTTGCCGGTGCCCGGATTGCCCAGGAACAGGTAATGTCCCAGCGGAATTACCGGATGGCGTCCCTCCAGACGGGCGCTTTCGATCTCGTTGTTGATGGTGTGCGCCAGTTTGGTAAGGGACGATTTCACCCCTTCCAGGCCGATGAGTTCGTTCAGTTCCGCGAGGCACGCCTCCACGGACACCTTTTCCGGTTCCTCGTAAGGAATATCGTCCAGATAGGCCACCCGGGCGCTCTCGAGCACCTCCGGCGTCCACTCGCCCTCATGCTTCATCAGGCGGTTGTTGATGTTGGTCTTGGTCTCGGCCACCTTCTTCATGGCCTCACCGGCGTTGCCGAAACGCTCGTTTTTCATGGCCACCATGTTCTGGAACATGTTCAGCGCCTTCATGCGCACGGCCTCGTCCGCCAGGGTAAAGTTGTATTTCTTGGCCTTGGCTGCACGCTCGTAGATTTCCAGGAGTTCCTCGGCGGTATAATCGTCGATATGGATCCGGTGCGAGAAGCGGCGCGGCAAACCGGGGTTGGCCTTGAGGAAATCGTCCATCTCCTTGGGATATCCCGCGCAGATGACGACGAATTTGCCGGCCTCGTTCTCCATGCGCGTCATCAGGGTCTCCAGGGCTTTTTTGCCTTCCGGATTGGTGCCGTGGCCGGTTTCGTCCACCGGGTTCAGGCCATAAGCCTCGTCGATGAACAGCACCCCGCCCATGGCCTCCGTAATGGCGGCATCCATCACCTTGGCCGACTCGTTGTTAAACTGACTGATAAGGTCCTTGGGCTCCTTCTTGGTGATGCGGTCCGTGGATGTGACGCCCAGCGCATAGAAGATTTTGCCCAGCGTATTGGCAACGGAAGTCTTACCCGTTCCCGGGTTGCCCGTAAGGATGAAATTGTACTTGGTTAGGCCTTCTGCGCCCTCCCCAAGCTCGATGAGCCGCTTTTGCACGGTGATTTCCTGCGCAATGCGGCGGATGGCGTCCTTCACGGCATTCATGCCCACAAACTGGTCCATCTCCTTCATCACGTCCTCCACGGAAAGTTCCTTGGTGGCTTCTTCCCCCACAAGGTCCGCATAGGTGAGCACGTCGTCTTCCGCTCCGCGCAACCGGTGCCGCTTGACGGCCAGGTCGAAGAGGTTCCGCACCTCACGGGCGTTGCCGAAGGTATCGGTGCGCCGCAAATACATGCGTTCAAACAGCTTGGGAACCATTTCGTCCGCCTTGGCGTCCAAGGTAAAATGGACGGGCTCGCCGTTACGCATCTCGTCGTTCCGGACCAGGTACATCCGGAACAGCTGCTCCAGTTCCTTGGCATTGTAGTCCGGGAATTCAATCGTCACGTTGCAGCGGGACGGAATGCCCGGATTCATGCGCACGAAATCGGCCATCTCCTTGGTGTAGCCCGCCATGATGCACACGAACTCCCCTTTGCGGTTTTCCAGCAGGTTCAGGAGCGTATTCACGGCATCCATGCCGTAACTCCCCTTTTCCCCGCTGCTGCCATTGAGGGCGTAAGCCTCGTCGATGAACAGCACACCGCCCATGGCCTTGTTCACGTAATTCTTCACGTTGGCCTCCGAGTCGCCCTCATACTGGCCGATAAAGTCCTTGCCGGAAATTTCCACGAACTGGCCCGTCGGCAGCGCACCGATGGCGTTGAGTACCTCCCCGAACTTGCGGGCAAAGGTGGTTTTTCCGGTGCCGGGATTGCCGGTAAAGAGGTAATGGTCCTTCAGGAGCTTTTCCTTCATCCCGCCCTTTTTCTTGGCCTTGACGTTGCGCACAATCGCGCGAATCTCATCCTTCACGCTCTGCAGGCCGATATAATTGTCCAGCTCCGCGAGAATTTCCTCCTCACTCTTGGGTATGAAGCATTTATCGGTGTCGATATCCTGTTCCTCGATGGTCTTGCTGCCTCGGGAAGCCGCATTCACAAATAGCGTCTCCGCCACCATTTCCGACAGGTGTCCGTTGCTGTACCCCACCTCCTGCTGACGCATATACCAGGCAAAATGGGTCGAAAGTTTCTTGACCGCAGATTCCGAGGCCGTCACCTTGTATTTCTCCGTCCAAAGCTCCCGGGTGAGTTGGGTAAGGTCCGCAATGTCGAAGGCGTCCAGCTTGAACTCGAACTCAAACAGGCCGTGCTCCGCCTTGTTGTGCGAAAGGAATTCCAGCATGTCGTTGAGCAGGCCGCACAGCAGGACGATAGGCGCAGCCTCGTTGTTGCGCATGCGGTTGAACAGCTTGTCCAGCTGGTTCACCTCCTTGGCCCTGGTGGTCGGCAGCAACTTCTGGGCATTGGTAATGACAAGGATGCCGTCCTTGAGGGCGCCTATGTTATTCTCGAAGTCGCCGGCAAACTCGCTCCAGTCTGCGGCATCCACCACCTTGGGCGGCACTTTGGACACGCCCGCCGCCATCATTTTTCCGGCAACAAGCTGGGCGATAAAACGCTTGCCCGAACCCGAGTCGCCCAGGATCAGGCAATCCATGCCAATCCGCGTCCCATTCCCCTGGTTGGCCTTGGCCACCATGAGTTTTTTGTCCAGCTCATTCAGGCTTTTCACAATGGACTTCTTGGCGATGAGCCCTTTCTGGGGGCTCTCTGCGGCCAGAGCCTCTCCGCAGAAGCGACAGTATTTGGCCTCCGCGCGGTTTTCTTTTCCACATTTTTTACAGGTCATAGGCTACTGTATTTCTTTGGCCTTGGATGCCTCCGCCGCCAGTTTATTGATCAATTGGATGGTTTGTGCATCGGCTATGCCGCTTTGCTCCAAGCCGTTGGCCTTCTGGAAGGCCATCACCGCCTTTTTGGTGGCCGGCCCGTAGGTTGGGCTGGGCGTACCCACAAAATAACCGGCGTCCTTGAGGAACTGCTGCATGGTCTTCACCTCCTCGCTCCGGGTACCGGGTTCCAGGCTTTCCACCTGGAGCAGGTCCGGAACCTGTTCTGCCGGCATCACTTTCTCCAGTTTCTCGAACAAGGGTCTGGACAGGCGGCCGAAGCGCTCGCTCTTGGGAACAAACAGACTGAAGGCGAAAAGGACCCATACCGCGCCGATGAAAATGAGCACGAAGAAACGCCTGCGCCTGAGATCGTCCTTCCAATTGGCTATCTGGTTGTCATCGAAGGCGCCGTTGAGCGAAGAGTCGAAGCTGGTTTCGTCATTGAAAGCGTAATCCAGCGGCTCCAGCACCTGTTCGTCGAAACCGGGCTTGGTGAATTTCCTGGCCTGCCGGGCATAGGGGCTGGGATTGAAAAGGGTTTTGATGCTGAAGTAGATGAGCACCGCCAGTACGATGGCGACAAACAGGTACAGGATGAATCCGCCCAGGAATTTGACGATAAGCCAGATAATACCCGCCAGGATAGCGCCGGCAATAAGTGAGGCCAGGCAGCCTACATCCCCGCTGTCGTTAGTAAAGAACACCACGGCACCCAGCAGAAGGCCGAGGGTCCAGACGAAATTGGACAATCTTAACCCGGATGTATCCAGGATGGGGTTCTCGATGATGGAGAACACCAGCATGGCAAGCAGGATGACGGCCGGAATGACAGCCAAAGCAATGGTGCCGACATACTGAAGGACGCTCCGGGTGACGAGCCCGCGCAGCTTACCTTTACCTTCGGAAAGGATGTCGTCTGCCTGATCCCGCGCCTGGTCGAAGCGCTGCACGGGCAAGAGGTTGTCATCTATCCGCCGGAGGTCTTCCAGGTAATCCTGGAGCAGTTCTTCGTAAGCGAACATCTCCGACAGGTCGGCGTCCGGATCTTCCTGGTGCTGAACGGCCAGCCAGCCACGGAGACCACGGTATTGGTATTCCTCCTTCAGCTCCTTTTTCTTGTGGGAGAACAGTTCCCGGGTGTCGTATACGCCGTCCCCGCTTTGTAGAGAGTACACAGGCTGGAGGCCATAGCCGCTAATCACCTTCATCCAGGCAGCCTGCTGGCGGAAGACATCGTCCTTAGGTCCGGCCTTATTCAGGTAATCGTCGCTATTACGGTCTGTGCAGTACACAAACCAGGAACGCTGGTCCTTGAAGCGCTGGCCCTTGGTGTCAAAGAAGTCCGTCACATAATGGTAGCTTTCCGGAGCGCCGAAGCAGGCAATGATATTGATGATGACAGAAAGGGGAATCGAACGATTGTCGGGCGCATTCTCAGCGTCGTTCCAATGGGCCGTAAGCGCGTCGACATCGCCCTCATAATCGTTCCAAAAAATGGTGTAAATGTCGTTGAGCAGCTGAGCGATTCCCTCCTGGGTCATGGCATAATCGGGACGGGAAGGGTCGTTGTGCAGGTTGATGTCGCACAGGGGGTCTATCGTCTGCACCCGGAGCATGAAAGTGGCTGTTTCGGAATAAGTCACATCCGGCAGTTTCGCAGCCAGGTCTTTGTTGCGCACCCGCACCCATTCCCGGAAAGCGGTGGAATTGATTCCCTGGGCCGACGCCACATCCAGCACGGCATCGTTGCAAAAATCGCCCACGTCCTTGAGCGTGATGGCGTCTTTGCGCACAAACTCGCCGCTTTCCCGAGAAATTCCGCTCAGAGGGAAAGGCATGCCGGGTGAAAGGAAGTAGATGGCAGCCATTACACCACTCTCGCGGTCCTTGGGGAAGCGCGTTTCCACGATATCCTGGATTTCGATGGCCAGCTCCGGATAGGGACGCAACCATTTTTCTATATCGCCCCGATAGAGATAGCGCATGGCCAAGTCCAGATCCTCGGCCATAAACTGGGCCAGTTCTTCCGGCGTATCGGCAATCTGGCGCTTGGTGGCATTGTAGGTAATGCCCAGGTTCTGGATAATCTTCTCTTCCTCTACCGGGACCTCTTTGCCGTCCAGCGTAAGTGCTATTTCTTTCCAGGACCAACGCTTGTCCGGGTTCTTGATGAGAAGCCCGCGGCAAATCCTGGCCAGCGGATCCGGCATGTCGGCGGGGACACTGATACGGCCCTTTACCTTGTCTATAGCCAGTTGTTGCTCGGCCAGAAACGCCCCCTCCCCCATCCACAGCGACAGGATGGTCATGCCCAGGGAATAGAAGTCGGCCTTGGGCGAAAGTTCGATATAGGTTTCACCGGCAATGGTGATGGTGTCGGTATATACCTCCGGTGCGGCATAAATGGGCGTTCGCAGTTGCAAGGTGGCGCAAGTGCCGTCCGCATCCAGTTGGTCGGCAATGCCAAAGTCGCACAGGAGGGTTTCCAACTGGTCCAGGTCCTTGATCAGGATATTGGCGGGCTTCACGTCCTTGTGCAGCACCCCCACGCTGTGCAATTGGTCCAGCGCCATGGCCGTATTCACGGCAATGGCCAGAATGGCTTTCGCATTCTTTTTCAGGCCGGCCGATGCAGCGGAGCCGCCCGGATAGTAGGGCATGAGCTCGAAATCCGGGCCGTAGTCCACCAGGTCTACAATGTATCCCTTGCCCTTCAGCTTCTGGAGGGCGGGCATAATCGTCTGGTTGGTCTTAAAGCCGGGATTGAGCAGCTTGAGGGCATACTCCCGCTTTCCGTCCTCCACCAGGTACAGCGTGCCCTCGGCACCGCGTCCAATCACTTTTTTCACGGTGAACCGATGTTTCCCCACCTGTATGGACTCACCGGGCGAATACGGATTGGTGCTGTCCTGGACAGGGGAACCGCCCACAGTGCCCAATGCGGCGGCCGTCTTTTGAATGGCCGCTGTCTTCTGGATAGCAGCCGTCTTCTGAATGGCCGCTGTCTTCTGGATAGCGGCCGTCTTTTGGATGGCCGCTGTTTTCTGCGGAGCAGCAGCAGTCTTCTGAACGTCGTTCACATCGGCCATAAGTTACTGTCGTTTATAAACTTTCTTTTCTATAAGGTTGGTGTACATCTCGGCGCCTTCCGTACCTTCTTCCACCACCTTGCAGCGGTCGCAGGTAATCCACTGGCCGCCGAATTCCGCAACGCAGCACTCGGAAGGGTTTTTGTGCAGAACATGGCACTTGTTGCACTCCCAACCCATGGTTTCCGTCACTTTAATCCCCCACCAGCGTTCCTCCATCACTTCCATCACGGCCACCTTGCGGGCCGTATAGTAGTTGCGCTGCTCCTGGGGCGTCATCCCGGCGGGAGGAAGCATCTGCTCCATCACCTGGTTGGCATCCTGGACCGCCTGCTCGTATTCGGCGAGAATCTCTTCCCGGGAACGTCCCAGCTTACGGGAGGTTACCCGGGGCTTTTCCTGCGGTGCAAAACCCACTTTGGCCATGAGTTCCCGCAAACGGAGCTGCGCCTCGGTGGGGCCTTCCGGCTCCTCTCCTTCCGGGGAACCGGCGGTTTCCAATTCTGCCTCCAGCTGGGCCAGTTTTACCAAAAGACGGGCTGCCTCATGGACTTTAGGATCCTCCTTGGCTTTTTCTACAGCTCGCCGAGCCGCCTTGGAAAGCGGCTGACCACACTGGCGACAGAAAGGACGGAAATTACGGATGTGACAGGTTGGGCATTCTACACCGTCTGCCGGCATACCGCATTCCGGGCAATCGATGTCTTCCGGGCGCATGGGTGCGCCGCAGAAGGTACAATAATCCACCAATTTGCCGCCGCAGACAGGACAAATCTCATAATCCTGCCGGTCCAAGGCCGCGCCGCAATGGGGGCACTTGCCGGAAGCCTCCTGCTCCCGGTGCGCGGGTTTTTCCTGCTGCCGGGAGGCCGTCCTTTCCTGCTCCCGGATTCTGACATTTTCCGCCATAGGCTATTCGGGGAATCGGAGAAGACCGTCCACCGCATTATTCACGGCGTTCAGGGCCTCGGTGAAGAGACTGCGGCTGCGGAAGCCTTCAATCTCGTATCCCTGATCGGTTTCCAGGGCGAAGACCACGTTGCCATAGATGGGATAACCACCTCCGTAAAGGAGTGTAGCGGGCATGTTGTCTCCCACGGTTTGGCTGTACCCGTTCCGGGCCACCATGAACACCAGATGACGGCCGTTCAGTTCCAGCTGCTCCGTAAGGGCATTCAGCGGACGGGTGTAGCGGACAATCTCTACACGGTCCGCGCCAATCCATTCGGCCAGCTGGTCACCCAGGGTGTCCCAGTCCTCCGCCTCACTCTGGTGCATGCTCACCATTCCATAGAAATTCACACTGAAGAAAGCAGGAATGATGCGGTCTTCTTCATCTTCCTCAGGATCCGGTTGGCTGTTGTCATCCACCGGATCCGGCAGATTGCAGTATTCACTGATTCTGAAATACAGGTTTTTCTCCTGCTCGGTGAGGTCACCCTCACAGACAATCCCGGCAAAGACGTTGGCAATTTCCTGTTTGGCTTCGTCATCCGTGTTGGCAATCAGTTGCAGGGCTCTGGCATCGTCCATACTTTCTCCATACTCCATCAGCTGGCGTACCGTATCCTGATCCAGGCCTTCGAATTTCTGGAAAAATTCAAAGAGATGCTTGACCTCATTATTGCTCACTTCCCCGTCTGCACTGGCCAGGTGGACGGAGATTTTGTAAATGGCGGCTAAAGTTTCGAGTGTTACTTTCATATCGGGGCTGTTTATTGATTATACATAAAACTATTCCTCCTCTTCCTTCGGGAATTCCAGCCATGCGTGCAGCAGGAAATTGGTGTAGTTGCGGCCTCCCTCATCCAGTTTGACAGTGGTCTTGCCTTCATGAATGGTAAACTCCTTGTCACGGTAGCGAAGCACCACTTTATTGGGCTCTGCCTCAACTACCGTAATGACGCTGAACAGACCACCGGAATCCTCATAGTTAAGTTTTTTCCCCGGCTTCACTTCCTCGGGAGAGAAAGGAGTACGGTCACAGAACCAATTCCGGATACCCGGATCCGAGGGGCAGTAATCTACATCTATGTAAAGGGTAGACCATTTTTTCATGATGCGAAGCATTTAGCTTCTACAAATATAAATGTTTTCACTCAACAATACAATTGTTTCCCCGGATAAAAAAAAATAACTATATTTGAACAGAGAAAAACGCAACAAGCCATGTCACAGATGCTCACCTACCCGGGGTTTTCCGTGGTTTTCATCCAGACTTTCTCCGTGCACCATACCAAGGAGTTCATCCTGCCGGAGGAGGTTATGGCCCGGAAGAACAATGATTTTGAGGACTACGACGAAGCCCGTGGCATTTATATAGAAAAGGCCGATGCCCTGCAAGTGCCCATCGCCATGGTGGAGCGGGACATCGAGAACCAAATCTTTGTCCTGCCGAACAGAAGCCCCCAGGAGAGCTCTGGAAAGGGAAACGTGCGCCGATACAGCCTCCGTGGGTTCGACTTTACCATGCCCATTGTCCCCGCTCCGGACGAAGCCATCTACGAGGCCACCCTCAAAGGCCACTGCAACGTGGAGATGAACCTCTTCTTCGGCCATACGGTGAGCATTACCTACCGTTTCCTTTTCGACGGCCACGCCTGCCAGCTTTCCCGTCCGGTCACCACAGACCACATCATCGCCTTCCTGAGCAACTGGCTCAGCGCGGAATTCTGGTCCAAGGAAGAAGGCAGCGACAAAACCGGTATCGACTATGAAACCCATTTTGCGGTAGATGCCATCTGGCTGGATGCCATGGGTAAGCCGCTGGACAAGCCCGAGGCCATTGCCAACCTGGGTACCGGCCGCAGCTTCGACGCCGTAGCCCTCCGCTACAAAAACTTCATCTACCAACATTGTTCGCAGTTCAAGAAGGATATCCCGCTTACAGAACGCAAGCGCCTGCTGCGCCGCTGGACGCCCGGTTCCTTCTCTGTCGATAACGACCTCCACTACGCCATGGTGGACGTGTGGGAAAACATCCAGCACCTGGAGCCGGATGGCACGGACCTCTTTGCCTCGGACCGCCCGGACCGGCTCACGGAGGCAGAGATTATCGACCACATCCGGGAGGAGCACAAGAACGAGCTCATCGGCCTGCTGTCCCTTTATCCGGAAGAATGGCCCTACCGGGACCCGGCCGCCTACGACGAAGTCTGCGGGGAAAACATCGCCATCGACACGGACGACCTTGTCCTGGCCGGCAGCAGCCTGTGCGTGGTTATCGGCACCTATGGCCGACGGGGCGCCGGAGAGGAAGGCGTAAACTGGGTGGAGCACCTGAAGGAGCGCGCCCATTATCATGTCTCATGGCCGGAGTATCTCCTTATCCTGCAAATGATTCTGGCCAAGAAGTATGTCATCGGCCTGGCTACGGATACCGTTGTGCTGTCCACCCTGGACGCAGAGAAAAAATCGGCCCAGGACTTGATTGGCGCCAATGCGGCCCTGTCCATGCGCCTGACGCGGATGGTCACCCAGCTGGATGTGGTCAAATACTCCAAGTTCCCCTCGCACAAGGTCATGTTCGACCGCACCACCGCCCGCCTGGGCCTCAACGAGGACTACGAACGCCTGGGAGGCCTGATGGAAAACGTGGACAACAGCCTGCACAACCTGTCGGACTACAAGTCCATGCGCAGCGAGTTCCTCCTGAACATCATCCTGGCCATCATTTCCGTGGCCTCCACCTTCGAACTGTTCTTCCAGGAAGACGAAATGCCCTTCCTCACCTACTTCGGATTCGAGAGCAACCGCCTGTCCGCCATTGTGCTGGCCGTCGTTGCCGCTGTCACCCTCTTTGCCCTGCTGCTGGTGATCACCAACTCCATCAAGAGCATCTGGGAAAGGATTAAACTACTTTTTACCTATGAAGATTGAGACTGCCCATGTGCAAGACGCCCAGGCGCTTGCCGATATTTTCTTTGGCCATCTGGCCGCCCACCCGGAATACATCTCCCACGGAGAGATGCAGATGGGTGTGGGAGAAGGCGTTATCCGTGACGGCGTACTGGTGGCGCGAACCGCCCCGGACGGCCGCGAGAAATGGATGAACTACATCCACTTACACTTGGAGAATGACGCGCTTGCCAAGGTCTGGAAGGTCGTTTCCGATCAAGGGGAAATCATGGGTTTTGCGGTGGCCGATATAGAAGAAGACGGCGACGCCCCCTACGGCATGGTCTGCGACGTACTGGTAAAAGAAGAATGCCGCGGATGCGGCGCCGGAGACGCCTTGCTGCAAACCGCTATCGCCTGGCTCCGCGAGCGCGGCGTAAACGGGATTTACCTGGAATCCGGCAAAAACAACCACGCCGCCCACCGCTTCTTCGAAAAGCGCGGCTTCACCCACATCTCCGAGATCTACAAACTGGCCTGAGCCGGCGGAGGTTACTCTGAAATATTGAAATTGTACTTGCGGATGGGCTCTTTGGTCTGATCCGCATATTTGATGGCGCCGGTGGAGAGGACTTTCTGGACGATGAGGGAATACTCGGCGGTAACAGTGTCCTTCACTTCTTCGTAAAGGGCATCGGTGGCCTTCCCTACTGCCTCAAAGGTGCTGGCGCGGTTGTATATGAAGGAATAGGCCGATGAACCGGCGGCCTTGTAGGCAGCCGCATCAAGCAACTTGCCCATTGCGGCCCCGGCCAGGCTGTCTTTCTCCTCGGCGAAGTCGCTCACTTCCGTGTAAATGTACACCCAGTTGTTCACGGTCTTGGAACAAGAGGCCAGCAGCAAAACGGCCGCCAGAGCTATGAAAACAGCCTTTTTCATCCCTGTTTCTCCAGTCTGGCCTTGGCGTAATCCAAGGTAAGGGTGAATGTTTTGCTGCGGGACGACGGTGCCTCGAACATGGCATCCGCCATCACCCGCTCGCAAATGCTGCGAAGACCGCGGGCGCCCAGCTTGTTCTTCAGGGCGGTGTCCACAATCAAGTCCATCACGGCCGGCTCTATTTCCAGCTTGATGCCGTCCAGTTCGAACATTTTCTCGTACTGGCGCAGCAGTGCGTTCTTGGGTTCCGTAAGTATCCGCTTCAGGGAATCCCTGTCCAGCTGGTCCAGATAAGTGATGACCGGCAGACGGCCCACGATTTCCGGAATCAGCCCATAGGCCCTGAGATCCATGGCATCGACATATTCCAGCAAATTGTCCTTGTCGATGCGCTGCTTTTCCTCCGCACCGAAGCCGATGATCTGCGTATTCTTCCGCAGGGCGATGTGCCGCTCAATGCCCTCGAAGGCACCTCCGCAGATAAAGAGGATATTCTGCGTATTCACGTGGATGAACTCCTGCTCCGGGTGCTTGCGGCCTCCCTTGGGCGGCACGTTCACAATGCTGCCCTCCAGGAGTTTAAGCATGGCCTGCTGCACGCCCTCGCCGGAAACGTCGCGGGTAATGGAAGGGTTGTCGCTCTTGCGGGCAATCTTGTCGATTTCGTCGATAAACACAATACCCCGCTCCGCCTTCACCTGGTCGAAATCGGCCTCCTGCAACAGGCGTGTCAGGATGCTTTCCACATCCTCGCCCACATAACCGGCTTCCGTGAGCACCGTGGCATCCACGATGGTAAACGGCACGTCCAGCATCTTGGCGATGGTGCGGGCCAGCAAGGTTTTACCCGTTCCGGTGGGACCAACCAGCAGGATGTTGCTCTTTTCCAGCTCCACGCCGTCATCGGCCTTCTCTATCAGGTTGTGCTGCACGCGTTTGTAGTGGTTGTACACGGCCACCGCCAACACTTTTTTGGCGCGGTCCTGTCCAATCACATACTGGTCCAGGTAGGCTTTGATTTCCTGCGGTTTGGGTGCTTTCCCCAGCTTGGGAGCCGGATCGGCAGTCTTTTTCCGACCGCCTTCCAGTTCCTCTACATACTGGGCTGCCAGCTTGGCACAGTCCGAGCAGATGAACCCGTCCATCCCTTGCAGGAGGAAAGGAACTTCGGCATCGGTCCTGCCGCAAAACACGCAGTGGCCACCCCGTGACGATACTTTTTTAGCCATTAGCGGGCTCTTTTACGAAGAATTTCATCGACCATACCGTACGCGAGGGCTTCCTCTGCGTTCATCCAATAATCCCGCTCGCCGTCCTTGGCAACCTTGTCGAACGGCTGGCCTGAATGCTGGGCGATGATATTGAACAGTTCCGTACGGGTTTTCTCAATTTCCTTGGCAGCGATGAGGATTTCCGTTGCCTGGCCCTGGGCACCGCCCAGCGGCTGATGGATGAGCACGCGGGAGTGCGGGAGGACACTGCGCTTCCCCTTCTCACCGGCGCAGAGCAGCACGGCGCCCATGCTGGCGGCCATGCCCGTGCAAACGGTAGCCACGTCCGGCTGCACCAGCTGCATGGTGTCGTAGATGCCCAGGCCGCTGGTCACCTGTCCACCGGGGGTGTTCAGGTACATGGTAATATCGGCATGGGAATCGTTGGAAGCCAGGAACAGCAGCTGGGCCTGGATAATGTTGGCCACGTCATCGTCGATGGGAACGCCCAGGAAGATGATGCGGTCCATCATCAGGCGGCTGAACACGTCCATCTGGGCCACGTTCAACTTACGCTCCTCGGTGATGGTAGGGTTGATGTAGCCATCCACGACGGAGGTATAACGAGAGAGGGTCATCGATGATAACCCCCTCCCTTTCACTGCAAATTTTTCAAAATCTGTCATAGAAACAGTGTTTTGTCATACCGAGGGCCATAGGCCCGAGTGTATCTCCGGAGATACGCTCGCTTCGCTCGGTATGACCGTTTATTTCAGTTCTCTGAACTTGTCCTGGGAGATTTTCTTGGTCTGGAGGGTGACTTCCTCACGAACCTTGGCGATGGCGGCATTGTCTTCGCACTGCTCTTCCAGGCGACGGTACTGGTTCTGGTCCTGCAGGACATTCTCGGCGGAGGACTTGATGATGTTCTCCGGAACACCGGCCATACCGTACATGGCATACTGATAGGCTACGAAGCTTTCTGCAGCGGCCAGGATATCCTCACGGGAGACCTTGAGGTCGAACTTCTGCATGATATAGCCGCGTACCAGCTGCCACTTGAAGTCCTCGATGAAGGCAGGGAATTCTTTCTCTACCTGCTCGGAGGTGAACTTGCCTTCGTTGGCATAGATGAGCCAGCGCTTCAGGAAAGCTTCCGGAAGCTCCAGTTTGGCCTTCTCCACATAGAACTTGCGGACATCGGCGCCGAAACGATAGTTGGCTTCCTGCACGTGGGAGGCTTTGATGCGCTCCTCGATCTTTTCCTCGAACTGCTCGGGGGTGGTTACCACGTCCTTGCCGAAAATCTTGTCGTAGGTTTCCTGGTTTTCCTCAGCGGCCACATAGGTCTTCACATTCACAACCGTGAAGGTGAACATCGGGTTCAGGGTCTCCAGCTGGGCTTTGTCCACCTTGAGCATGGCGGCACGGTCCGTCTCATTGGTGAAGGCGGCATTCACGTCCAGTTCGAATTTGTCCCCGGCTTTTTTGCCGATGAAAGCACCGCGGGCCTCTTCCGCTACGGAAGCGATGGCCACGTACACGCCCTCTGCCTTATGGCCTTCGTTGGCGATGTCGGCTACGATGTAGTCGTTCTCGCCGGCCTTCTTGCCTTCCTGCAGGGAACCGTACTGCTGAAGCAGCTGCTCCTTCTGGGCCTTCTTCTCTGCAGCGGTGATGTTGATCTCGTAATAAGGGATCTTATCGTCCTTATTGACCTCGAAGGTCAGTTCCGGGGTCTGGGCCAGGTCGAACTTGAAGGTGAAGTCCTCGCCTGCCTTCCAGGACAGCTGCGGCTGGTCCTCCGACGGAAGGGGCTCGCCTACCACGCGGATTTTTTCCTCGTTGATGAATTTGTCCAACTGCTCGGACACAAGGCCGTTTACGCTTTCGTACAGGGCCTGGTCTCCGTACATACGCTGGATAAGACCCATCGGGGCCATTCCACGGCGGAAGCCTTTGATATCGGCCCTGCGCTTGTACTCGTTCAGGCGCTTGCGAAGCGGTTCTTGATAATCTGCTGCTGCAATCTCGATGATCACCTGATAGTTCAGGGCATCTGCTTGGGTTTTGCTTACGTTCATAGTATAGTTTGTCTTAATTTTCAAACAAGGGGCGCAAAGTTAGTAAAAAATTGCCGAAGTATCAACCTTTCCGCTTGGGATAGGCTACCCGGGAGTGGTATACCTGCTGCAAATAGGTCTTTAACATGCGCTTCATGAGGTTGAGGTCGTGCAGGGTGATGTCGGCATCCTCCAGTTGGCCGGCCTTCTCCTTCCCTGCCACGATGCTCTCTACAAAGCGGTCGCAGGATTCAGGGGAAAAGTCCGTGAGCGTACGGGAGGCGGCTTCGATGGAATCGCACACCATCAGGATGACCTGTTCCCGGGTGGTGGGCTTTTGGCCATGGTAGAAGAAATCGGCCACGTCCGAAGGATCTCCACCGTCGTTCAGGTACTGGTTCAGGAAATAGGCGGCACTGGAAGTACCGTGGTGCGAGTTGATGAAACTGCGAATCTCCTGCGGGAGACGGTGCTCTTCTGCGATGGCCAGGCCGTCATCGACATGACGGATAATATCGACAGCACTCTCCTTGGGCGTTTTGCCTGCATGGTAGTTGGCCACGCCGGGACGGGAGGACTGGTTTTCCACGAAGCACAGCGGATTAGCCATTTTGCCGATATCGTGGTACAGCGCAGCGGCCCGCAACAGCGGCACGTCGGCATCGGTGGCACGACCTACGGCATCTACGATGTTCATCACCTGCAGGGAATGCTGGAAGGTACCCGGCGCTTTCTGGGCCAACTCCTGCAGGAGCGGATTGCTGGTATCGGCCATCTCTATCAGACGCGTGCTGGAAACCAGGTTGAAGACTTTCTCGAAGAGGTAAATGAGCGGATACAGGGCCACGGTGGCCATGGAGCCTACGAAGATGAGGGCCAGGTCTGCCCACCAGGTAGCCGTGCTGCCTACGTCGATGAAGCGGAAGCCCAGGTATACCAGGATTTCCACCCCAAAGATGATGGCGGCATTCAGGAACTGGCGCCAGCCTTTACTGAAAAAGCCGAAAGTCTCTACCGTAACCGAACCGGCGGTGAGGAACATCACAAAGAGTTCCATGCCATTGCCGCAGAAAATGAGTAGCGGCAGCAACATAACCACATACAGCGGGAACACCTGCTTCTTGCGGAAGAAGGCCAGCATATACAGGGCGAATACCGGGAACGGTACCATGTACATAAGCGAGGGCATCAGGCGCTCCATCAGGAACGTGACGATGGCCACCAGGAGGAAAACGCTGAGCAGGAAAAGGTAACGGGCGGGCCGGTCAAAGACAAAGCGCGCCGTGAAATGAATCACCAGATACAGGATGACCACCAGCAGCAGCGCCAGCAGGAAATTCCCGATATACAGGAAGATACGCGGGCCGGCATAGCCATACACATGGTTGTATTCTTCCTTATAGCTGTCCAGGATCTGGGCGATTTCCGCCGTGACAATCTCCCCTTTGGAAACAATCTTTTCGTCCGCCTTCACATAGCCCAGCGTAGGCGAAACATAGTCGTCCGACTCCGCATGGGTCAGTTCCGTCATGGCCTTGTCGTACAGGAGGTTCGGGACGATAATCTCATACAGTCCCGTGCGGCGG
>JBGUPS010000022.1:0-128321 GCA_045130395.1 Candidatus Cryptobacteroides sp.
GTAGGTGTATTTGTAGTTCACATCGTCGATGCTGGCAAGGCCATAACCGGACAGCAGGTTGAACTGCTCACCGCTCTGGGCCAGGATGCTCTTGGCGCGGAGCTGGAACATACCGTTGGTGTACTGCAGGAACACGAAGGGAGATACGGCGGTAAGGATGCCGGTGGCCTTGTGTTGACGCACGTCCATGTTGTATCCGCGCACGATGGTATCGGGGGCGGAATTATTGTAGCCCACAAAGCCGATGGGCCTGCTGTTGACGATATCCACACCAATCTTGGCGGCAAAGTGAGGGCCCTGGTAGCCAAAGCCGGCATAGAACTCCGGCAGGCCGTATTTGTAGTAGTCCTTCACCTTTCCGGAAGGGCCGGTGGGCAGATAGTGGTTCAGGTACAGCACGCTGGCGGTGAAGGTAAAACCGCCGCCGAGGGAAATATCGGCAGTAAGCTGCGGGCTGCGGCTGAAGGGATTGAACGGGGCACCGGACTCCAGGTTGGTCATGTGCGGAAGGTCCACCGCAATGGGATGCCAGGTTTGGCCGATGGTAAGCTTTACCGGGCAGTTATCCCAATTCAGTTTCATGAATGCCTGACGCAGGCGCAGGGTGGGTACGGAACCGCTGAGGTAGTAAAAGTCTGCCTCCACTTTACCGGAGATGCCCATCGTACCCCACTTGTAGCCGGAAACATCCAGGCCCAGGCGGGTGGTGAGGGACACGAATCGCCAGTTAAAGCCTTCGTTCATGTCTACGCCATCCTTCATATCCCTGTCTTTGGGCATGTAGAAGTACAGGTCCTCCGTACCGGCACTTACGGCACGGGAGTCCGCGGTGATATAGTTACGGATGAATCCGTACAGTTTGAAGTGCGAGGGCTTCTCCTCTACGGGAGCATCCTGCGCAAAAGCGGCGCTGCCGGTGAGCAGCGCTGCCATTGTGATAAGTAATGTTTTTTTCATAGGTATGAGATTCTTCGACTTCGCTCAGAATGACAAGCCAAATTAAGCAAACGGGAATAACTTGGTCAGCCAGAAATAACCCAGGATAAAGCCGATGAAGCCGATCACCAGACCTACACGGGTCATATCCTTGGTCTCCACCATGCCGGTAGCGGATGCGATGGCGTTAGGCGGCGTGGAAATGGGGAACAGCATGGCGATGGATGCGCACACGGCGATGAAGATAATCATGGCTGAAGTGCCACCCAGGGCCAGGAATTCGGCGTTGTTGGCTGCTGCGGGATCTGCCATACCGTTGGCGACCACGATGAGGATAGGAATGAGCAGCGCAGCCGTTGCGGAGTTGGAGATGAAGTTGGACAGCAGGTAGCACACCAGACCGGCGACCACCAGTACCAGCACCACGCTCATGCTGCCGAACGGAATAGCCTGGATGAGCACCTTGGCAAGACCGGTGTCCTGCAGGCAATAACCCAGGCAGAAACCACCGGCGACCAGCCACAGCACGTTCCAGTTGATTTCCTTGATTTCTTCCTTGCCGAACAGGCCGGTTGCAGTGAATACACCCAGCGGGATGAGGGCTACGATGTTGGAGTTGATATGGGTGAGCTGCTCGGTTGCCCACAGCAGGATGGTACCCACGAAGGTAATCCACACCACATACAGTTTCCAGTCTTTCTTCTGCTTGCTCTCAGGGATTTCCAGGACCAGTTTCTTGGTCTTGAACGGGAACATGATGCGCAGGAGGATCCAGGCAATCACAATCATGATGATCACGTAGGGAATCATATGAACGCACCATTCACCGAAAGAGACATCGATACCGGCCTGTTCCAGGGCACCCTTGGCCGTTGCATTGGGCGGCGTGCCGATAGGCGTGCCGATACCGCCAAGGTTAGCGGCTACCGGAATACTCAGTGCCAGGCCGATTTTGCCTTTATCGTCCGCGGGGAGCTTGGAAAGCACCGGCGTAAGCAGGGCCAGCATCATGGCGGCGGTGGCAGTGTTGCTCATGAACATGGAGAACACGGAAATCATGATGAGGAAGCCCAGCAGCACGATTTCCGGCTTGGTGCCGAAGAGTTTCAGCAGGGCGCGGGCCAGGGTGACATCCAGGCCGTATTTTTCGGCCATGATAGCCAGCACGAAGCCGCCCAGGAACAGCATCACCACGGGATCCGCCATGGAGGCCATGATACGGCCGTAAGGCACCAGCGTGCCGTACTGCGGGTCGCAGAACAGGCCGATACCCTTGTTGGATACGGTAAGCAGGGAAATCACAATCACCAGCAGCGACGTGGACCAGTTGGGAATAATCTCGAAAATCCACATGAGCGCTGCGAATACGAACAGGGCGATAACACGCTGCTGTACAACCGTCAGGGACTCAATTCCGAAGAACGATACCGGAACGGCCCAGAGGAATATGGTAATTGCCAGCACCAGCGGCAGAAATACCATATATTTAGCATTGAATTTCATAAATATTGATACTTTTATTTTTCGTAAGCGAATCGGATGTCAATGGGAATATGTTCCAGTTCCAGGTTAACGATGTCCGCCTTGATGGTAGAGGCTACCACGGCGTACTTGTTCACGAACTCCTGGGCGGCGTCATGGTCGCCCATGGCCTGGAGTTTCAGAATCTGGGCGCCCAAATCGGCAATGGCCTTCTCCATCTTGTTATAGTCGATGCCATATTTGCCGGAAGCCTTGCGGGTGAAAGCCCCCTGCTCCATAAGATAATTGTAAATGAGCAGGTTGGCGCGACCCGTGGCGTCACCGAAGCCGAAACGCGTGGAACGGATGATGTTGGCCACGAAGGTGGCGAGCACGTCCGGCTTCATGATGAGGGCGTCTACGCGGTGGTTCTCCACTTCCTGGGCGCACAGATATGCACCCAGCACGTTGGATTTGGCTTTTTCCAGGGTGAGCGCCTCGTTGCCCAGCGCAGTGGAAACTGTCCCCTTACCGGTGATGGTCTCCTTCACACCCAGGCCCTTGGCCACCTCGCGGAACACGATATTCCAATAGAAAGCGTTGGCGTCCAGGTGGGCGCAGTCCTGTCCTTCGAACAGCAGCATGCCGGCCGGGAACACCGTGCGGTTGAATTTCTCACGGATGATATTGTCGAACAGGATGGTACGGGTACCGAACTCCTCCTGCACGCGGATATCGTACGGGAAATTAATGCCGATCACCTTGTAGCCGGCGTTGGTGTATCCGCCGTAATAAATGACGTCGCAGGAGAAAATGTTCGACTCCGCACCCGGCACAAAGGAGTGATAGATGGCGT
Source organism: Candidatus Cryptobacteroides sp. (assembly GCA_045130395.1). Classification (GTDB taxonomy): domain Bacteria; phylum Bacteroidota; class Bacteroidia; order Bacteroidales; family UBA932; genus Cryptobacteroides. Next base: position 3,254 of record JBGUPS010000022.1, read on the forward strand.
CACCCGGCAGGGAGGCCTGCAATTCCGGCAGACGTTCTGTCACGGACTGGAGGCTGGCGGTGCGGTCCAGATTCTTCAGCAGCACATAAGCGCCATAGGAAGCCTTAAGGCCATAGCGTTCGTCGTCGATGGTCTCATTGGGGCCGATTACCAGGTCCATCTTGCTGTCGGTCATCTCCAGCCAGGCCTTTTCGCTCTCATAGTAGTTGTCCGACAGGAGGGCGTCCGCCATCTTGAGCAGGTACTCGCGTACGCTGGTCTTGATGGTGATGTCCGCGGCAGCACGGAGGATATCGGCCATTTTCTTCACCTGGGCCTGATAGGCGTCGTGATACCAAACCACCTTCAGGGAGCCGTCCTCGGCACGCTGGATGAGCGTGTAGGGGCTATACTTGTCGGGGTTTTCCAGAGCCTCGAATTCCGCGTCGGTCATGTCTTCCGGATAGAAGCGGGCGCCGGCGGGCTTGGAGCCATACCCTTCCAGGAAAGGCTGGTCGTCGATACGGTTCCACGGGCCATAGTTGATGTCCACGAAGGCCTTCACTGCAGGGTCCTGCAGGTTGTCGAAGGTGGTCTTGGGACCAAAACTCTGCTCCCAGTAGATGGCATCGGCCTGGTCTGCCGCAAAGCGGTATAAGTTCAGAACCTCTTTTCCATTATCCGTGATTCCTGAAAGGTCCGGAGCAGGAATCGTTACCAGCGCATAATTCTCCAGTAACAGTGCTCCCTTGGACCGCCGCTGTTCGCAGGATACCATCAGGAGCAACGAGAAACTTAATAGCGCAAATACCAGTTTTCTCATGTAAAAAATGGTTAATTCGGTTTAGTCTACAAAGATAAACATTTATCCCGAGAAAACATCTTATTTCCAAAAAGATTCTTTTGTGAGAATTCTTGGCAAAGTCGTTTAATTTCTTTACATTTGTAACGGAATTGAAGTGAATTCCTTTTATTTTTAACCTATAACACTAAAACATCGTTCTTGTAATGAAAACAACTGACATCATGGCACGCCTTCAGGCCAAGTATCCCTTGGAGAAGGAGTATCTGCAGGCTGTGCAGGAAGTGCTGGAATCCATCGAAGAGGTGTACAACCAGCACCCTGAGTTTGAGAAAGCCAAGATTGTTGAACGGCTGGTAGAGCCGGACCGCATCTTCACGTTCCGTGTTACCTGGATCGACGACCGCGGAGAGGTGCAAACCAATATCGGTTACCGCATCCAGTTCAACAGTGCCATCGGCCCTTATAAGGGAGGTCTCCGTTTCCACAAGGCCGTTACGCCTTCCATGCTCAAATTCCTGGGCTTTGAACAGACGTTCAAGAATGCGCTCACTACCCTGCCGATGGGTGGCGCCAAGGGCGGCTCGGACTTCGACCCCGTAGGAAAGTCCAACGACGAAATCATGCGTTTCTGCCAGGCCTTCATGCTGGAGCTCTGGAACTGCATCGGCCCGGACCAGGATATTCCCGCCGGCGACGTAGGTGTAGGCGGCCGTGAAATCGGTTACCTCTATGGTATGTACAAGAAACTGGCCCGCCAGTACAACACCGGCGTTCTCACCGGTAAAGGCGGCACCTGGGGCGGTTCCATCCTTCGCCCGGAAGCCACCGGTTTCGGCGCCCTCTATTTCACCCAGCACCTTCTCCAGAAGGCCGGCAAGGATATCAAGGGCTGCAAGGTCGCTCTCTCCGGCTTCGGTAACGTTGCCTGGGGCGCTGCCATCAAGGCCCGCGAACTGGGCGCCAAGGTAGTTGCCATCAGCGGCCCGGACGGCGTGTGTGAAATCCCGGAAGGTATTACCCCGGAAATGATTGACTACATGCTCGTTATGCGCGCCTCCAACCGCAACAAGGTGCAGGATATGGCCGACAAATTCCCCGGCAAGGCCAAGTTCACCGCCGGCAAGAAGAGCTGGAGCATCCCCGTGGATATCGCCCTGCCTTGCGCTTTCCAGAACGAACTTTCCGAGGAAGACGCCAAGGAACTCAAGGCCAACGGTTGCTGGTGCTGCTGCGAAGTGTCCAACATGGGCTGCCAGCCCGCTGCCATCCACTTCTTCCAGCACAACGGCATCCTCTTCGCTCCCGGCAAGGCCGTGAACGCAGGTGGTGTTGCCACTTCCGGTCTGGAAATGACCCAGAACGCCGAGCACATCTCCTGGAGCGGAGAAGAGGTAGATGCCAAACTCCACTTCATCATGAAGAGCATCCACGAGCAGTGCGTGAAGTACGGCACCCAGCCGGACGGCACCGTAGACTACGTGAAAGGCGCCAACATTGCCGGCTTCATGAAGGTTGCCACGGCAATGCTAGAGCAAGGCACGATCTAGGCCGGCCTAGATCGTGCCCAGAGAAAAAGGCTGACGGAGGGTCAGCCTTTTTTCTTCGATGATTGAGGGGAGAACCCCTCAAACTCCCCCCGTCGCTTCGCTCCAAAGTACCTCCGATTCAACCACATACAAAAAGAACCGGCCCAGCAGGGTCGGTTCCTTTTTTGTCCGAAGTCGGCTGAATTACTTGGCGGCAGCGGCCTGCGCGGCCTGAGCCTGGGCCTGAAGTTCTGCCTGGAGGCTTTCCAGGGTGCGGTCGGCCGGGATGTTCAGCGCCTTGCGGGCGTCTGCGGTGAGGTCGATCACCTTGGCCTCGTCAAAATAAAGGGCCTGGGAAACATCGAACAGGACGGTGATGCCTTTTGCCTTGGCAATGTCGTTCACAGCCTTGGCGGCTTTCTCCTGGATGGGAGCCGTGAGCTGATTCTGCTGCTGCTGGAGCTCCTGGGAGATGGACTGCTGGAACTCCTGGATGCGGTTCTGGATTTCCATGAGCTCACGCTCCTTGGATTCGCGGATGGCGGCGGTCCAGGTGGCCTGCTTCTGCTGATACTGGCTCATCTTGCCCTGATACTCTTCCACCATGGCGGAGTAGGTTTCTTCGGCTTCTTTCTGGGAAGCGTTGATGGCCTCGCGGGCGGTATCCATTTCCGGCATCAGCATCACGAGTTCATTGAAGTTCACCTTACCGATGGTCTGGGCGGAAAGGGTGAAGGTTGCAAAGGCCGCAAGGGCGATGACAATAAGTTTTTTCATATCCTCTAATATTAATTGTTTCTGTATGAGATTTCTCGACAAGTTCGAAATGACAAATGGTGTTAGAATTGTTGACCTAGGACAAAGTGGAAGTGGCTGCCTCCGGTGGAACCGCCGTCGAAGCCGTAGCCCCAGTCTACACCCAGCAGACCGATCATCGGGAGGAACACACGCACACCCACACCGGCGCTGCGCTTGATCTGGAACGGGTTAAACTCACGAATATCGCTCCAGCAGTTACCGCCTTCCAGGAACACCAGCGCGAAGATGGTACTCTGCGGCTGCAGGATAATCGGATAGCGAAGTTCTACCGTAAACTTATCGTATACGTTACCGGCGTAACTCAAACCGTTCTGGCTGTAAGGGGTAAGCTTACGCGGGGTCAGGGAATAGTCCTCGTAACCACGCATGGAGATGATTTCCGCACCGTAAGTCATGTAGCCCGACATACCGTCGCCGCCAACCTGGAAGTTCTCGAAGGGAGAATAGCCCCAGTTGCGGTTGTAGTAACCCAGGTAACCGAACTGTGCACGGGTCATGAGCACCAGGTCGCCCACCAGTTTGGCATACACGGTTCCGTTGAACTTCCACTTGTGGTACTCGATCCACTTGTAGCGCTGTGCAGCGGTCCAATCGTCATAATCGACATCCTTCCAGCTGTTTACAGGCACTTTCTTGCCATCCTCGTAGGTGTATTTGCGGAACAGGGAGTACGGCGGGGTGAGTTGCAGCGACAGGCTGAATTCCGAACCGGTACGCGGGTAAATCTGCTGGTCCGTGGAGTTACGCGTGAGGGAGATGGTATAGCTCAGGTTGTGGGAGATACCGTCGTTGAAGGCGAAGTAGCTGTTGGTCCAGTTGGTGAGCTTATACGTCTGCCAGCTCAGGTTGTTGTACAGGACGAAGTAGTTGTCCGGCCACTTGAGGCGCGTACCCAGACCGGCATTGAAACCGAATACCTCGAACATCTTGTCCGTGGACAGGATACCGATGGCCAGGTAGGAGTCCGTCATACGGGAATAGTACCCGGAGATGCTGAGGGAAGTAGGCTTTTTACCAAACAGCCAAGGCTCCGTGAAACTGGCGCTGAGGGTGGTGTAATAACGGCCGTTGGTCTGGAAACGGAAGGACAGGTTTTGGGCATCACCCAGCGGGACAGGCCGCCAGGCGCCTTTTTCCAGGATACGGCGCGTAGAGAAGTTGTTGAAACTGACACCGGCCGTGAGCACGAAGGTATTACCGCCCCAACCACCGGAGAGTTCCAACTGGGAAGAAGGTTTCTCCTTGAGGTTGTACACGATGTCCACGGTGTTGTTCATCTGGTTGGGGACGATGGAATAGCCACCGGGACCCATGATGGCTTCCGGGTCGAACTGGCCCATGGAGGCGATTTCACGGATGGAGCGCTCGAAGTCCGACTGGCTGAACAGATAGCCGGGACGGGTCATGAGCTGACGGCGGACCACACGCTCGTTGGTGAGGTCGTTACCGTTGATGATAATCTCGTTCAGGATGGCCGGCTTGCCCTCCGAAATGCGCATTTCCACATCCACGGAGTCGTTCTGGATGTTCACTTCCACCGGCGTAAGGTTGAAGAAGAGGTAACCATTGTCACGGTACAGCTTGGATACGTCGTACTCGTTGTCCTTGCCGCCGCCGTGCAGGCGCTTTTCCATGGTGACCAGGTCGTACACATCACCCTTCTTCACCTGAAGGATGTTGTTGAGGACCTCGGACGGATAGACGGAGTTACCTGTCCAGGTAATGTTGCGGAAATAGTACTTGCGACCCTGTTCAAACTCCATGTCGATGTTCAGGTGCTTGCCGTCCGGCAGGTAATACACGGAGTCGCGCACCAGGCGGGCGTCGCGGTAACCGGCCTCGTTAAAGGCATCCAGCACGGTTTTTCTGTCGTTCTGGTACTCCTTCTCCTTGAACTTCTTGGACTTGAAGAAGTTGTACCAGGTATTGGCATGGGTCTCCTTCATGTTCTTGGCCAGTTTCATGGGTTTGATTTCCCCGTTGCCGATGAAGTTGATTTTGGAGATGCGGATTTTCTTGCCCTTGTTTACGGCGAAGTTCACGCGGACGGCGCTGCGAATGACGGTATCCCGTTGCATCTGCACGTCCACCTCGGCCTTCAAATAGCCTTTTTCCTTGTAATAACGCTTGATGATATCGACCGAAGTATTCTTCACGTAATCCGAATACTCGCGGCCGGGACGCAGGTTCAGACGCTCCTGCAGGTCTTTCTTTTCACTGGATTTTACGCCGCTGAAGGTCCAGCGGGACACACGCGGCCGTTCACGGATGCAGATTTTGAACCAGGCGGTATCCGCCGATGCGTTGAGGGAATCCACCACCACGGCCACATCCTCGAAATAGCGCTGGGCCACCAGGCGCTTCACGATGCCGGTGACATCTTCGCCGGGGACCGTGATTTCCTCTCCCTGGCGCAAACCGGCGAGCTGCAGGATCTGGTGCTCGTTGAAATAGCGGTTACCCTCCACGCCAACACCTCCCACGACATATTTCCTGGGATGGTTATAATCGACTTCAATGCTGCTGCCCACCTCTTGCGCCCTCGCAAGGAAGCCTGCGAGGAGCAAGGTAGCAACGCATAGTATCTTTCTCAAACTCATTCGACTAAAAAAGAAATCCTGCAAAGATAGGCATTTTATTTTACTTTTCCATATCTGCGATCCCGCTGCGCGTATGCACGCAAGGCCTCACGGAATTGCGATTTCCGGAAATCCGGCCACAGCACATCCGTGAAATAGAACTCCGTGTAGGCGCACTGCCACAAAAGGTAATTGGAAATGCGCAACTCTCCGGATGTACGGATGAGCAGGTCCGGGTCCGGGAAACCGGCCGTAACCAGATAAGGGGCGAAATCTGCCGGCTTGAGTGCCTGAAAATCTTCTGCAGACAGGCTGGCAGCCGCTTTTTTCATAGCTTGCATGATATCCCACTGGCCGCTGTAACTCAGGAAGAGGATGAGCGTGGCTTTGTCATTGGCGGCTGTCTGGGCCATCATCTCGTCGATGGTGGCGTTCAGGGAGTCGCTCAGGCGGGCACGGTTGCCCAGCACGACAAAACGGATGTGGTTGTCCATGAAGGTAATCAGCTCCTGCTTCATGGCCTTCATCATGAGCTCCATCAGGCCCAGGACCTCCTGTTCCGGACGATTCCAGTTTTCTTCGGAGAAGGCGTATAATGAAAGGTACTTTACCCCCTCCTCTACTGCCGCCTCCAGGCAGGCACGGACACTCTCTACGCCCTCGTAATGGCCGTAGATCCTTTCCTTGCCACGTTCTTTGGCCCAACGGCCGTTACCGTCCATGATGATGGACACATGCTGCGGGATGTTCTCCATAGCATTAAATATTTCTCATGTCCTCGCCCCAGAACAGCCGTGAAGTAAGGGCCTTCACAAAGCCGGACTCGGCAAGCCGGATGCGTTTAAGCGAAAACTGTGCCATCTCGACATGAATGGTCCAGTCCGGCTGGATTTCCTCCACCCGGTTGTCCGTAGACATGATGGCACGTCCGTCACGGGATTCGAAAGAAATGTCGATTTTGGCGCTTTCCGGCACCACGATAGGGCGCACGTTCAGGTTGTGCGGAGCGATAGGGGCGATGATAAGCACCTTGGTGTCCGGCATACAGATGGGACCGCCCACGCTCAGCGAATATGCCGTGGAACCGGACGAGGTGGCCACGATGAGGCCATCCGCCCAATAGGTAGGCAAAGGTTCTCCATCTACGCTCACATGAATGCCCAGCACGGAAGAGCCGGTGCGGTGCAGCGACACTTCATTCACGGAATAAGGCAGCATGCCGATGGTGCGGCGCGCTTCCGGTCCCTTGAGCGTGGCATTGAGCACCGTACGGTACTCGATGCGGAAATCGCCTTCCAGCAGGGCCTTCCGCACCGCCTCCGGACGGTTCTCGCACAGGAAGCCGATACGGCCGAAATTCACGCCCAGGATGGGCAGGCCGATATCTGCCACCACATGCGCGGCGGAAAGGAAAGTTCCGTCTCCGCCCATGGACAGGACCAGGTCCGTTTCCGGCCGGACGTCCGACTTGGTACGGATTTCGTAGACCTCGAAGGTTGCCGATTCCAACTCCTCCAGCAAGGTATGCAAACGGGCATCGCTGCGGAGTTCATCGTTAAGAATGAAATAGCCTATTTTCATGTGCACAAATAAAATCAGACCCCAAAATTAACACATTTCTGAGAATTTTCCTTAATTTTGTAAAATATAAAAGCATCTGTTATGACCCGACTCAGCGTCAATATCAATAAAATCGCCACACTACGCAATGCCAGGGGCGGCAATATGCCGGACGTCACCCGTGCCGCACAGGACTGCGAACTTTTTGGTGCACAAGGCATTACCGTTCATCCCCGTCCGGACGAACGCCACATCCGCTACAGCGACGTCCGCATTATCCGCCCGCTCATCACCACGGAATTCAACATCGAGGGCAATCCCACGGTGGACAGTTTCGTGGATCTGGTCCTGGAAGTGGTGCCGGACCAGGTAACGCTGGTGCCGGACGGCCACAGCGCCCTCACCTCCAACGCCGGCTGGGATACCATTCAATACAAGAGCCTGCTCACGGACCTCTGCAAAACTTTCCAGGCCAAAGGCATCCGCACGTCCATATTCATCGACCCGGATCCCCGGATGGCAGAAGGCGCCGCCGCCTGCGGAGCCAATCGCGTAGAGCTCTATACGGCCGATTATGCCGCCCAGTACCCCAAAAACCGGGAACAGGCCATCGCCCGCTATCTGGAAACGGCCCGCGAGGCCCGCGACTGTGGCCTGGGACTCAATGCCGGACACGACCTTTCCCTGGAGAACCTGGCCTGGTTCGTCCACACCATCCCCTGGACGGACGAAGTTTCCATCGGCCATGCACTGATTTGTGACGCCCTTTATTACGGTTTGGAGAAAACAATTCAGGCGTATCTTGGGGAAATCCGCAAAAAATGACTAAATTTGCAGGCTAAACCTTTGAATAATTTATAAAAGCAACAATACATGAAAAAGACTCTCATCGTTTTAGGTGCAGCCACCCTCGTAGCGCTCGCCTCTTCCTGCAATCAGAATCAGACAGCCGCACCTCAGGCCGCTGCTGCCAAAGACAGCGTAGCCGTTGCCGGCAGCATCGTTTACTTCAACATGGACCAGGTAATGGACGGCTATGACATGGCCAACGACCTCAACTCCGTGTTCGAGACCAAGACTTCCGGTATCCAGGCGGAAATCGACCGCCGCGGCAAAAAGTTGGAAAAAGACGCTACGGACTTCCAGAACAAGGTGGACAAAGGCCTCCTCACCACTTCCGTGGCCCAGGCCCAGTACCAGAAACTCCAGGAGCAGCAGCAGGAGTATCAGCAGTACGTGGTTCGCAAGCAGCAGGAAATGGCCGAAGAGCAGCAGGTGATGATGAACCAGATTGCCAACGCCATCGCTGAATACGTGGTAGAATACAACGCCACCCACCAGTATGCCCTTATCCTCACCACTGCCGGTTCCGTCCTTTCCACCCCCGTGGTGACTGGAGACCCTTCCCTGGACATCACCGAGGACCTGCTGACCGGACTCAACGCCGCTTACATTAAAACCAAAGAAAGCGCCAAGAAGTAGTGCGGATAGCCCTCCTGTCCAGTTTTTACCCCCTCAGGGGCGGCATTTCCCAGTTCAACGCCAGCATGCTGGAGGAACTGGGAAAATGTCATGATACCCGGGCCTTTTCCTTTTCCCGGCAATATCCGTCCCTGCTCTTCCCCGGCAAAACCCAGTATGTGACTCCGGACGACGAAGCCACGCCTGTTCAGGCGAGCGCCATCCTGGATACCATCAATCCCCTCTCCTGGCGCAAGACGGCCAAAGCCATCCGCGCCTGGAAGGCCGATGTGCTGGTGATGAAATACTGGATGTCGTGGTTCGCGCCCTCGCTGGGCTATGTGGCCCGTCATTGCGGCTGCAAGAGCGTGGTGGTACTGGACAACGTAATCCCGCACGAGCCCCACTGGTTCGACAAACCCCTCACCCGCTATTTCCTGAACGGTTGCACGGGCTTTGTGAGCATGTCGGAGCAGGTACAGGCCGATTTACTGTCCTTGCGGGCCGATGCTCCCCACATCCTGCTTCCCCACCCCATCTACGCCCATTTCGGCGCAGCATTGCCGCGGGAGGAAGCCGCCCGGAAACTGGGCGTGGACCCGCAGAAGAAAACCCTGCTTTTCTTCGGGCTCATCCGGGACTACAAAGGCCTGGACATCCTGCTGGATGCCTTCCGGGACCTGCCAGAGGACTACCAACTGGTCATTGCCGGAGAACCGTATGGCTCCTTCGACAAATACCAGGCGCAGATAGACGCGCTGCCCGGAAAAGAGCGCGTTTTTGTATTTCCGGATTACATCCGGGATTCCGAGGTAAAAAACTTTTTCAGCGTGGCCGATGCCGCCGTGCTCCCCTACCGGAGCGCCACCCAGAGCGGAATCAGTGCCATCGCCTGCCATTTTGGTGTGCCCATGATCGTCACGGACGTGGGCGGCCTTAAGGAAACCATCGGCAACCGTGGCACGGGAATTGTGTCTCCCGAGGCCGGCCCGGAGGCCATCCGAAAAGAAATCATCCGCTATTTTGCCACCCCTGCCCTGCAGGCAAGTTGCAAAAAAGCCATGGAAGAGGAAAAAGACCGCCTCAGCTGGCACCGCTTCTGCGATGCGCTGAGCAACTTTGCCTCCAGCTTATAATAGAGAATTGTCATGAAACGACTGATTACACTCCTCGCTTCGCTCCTGCTGCTTGGTAGCGCCGCTGCCGTTGCACAGGAATATGTATCCACCCCTGTCACCGTCTCCAAGGAGAAGGTGAAACTGAACGACAAGATTTACTTGTCCCACGTGGTGCTGGAACGGCAGACCCTGTTTGGTATTGCCAAGGCTTATGGCGTGAGCGTGGACGACCTTTATGAGGCCAATCCTTCCCTGCGCCAGACCGGTCTGCAGAAGAACGCCATCCTGCTGGTTCCTTACCATGAGGCTGCTGCTCAGGAAGAGGTGAAAGCCCCGCAAGGCGACGGCTCCTATACCGAGCACACGGTGAAATGGTACGAGGATATCGAGGACATCGCCCGCCGCTACGACGTAACGGTAAAGGAAATCATGGAGTTGAATGGCCTCAAGAACAAGAAACTGGGCACCCGCCAGGTGCTCCGCATTCCCGTTAAAGCCGTAGCAGTGGAAGAAGCCCCGGCCGATTCCACCGCCCTTGCAGCAGTCCCGGCAGCAGCCGCAGCCGAGGAGGTAGCCGCCGCACCCGCCGAGCAAGCGGCAGATACCACCCTGCTCAACATCCGTTCCCACGAGGGCGTAGACTTCTCCCTGGTCCTTCCCCTCCGTTCCGGCGAACTGAATATGGATTTCTATTCCGGTGTCCTGATGGCCCTGAAAGACCTGGAAGCGGAAGGCAACAAGGTACAGGCCCACATTTACGACCTGTCAGCCGGCCTTCCCCCGATGGACGCCCTCCTCAGAAGTGACTTCATCCTGGGCCCCGTGGCCTCCCGTGATCTGGAAGCCATCCTGCAGCGGGTAGACAGCAAAGTCCCCGTCATTTCTCCGCTGGACCAGAAAGCCACGGTGCTTTCTACCTATTATCATAACTTCATCCAGGTTCCCAGCGCCGCCGAAAACCAGTACGAGGACCTCGTGGCCTGGCTGAACCAGGATACGGAAGAAGGTGACACCGTTATCCTGATTACGGAAAAAGGTGCCAGCAACATTGCCGCTCCGGTAGCCATCCGCAGCGCCATGGCCCGCCTTACCCTGGACTATGAAATCCTCAACTACGCCATCGTAGAAGGCCGCAGCATCCCCACCCGCCTCACCGAGGCCATGAGCCTGGAAGGCACCAACCGCATTGTGGTAGCCACCGAAAGCGAGGCCTTCATGGGCGATGTGGTGCGCAACCTGGGCATCATGCAGGGCAAGGGCTACGACGTGGTCATGTACGCCCCGTCCAAGGTCCGCACCTTCGACACCATCGAGGGCAGCGCCTACCATGACGCCCTGCTCCACATCAGCACCAGCTATTTTGCCGATTATACCGCGCCGGAGGTGGACCGTTTTGTACAGGCCTACCGCGCCCTGTTCAATACGGAGCCCTCGCAGTTCGCTTTCCAGGGCTATGACACCACCCGTTACTTTGTGCAAACCGTTGCACAGTACGGAAATGCCTGGACACGTCACCTGGGCGCCAAAAAGGAAAACGGCCTGCACACGGACTTCCTGTTCGCTCCCGACCAAAACGGCAACCCGCACAACACGGCCGTCCGTCGCATTGTTTTCCGGAAGAATTATACCACAACCCTTGAGAAATAAAACGAATGGAGCACGTTAAAACCCTTATCCTGGGCGGCGGTCCTGCCGGATTCACGGCAGCCATCTATGCCGCACGCGCCAACCTCTCCCCCGTTTTGTACGAAGGCATCCAGCCCGGCGGCCAGCTCACCACCACCACCATCGTGGAGAATTTCCCCGGATGGCCGGACGGTGTCGATGCCCTTACCCTCATGGACAACATGCGCAACCAGGCCCGCAATTTCGGGGCCGATATCCGCCAGGGCACGGCCACAGCCGTAGATTTGGGCCAGCGTCCTTTCCGGGTCACCATCGACGCGGAAAAGGAAATCGAGGCGGATACGCTCATTATTGCCACCGGTGCCCAGGCTCGTTACCTGGGGCTGCCCTCGGAGGAGAAATTCAAAGGGGCCGGCGTGAGCGCCTGCGCCACCTGCGACGGCTTCTTCTATCGCAAACGCACCGTAGCCGTGGTTGGCGGCGGTGACACGGCCTGCGAAGAAGCGTTGTACCTGGCCGGCCTGGCCAAGAAGGTGTACATGATTGTGCGCCGCGACGTCTTCCGCGCCTCCAAGGTCATGCAGGACAAGGTGTTCGCCAAAGAAAACATCGAAGTGCTCTGGAACTGCAATACGCAGGAGGTTCTGGGCGATATCAACGGCGTTACGGGCGCCCGTCTGCTGCGAAAGGACGGCACCGTCTTCGACATCGCCATCGACGGTTTCTTCCTGGCTATCGGGCACACGCCGGCATCGGCCCTGTTCGCCCCCTGGCTCAAACTGGACGAAGCCGGCTATATCGTCACGGAAGGGAAAAGTTCCGAGACCAGCATTCCCGGCGTTTTTGCCGCCGGCGACGTACAGGATTCGCGCTATCGCCAGGCCGTTACGGCTGCGGCATCGGGCTGCATGGCCGCCCGCGACGCGGAAAAATTCCTGTTGGAGCATGTAAATTAATTGATGATGAGAAAATTAACCCTGATTTTAGCCCTGGGCTTCCTGCTGCTTGCCGGTATGGCCTGCAAGTCGCAGTACGAAATGTTGCTTTCCTCCAACGACGTCAATCTCAAGTATGACGCCGCCATGGACTTCTTCCAGAAAAAGAAGTACCAGAAAGCCGCCCAGCTCTTCGAGTCCATGGCCGTGCTCACCAGCGGAACCGCCCGGGACGACACGGTCCAGTATTACTGGGGCCTGTCCAACTACCGCGGCAAGGATTTCTTTACGGCCGAATCCAACTTCGCCCGTTTCATCCAGGACTTCCCGCAAAGTCCCTTTACGTCCGAGGCCCGTTTCTATCGCCTGGACTGCCTGTACCGTGCCACCTATCGCTGGGAGCTGGATCAAACGCCTACCCGCTCCTGCATGATGGCCATCACCGAGTACATGCGCGAGCACCCGGAAGACGAAGGTCACATGGCGGCCTGCCGGAACATGCTCGCAGACCTGCAGGACCGCCTGGACCGCAAAGACTATGAGGCCGGCCGCCTGTATTACCGGATGGAGGATTACCCTGCCGCCCGCGTCAAGCTCCGCAACGTACTCAAGACCAATGCCGACAACAACTATCGCGAACAGGTGCTCTATTACACGGCCATGTCGTCCTACCATTATGCCCGCCTGAGCGTATGGCAGAAGAGAAAAGAACGTTACCTGGTGTTTGCCGACGACTACCTGAACTTCATCGGCGAGTATCCGGAGTCCCATTACCGGAAGGAACTGGACGGCATTTACCGGAACGTGCAGAAAATTTTGGAAAAAAATAATTGAAACTCCCGGCCACAGCGCCGGGTACTTAATATAGATAACGTATTATAGACAATGGATAGCAAGAAGAAAATCCCCGTAAACACGGTAACCCGTGACATTAAAAACCTGGCCGCTCCTACCGGCAATATCTATGAATCGGTAGTCATCCTGTACAAGCGCGCCAACCAGATTGCCATGGCCGAGAAGAGAGAACTCACCAAAAAGCTGGAAGAGTTCCGCAACGACCGCGACACCATGGAAGAAGTGTTCGAGAACAAGGAGCAGATCGAAATCTCCAAATACTACGAGCGTCAGCCCAAACCGGACCTGGTAGCCATCTCCGAATTCGAGAACGGAGACCTGTACTACCGTAAAGCCCAGAACGAGAATCCCATCGACATCAGCAAAGACGAATAATGCTGTATAGCCTCTCCGTCTCCAATTATATCCTTATCAGCTCTCTGGAAACGTCGTTTCCGGAGGGTTTGGTTATTATAAGCGGAGAAACCGGAGCGGGCAAATCCATCCTGCTGGGCGCCCTGTCCCTGGTTTTGGGGGCCAAGGCCGATGCCGGCATGGTGGGTCCGCTGCAGGACCACTGCGTGGTGGAAGCGGAGTTCAGCATGGATGAGCCTGTGCGGGAGATCCTCCGCCGGGCAGACCTCCCCTGCGAGGGAGACCGCCTGCTGCTGCGCCGCACCGTTGCCGCCAGCGGCCGTTCGCGCTCGTTCGCCAATGACGAGCCCGTGAGCGTAAGCGTGCTGCAGGAGTTATCGGCCCGGCTGGTCGATATCCACTCCCAGCACCAGACGCTGCAACTGCAGGACGAGCGTTTCCGCATGGAGGCGCTGGACCTGTGGGCCGGAAGCACAGAGCTGCGGAAGGAGTGCAGCCATGCCTGGAGCGCCCTCTCGGAGGGGAAACGCCAGCTTGCCAACCTGGAGCAGCGGCTGGCCCAGGCACGGGACCAGCAGGAGTTCAACAACGCCCGCTGGGAGCGCCTGGAGAAAGCACATCTTGTAGAAGGCGAACTGGAAGCGCTGGAAGCCGAGCAAAAACAGCTCGCGCACGCGGAAGAAATTAAGGAGACGCTCTGCGCCGCACAGAACCTGCTGGCACCGGAAGAGGGCGACAGCCTGGCCGGACAAATCCGGGAAGCCGCCAAATGGCTGGACAAGGCCGGCCGCTACATCCCCTCGCTGGAAGCGCTGGTGGAACGGCTCTCATCGGCCCGCCTGGAACTGGACGATATCGCCCAGGAAATCGCTTCCGTGAATGCCGCCACCGAAGCCTCCCCGCGCCGCCTGGAAGAGGTGGACGAACGGCTGTCCCTGCTGTACAACCTGATGCAGAAGCACGGGGTGAGCAGCATTACCGAGCTCATCGACCAAAGGGACCAGCTGGAATCGCTGGTGATGGATGCCACGGGACTGGAGGCCGATGTTCTGGACGCCAGAAAAGAAGTAGAGCGCCTGCAGAAGCAGCACGCGGACCTGTGCGACGCGCTGCATGCCAAACGCGAAGCGGCTGCAGCCGGCTTCAGCAACGCCATCGAGACGCAGCTCCATGCCCTGGAACTGGACCACGCCGTCTTTCAGGTACGCCTGGAAGAAAGCGCACCCGGGACCGATGGCCGGGACACCATCCGCTTCGTCTTTTCCTCCACCGGCCATGCGCCCGGAGATGTGGCCAAAACCGCATCGGGCGGTGAACTGTCCCGCATCATGCTGGGCCTGAAGGCCGTCATGGCCCGTTTCACCCAAATGCCTACCCTGGTCTTTGACGAAATCGACACGGGCGTTTCCGGCAGTACGGCGGACAAAATGGGTTCGCTGGTGTGCGCCATGGGCCGGGACATGCAGGTCTTCGCCATTACGCACCTGCCGCAGGTGGCCGCCAAAGGCAATGCCCATTACCTGGTTTCCAAGACGGCCGATGTCACCTCCGTACGCGCCCTGGACTATGAAGGACGAGTGCAGGAACTGGCACGCATGCTCTCCGGAGCGCAAATCTCGCCGGAGGCTGTCGCCAATGCAAAAGCACTTTTAAACCAATAGACCATGACCCAGGACGAATTCCGGAACCTCCTCCGCAAACATAAGCTCAAAGCTACCCGGCAGCGGCTGGCCGTCCACGACGTGATGATGGACCTGGGGCATGCCTCGGCCGATATGGTCCGGGACGAACTGGCCAAACGGGGTTCCCACGTGACAACGGCTTCCGTTTACAACATCCTGGCCCAACTGGCAGACTACCGCATCTACACGCGGCGCCTGTCGGCCGCCAACAAGATGTTCTTCGACATTAACAATACGCACCATATTCATTTGTATGACCGCGAGAACCACACGTTCCGCGACCTGGTGGACGACGAACTGCAAAGCCTCGTGTATGCGCACCTGAAGCGGCGCCGTTTCAAGGGCTACACCGTAGAAGATATCGACATTCAGTTTGTCGCCCGTCCTACCCGTAAAAACAAAAACGCATGAAAAAGATTCTACTCCCCCTGTTGCTCGGCCTGCTGGCTACCTCCTGTATGAAGGATAGCACCCTCTACGTGGAAGATTATCGTGACTTTGCAACCGTTTATGAAGGCAAGCTGGTCACCGACCAGGCCTATCGGTTCACCGTCGTGGAAAATAAAACGGAGAACAACTCCTGGAAAGTCGAAGGCAAACGCTACTTCATTGTATGCGACATCCTTAACCGCAACTTGGAAATCCGCCTGAAGGATATCCTGGACGTGGATTTGGAAGAAGCCCTTCCCTACACCGAAAAAGAGGATGAACCTGACGATCCCGTGGAGATTATGGACCAAAGCATCAGCGGCGGGTATATCAACATGTCCCTGGCCTATTACGCAGACCCTGACAGCAATGCGGCACACGTGTTCTCCTTCTATTATGAAGAAGACAAGGTAACGAACCACATTACCTTCCACCTGCTGCACGAAGGTGACGATGAGAACCCCGTTTACATGGAAACCAAGTACCTGGAGAAGCGCTCCAAATTAATCAGCATCCCCCTCTGGGAGCTGCTGGAAAGAGGCAAGGCTTACACCCTCGAACTGTGCCTGTATGAGCTCAAGAAGGTCGATAACACCTACACCATCGAGCAAAACACCTACCCGCTCCACAGAGGAACCTTCGTGCTCTAAAGCGCTGCGACATATACAAAAACCCCGGGGTTTTGCACTCCGGGATTTTTTATGGGTGGATGATGGGGCTCGAACCCACGACACTCGGAACCACAATCCGATGCTCTACCAGCTGCCTCCAATGCCTATTTTTTTGTAGCTCTGTTCGTCTTTAAAGTTGCTTTGTCACATATAACGTCACAAGGGACTGATGCAAATATAGAACAAAACCGCCGAAATTACAACCGCCGAAATCCTTATATATGTTATAGAACAATTTCGGATAAACGTCTGTGCGGCCAATGCCTGAGGAAGGTTACGGCGTAGAAAGCACGGCGGTACATATGACAATCTTGCACTAAAGCTGTACAGGTAGTCATATGCAAACGGTCCGAAATGGAGAAAGCCTATTCTGCCTGTACTTGCCCATAATTACACAAACTGCACCCGTGAGTTGAAGTTCCCGAACTTTGTAGCCGTACCAATACCTTATACACGATGAATTACGGTTACATTCGTGTCTCTACAGACAAACAGACCACCCAGAACCAGCGGTTTGAGATCCAGCAGTACTGTGCGGCGCAGAATCTTCCCGTCACGGGTTGGATCCAGGAAACCATCTCCGGCACCCGGGCCTACGACAAGCGCGCCCTGGGACGGCTCCTCAGGAAAGTGAAAGCGGGAGACCTCATCATCTGCACTGAGCTCTCCCGCCTGGGGCGCAATCTATTTATGATTATGGAAATCCTCAACCGCTGTATGGACAGAGGTTGTTGTGTCATCACCATCAAGGAGGGCTATCACCTTGGGGAAAACATCGAAGCCAAGGTGCTGGCTTTCGCTTTCGGACTTTCGGCCGAGATTGAGCGGCAGCTCATTTCGCAGCGCACTACCGAAGCGCTCCGTCGTAAAAAGGCCGAAGGAGTCCGCCTGGGCCGGCCCCAAGGCTCCGCCCCGGCCGTGAAAAAGCTACAGATGGAGGCCGATACCATCCATCAACTTATTACCGCCGGCATCCCGAAAGCCGAAATTGCACGCCGCTACCACGTCTCCAGAAAAACGCTGTACAACTGGTTAAAAGAAGGGGAAAAGGGGTAGAAAATCGTTCGTTTTTTTCGCAAAAAACTTTGACAAAGGTATAACTCTTTCAACGATTCTCCAACTATTTTTTCAGTTTTTTTCTCGTGTGTGTGAACAAACGAACGATTATTTACACAATACTCAACCGATGCTCGTTTGTAGTGATATTCAAAAAGGATCGGGGGGGGTAATTTGTTGGAAATCAATTACAAATTATTCAAATACCATGCAAAGGAAAAAACAACAAAAGGAGCAGTACGTCTTGCCGGAGTGCTTGGAGTACGCAATTAGGTATGAGGGCATCATATGCGCAAGCGGCCCCGGGAATTACAACAATCCCTTCGATGAGGAAGATGATTTTTAACAAGAAGGAGGAACAAACCATGAGAAAGACTTTATTGTTTGCTGCGGCTGTCCTTGCCTTGGCCGCTTGTTCTAAAGAGACTCCCACAAAAGAAAATGGCGCTATCGATCTCTCCAAGCTTGTATTTAACATTCAGGTTGAGAATGCGGACGCTACCAAGGCCGTGAAAACCGCCTGGGAAAACGGTGATGTGGTTTATGCCTTCTTTGAAGACAATACAGCCCAGTATGTCAAGATGACCTATGATGGTACATCTTGGGAATACAAAGATAAAAGCGGTGGAACTGGCTTCGACGGCCTCGCCCTCGCGGCTTCCGGCAAAAAGGTGAGCGCGGTATATATGCCTGCATTTGTTTGTTCTGCAGCACCCAGCTACGAAACTGACAAGTGGTCTTTTGGAAGTGTTAACGGATATTTCCAGACGGCAGAAGGCGTAGATTATACCGTCACCAGTACGGCTGATGTCACAACGCTCAGCGCCACCCTCAGCCTGACCGCACCGCTCGGCATCTCTCAGATATTCATTCCTAATAGTGAATACTCGGCCCCCGCTTCCGGCAACGAGCATGTCCTGACCGCCACCCACATCATCCCCTTCACCTTCAGCGGAATCGCCCCGGGTGGAGATGCCACCTTCGGCACTGGCACGAACGGCTTCCCCCTGACGGCCTACAGCGGGACCATCGGCAGTGATACCGGTTATTACTTCTGGGGTATCCTGGAAGCTGCCGGTACGTATGGTTTCACCTTCCAGTTGGTAGAACGTAATGCCGATAAGAAATATGCCATCTCTTCCAAGTCCAAGAGCGTGACGGGCAAGACCGTGGGCTCCAGCTTTGCTGCTAAACTTACCGGCCTGACCGATAATGGAAATTTCGTAAGCCTGGGCTACGCTGGTGGTCCCCTTTGGGCAACGGGTAACCTGAAAGAGACAAGTCCTTACATCGCCGATCCTCTCGAGGCAGGAGATTATTACAAGTGGGGCTATACCACTTCCTACGACGTGACAGGTTCTATGGACCCAATCTTCAATTCTAAGGCCGATGCAGACTTTGAGGATACTGCTGCCGACAAAAATAGCAATTGGTGTATGTCCACCAAGGCCCAGTTCGATGCGCTCATTGATGCTTCAAACACCGAAACGGTATGGAAGACGGATTGGACCAATATCGGCACCGCCAAGGGTGGTAGGCTCATCACCAGCAAGGTCAATGGTATTTCGTTGTTCTTTGCGGCTGCAGGCAGCTACGACTTTGGAACTAACTACACTGCGGGTGACAGCGGTTTCTATTGGTCGTCTACGCCTGACGGCTCCGACGCCGCTGACTACCTGGACCTCAATAGCAGCTACGTCGAAACGTACTACGGCACACGTTTCTCCGGGGGCTCTGTTCGCCCCGTCCAGAATTAATATTCCTTTTATGGTTGCCTTGGCTCTACCGGGCAACATGCGGCCGGTCAAAGCTATGCTAAGGCCGGCCGCAATTTTTTTGCTATGACAAAACTGGAAATAGTCGCATTGGAAAAGCAGAACACAGGTGTTGTCAATCTGTATGCAGAGGGCTCTTTCTATAAAGCATATGAACAGAGCGCCTATGTCTTGTGCACATAGAGCTTGTTTAAATCTCCTCCCGGGAAGGGCCTTCCCATTGGCAATCTCACATCTTAGCTTTTCTCCAACGTGTATATGGACTCTTTTGACAAATATATGTATTCCATATCCGGAACCAGTTATGGCCGCTATGTGGATGATGCGTATGTGGTTTCGCCCAGCAAATCGTTTTTGCGAGGAATCATCCCGCAAGCGAAAGTTTACCTCCGGGAACATCTGGGGTTGGACTTGAATATGGATAAGGTTGCCATGTGGTTTCAATTACCGCACTGCTACTTTGTCTATGGAGAAAAATTGGTTATATTTGCATCGAAATGAAATTGATTCAACGTAATATCGACCAAATCATTGCCTTGTGCAAGAAGCATAAGGTAAAAGAATTGTGCGTATTCGGTTCTGTTTTAACTGACCATTTTTCTAAGGACAGCGATGTGGATTTTACCGTTGTCTTTGACAAATCAGCTGTCGGCGATTATTTCACCAACTACTTCGATTTCAAATTTGCCCTTGAGGAGATTCTTCACCGCGACGTGGATCTCATTGAATACAACGCTATTCGCAACCCCTATTTCAAGTCCGAAGTAGACGAAACCAAACTGCCAATTTATGGATAAAAGAATCCTGGCCTATCTGTCAGATATCCTTACCTCCATCGAGCGCATTGAGTCCTTTTTCGAAGGAAAACCAATGCGCTTCGAAGACTATCAGGCCGATTGGCAACTCCGCCTTGCGGTCGAGCGCAGTATCAAGTTCCCATCACCCACGCAAAAGCCATTGTAGGCACCAGAAACCGCATTATTCATGCCTATGATGCCATCTCCGATGATATCATTTGGTCCATTGTCGTCAATCATCTGTCACAATTGAAGGAAGAAGTGACAGACCTTATGAAGAGCATCAGCGAATAAACCCTATGCCTCTACTGAGCTGGAGGTCTGTTGGCGCAGGTCTGCTGAAAGTGTCCCGTCCCGCGCCACTGTAGCGCTTACGTGGCACTTTCATGGCGCCGGTCACCCACACAAAAACTGACCTGCGCCAAAAAAACAACCCTAGAGGGCTTTCTACGGCCTTCCAGGGTTTCAGGAGGGTGGATGATGGGGCTCGAACCCACGACACTCGGAACCACAATCCGATGCTCTACCGACTGAACTACATCCACCATGTTGGGACTGCAAATGTACGGATTTTTTCTGTCATTCCAAAAATATTTTGCAGGGCTTGTGAGAAAATGCTTTTACGGGCGCGGAATCCAAGATTTTTTGCTACATTTGTGGATACGCAAATAAGTAAAACCCTATATGGCAAAACGTGAAATCAAGTTCTCCCTGGTTTACAGGGACATGTGGCAAAGTTCCGGCAGGTATCAACCCCGCGTGGACCAGCTGGTCCGGGTGGCTCCGGCCATCGTGGATATGGGATGCTTCGACCGTGTAGAAACCAACGGCGGCGCCTTTGAGCAGGTGAATCTGCTCTATGGTGAGAATCCCAATATTTCCGTGCGCAAGTGGACGGCCCCCTTCCACAAGGCGGGAATCCAGACCCACATGCTGGAGCGCGGCCTCAACGCCATCCGTATGTACC
Organism: Candidatus Cryptobacteroides sp.; assembly: GCA_045130395.1. Taxonomy (GTDB): domain Bacteria; phylum Bacteroidota; class Bacteroidia; order Bacteroidales; family UBA932; genus Cryptobacteroides. Next base: position 24,248 of record JBGUPS010000022.1, read on the forward strand.
CCGTTCCTACGGACGTACGAGAACTCATGTTTAAGGTAAAGAAGAAACAGGGTACGGACATCGCCCGTTCCTTCTGCGGCCTCAACGACCACCGCAACCTCAAGACCTCTATCGAATTGGCCAAAAAAGGCGGCATGATTTCGCAGGCGGCCCTGTCCATTACGCATTCTCCCGTTCACACGGTGGAGTATTACCTCCATCTGGTGGACCAGCTGGTAGATTACGGCGCCGAAGAAATCTGCCTCAAGGATATGGCCGGCATCGGCCGTCCTACGGAACTGGGACAGATTGTAGCGGGCATCAAGAAGGCCCATCCGGAAATCAAGGTCCAGTACCACGGCCACACCGGCCCCGGCTTCTCCCCGGCTTCCATGCTGGAAGTGGCCCGTGCCGGAGCAGACTATCTGGACGTAGCCGTGGAGCCCCTTTCCTGGGGTAAGGTGCATCCCGACGTAATCACCGTCCAGCAGATGATGCGTGCCGACGGCTTCCAGGTAAAGGACATCAACATGGATGCCTATATGGAAGTACGCCGTCTCACCCAGGAGTTCATCGACGATTTCCTGGGCTACTGGATCAATCCCACCAACTCCCAGATGACGTCCCTGCTGGTGGGCTGCGGCCTGCCCGGCGGCATGATGGGTTCCATGATGGCCGATCTGAAGGGCTTCCAGGGCGCTATCAACGCCGCCCAGCGTGCCCACGGCCGTCCGGAGATGAGCCTGGACACCCTGATGGTGAAGCTTTTCGAAGAAGTGGAATACGTGTGGCCTCGTTTGGGCTACCCGCCGCTCGTGACTCCGTTCAGCCAGTACGTGAAGAACACGGCCCTGATGAACCTGTTCAACATGCTCAACGACAAGCCTCGCTGGACCACCATCGACAAGGATACCTGGGGCATGATCCTGGGCAACATGGGTAAACTGCCCGGAGAACTGGATCCGGAAATCGTGGCCCTGGCCAAGGAAAAAGGCCTGGAATTCTACACCGGCAATCCGAAGGACATGTATCCCGACGAACTCCCGAAATATCGCAAGATGATGGACGAGGAAGGCTGGGATTACGGCGAGGACGACGAAGAACTTCTGAACATGGCCATGTTCGAGCGCCAGTACCGGGACTTCCGCAGCGGCGTCGCCAAGGAGCGCTTCGAAAAGGACCTGGCCGACATGAAGGCCAAGGCCGGCGCCCCTATCGTGGTGGAACGCGCCGTGGTGGAAATGCCCAAGTTCAGCATCGAGGACTACACCGCCCGTTATCCCAAGGCCACGCCCGTGCAGTGCCCGGTTAAGGGCCAGCTGCTCTGGGAAGTGGACGTGGACGATGCCTCCAAGGCTCCCGTGGTGGGCAAGAAGGTGAAAGCCGGAGAAGTGATTGGCCATGTGCAAACTTATTATGGTATCGAAGACCTTGTCGCAGCCGTGGACGGACAGATTGTCGCCGTTCTGGGCAAGCAGGGTGATGCCGTTCAAAAGGGAGAAATCGTGGCCTTTATCCAGTAGAAATCGGTAGAAACCGCAAAAAAACATGTGAAACAACACAATCTTTCAACCGATTGTGTTGTTTTTCATTTTTCTGCCGTATCTTGCCGGTCCCCTATTTTGCTTACCAGGGCGGGAGCGTAAAGGATGAGGGGATGGGATTATGCGAATTAAGGAATTATGCCCGGACGAAAGGCCCCGGGAGAGAATGCGTCTCCGCGGCGCAAAGGCCCTTTCCAATGCAGACTTGCTGGCCATCCTGCTGGGTAGCGGAACCGGTGGTCGAAGTGTCATCGACGTAGCGCAGGAACTGATGGCGAGTGCCGGCGGGCGGCTCAGCCTGCTGGGCGTCATGCCCCTGGAAAAACTGGTAAGCCATAAAGGCGTGGGAGAAGCCCGTGCCGTCACCATCGCCGCAGCCCTGGAGTTGGGGCGGCGGGCTTTCGAGGAACAGGTCATAGTGGACAAGCGGGCCATCACTTCCCCGGACATCGTCTATCAACTCATGCTGCCGCAACTCAAGAATCTGGACCATGAGGAGTGCTGGGTCCTGTACCTGAACCGCGCCAACTACCTTATCGGCAAGGAAATGATTACTTCCGGTTCGATGGAAAGCACGCTTATCGACACCGGGCGCATCCTGAAGAAGGCCATCGAGAAACAAAGCTCCTATGTCATTCTCGTACACAACCACCCGTCGGGCTCCCCTCGCCCCGGACAGGCGGACATTTGCCAGACGGAAGTGCTTCGCAGGGCCCTCTCGGCCGTGGAAATCCATCTGGCAGACCATGTTGTCATTGCCGATGACTCCTTTTACTCCTTCAACGAAGAGCGGATAGGAAAGGCGAAATAATTTGGTTATATCACAAAAATGCGATATATTTGTCACGAAGTATGAAGTGGAGCGAGTTAAAAAGATGGAAGAGAAGACGTTATACAGGTTGAACGACACTTATCAGAAGAAATTAAACCTGGATTAATGAGAAAGTTATTAAAACAAATCTCGCATTGATATGAAAGCAAAGGTACTGATCGAGAAAGACGAACACGGTTATAGTGCAGTCATTACCAACTTCAATTCTACGATTATCGGAACAGGAGATTCTGTCAAAGAAGCGAAGGAAGATTTGATGAACTCTATAGAGGAAGTCAAAAAAATGTATAAAGAAGAAAGTCTGATATCTCCGGATTGTTTTGACAACCTAACCTTTGAATATAAATACGATATCTCCGCCCTCTTCAATGCATTCTCTTTTCTGAATGCTACGAAATTTGCGGAGAGAATAGGGATCTCTCCCAGCCTCATGCGGCACTACAAAGCTGGAAACACCTATATTTCTGCAAGTCAGGCCAAGAAAATTGAAAACGGTTTACATCAGCTTGCCAGAGAACTGCAGGCTGTTTCACTGTAAACAGTCCAACTTTGCAGCACAATGGGCACCCACCTTAAGCAGCGGAAGTGCGGTATCCCAAAATTATTGCTATCTTTGTAGTTGCACCATAAAAACCGCAAGCGTATGAAAGTCGTTGATCTTGGACAGCAAAACACTATTCTGAACACGTATGTAGCGGAAATCCGCGATGCCCGCATCCAGAAGGACAGCATGCGTTTCCGCACCAACCTGGAACGGGTAGGCTGCGTATTCGGTTATGAAATTTCCAAAACGCTGGATTACACGGAAAAGGACGTGACCACTCCCCTGGCCGTGGCCCGGGTCTCCACCCCGGATACCCCGCTGGTGGTTGCTGCCATCCTGCGGGCCGGCCTTCCGCTGCAGAATGGTATCCTGAAAGTGTTCGACCGCGCAGAAAGCGCCTTCCTTTCCACCTTCCGCAAGTATGGCAAAGGCGACTACTTCAAGGTATTCGCAGACTACTGCACCTGCCCGGATCTGGAGGGGAAAACCCTTATAATCGCAGACCCCATGCTGGCCACCGGCGCCTCCATGGAGAGCGCCCTGAACAAGCTGGAGGAAGATGGCGGAGAGGCCGCCGTCATTCATATGGTGTGTCCGGTTGCCAGCCGCTACGCCGTGGAGCAGCTCCAGCAGAAGCTGGATAACAAATATACCCTTTGGGTGGCCGCCATCGACGAAGAACTCACCAGCCACAACTACATTATCCCCGGTCTGGGAGACGCCGGCGACCTTGCCTACGGAGGAAAACGATGAAGAAAGCCTATATCGAGACCTATGGGTGTCAGATGAATGTAAATGACACCGAAGTAATTTTTTCCATTCTTCAGAAGGCGGGATATACCCGCACGGAGCGCATGGAGGAGGCGGACCTGATCATGGCCAACACCTGCTCTATCCGCGACAATGCGGAGCAGCGCATCTGGGGACGGCTGGAGATTTTCCAGCAACAGCGCAAAGCCCGTCCGGGAACACTGGTGGGCATTGTGGGCTGCATGGCGGAACGCCTGAAAGACAAGTTGTTGGACACCCGCAAGGTAGACCTGGTGGTGGGGCCGGACGCCTATCGTTCCCTCCCCCGCCTGCTGGAAGCCATCTCGCCGGAAAATCCGCAGATAGATGTCCTGCTTTCCCGGGAAGAAACCTATGCGGACATTACGCCGGTGCGCACGGACAAGAATGGCATATCGGCCTTTATTTCCATCATGCGCGGCTGCAACAATGTCTGCTCCTACTGCGTGGTGCCCTATACCCGCGGCGCCGAGCGTTCCCGTGACACCCATTCCATTGTCCGGGAAGCCTGCGACGTGTATCAGAAAGGCTATAAGGAAGTTACGCTGCTGGGACAGAACGTGGACAGCTACCTGTGGAAGAGCGAAACGGAAACGGTGAACTTTGCCGGCCTGCTGGCCCGCGTGGCCGCTGTGGCACCGGACCTTCGCGTGCGTTTCGCAACCTCCCACCCCAAGGATATCAGCGACGAGGTCATCCTGACCATGGCCGCCCATCCCAACATCTGCCACCACATCCACCTGCCGGTGCAAAGCGGCAGTTCGCGGATGCTGGAAAAAATGCGCCGCAAGTATGACCGGGAGTGGTACCTGGAGCGCGTGGCCAAAATCCGCAGCGTCATGCCGGACTGCGGCCTCACCACGGACGTAATCGCCGGCTTCTGCTCGGAGACAGAAGAAGACCACGCCCAAACCCTCAGTCTCATGGAAGAGGTGGGCTTCGACTGGGCCTTCATGTTCGCCTACTCAGACCGTCCGGGCACCCTGGCCAACCGCACCATGCAGGACGATGTTCCCGCCGATGTCAAGAACCGGCGCCTGAACGAGATTATCGACCTGCAAAACCGGAAGTCTCTGGAGCGGTACCGCGCCATGATTGGAAAAACCGTGGAAGTGCTGGTGGAAGGCCCTTCCAAACGGGATCCGGCGCAGTTGTGCGGGCGGGCGTCCAACAACATGATGTGCGTCTTCCCGGCAGCTGGCCGCCAGGCTGGCACGTACGCCACCGTGACGGTTGTGGACAGCACTTCCGCCACCCTTATCTGTAAATAGAAAATTTTCACTACCTTTGTGTCCGTGAAACTACTGAAGCATATCGGCCTGTTTTTTGCAGCGGCCCTCGTCGCGTGCAGTTGTGGCATGTCCAAAGTGAAGGATATCGCCATTACGTCCGTGGGCGTGGACTATATCGTCCCCACCTCTCCGCGTTCGGTAGATGCCAAACTGATGCTGGGCATAGACAACCCCGCCCGGAATTTCGCCATCCAAGATGTCACCGGCGTTATCCGCTACCAGGGCAAGGAAATCGCCCATTTCATCACGGGAGGCATGGAACTGGAAGGGAAGATTGAAAAAGTGTATGCGCTCCCCTGCACCGTTACCCTGGCGGACGGCGTCTCCATCCTGGAAGTGCTGGTCATCGCCTCCAAAGGCTCCCTGACAGGGCTCACGGCCGATGTGGACATTCAGGCAGCCCTTCGGAAAAACGGCGTCCTGCGCGCCCCGTACCACTTTAAAGACCTGGATATTTCCCAATTTACCAAGTGAAAATGAAAAAGTTACTCCTCATAGTGTCGATGTTCCTGCTGGGAGCCGGTGCCGCCCTGGCACAGGACACCACCAGTGTAGCCCCCGTAGATACCACCCTGGTGGGCAAAGACATCCTTACCGTCATGGGCCCCGGCGTCACGGTGGACCAGACCCCTTTGGTGCGCCAGGCACTGCAGGATTACGTGCTGGCCAATGGGGAAAAGCCCATTTCCGGCTACCGCATCCGTGTTTTCTACGACAACGGACCGCAGGCACGCGACAAGAGCGAAGCCATTGAGCAGCTGCTCAAAAAGCAGTTCCCGGAGGTGTTGGTGTACCGCCTGTTCGAAAGCCCCAACTACAAGGTGAGCATCGGCGACTTCCGCACCAAGGACGAGGCCCTGCGCATCTACAATGCCCTCAAGGGAACCTACCCCACCGCCTTCATCATCAAGGAAAGCATCAACTACCCCCGCTAAGTCATGGCTGCCATCAAACAGGGACTTGAGCAGAAAATGCAGCAGAAGCTGTCACCGCTTCAAATTCAGACCATCAAGCTGATAGAGATGCCGGTGCAAGCCCTGGAGCAGCATGTCCGGGAGGTTCTGAACGACAATCCCGTCATTGACGATACCCCGCAAAAAGGGGAAGACGAGCCCCGCGACGTCTCCATCTCGGAGGTGGAAGAAAAGGAGCAGAGCGGTTCCATGGAGGACAGCTATGGCTCCCAGGACGATGACATCCCCGCCTACAACCTCCACGTAAACAACTGGGGCAAGGACGAACGCCCGGAGTACAACACTTTTTCCGTCAAACAAAGCTTCACCCAAAGCCTGCAGGAGCAGTTGGGCTACCGCAACCTCACGGAACACCAGCGCACCATCGCCTCTTTTATCATCGGTTCACTGGACGATGACGGCTACCTGCGCAGGGACATCGAATCCCTGGTAGACGACCTGGCCTTCCGGGCCGGCGTAGAGGCCACTACAGAGGAGGTGGAGCAAATGCTCAAGATCATTCAGGAATTTGAGCCCGCCGGAGTAGGCGCACGGGACCTCAGGGAGTGCCTCCTGATCCAATTGGAGAATAAAAAACGCACCCCGTCCGTGGAGAACGCCATCCGCATCCTCACCGATCAGTTCGACGCCTTCAAAAACCGGCACTTCACCAAAATCATGAGCCGGCTGCACCTGAGCACGGACGAAATGAAGGCCGTGATGGAGGAAATCCGCCGCCTGAACCCCTCGCCCGGCGGACAAATCGACGATTCCTACAACGACCAGGCCCAGCAGGTGGTGCCGGACTTCCGTCTGGACTACGAAAACGGCCAGTTGATACTGAGCATGCCGCGTTTTTCCATCCCGGAACTCCGCATCAACCAGAAATATTCGGAAATCATGGAAACCGGCCGCCTGTCGGACAATAAGGCCGATAAAGACGCCGCCAGTTTCGTGAAGCAGAAAATCGATTCGGCCAAATGGTTCATCGAAGCCCTGCGGCAGCGCCAGAACACGCTGGAGAGCACCATGCGCGCCATCATCGACTACCAGCACGACTATTTTGTGGACGGGGACGAAAGCTCCCTGCGCCCCATGGTCCTCAAGGACATCGCTGAAATCACCGGCTTCGACATCTCCACCATCTCCCGTGTGGTGAACAGCAAGTGGATCGAGACCCACTTCGGCATTTTCCCGCTCAAATACTTCTTCTCCGAAGGCCTGGAAAACAAGGACGGTGAGGAAGTCTCCACCCGCGAAATCAAGAAAGCCCTGCGCGAAATGGTGGACGGCGAGGACAAGCGCAACCCGCTCACCGACGACGAACTGGTGGAAGGCCTGGCTACCAAAGGCTACAAGGTGGCCCGCCGCACCATCGCCAAGTACCGCGCCCTGCTGGATATTCCCACCGCCCGCCTCCGTCGGGAGTTATAATTTTCCACCCCTTTTCCCTTCTCATCCTTAAAATCGACCGGTTTCAAGGATGAAACCGCTGTTGTGTCCTTGTTGTCCTCAAAAACGCCTGATTTTGAGGACGATAAGGGTGTCCTGCATTTTCTTGAAAAAATTTCGTGGAAAATTTTGGAAGAAAGTGTAATAAAATGGAAAACTTTTCTTACCTTTGTGACCAAAGCGTGAAAGTATAAAGTTTAACATGGTCAGATTTTACGGAACAGCGAACGGAAAAGTGGACGACAAGGGGCGCGTAGTGCTCCCTGCCGCCTTCCGTGACGCCATGGTGCGTGGCGGTTCCGAGAATATGGCCGTCATCGTGAAAAAGAATGTCCAGCAATGCTGCATCGACCTTTTCCCGGCAGAGGAATGGGAGACCCGGAGCAACAAAGTGCTGGATGGAATCGATCCGGAACTGAATACGGAAGACGCTGACTTTTGGACCAAGTACAATGACGGCGTTTACACCCTGGTTCTGGATGGAAAACTGGGCAGGCTTAACATCCCGTCAGAGCTACTGGAAGGTGCAGGAATTACCAAAGAGGTAGTGTTCGGCGGTGTGGGCTACAAGCTTCAGATTTGGAATCCGGAGCTGCGCAAGTCCAGTCTTTTAAGCGACGATAAGTTCAAAGAGACCGCTTCCAGACTATCCTCCAGAAACAAGTAAGGAGGAAGTAGGAATGTCAGAATATCATATCCCTGTGCTCCTGGCGGAAAGTGTTTCCGCCCTGGTCACAAATCCCGATGGAATATATGCAGATGCCACTTTCGGAGGCGGTGGGCACACCGCTGCCATACTTTCACGCTTACATGCCGGCGGGAAGCTCATCGCTTTCGATCGTGACGCTGATGCCCTTGCCAATGCGCCCAAGGACGAGAGGCTAACGCTGATTCACAACAACTTCCGCTTTATCGAGAACTACGCCGCCCAACTGGGCGTGCAGTTCGATGGCGTACTCGCGGACCTGGGGGTTTCCAGCCACCAGTTCGATACGGCCGGGCGGGGGTTCAGCTTCCGTTTTGAGGAGGCGCCGCTGGACATGCGTATGAACCAGCAGGCCCGTCTCACGGCGGAAGAAGTGGTGAACAGCTATGCCGAGGCAGACCTGGAGCGTATCCTGCGCCTGTACGGCGAAGTGGACGGCGCCCGCAACATGGCCCGCCTCATCGTAGCGGCCCGCGCGGAAAACCCGCTCCACACCACCGGAGACCTGGACCGTGCCATTGCCAAAATGCTCCCCAAGAATGCGGAGCACAAGGTGCTGGCCAAAGTGTATCAGGCCCTTCGTATCGAGGTGAACCAGGAAATGCGCGCCCTGGAGAAATTCCTGGACGGCGCCACCCGCAGCCTCAAGCCGGGCGGAAGGTTGGTGGTCATCACCTACCACAGCCTGGAGGACCGCATGGTGAAGAACTTCATCAAAACGGGGAACGTGGATGGAGAGCAGCGCAAGGATGCTTTCGGACGCATGGAAACGCCGCTGGAGACCGTGAACCGCAAGCCCATCGTCCCGGAAGAAAGTGAAATCGAGCGGAACACCCGCGCCCGCAGCGCCAAGCTCCGCATAGCGGAAAGGAGGACAGCGCAATGAACATGAGTACCATTTGGGAAGGCATCAAGAATGCTTTCAAGGCACTGAGAAACGGCGAATTCCTGCTCCGTATCCGCGCCGACAAATATTACATGCACATCATGTACCTGTTCCTGCTGATGTGGGTGACCATCCTGCTGAGCCTGCAGGTGGACAAAACGCTCACCAAAGCCGGGGACAACCAGGCTGCCATCGACCAGCTGCGCATCCACCATGCCGAGAAAGAAGCTGCACTGGTGAAGTTGCACAGCGCATCGGCCGCCGAAACCAGACTGAAAGAATTGGGGGTTAACTTGACCTTACCGCAGGAACCCGCCACCGTGATAAAGAAGAAATGAGCCGCAAACAGAGCGAAATACAGGACACCATAGAAAACCGCGACCGAATCCACGTGGTTATGTTCTTCCTGTCCATGTTGTTCCTCTTCCTGGGAGTAGCTATCCTGGTGCGCATTTGGCACATCCAGGCTACCTACACCGTGGATGAGCGGGTCATCAATCTCTTCCGTCCCGCCGTTCAAAAGCACATCGACCATCCGGTCCGCGGCAAAATCCTGGCAAGCGACGGACGTCCGCTGGCCATATCGGCCCCCTTATACGATATATATATGGACTGCACGGTGCGCAAGGCCGAATATGCCGAGACCGGGAAAGACAGCCTGGAGCGCGCCTGGCAGAACAAGGCCCGCGACCTGGCCGTGTACCTAAGCAACGAATTCCAGGACAAGAGTGCCGAGGCCTACGCCAAGGCCATCCTGGACGGCCGTGCACGCGGTTCCAAGTACCTGCGCATCCAGCGCAACGTGGACCTGAGCACCCTGGACAAAGTGAAAACCTTCCCCCTGTTCAAGGAGGGTCCCTATACCGGCGGATTCATCGTGGAGAAGCACGAGGAGCGCATTTATCCCTACGACTCCCTCGCCCGCCGCGTAATCGGTTATGTGAAAGAGCAGAACCGCATCGGCCTTGAGTCCAGTTTCGACAGCGAGCTGCATGGCCGCGAAGGCTACGAATGGCGCCGAGTCACCGACAACAAGCGTTGGGTGCGCGATCTGGATTCCACCCAGGTGAAGGTGCTGGACGGCAACGACATCCGCACCACCCTGAACGTGGACTTCCAGGACATTGCCGATAAAGCGCTCCGCGCCCAGATTCAGGCCGATGACGAAGTCCGTGCCGGCATTTGCATCATCATGGAAGCCAAGACCGGTGCCATCCGCGCCATGGTCAACCTCTCCCGTGGCGATACGCCCAAGACCGTCCTGTGGGAAAGAGACAACCTGATCCTGCGCGAAGTGGGCGAACAAGGCTCCGTGATGAAGACCGTCACCCTGGTCTCCCTGGTGGAAGACGGCTACGTGAAAACGCTGGACCAGACGCTCCCGACCAACAACGGCTTTGTCCCCGGCGGATACAACCAGGACGTACACATCCTTGACTATCAGCGGGAAACCGGACGCCGCGACATCACCGTCATGCACGGCTTCGAGATTTCTTCCAACTATGTGTTCACCTGGCTGGCGGAGAACTATTATGGCAAGAAGCCGCAGGAGATGTTCGACCACCTGTATTCCTACCGCTTTGGCGAGGCGTTCGACTTTGACATCACCGGCATGGGCACGCCTGTCATCAACCGGCCCGGAACGCCCAGCTGGTCCAAGACCACCCTGGGTACCACGGCTTACGGCTATAGTGTCGCTGTGACGCCGCTCCATATCGCCACCTTCTACAACGGCATCGCCAACAAGGGCCGCATGATGAAGCCCTATCTGGTGGAGAGCGTGGAAAAGGACGGCAAAGTGATCAAACGCTTCGAGCCCAGCGCCCTGAACAGCAGCATCTGCTCGGCCGCCACGGCCGACACCGTCACGCGCGCCCTCCGTTCCGTGGTGAACGAAGGTACCGCCACGCGCCTGAAAAACGCCAAACTGCCTGTTGCAGGCAAGACCGGTACCGCACGCGTGGTGCTTTCGTCCAAGGAAAGGGGCAAGAGCACGGACCCGTACAGCGACGAGTACGGCAGAAAGAAATTCCAGGGAACGTTTGTAGGGTTCTTCCCTGCCGATGCCCCCAAATATACCATCCTGGTCACGGTATACTCCTATCCGTCCCACCGGAACTTCTACGGCGGTACCAAACCCGCCCTGGCCATCCGGGAGATTGTGGATAAGCTGTACGCCCTGGACGGCGAATGGGATGCTACCATCAAACCCACCGCTGCACTGCCCCAGATGGAACAGGAAATCACGCTGGAGAAAGGACTGGTGCCCAACCTGAAAGGCTTCGGCCTCAAGGACGCCCTGTATGCACTGGAAACCCTGGGCCTGCGCTGCCAATATGAAGGCAGCGGCCACGTGGTAAGCCAGTCCCCCGCCCCCGGCACCAAAGCCAAGGCCGATCAAACCGTTAAACTGATACTGAAATAATGAAACTGAGCGAAATCATACGCGACACCGATGCTACCATCCTGCATGGCACTCCCGATACGGAGATTACCAACCTGTGCAGCGACTCCCGGAAAGTCACTCCGGGCAGCCTGTTCTTTGCCGTGAAGGGGTATGCAAGCGATGGGCATGCCTATATTCCGCAGGCTCTGGAGAAAGGTGCTGCGGCAGTAGTGGATGGCAGCCGGAAGGCGGTGGCCATGGCGGCCGATACCTTCTACGGTCATCCGTCCGGCAAACTGACGCTCGTAGGTATCACCGGCACCAATGGTAAAACCACCACCGTGACGCTGCTGTACAACCTGTTCCGGAACCTGGGGTACTCCTGCGGCCTGCTCTCCACCATCGCCAATTACGTGGGCGAAGAGCGCCTGGAGACGGAAAACACCACCGTGGACCCCATCACCCTGAACAGCCTGCTCGCCCGCATGGTGGACAAAGGCTGCGAATACTGCTTCATGGAGGTAAGTTCCATCGGCGTGGAACAGGACCGCGTGAGCGGCCTGGAATTCAAGCTGGGCATTTTCTCCAACCTCACCCACGACCACCTGGACTACCACAAGACCTTTGCTGAGTATCTCCGCTGCAAGAAGCTGTTCTTCGACATGCTGCCCCAGAGCGCCATCGCCCTTATCAATGACGATGACCGCAACGGCCGCGTGATGGTGCAAAACACCAAGGCTCAAGTGGTTACCTATGCCGTTCAAGGCCTGGCCGACCACACCGCCCGCATCCTGGAACAGAACTTCGACGGCATGCTCCTGAAGATCGACGGAATCGACACCTGGTGCCGTCTCATCGGCCGGCACAATGCCTATAATCTCCTGGCCATTTATAGTGCTGCCGTATGCCTGGGCGCAGACCCGACGGAAACGCTGGTGGCCCTCTCCCGCCTGGAGAGCGCGCCCGGCCGCCTGGAGAACCTGAACGGCCCCAAGGACCTGTCGGTGATTGTGGACTATGCCCATACGCCCGACGCACTGGAGAACGTGCTCACCACCCTCCGCGACATCGCCCCCGAGCGCACGCTCATCTGTCTCTTCGGCTGTGGCGGAGACCGGGACAAAACCAAACGCCCGGAAATGGCGCAGGTGGCCCAGAAGAAGGCCGACCGCATCATCATCACCTCCGACAACCCCCGCACAGAGGACCCGGAGGCCATTATTGCCGATATCCGCGCCGGCCTGGACATCCCGGGACGCGCCAAGGCCCTGGTCATCACGGACCGTCGCGAGGCCATCCGCACCGCCATCCTCACGGCTCCGGAAGGCGCCACCATCCTGCTGGCCGGCAAGGGGCACGAGACCTACCAGATCATCGGCCATACCAAAAACCATTTTGACGAAAAAGAAATTGTAACTGAAACCTTTAAACTGCTTGCTCAATGATTTATCATCTGTTCCAATACCTGGCATCCTCTGGGGTCGACTTCCCCGGCATCGGCCTGATGAACTACCTGTCTTTCCGCGCCATGCTGGCCGCGGTGACGGCCGTCATCGTATCCATGCTCGCGGGCAAGCGCATCATCCGTCGTCTTCAACTGTTGCAGATCGGCGAGACCGTGCGCGACCTGGGCCTGGAAGGACAAATCCAGAAGAAAGGAACCCCTACCATGGGCGGCATCATCATCATTCTGTCCATCCTCTGCGGTGTGCTGCTGTTCTGCGATCTTACCAACATCTACGTGCAGCTGCTCATCTTCAGCACCATCTGGTGCGGAGGACTGGGCTTTGCCGATGATTATATCAAAGTGTTCAAGCACAACAAGGAAGGCATGTCGGAGCACGGAAAACTCCTCGGCCAGATTATTCTGGGCCTGCTGGTGGGTCTCACCGTGTGGATGAGCCCGGACATCGTCGTCCGTGAAAAAGTGGCCGTGGAGACCAGCGTAGAGCGCACCCTGGAAACGGAAACCACCGTTATGAGCGGCCGTTACGTAGAAGAAGACGTGGTGAAGAGCACCAAAACCACCATCCCCTTCGTGAAAAACCACGAGTTCGACTACCGCTGGCTGTCGCCGGTGAAGGGTGTCTGGGGCTGGTATGCCAAATGGGCTCTCTACGTGATTATGATCGTCCTGGTTATCACCGCCTGCTCCAACGGCACCAACCTCACCGACGGCCTGGACGGCCTGGCGGCGGGAACCTCGGCCATTGTGGGCGTTGTACTGGGCGTGATGGCGTGGCTGGGCGGCAACCTCATCGACTCCAACTTCCTGAATATCATGTATATTCCGGGATCCGGCGAGATTGCCATCTTCATGAGTGCCTTTGTGGGTGCACTCATCGGCTTCCTCTGGTACAACTCCTTCCCCGCCCAGGTGTTCATGGGCGATACGGGGAGCCTGGCCATCGGCGGCATCATCGGCGTGAGCGCCGTGCTCATGCGTAAGGAGCTGCTGATTCCCCTCCTCTGCGGCGTATTCTTCGCCGAGAGCCTGTCGGTGCTCCTGCAGCGCTTCTACTTCAAGTTCACCAAGAAGAGAAAAGGGGTGGGAACCCGCATCTGGAGCATGACGCCGCTCCATCACCATTATCAGGATAAAAAGGCGCCGGACGGCCCGGTGATTTTCAAGAAACCCGTTCCCGCCCAACACGAAGCAAAAATTACCGTCCGCTTTTGGATTGTAGGAATTATACTGGCAGTTAGTACTTTGGCATTGTTAAAGATCAGATAGAAAATGGCAAGAGTTGTTGTTTTAGGAGGTGCAGAGAGTGGCGTGGGAGCCGCTGTTCTGGCAAAAGTAAAAGGGTTTGATGTGTTCCTAAGCGATAAGGGACAGATCAAGGAAGAATATGCCGCCCAGCTCAAGAAGTGGGAGATTCCCTTCGAGCAGGGCCAGCACACGGAAGAATTAATCCTGAATGCCGACGAGGTTGTGAAGAGCCCCGGCATCCCGGGCACCGTTCCCATGGTGCAGAAAATCCGTGAGAAAGGCATCCGCGTGGTGTCCGAGATTGAATTTGCGAGCCGGTACGACAGCGCAAAGAAGATTTGCATCACCGGGTCCAACGGTAAAACCACCACCACCTCGCTCATTTACTACCTGCTGCAGAACGCCGGCCTCAACGTGGGCCTGGGCGGCAACATCGGCAAGAGTTACGCCTATCAGGTAGCCACCGAGCACTTCGACTATTATGTCCTGGAAATCAGCAGTTTCCAGCTGGACGATATTTACGATTTCCGGCCCGACATCGCCATTATCACCAACATCACGCCGGACCACCTGGACCGCTACGACCACAAGATGGAGAATTACGTGGCCGCCAAGTTCAAGATTACCCAAAACCTCCGCAGCGACGATTGCTTCATTTTCGATACAGACGACGAAATAACGGTAGGACACTTGTCCAAGATTGTACTTCGATGCAAGATGCTCCCCTTCTCCCAGGAGAAGGAAGTAAAGCAGGGTGCCTTCTTGAAGGATGACAAGATGGTCCTCCGGTATGATAAGGAAGAGACCGATATCTTCCTTCAGGACCTGGCCCTGGGCGGCAAACACAACATCTACAATTCGATGGCCGCCGCCCTGGCCGCCAAGGCCGCCGGTATCGAGAACGAGGTAATCCGCACCTCCCTGTCCACCTTCCAGCCCATCGAACACCGGCTGGAACCGGTGCTGAGCATCAAGGACGTGCTGTACATCAACGACTCCAAGGCCACCAACGTGGACAGCGCCTGGTATGCGCTGGAGTGCCAGAAACGCCCCGTCGTATGGATCGTGGGCGGCACCGACAAAGGGAACGATTACAGCGTCCTCAACGACCTGGTGAAAGAAAAGGTGAAAGCCATCGTCTGCCTGGGTGTGGACAACGCCAAAATCCACGCCGCCTTCGAGGGCATGGTGGGCACCATCGTCGATGCCCTGAGCGCCAAAGAGGCCGTGGAGAAGTCCGCAGCCCTGGCCAAAGCCGGCGACGTGGTGCTCCTGAGCCCCTGCTGCGCCAGCTTCGACCTGTTCAAGAATTACGAAGACCGGGGCGAGCAGTTCAAAGCTGCCGTCCGTAACCTGTAAGTTTTTATGGTAGCCGAAGAAGAGAAGACAAGAGACAGCTTCCTTGGACATCTGACCAATTTCATGGACAGGTTCAGCGGAGACAAGGTGATCCTCCTGATTGCCTTGTTCCTCATGCTCATCTCCGTGATTTCGGTGTTCTCCAGCACCCCGCGTCTGGCCAACGACACGGGGAGCGACCGCGTGAGCATCATGGTCGACCAGCTCAAGGTGGTGGCTGTGGGCTTTATCCTCATCTTCAGCCTATACTACTTCGGCCGGGTGGAATGGTACAAGAAACTGTCGATGTTCGGCTTCGGCATCAGTTTCGCCATTCTGGTAATCCTGGTGATGAACCTGAACCTGGGCCTTGTGCGCGCCGGTGAAATCAACGGTGCCCGCCGTATCCTCATCGTCGCAGGTAAACAGGTGCACGTGTACGAATTCGTAAAGCTGTTCATGATCATGTACCTGGGGTGGTCCCTGGACACCTTCAAGAACGGCGAATTCAAATGGGCGAACATCCTGGCCGACAAATTCGAGAAACTCGCCTTCCTGCAAAAGCCGCAGTGGCAGAAGGTGGCCTATATCTATCTGCCGGTGCTCCTGACCACCCTCATGGTGATGATGGGCTCCAACTCCAGCGCCCTGTTCATCGGCATTATCATGGTGCTGATGATCCTGGTGGGCGGCATCGACGCACGCGACATCGGTTACGTGGTGCTGGTGGGCATAGCCGGCATCGCCATCATGTTCACCGCCTATAAGGCCGGCATCCTCAAGGAAAGCCGTATCGGCACCGCTATCGGCCGTATTACCCAGGACGATGATGCCACCATGAAACAGTTGCTGGGCTCCAAGCGTGAATCGCTGGAATGGCGTACGGCACGCGGGAAGCTGGACCAGCCCGTGGGTGCCCTCCTGGCCATCAAAGAAGGCGGCTTCTGGGGCAAAGGCATCGGTAACAGCACGCAGAAATACCAGGTGCCGGTTATCTTCGGCGACTACATGTTCAGTTTCATCGTGGAAGAAACGGGCATGTGGGGCGCGGCCATCCTGATTATCCTGTACTTCAGCCTCCTGGCGCGCGGCACCATGGTGGCCAAGGAATGCAACCGGTATTACGACAAAGTGATTATTACGGGCCTGATTATCCTGGTAACCGGACAGGCCTTCATGCATATGGCGGTGAACGTGCACCTGCCCCTGGTTCCCCAGACCGGACAGACCCTGCCTCTGGTGAGCCACGGAACCAACGCCTTCCTGGTATTCGCCGTGGTCTTTGGCATCCTCCTGTCCATTTCTAAGGACGCGCGTGAGAACATGGCCCGCCGCGAAGCCGAGGCAGCCCCGCTCATCGAACACCACAACGACTGGACACAAGACTCAACCGTAGAAGAAGAATAATGGAGTACAAACCTATCAGAGCCATCATCAGCGGAGGAGGCACGGGAGGACACATCTTCCCGGCCGTTTCCATCGCCAATAAACTGAAAGAACTGAACCCGGACACGGAGATTCTCTTTGTCGGGGCCGAAGGCAAAATGGAAATGGAGAAGGTTCCCGCCGAGGGCTACAAGATTGTGGGCCTGCCGATGGTGGGCATGCAGCGCCAGTTTACGCTGAAGAACCTCATGAACAACCTCACGGTTCCGTTCCGCGTTCTGGACAGCGTGCGCCGCGCCAAGGCCATCATCAAGGAGTTCAAGCCCGATGTGGTGGTGGGCGTGGGCGGTTTTGCCAGCGCTCCCCTGCTCTGGGCTGCTACGGGCATGCACATCCCTGCGGTGATTCAGGAGCAGAACGGCTTCGCCGGCCTCACCAACAAACTGTTGGGCAACCGTGTACAGTCCATCTGTGTGGCCTACGAAGGCATGGAGCGATTCTTCCCCAAGGAGAAAATCGTGATGTCCGGCAACCCCATCCGCGCCGCCGTGTCGCAACCCGCGACACCCGAGATGAAAGCGGAAGCCATGGAGTTCTATCACCTGGACCCGGCCAAGAAGCACATCTTTGTCGTGGGCGGCTCGCTGGGTAGCGGTACCCTCAACCGTTCCATGCGGCACTGGATCCAGGACGGCTGCCCGGACGGAGAGAACGTGGAAGTGATTTGGCAGTGCGGCAAGTACTACAAGAAAGATACGGACGCCTTTATGGCGGCCCACCCGGATATCAAAGGCATTACCCAGTACGATTTTATCGCCCGCATGGATTTGGCTTACGCCGCGGCGGACGTGGTGATTTCCCGCAGCGGCGCCAGCACCGTGAGTGAGCTCTGCGCCACGGGTAAGGCGACCATCTTCGTTCCCTCGCCCAACGTGGCCGAAGACCACCAGACGCACAATGCCATGGCCCTGGTCCGCAAGGACGCCGCCATGCTGGTGAAAGACAGCGACGCCGTGGACGAGCTGCTGCCCACCGCCCTGGCCCTGCTCCAGTCCCCCGAGCGCATCAAACAACTGGAGAAAAACGCCCGCGCAATGGCCCTGACCAACGCCGCGCAAGTTATCTGTGACGAAGTTTATAAATTAGTATAACGCGTGGAGGAACCACACATGAAAAACGTTTACTTTATCGGCATTGGCGGCATCGGCATGAGTGCTTTGGCCCGCTACTACAAGTTCAAGGGTTACAACGTGGCCGGTTACGACCGTACCCCCTCCGACCTTACCTTCGCCCTGGAGGCCGAAGGCATCGACGTGCACTATCAGGACCAGCCGGAACTGCTTCCGGAAGACAAGAACGAGACGCTGGTGGTGTACACGCCCGCCATTCCTGCCGATTTGGGTGAACTGGTCAAGGCCCGCGAAGAAGGGTATCTGCTGCTCAAGCGTTCCCGTACCCTGGGCGAAGTAGCCAAGGGACAGCGCTGCCTGGCCGTTGCCGGTACGCACGGAAAAACCACCACCTCTACGCTCATCGCCCACATCCTCACCCACAGCGGAGAAGGCTGCAGCGCCTTCCTGGGCGGCATTTCCCGCAACTACGGAACCAATCTCCTGATGTCGGAGAACCCCACCATCGTGGCCGAGGCCGATGAATTCGACCGCTCCTTCCTGCAGCTGTTCCCGGAAATCGCCGTGATTACCGCTGTCGATGCCGACCACCTGGACATTTATGGTGACTACGAGCACGTGGTGGAAGCCTTCAAGGCCTTCGCCTCGCAAATCAGCGGCATCCTTATCGCCAAGAAAGGCATTCCCGTGGGCCCGGCCGACACCAAAGCCAAGGTCTACACCTACCATTATACGGACACATCGGCCGATTTCTATCCGATGAACGCACAGCCGGACGCCTGCGGCTGCTTCCACTACGACCTGCACACCCCGAACGGCGTTATCGCAGGCTTCAAGGTGGGTGCTCCCGGCTGGGTGAACTGCGAGAACAGCGTCGCCGCGGCCGCCGTGGCCCTGTGCTATGGCATCGACCCGGAAGCCGTAAAAGCCGCCATCGCCTGCTTCGAGGGCGTCAAGCGCCGTCTGGAAGTGCATGTGAACAGCCCCAAGCTGTCCTATGTCGATGACTATGCCCACCACCCGGCGGAGCTCTCCAGCGCCATCACTTCGCTGCGGAACATCTTCCCGGGCCGCAAGATCACGGCCATTTTCCAGCCGCACCTGTACACCCGCACGCGGGACTTCGCCGCTGAATTCGCCGCTTCCCTGTCGCTGGTGGACAAACTCATCCTGCTGGACATTTACCCGGCCCGCGAGGAGCCCATTCCCGGTGTCACTTCCGAGATCATCTTCAAGGACGTGACTGCGCCTGAGAAGGTCCTCATCAAGAAAGAGCAGCTGATGGACTACCTCTCCGAGGAACCGCTGGACGTGCTGGTGACCTTTGGCGCCGGCAACGTGGACCGCTACATCGGCCCTATTACCGAAATGTTGAATAAACGACTGAATAAATAAGCATGAAACCAATAGCCCGGCGCGGCCTCGGCCTGTTACTCATTGTGACCTGTTTCCTGGTATGGATGCTGACTTCCAGCATGTCCAGAAAGGAACTTCGTGGCCGTACCTGCCAGGGCAAGGGTACGTTAGACGTGATGGTACTCGACAGCCTGGAGCGCCGTTTTGTCACCCGTGACGATATCGAGCACTGGCTGGAGACCGAATACCGGGCCTATGCCGGCTTGCCGCTGGACAGCGTAAACCTGGATCGCATCGAAAAGATTATCTGCGCCCACAGCGCCGTGCGCGACTGCGAGGCCTGGCTGACCGACGATGGAATCCTGCACGTAGCGCTGAGCCAGCGCCAGCCGGTGATGCGCCTCCAGGATGGCCAGAACGGCTATTACTCGGACTCGGAAGGCTTCCTGTTCCCGCTGCAGGCCCGTGGCAGCGTCCAGGTGCCGGTAGTAGACGGATACTTGCCCGTCCATGTCCCCAGAGGGTACAAGGGCATGCTGACAGAGCCCAAGGAGGCCGCCTGGCTCAACCAGATGCTGGGCATGGTGAACACCATCCACGGAACTACTTGGGAAGAGAATATCAGCCAGATCACCGTGAATAAGGACGGGGACCTGGTCCTCATCCCCCGGGAAGGGAAAGAACGTTTCCTCTTTGGCTCCCCTACCCGCGTAAAAGATAAATTAGAACTGATGACCGCCTACTACGAGAGCGTCGCGCCCTCCAAAGACCCAGGCTGGTACACGCTGGTGGATGTACGCCACCGGAAACAACTGGTTTGCAGAAAATAATACAAACGCAATATGGAAGAAAAATACATTGCCTCGATTGACCTGGGAACCTCGAAGTTCGGCCTGTGCGTCGCACGGGTGAACGGCGAGGATATCCAGATTGTTTACTACAAGGAGACCCCTTCGGAGGGCATCCGTACCAGCCTCATCGCCAACCCCATGAAGGCCGCCAGACGCCTGAAGGAAGCCATCCGGGAAGCGGAACAGGAACTCATGATCCAGATTCTGCAGGTGGTGGTGGGCATGCCCCGCAGCGAGGTGGCGCAGGTGACGGCATCGGCCCGCATCGAACGCACCAACGCGGACGACTACATCTCGACCGAGGAGGTGGACAGCCTGAAGTCCATCGCCCTGGAAACCTATCCCCTCTCCAACCCGGAGCGCCAGATCATGTACGGCGCCGTGGCCCAGTCCTTCTCCATCGACGATGAAATCCAACTCGTGGAGAGTGAGGTTGTGGGCACTTTGAGCTCCTCCCTGGAGGGTAACTTCAAGGTGTTCGTGGGCAACCGCAGCGCTACTACGGCCCTGGACAAGATCTTCAACCAGCTGGACATTGCCATCGCCAAGAAATACTTCCTGCCGGAAGTGGTGGCCCGTGCCGTCCTCACCGACGACGAAATGGCCGGCGGCGTAGCCCTGGTGGATGTGGGTGCAGGTGTTACTTCCGTGTCGATTTACCACGGCGGCATCATGCGTTACTACGCTTCTATCCCCTTCGCCGGCAAAGTGATTACCAACGATATCCGCACGGAGTGCTCCATTTCCGAGGACCTGGCGGAGAAAATCAAGAAGCGCTTCGGCGCCTGCATGCCCGGCAAGCTGGCTTCGCTGAGCGAGAAAGTGCTGCAAATCCGTCTGGAACCGCCATTCAAGGAGGTCCCGGTACGCTATATTTCCGAGATTATCGACTGCCGTTGCCGCGAGATTGTGGACGCAGTGCTCTATTACATTCAGGAGAGCGGCCTGCAGAATTCCCTGCGCAGCGGCCTGGTGATTACCGGCGGCGGTGCGGAACTGGCCAACTTCATTCCGCTCATCAAGGATGTGTCCGGTTATGAGGTGCGCAAGGGCTATCCGCGCTACATGTTCTCCGCTTCCGTTGGTAGCGGTGTCTATTCCACCTCGGCAACATCGGCCATCGGTATGGTGCTGGCCGCCAAGGAAGACCACCTGCCGGATTGCGTGACCAAGCCGGAGAAACCGGAAGAACCCGTCGAGGAGGAGATGGTGGAAGTGGAAGTGACCAACGAGACTCCTACCGTTCCCGACGACATGCTCTTTGCTCCGGAAGAATTCGGCACGCCCGTAGAACCGGAAGAAAAACCCAAGCCGGAGCCCAAGGTGAAGAAGGTGAAGGTGGCCAAGAAGGAAGGCACCGGATTCCTCTCCATCATCTGGAGCAAGGTGGAGAAAACAGCCCTGAAAGTGTACGACGAAGCCAACAAGGAGGAATAAGCCATGATGTACGATTTAGATACCAATATCGTCCCCAACGACTGGACCAGCGAGAACGCCATCATCAAAGTAGTGGGCGTGGGCGGTGGCGGCTGCAATGCCGTTAACTACATGTACCGCCAGAATATCCAGGGATGCAGTTTCATCGTGTGTAACACCGATGCGCAGGCCCTGCAGACCAGCGAAGTGCCGGTGAAGATCCAGCTGGGCCAGAACGGCCTGGGTGCCGGAACCGACCCTACCGCCGGCCGCAACGCCGCCCTGGAAGCCCAGGACGAGATTGCCCGCAAGGTGCTGGACTGCGGCACGCAGATGCTCTTCATCACGGCCGGCATGGGCGGTGGTACCGGAACCGGTGCCTCCCCTGTCATCGCCAAGATGGCCAAGGAGCGCGGCATCCTCACGGTGGCTGTTGTTACCATCCCCTTCAAGAACGAAGGTAACGAGAGCCAGTCCAAGGCCGTGGACGGTATCCACGAGTTGGAAAAGAACGTGGACGCCCTCCTGATTATCAACAACGAGAAACTGTACCAGTTCTTTGGCGACACCCTCATCCAGGAGGCCTTCCCCAAGGCCGATGAGGTCCTGGCCACGGCCGTCCGCGGCATCATCGAGGTGATCAGCTGCCCCGGTTACATCAACGTGGACTTCCAGGATGTGTGCAAGATGATGCGCAACAGCGGCATGGCCCTGATGGGCAGCGGCGAAGGTAGCGGTCCCGACCGTCTGGACAAGGCTGTGAAGGGCGCCTTTGAGAGTCCCCTCCTGAACGACTTCGACCTTAAGACCGCCAAGAACGTGCTGGTGAACATCACCACCGGTAATAACGAGCACGGCGCCAAGATGAGCGACCTGGAGAAGATTGACGATATGATTTCCCACTACACGGGCACCGCCAACCACTTCAAGAAGGGTATCATCTGGGACAACGATCCCGAGTTTGGCGACAAGGTGCGCATTACCGCCATCGTCACGGGCTTCACGATGGACCTCGGCGGCCTGGGCCTGAACAAGGACCTCGGCAACCTGGTGATTATCGACGAGTCCTTCGAGTGGGAAACCACCGGCCACGGCGAAGAAGTGTCCCTGCCGGGCATGGCCGATACCATCAAGATCGGCTACAACAACTCCGACAACGCCAAGTACTTCAACTTCGCCTCGGAGAAAAAGCCCGTGCTCTGCATCGCCCCCGGCGAGAAAAAGGCCGACCTGGAGAACATCCCCGCCATCCGCCGGAAGCACTAGGCCTTCATGCCTACCCCGGACGGTTAGCACAGGCATCGGCACGAACCGGTGATCGCTAACTATCTGTATATCAGTTACATATATAATAATCCTCGTTCGAAAATCGAACGAGGATTATTATATAACGTGCAGTAATACAGGCACTTAGCGATCACGGCCTTTTCACCGACCTGCGCCGCTAAAGCAAGATTAACCCAGCCGCTTGCCGATGAATGCCATGCGGCGGGCGAATTCGGCCCGGCCGATGAAGGAGAGGATGGCGGCGATACCCAGGCCGCTGGCGGCGCCGGTGAGGGCCAGGCGAAGGGCGTTCATTACCTTGCCCATAGGCCATTCTTTGCCTTTGATATATTCCTCCAGGACGGTTTCCAGTACAGGAGCGTCGATGGCGCCCTTGTACTCCTTGCAGATATAGTCACAAACCTGCTGGCAGAGGGCGACGTTGTCCGCGTTCCAGAACTTCTCCGCATCCTTGGCCAGGAAGGGAGCCGTTGCGGTATCGTCATATACCTTGGCGCGGGGATCTACGGGACGATTCGGGTCCACCGGCTTGGTGGGAAGTCCGGCACCGGCCTTGATACCAAAGGCCTCAAACTGCTCCGGAGCCACGAAGAGGTAGGAGGCGATGTTCCAGAAATCGGCCACAAACGTGCCGCGTTCCTTCACCAGTTCCACCACGGCCTCCACGTACTCACGCGTGAAGATGCGGTTGGCGAAATCGGCTCCGAAGCCTTCGAACTGGGCACCGGCGGTGAGGGCATTGCAGGGGCAGTCCACCACCTTGATGCCGTGGCTCTCCAGCACGGGGATGAACAGGTCCGTAAGTTCCTGCGTGCTCTTCATGCGCAGGTATTCTTTATTGTACCACTTGGCCTTTTCCGGGTTGAATTTGGCACCGGCCTTTTGCACCTTGGCCAGCGAGAAGGCCTGCACCAGCTCCGGGAGGGTGAACATTTCGCGGTCGTCACCGGGATTCCAGCCCAGCATGGCCAAAAGGTTCACGAAAGCCTCCGGGAAATAGCCGTCCTCACGGTAGCCGTGGGACATTTCACCGGTCTCCGGGTTTTTCCAGGCCAGCGGGAACACCGGGAAGCCCAGCTTGTCGCCGTCACGCTTGGACAGTTTTCCGTTGCCGATAGGCTTCAACAGCAGGGAAAGGTGCGCGAAACGCGGCATGGTGTCCGTCCAGCCGAAAGCCTCGTACAGCAGATAGTGCAGCGGCAGCGACGGCAGCCACTCCTCGCCGCGGATTACCTCCGTGATTTCCATCAGATGGTCATCGACAATATTGGCCAGATGATAGGTGGGCAGTTCGTCGGCGCGTTTCCAGAGCACTTTGTCGTCCAGAGTGTCCGTGTTCACTTCCACGTGGCCGCGGATGAGGTCTTCCATCGCCACAATGCGGTTCAGGGGCATTTTGAAGCGGATGGTCCAGTCCGTAGTGGTTTCCAGCAGGCGCTTGACTTCCTCTTCCGGCAAGGTGAGGGAGTTGCGCAGGCCACCGCGGCTGGCAGCGTTGTACATGAACGTTTCCTTGGCGGCTTCCGCAGCGGCGCGGCGGGCGTCCAGTTCCTCCGCAGAGTCAAAGGCGTAATAGGCCCAGCCGGCAGCTACAAGCTGTTCTGCATATTGCCGATAAATGGGCCGGCGCTGGCTCTGGCGGTACGGGGCATGCGGATGCTTGGCAGAAGCGGTTTCCACCACCTTGCCGTTCTCGTCCACACCCTCGTCCGGAATGATGCCACACCAGTTAAGAGCCTCAATGATATACTGTTCCGCTCCGGGTACAAAGCGGTGGGAGTCCGTATCCTCGATGCGGATAATGAAATCACCGCCCTTCTGCTTGGCATAAAGGTAATTGTACAGTGCCGTACGCACACCGCCCATGTGCAGCGGGCCGGTAGGTGACGGAGCGAATCTGACGCGCGTTCTTCTTTCCATAATATCTTGCAATTGAAGTGCAAAGATAGTGAAATTTTCCTACCTTTGCGCACATGAACGCCAATGTACATATCATGGGCATTGTGAATCTCACGCAAGATTCCTTCTATGCCGGCAGCCGCACCGCCACGGCGGACGTTGTTTCACGTGCACAGCAGATGTGGGTCGATGGTGCCACGGTCGTGGACCTGGGTGCCTGCTCCACTCGTCCCGGCGCGCCCGAGCCCTCCCTGGAAGAGGAATGGTCCCGGTTGGAACCCGCTTTGCAAGAGATGGCCGGTCAAGCCGGCCATGACGATACCCGACCTGACAATGTCCGTCATACCCGACCTGATCGGGTATCTCTTTCCATCGACACTTACCGTAGCGAAATTGTTCGGCGGGCCTATGAGATAATCGGGCCGTTCATGGTAAACGATATCAGTGCCGGGCAGCTGGATCCGCAGATGCTTAGCACAGTGGGGCGGCTGGGCCTGCCCTATGTAGCCATGCACATGCGTGGCAACCCGGAGAACATGCAGCAATTTACGCAGTACACGGACATTGTGGAGGATATCAAGGCCTATTTCCGGGATTTTTCCCTGAAGGCCGCCGATGCCGGTATTGGAGAGTGGCTCCTTGACCCGGGCTTCGGCTTTTCCAAAACCCTGGAGCAGAACTGGGAGTTGCTTCGCCGTATGGAAGAGCTGCAGGAATTGCATCGACCCATATTGGTGGGCGTATCCCGTAAGAGCATGATCTATAAAGCATTGGGCATCACCCCCGAAGAAGCGATGCCCGCAACGCAAGTTGTTCAGTATGCCGCACTGGAACGGGGCGCACAATGGCTTCGCGTACACGACGTAGCGGAAGCCGCCCAAACGGTCCAGCTTTATTCCAGAATGTAAACGTCGTCCCCTGGGGAGGCGAAGTGGTAGGTGTCGCGCGCGAAGGATTCCAGGGAGTCCCGGTTGTTGCGCAGGGCGTCTATCTCGTGCTCCATGGCGTCTATCTCGCTCTGGAGACGGGCCATTTCCTTTTCCTGGGCCTTTACCTCCACGCTGGCACGGATCCAGTTGAGCACGCTGTTGTGCGCGAAGAACAGGAGCCAGAGGGCCACCATCGTAGTTACCACAATCACGAACGGAATCAGGTAATTGTGGTCGCTGCGTTTGAGCCAGGCCCAGCGGTCTTTCTTGATGGGGACTTCCTCTTCCATACGTTTACAGCTCTACAGTGTCGATGTTACCCCGCTTTTGCGCCAGCGGTATGCTGCGGAAGACCCACAGGCACACGCTCAGCAGCACCAGGCCGCACACATAGACGATGGTGTATGTACTCTTGGGCAGCATATCCATCCAGAATTCCGTCTCCTGCAGGGAAGAGAACTGGGAAAGAATCACCGCCGTTCCATTGTTGACGAAGTGCATGAGCATGGTGAGCCAGAGGTTTCCCGTCTTGTAATACACATATCCCATGACGACGCCGATGATAAACGCATTGAGCGCCTGCCAGGGATTTGCATGGATAACGGCGAAGAACAGGGCACTCACCACGATGGCCCAACCGGGTTTCAGGTTGGCAAGCAAGCCACGCAGCACCATACCACGGCAAAGCCACTCCTCGAAGATGGGGGCGAAGATGGCCACCAGCAGGAAACTGCTCCAGAACGGGCCGCCGGTTAACTCCTTCATCACCTTTGTCAGAAACTCATAGAAGGACTCCATGCCGGGCATGAGCGTGGTGAGTTTGTAGTTCCAGTAGTTGGGAAGGTCTGCCGAGATCATGGTGGCAAAAGTGAGTGCCACGGTAACGAGGGCGATTTGCCACCCCTTTAAACGGCCGAAGTTATTGGAACTTAGCTTGTAGCCGGTTTCGAACAGGCTGTTGCGCTGGCTCTGTTGGCCAACATAGATCATGGCCGGGATAAAGGCCAGCGGATACAGCACCAGCATGCTGTACTTCTGTACCAGATCCATGGGAATAAACGCACTGAAGATGGCCTGCACAACTATGGCCAGCAGGTTACCAAGTATGAACCATCCCAGCAGGCCGAACATGCCCTTTACGCCAGGCACATACCAAGCGTGAGAGGCATACAGGCTGTAATTATTGACTTTTCGGGCAAATAACTTCATATCAATACAGGGGGCTGGGATAAACACCTTTTTCTACCAGTTCGGCGAACTTGGCCACCACACCGGGACGGTCCTCCTTGAAGGTGACGCCAAACCAGTGGGACGGAGTGGACAGGACCTCGCAGGCGCCCTGGCCGGACTTGACGATAACGTCTACGGCATAAGGGATATAGTATTCTTTCTTGGGCTCGGAGATGTGCTCCGCCAGGAAGGTCTTGAAGATGGCTGCGCTCTTGGTGAAATAGTCCGGAGTGAAGCCCCACATATTCATGGAACAGAGGGCCTTGGCCTGCAGTTCCACATGGTTTTCTCCGTTTACGGAATTGTTGCCGTACACCTTGCCATCCGCCTCGCGGGCGATTTCCAGGTGCTCGGCAATGTCCGTGAGGTTGCCGGTCTTGTCATAGGAGCAAATGCCGCGGGAGACACTGCCATTCTCACTCAGGGTATTTTCCAGCTCGAAGCCTACTATGCAATACTGGCCTTCCGTGTTCTGGTGCCTCCGGCACCAGTCGCCCAGGATTTTGAAGGACTCCTTACCATAGAAATCGTCCCCGTTGATGACGGCGAAAGGCTCATTGATTACTTCTGCGCCCATGAGCACGGCGTGGGCCGTACCCCAAGGTTTTACACGTTCGGCCGGCACGGTGAAAGGAGCGGGAATCTTGTCCAGTTCCTGCGTGACGAAAACGAACTGGAGCGGCTCCCCGTCCACGGTTTTTACAGCGGCATATTTTTCCTTGACGGCAGCTTCCATCTGTTCCTTGAAGGACTCGCGGACAATGTATACCACCTTGCCGAAGCCAGCCTCCACGGCATCGTGGATGCTATAGTCGATAATGGTTTCTCCGTGAGGGCCCAGGCCATCCATCTGCTTGAGACCGCCATAACGGCTGCCCATTCCAGCTGCAAGTACAAGTAAGGTTGGTTTCATGATTGTTGTATTTAGGTTTTATTCCATAGGAGTACAAATATACTCAAAAAAAATGAGTATATTCGCAAAGAAAAATGATTTATTATGTGGCAAAGAATTCAAACCCTATATCTCCTTATTTCCGCGGCCCTGCTGGCCGCTCTCTGCTTTGGCACCGCTTATACGGTCAATGATCCGGACGGATTGGTACGGGTCTCCTACTGGCAGCTCCAGAAACCCTATTTCGGCATCTTGCTGGGCATCCTTACCGCCATGGTAGCCCTGGCGCTGGTGGTGTACAAATCCCGCATCCTGCAAATGCGCCTGGCCGTCCTTTCCGGCATCGTGGCCCTGGGCATGCAGTGCTGGCTGGCCTGGATGTACTTCAGTTTCGAGGGCCCCGTGTTCAGTTGGACGGTCATCTTCCCGCTCATCGTCACGGTATGCAATATGCTGGCCGCCCGTGGTTGCTTCCAGGACCAGTTGGTGGTGGAAAGCGCCTATCGCGTACGCGAGCGCCGCGCCCATCGTAAAAAGAAATAATTTTCGTATCTTTGCAGACTTTTTATGATACGAAGCCAAATATGTGATATACTGGGCATTGAGAAGCCCATCTTCCAGGGCGGCATGGCCTGGATTGCGGACGCCAACCTGGCGGCAGCCGTATCCAACGCCGGCGGCCTGGGGCTCATCTCGTCCATCAATGCCGGAACGGAAGCCGTGCGGGCCGAAATCCGCAAGGCCCGTACGCTCACGGACAAACCCTTCGGCGTAAACATCATGCTGGCCGCGCCCAACGCGGCAGAGATTGCCGATTTGGTGGTGGAGGAAGGCGTTACCATCGTCACAACCGGTGCCGGCTCCCCCGCCCCGTATATGGAGCGCTGGCTGGCGGCTGGCGTTCGTGTCATTCCGGTGGTGGCCTCCGTGGCCTATGCCATCAAAATGGAGGAGCTGGGCGCAACGGCCGTTATCGCCGAGGGTGCGGAATCCGGCGGTCACGTGGGCGACACCCACACCATGGCCCTGGTACCGCAAGTGGTTGACGCCGTGCACATTCCCGTGCTTGCCGCCGGGGGCATCGCAGACGGCCGCGGGGCTGCAGCCGCCTTCATGCTGGGCGCCTGCGGCGTACAGGTGGGCACCCGTTTCCTGGTGGCCGACGAATGCCGTGTACACCCCACCTACAAAGAGCGCCTCATCAAGGCTTCGGACGTAAGCACCATGGTTACCGGAAAAAGCCTCGGAGATGCCGTGCGTAGCCTGAAAACGCCTTTCACCAAGCAATTTGCCAAGATGGAAGCCGGCAACGTTCCCGCGGAGGAAATCCGCGCTTTCGGCACGGGTTCCCTCAAGAAGGCCGTGTTCGACGGCGACCTGGCAGGCGGCAGTTTCCTTGCCGGCGAGGTAGCCGGTATGCTCAAGCAATGCGAGAGCGCAGAAAGTATAGTAAATGACATTATGGACGGTGCGCAGAAGGTACTCGCCCATGCTAAAGAATTGATATAATTATGGATCCCAAGAGAGTTGTGATAACCGGAATGGGTATCATTTCGTCCGTAGGACAAGATTTGGACACCTATTGGAGCAACCTGAAAAACGGTGTCTGTGGAATCGACTACGTAGAAGAATTCAAAGATATGCCTGTCACCTTCGCCGGCAAAGTGAAAGACTTTGACCCGGAGAAGTTTGGCATGGATAAACCTTTCATCCGTAAGCAGGACCACTTTACCATTTATGCCATGGCCGCCGCCTGGCAGGCTATGCAGCAGTCCGGCCTGTGCTCGGAGGGCGATGAAGCCAACATCGACCCTTTCCGTCTGGGCGTATATGTGGGTTCCGGTATCGGCGGTTTCGAGGTACAGTACCGCGAAACCCAGAAAATGCTGGAAGACCCTACCGGCAAGTGGATTTCGCCGCTGTTCATCGCCACGATGATTTCCAATATCGCCGCCGGACACATTGCCATCAAGCACCATGCCGAGGGCCCGTGCCTGGATATTGTGACGGCCTGCGCCACCTCGTCCCACTGTATTGGCGAGGCGTTCCGTACCATCCGTTATGGCTATGCCGACGCCATCATCGCCGGTGGTTCCGAGCATGCCTCCATTCCTATCGGCGTGGCCGGTTTCTTCAATGCCAAAGCCCTTACGCGTGCCACGGATCCTCAATACGCTTCGCTTCCCTTCAACGCTAATCGTCAAGGATTTGTTATGGGCGATGGCGCCGCCGTGCTCATTCTGGAGTCGCTGGAGCATGCGCAGGAGCGCGGTGCCACCATCTACGGTGAAATCGTGGGCTATGGCAATACCTGCGACGCTTTCCACGCCACCGCTCCCCGTCCGGACGGCAGCACCCAGGCCCAGTCCATCAAGGACGCCCTTGCAGAAGCGGACTTCGACGCCGCTAAAGATACGTTGTACATCAATGCCCATGGCACCGGAACGCACCTGAACGACGTGGCGGAGACCATCGCCTGCAAACTGGCTCTGGGCGATTTTGCCTACAAGGCGCACATTTCTTCCACTAAGTCCATGACCGGACACATGTTCGGCGCGGCCGGTGGAGCGGAAGCCATCGCCACCATCATGGCACTGAAAGAGGGCATCTGCCCTCCCACCATCAACCTGGACACCCCGGACCCGGAATGCGACCTGGACTACACGCCCAATGTCGCCGTTGAAGCACCGCTTACGCTGGGTCTTTCCAATTCCTTCGGTTTCGGTGGCCACAATGCCTGCCTGGCCTTCAGACCTTATAAAGGATGAACCGCGAAGAGATAAAAACCCATGTTCCCCACCGGGAGCCCATGCTCCTGCTGGACTGGGCGGAACTGGCGGAAGACGGTCTGTCCCACGCCCGTTTTACCATCCCGGAAAAACCTTATTTCTGTGAGGGGCACTTCCCCGGCAATCCCATCGTACCCGGAGTAATCCTGTGCGAAATCATGGCCCAGTCCTGCTTCCCGCTCTTTATGGAAGCGCTTAAGGGCAAATTGGCCGTGTACCGGGGACTGGATGCGGTGAAGTTCCGCAATATGGTAAAACCGGGCGATGAGTGTGAAATCACCGCCCGGCTCTTAGAAAACAAAGGCAACCTGTATGTGTGCGACGCCCAGCTTTCTGTTGCTGGCAAACGCGCCGCCCAGGCCCGTATTACCGTGGCCCTGCTACCGCAGGAATAATTATTCGTGCGTGGCCATCCGCTCCCAGGCCAGCTGCTCCCATTTGGTGTCCGGACGACCGTAATTGGCGTACGGGTAAATGGAAATGCCGCCACGGGGCGTGAAAAATCCGGTTACCTCAATATACTTGGGATCCATCAGCTTGACGAGGTCCTTCATGATGGTATTCACGCAGTCCTCGTGGAAGTCTCCGTTGGAACGGAAGCTGAACAGATACAGTTTCAGGGATTTGGACTCCACCATCCGCTTGTCCGGGACATAGCTGATGCGGATTTCCGCAAAGTCCGGCTGGCCCGTGATGGGACACAGCGTGGTGAATTCCGGGCAATTGAATCTTACCCAATAGTCATTGTCCTGGTGCTTGTTTTCAAAGGTTTCCAGTACTTCGGGAGCGTACGTCTGGCTGTAAACGGTCTTGCGTCCCAGGGCCTGTACTTCTTCTCTTTTGCGTGCCATTATGCGTCCTCCCCTGCTTCTTTGAGCCGCTCTGCATTTTCTGCAATCTGCAGCTGGTCAATGCATTCCTGAATGTCACCGTCCATGAACACCGGCAGGTTGTACATGCTCCAGCCAATGCGGTGGTCCGTCACACGGCCCTGCGGGTAGTTGTAGGTGCGGATTTTGGCGCTGCGGTCGCCGGTGCTCACCATGGTCTTACGCTTGGCGGCAATGCCGTCCAGGTACTTCTGGTGCTCCATGTTGTACAGACGGGTACGGAGCTCTTCCATGGCGCGGTCCAGGTTCTTGAGCTGGGAGCGTTCCTCCTGGCACTGCACCACAATACCGGAAGGAATATGGGTGAGACGAACGGCGCTATAGGTGGTGTTCACGCCCTGGCCGCCGGGGCCCGATGCGCAGAACAAATCCTTGCGGATATCGGCAGGATTCAGTTCGATATCGAACTCGCCGGCCTCCGGGAAAACAGCCACAGAGGCAGCTGAGGTTTGGATACGTCCCTGGGTTTCCGTCTGAGGGACACGCTGCACGCGGTGCACGCCGGATTCGTACTTCATCACACCGTACACGCCGTCCGTGCTGCTGGAAAGTTTGAATACGATTTGCTTGAAACCGCCGGAGGTGCCGGGGGCCTGGTCGCTTACTTCCAGCTTCCAGCCGCGGCGCTCCGCAAAGTGCTGGTACATGCGGAAAAGGTCGCCGGCGAAGATGGCGGCTTCGTCGCCGCCGGTGCCGCCACGGATTTCCACCATGGCGTTTTTGCTGTCGTCCGGGTCTGCCGGAATCAGGAGCAGCTTGATGTTCTGTTCCATCTCCGGGAGCTTAGGCTCAATCTCGGCAATCTCCTCCTTAGCCATTTCCTTGAGGTCATCGTCCTTCTCGTTCATGAGGATGTCCTTGGCCTGCGCCAGTTCATCCACCAGCCTTTTGTACTCCAGGCCGGCAGCAATGATGGGCTGCAATTCCTTGTAGTCCTTGTTCAGCTGCACGAACTTCTTCATGTCTGCAATCACTGCAGGATCGGCCAGTTGTTCTTCCAGCTTCTTGTATTTGTCCTGAAGGCTCAATACCTTCTCCAGCAACGTATTCTCTGCCATATAAATTGATTTAGCCTACAAAGATAATCATTTTCCGCCAAATATGGAAAATGGGGAGCCTACAGCCCCTTGGCCTTGGCCTCGTCCCACAGGGCGTCCATGTCCTGGAGGGTCATGTCGGAGAGTTTGCGGCCGCTGCGGAGGGTTTCCTGCTCCACGTAGGTGAAGCGGCGGCGGAACTTTTCGCAGGTGCGGCTGAGGGCCGCTTCGGGGTCCACGTCATAGAGGCGGGCAGCGTTGATAACGGCGAAGAGCAGGTCGCCAAATTCCTCGGCCCGATGCTCTTCGGAGGCCTCGGCAACCTCCCGGTATTCCTCCGCCACTTTGTCCCATACGTCTTCGCGTTTTTCCCAGTCGAAGCCGCAGCCGCGGGCCTTTTCCTGCATGGAGAGGGCCTTGAGCATGGCGGGCATGGCCTTGGGGATACCGCCCATCACGGTTTTGTTGCCGTCCTTTTCCTTGGCTTTCACCAGTTCCCAGGTATCGGCAATTTCTTTGGCCGATGTATGCTTGCCGGCCTCCGGGCCGAAGACATGCGGATGGCGGAACACCATCTTGTCGCACACCTTGTTGATGCTGTCGGCAATGTCAAACGCTCCTTCTTCCTGGCCGATACGGGCGTAGAAGACCATGTGGTACAGCAGGTCGCCGATTTCCTTGGCCGTTCCTTGCCGATTGCCCTCCAGGATGGTGTCACTGAGTTCGTACACCTCTTCCTCGGTCATGGGGCGGATGGTGTCCATGGTTTGCGCGGCGTTCCAGGGGCATTGCTCCCGGAGTTTGTCCATAATGTCCAGCAGGCGCCCGAAAGCGGCCATTTTTTCTTCTCTTGTATGCATGGTTTGGCGTTTTGGCAGCACAAAGATACAACAATTTGTGTTATCTTTGCCTTCTGAATGAAAGAGCCCAAGTATATCAGTGCCGATGAAGCCGTACGTGCCGTGCGGAGCGGGGACCATATCCACCTCTCCAGCATCGCCAGCGTGCCGCACATCCTTATCGAGGCCCTGTGCCGGCGTGCCGGGGAACTCACGGATGTACACTTCCATCATTTCCACACAGAAGGGCCGGCCCCTTACGGCTCTGCCGAGTTCCGGGATTCCTTCTGGGACCAGGGCTTTTTCGTGGGACCCAACCTGCGCCCTTCCGTGCAGGCGGGTATTGCGGACTACATTCCCACCAACCTTTTTGAATCCCAGCTCATGTATCGTACCGGGGCACTTCGCTGCGATGTGGCGATGGTGCAGGTATCGGAGCCGGTGAACGGAATGGTGTCCCTGGGCACCTCGGTGGATTGTTCCATCGCCGCACTGGAAGTGGCGCGGGAACGCTTGGCCGTGGTGAATCCGCAGGTCCCGTTTGCCTATGGCGACCTCATTCCCGTGGAGCGGTTCACAGCGCTGGTGCGGGACAATCGACCCTTAATCACCAGCACGTATGCGCAGCCGTCAGAGACGGATTTGGCTATTGGCAAAAATTGCGCTGCGCTCATTCCGGACGGAGCTTGCCTGCAGATGGGCATCGGCTCCATGCCCAATGCCATTTGCGCCTGCCTGGGCGGTCACAAGCACCTGGGTCTGCATACGGAAATGTTCTCCGACGGTGCCCTGGCTCTTATCCAAAGCGGCGTAATCGACGGTGCATGCAAGGCCATCGACACGGGAAAAGTGGTGGCGTCTTTCCTGCTGGGCTCGCAGGCCGTGTACGATTTTATCCGGGAGAACCCGCTGGTGCAGATGCGCGACATCGCGTACACCAACGACCCGCGCGTCATTGCGCGCAATCCCGGCATGGTTTCCATCAACTCGGCCATCGAAATCGACCTGACCGGTCAAGTTTGTGCCGATTCCATCGGCTCCCGCATCTATTCCGGCACCGGCGGACAGCTGGACTTTGTCCGTGGCGCCAAGCTGTCGCAAGGGGGCAAGGCCATCATCGCCCTGGCCTCCCGTACCAATAAGGGACGGGCCAAGATTGTACCCCAGCTGCAGCCTGGCGCGGGTGTGGTGACGCCTCGTGCCGATATCCAGTGGGTGGTTACTGAATTTGGCGCCGTGAACCTGTACGGCAAATCCCTGCAAGAACGCGCACGCCTGCTCATCTCCATCGCCCATCCCGAAGACCGCGAGGCCTTGGAGCGCGCCGCCTTCGACCGTTTTGGCCGATAGTTTTGGCTGGTTCGTAATAAGCTAACTATCAGAAACTTACTGATAATCCTCGGCGCAAAAAGAGCCGAGGATTATACATAAATATCTAATTGTCAATTAGTTACTGACCAGTCCATATGACCAATCTCCCAGGAGTGGAGCTCGCTGAGTGGGCCCCGGGCCCTCCCCTACTTCAGGAGATTGCCCAGAATGGAGCGGGTGAGCTCCTTGGTGACAGTGGTGGTGGCGCTCTTGGTGGCGCGTTTTACCATCTTCTCGCCGGTAGAGGTTTTGGACGTGCTCTTTTTGCCTGTTACCTTGGAGGAAACAGCATCTGCAGCAGCGCCGGCGGCCACGCCCAGAACGGCTGTGAGCACGCTCTTGAGCACTTTGGCGCCAATTCCCTTCCCTGCCTTCTTGGCTTTTTTCTCCTCCTCCTTGGCGGCGCGGGCGGCTTCTTTGGCCTCAATGGCAGCCTGCTTCTCCGCCGCGGCGGCAGCTTCCAGCTCCGCTTTCTGACGCTCCGCCTCCTGCGTGGCGGCTGTAATCAGTTCGTAAGCACTCTCGCGGTCCACCGGGTGATCGTATCGGCCATACAGGCGGCTGCGCTTAATCAAATCGGCCCGCTGCTCGGGCGTAACGGCACCGATCTGGCTCAGCGGGAACAGGATTTTGGCCCGCTCCACCATGGCCGGCGTACCTTTCACGTCCAGGAACGATACCAGCGCCTCACCGGTACCCAACTCCAGCAAAGTATCATAGGTCTTGAACGCAGGATTGGCGCGGAAAGTATCCGCCGCCACCTTCACGGCCTTCTGGTCCTGGGGACTATAGGCACGGAGGGCATGCTGTACGCGGTTGCCCAGCTGGCCCAGAATATTAGCGGGAATATCGGTAGGGCTCTGGGTAATGAACCAGATGCCCACGCCCTTGGAGCGGATAAGACGAATCACCTGCTCGATCTTGTCCGTCAGAGCTTTGGAAGTGCCCTCAAACAGCATGTGGGCCTCGTCGAAGAAGAACACCAGCTTGGGCATGTCCATCTCCCCTACCTCCGGCAGCGTGGCGTACAGTTCCGAGAGCAGCCACAGCAGGAAGGTGGAATAAAGTTTGGGCTGCAGCATAAGTTTATCGGCCGCCAGCACATTCATGATGCCCTTTCCGCCCTCGCACTGCAAAAGGTCGAAAATGTCGAAATCGGGCTCGCCAAAGAACTTGTCCGCCCCCTGGTTCTCCAGTTCCAACAAAGCGCGCTGGATAGCGCCCACCGAGGCCGATGTCACATTGCCGTACTGCGTGGTGAAGTCCGCGGCGTTCTGCCCCACAAAGTTGAGCATGGCCCTCAGGTCCTTAAGGTCGATGAGCAACAGGCCATTATCGTCCGCAATCCGGAAGACGATATTGAGCACGCCGGTCTGCGTCTCGTTCAGGTCCATCAGGCGGCCCAGCATCTGCGGGCCCATGCGGGAAATGGTGCTGCGCATGGGGTGACCCTGCTCGCCGAACACGTCAAAGAAGCGCACCGGGCAAGCCTGGAACTGCGGGTCCTCAATGCCGAACTCCGGCAGGCGCTTCTCGATGAAGCCCGACAGGCGGCCGGCCTGGGAGATACCGCTCAGGTCCCCTTTCATATCGGCCATAAAACAAGGCACGCCAGCCTGGCAGAAAGTTTCCGCCAGCACCTGCAGCGTCACGGTTTTACCGGTACCGGTGGCACCGGCGATGAGGCCGTGCCGGCACAGCATGTTGCCATTCAGGGAAATAGGTCCGTTCGGGGAATGGGCCACGTACAGCCCGCGTTCTTTGTCCAGCATACTATTTTCTGTTTAAACGATAATTCCAAATATAGAAGCCCGGGAGGGCAAATATCGCCGAAGCCGCAGCAATCCATGGCGTATACTCCTGCGGCAGGCCCAGACCGATCTTGTCCACCAGAATGAACGTGACGCATACCGATGTCATGAAAATGGCCGGAATGAAAGTGATCAGGTACCACCAGCCTTTCTTCTCCTTGAGCAGGTAGGTTGTCGCCGTCCACAACATGATGGCGGCCAGCGCCTGGTTGCTCCAGCCGAAGTAGCGCCAAATGACGTTGAAGCCATTGGCATCGGCAATATTATACCACAGCAGCAGGGCCGATAAAGCAAAGAGCGGAATGGCCAGCATCAGGCGGCTGGGAAGACTCTTCTGCGGCATTTTCACAAAGTCGGCGATGATCAGGCGCGCGCTACGGAAGGCCGTATCGCCGGAAGTAATGGGAGCGGCGACCACGCCCAGGACGGCCAGGATACCGCCCACCAGGCCCAGCCACCCCTGCGAAACCTTGGTAACCACCGCAGGAGCCGACGCCGTCACGTCCGAGCCAACCTCAGCGGCACCGCCGTCGAAGAAGAACCAGGAAGCCACGGCCGCCCAGATAAGGGCCACCAGACCCTCCGTAATCATGGAGCCGTAAAAGACAGGCCGTCCCAGTTTCTCATTGTCGATACAACGGGCCATCATCGGGCTCTGGGTAGCATGGAAGCCGGAAATAGCCCCACAGGCGATGGTAATGAACAGACACGGGAAGATGGGTTGGTCCCCGATGCCGGCCTTTTCGTTCCAGCCGCCCAGACCATCCCAGATTTCCGGCAGCTGCGGCCATTTCATGAACAGGCACACCATCAGTGCTCCCGCCATGAACAGCAGCGCCACGGCAAATATGGGATAAATCTTGCCGATCAGCTTGTCGATGGGCAGCAGGGTTGCTATAATATAATATAGGAAGATGATACCCACCCACAACATGATGGAGTTGCTGGAGCCATCGCCCGCCATGTCGCCCAGAATAAGCGCAGGGCTGTACACGAACACCGTGCCCACCAGGGTTAACAGGACCAGGGAGAACACCAGCATGGCCACCTTGGTGGCTTTACTCATGTAGTTGCCCACCAGTTCCGGCACCCCGACACCGCCATTGCGCACGGACATCATGCCCACCATGTAATCGTGCACGGCGCCGGCGAAAATACAGCCCAGCACAATCCACAGATAACTGGCCGGGCCGAATTTGGCGCCCATGATGGCACCGAAGATAGGGCCCGTACCGGCGATGTTCAGGAACTGCACCATGAACACACGCCAGGAAGGCATCCGGATAAAGTCTACGCCGTCCGCCTTGGAAATAGCCGGCGTGGGACGCTTGGGATCCGGACCGAACATCCGGTCCACGAAAGCGCCATAAATGACATAACCCAGAACAAGGGCAAGGATACTTAGCAGGAATGAATACATGACTACTCAAAAAAACTAAAATGTACGCGGCCGTAGCAGCGTTCCTTTACAAAACGGGAATGATTCACAAAAGAATGCTCTCCCCCATGTTCCAATATAAAATAGCGCTCCGGATGCAGGATACCGGCAGCAAAAACCAGATCCGGCAGGTTTTCCAGCCCCTCCAGTGCGTAGGGCGGGTCGGCAAAGACGATGTCGAATTTTTCGTGGCAGATGGGCAGGAAGTCGAACACGTTGTCCCGAACCATGGTCACGTTATTCAAGCCCAGCCGCTGCGCCTCCGTCTTGATGAACGAGGCATTCTCCCGGGCCATTTCCACGCAATATACGCGCGCGGCGCCACGGGAAGCGAATTCAAAGGCGATGGAACCAGTGCCTCCGAAAAGGTCCAGTACCTTAAGGTCTTCGAACTCGTATTCGTTGTCCAGGATGTTGAACAGGCCCTCCTTGGCGAAATCCGTGGTGGGACGGGCCTTGTAACCTGCGGGCGGGGCAATCACCTTCCCCTTCAGTTTTCCGCCGATAATCCTCATAGTTGCACCACCCCCTTGAAATAGCGGTACAGCGACATTTCCGCTTCCGGACTCAGCGGGGTGCGGAAACAGACGGTGGATACCTCCGGGTTCAGCTGCAAACGCTTAAGACTGAGGAAGATGAAATATTCCGCCGTGGTGAAATCCGGGGCGGCAAACACATTGGCCAGGCAAAGGCTCTTGCCCTGGGCGATGACCAGGTGCAGCCAGCCGTCGGCCCACGAAGCTACAATCTTGTTGTACTCCGACAGGGTTTCCAATTGCCGCAGCAGGTAATACATTTCCGGGAATACGCGCACGGGCGAACCGGAAGCCGGCAGGACGGTTTGGGCTACTACCCGTGACAGGGATTCGCCGATGGTATTGGAATAGACCAGCACTGCCGCCAGGGCAGGTACGTTCACCGACTCCACATAGTCCCCTTCCTCCAGCGCGGCCACCTCCGACAAGGCCGGACGGGCGGCACCGGGATTGTAGAAACTTTCCGGCACCAGGGCCACCTTGGGCGTGAGGAGGGAAATTTCCACCTCGTCGTAGCGGCGCTGGAACTCCGGCGTAGTGAACAGGCGCTCCGCCCCCATCCAGGGAGAGCGGTGCTCCTGCTCTTCTGTACGGGTCTTAAAAGAATATCCACTCAAGGAAACTTGAATGGATATTCCTGCATATGGGGTATGCGTCTGGTCCATAGAGGACTATTCCCAGTTACCGGCGTTGTTGTTAGGAGCGGTTACGCTACCAACCTGCAAGCCTTCGTACTTGTTCTGGTCGCGGCACTCGGCGTCCTTGTTGATACGGAGCTGGTTGTCCATACCCAGGCACAGGGCCTTGTAAGGCATGCGGGCCTCGAACAGAGGAACCTGGACACCGGAAACGGTCTTGATGGTGGATTCCATTTCCGTGCGCTGTTTGCCGGAGAAAGGAATGAAGAACAGGGAGTCGATGCAGAAGTCCGGGCGGCTGCGGAAGAGGGTGTCCTTTACGGGGATTTCCGTAACGGTGGAGAACACAACCTTCTGGCCAGCTTTATAGGCATCCGAAAGGGCGGCCGTGAGCTTGACGTTGAGATCGTCACCCTTGAGACGGGGATTGGCCTTCTGGATGGCCTTCTTGATGGCATCCGTGTTGGCGACGGCGATAGAGTCATCGTGAGAACCAATCTGCATCACAATGTCCATTTTGCCGGTTTCGTAAAAAATCTTGAGGGAATCTACGCTGGGGCTGAAACGACCGTTGACACTCTTGAACGCCACCTGGAGGGTACGGATATCCTTAAGACGCTGGATACCCACGTCGGAGCGGGCTTTGAGTTCCTGGTTGAATTTTACAGGCTTCTGGACACTTTTGATGGTGAGCCATGCAAGCAGGCAGATAATGAGGGCCAGAAGGACTTCGAGACCGATTTTTAAACCTTTGTTCATTATTTTAGTGTTTTATAATTTTCCAAACTTCCGACAAAGTTAACAAAATCATTTCTCAAAAGCAATAATCTTTTGTAAATTTGCCATCGCAAACGATTTATGTGCATGGAAGCAGTGAGTCAGGAATACATCTCGGCCTTCCGCTCAGCGGTTCAGCAATCCTCGCGGATTGCCGTTGTGGGGCATACGCACCCGGACGGCGATGCGCTGGGGTCCTGTACGGCCATGTCCCTTTGGCTCGCCGGCCAGGGCAAGGAGGTCACCTGCCTTTTTCCCGACACCCCGGCGGACAACCTGCTTTTCATCCTGTCGCCGGAAGTCAACTACGTGTATTTCGACGCCGACGCTTCCGCCGCACAGGAGGCCGTCCGGGCCTGCGACCTGCTCATCCAGCTGGACTGCAACCATTTCTCCCGTACGGAGGGGCTGGAGCCGTCTCTCAAGGCCTGCACGGCACCGAAAATCCTCATCGACCATCACCTGAACCCGGACCGGGACAGTTTTGACGTGGTGTTCTCCACGCCGGAGATTTCCAGCGCGTCGGAATTGCTGTACTGGGTGCTGAAGGCGGCGGGCGGAGATACGCTCGGCCCTTTGGGCCTCGGTATGACAATTGGTACGGCACTCATGGCGGGGATGACCACGGACACCAACAATTTTGCCAACTCCGTCTTCCCTTCCACCTTCCAGATGGCTTCGGAACTCATCGCCGCCGGCGTCAACCGCGACGCCCTGCTCCAGCAGCTCTACAGCAGCTACCGGGAAAACCGCGTCCGCCTGATGGGCTACATGCAGTACGAAGGCCTCAAGGTGCTGCCGGAAGGCGCCGCCTACATGCTTCTCACCAAGGAGATTATGAATCGGTTCGATTTACGCGAGGGTGAGTCGGAGGGTCTGGTCAATGTACCGCTTACCATCGGCACGGTAAAACTGAGCGTGCTCCTGAAGGAGGACGACGGCCATTTCCGCGTGTCGGTGCGTTCGAAGAAAGGGACGTCGGCCCAACAGCTGGCGGTGCGTTTTTTCCATGGCGGCGGGCACGAGAATGCCGCTGGCGGAAAGCTCTTTATCGGCACGGACATTGTCGATGTCAATGCTGCGGAAACCTATGTCGTGAACGCCCTTAAAACCTTCCTGGCATGAAGCGCAGCACCCTCATACTGAGCAGTTTCCTCGTCCTGGGCATGGCCGTGGCGTGCGTAAAGCAGTCGCTGCAGGCCACCTACGACAAGCAAACTTCCTATATCGACAATTTTGTCGCCACCCAGATGAAGGCCGATACCACCGCCACGCTCACCCGTAACGGCGGCAGCTACCGGCTCACCTTGGCCGACACGCTGGACAGAGTGCTTGGTCCGAGGGACTCCCTGAAAGCCGGCAACCGCGTAGCGCTCTGGTACGCCTGCTTCACCCTCACCGGCAACAACATCTCCACCTCCAACCTGATAGCCACCAACGTGCTGGAAGTGGCGGAAGCGGCCAAATGGAAGCTGGCCGACAGCACCAACATCTTCCACCTGGACACCATCCGTGTCGATAAAAAACTGGTGGAAGGCCTGTACCTGGGTTTGCAGGGGGTGCAGCAGTTCGACCATGGCTATGTGCTCTTCACGGGCGAATATGGCTTTGGGAATATGGCCCGAGGCACGATTCCTGCAAGGAGTGCCCTGGTTTACCAATACCTGATTGATGAAATATTTGATGACTAATATGAAAAAACTCCTCCCCATGGCCGCCGTGCTGTGCCTGATGGCCGCCGGCTGCGCCAAGGAATCCACCTGGAACACCGGACAGAAAGCCCAGGCATACCTGACCATGTATATGGAAAAATACTATCCGAATGTAGAGCCCAACGAAAACGGCCTGTACATCCTGGAGGAAGAAGAAGGCGACGGAGAAGCCTGGGATCCGGATTCCACCTATATCTATGCGGAATACACCATCCGCACTTTGGACGGCACTGTCAGCAGTTCCACGGATTTCGAGGTTGCCCAGCAGCTGGGCACCTATGACAGCAGCAATTATTATGGTCCCCGCTTCATGGCGCAAGGCAGTGGCAGCAGTTTCGTGGGCGTGGATATGTTGCTGGAAGGCATGAAGGCGGGCGGTACCCGCAAGGCCATCATCCCCGCCTGGCTGCTCAATACCAGCCGCCTGAGCTCGGAGGAAGCCTACATCAATGCCTGCACCACTTCTGCCCACCTGCTCTACGACGTAACCTTCCATGGCCAGACGGGCGACATCGACCGCACCGAAATCGACAGCCTGGAGCGTTATGTGTTCCGCGAGTACGGAATGAACCGTGAGGCCAGTACCGGTTTCCAGGAGAATGCAGTAGAAGGCACTTTCTACTTTATCTCGGATACTACGGGATTTGTCGGCCAGCCCCGTATTCCGCGGGACACCACCATCAACATCCGCTACACCGGCTATCTTCTTAACGGTCAGGCCTTTGATACCACAGACGAAAGAATCGCCAAAGACAACAACATCTTCTATGT
The DNA here is from genome assembly GCA_045130395.1 of Candidatus Cryptobacteroides sp. Classification (GTDB taxonomy): domain Bacteria; phylum Bacteroidota; class Bacteroidia; order Bacteroidales; family UBA932; genus Cryptobacteroides. The sequence goes on from JBGUPS010000022.1 coordinate 66,647, forward strand.
AACCGGTAAAAGTTACGAGCCGGTGTCTGTCACCCTTTCGTCAAAAGTATCCGAAATCAAGATGGGGTCCAGCTCGCTTATCACCGGCTTCCAAGGCGGTATGAGCCTGATGAGGTACGTGGGACAGAAAGCCATCTTCCTGTTTACTTCCACCCTGGGATATGCCGGTTCCGGCAGCGGTTCGGCCATTCCCCCTTACTCGCCGCTTATCTTTGAAGTGGAGATTGTGAACGAATGAGTACAGGAGCCGTCCCTACAGAACTGGGCACCAAGCCCATCAACTCGCTTATTCGCCAATACGCGGTCCCCGGCATCATCGCCATGACCGCGTCTTCGCTGTATAATATGGTGGACAGCGTGTACATCGGCCATATTCCCGATGTAGGTTCGCTGAGCATCGCCGGCCTGGCCGTCACCTTCCCGCTCATGAACATTTCCACCGCGTTCGGTACGCTGGTGGGTGTGGGCGCCGCCACCATGATCTCCGTCCTGCTGGGCCAGAAGAACTACAAGGTGGCCAGCAAAGTGCTGAGCAACGACATCAGCCTCAACATCCTTACCGGTCTGGTTTTCACCGCCGTGATGTTGCTGTGGATGGACCCGATTCTCCGCTTCTTCGGAGCCTCGGACGCCACCCTCCCCTTCGCCCGTAAATACATGACCATCATTGCCATGGGCAATGCCGTCACGCACTTGTATTTTGGCCTCAACGCTATCATCCGTTCGTCCGGAAACCCGAAGCTGGCCATGGGGCTCACCCTGTTCACAGTGACGTCCAACGCCATTATGGACCCCATTTTCATCTTTGTGCTGGACATGGGCATCCAGGGCGCGGCGCTGGCAACCGTCCTGTGCCAGTGCATGGCGCTGGCGTATACGCTTCGGTATTTCCTCGACCCGAACCGTTTCCTGCACCTGCCCCGTTCACTCAAGATGTTCCGCATCGACTGGAAAATCGCCAAGGACTCCCTGGCCATCGGCATGGGACCTTTCCTGATGAACCTGGCCAGCTGCATTGTGGTGCTGTTCATCAACCAGCAACTGGTGAAATGGGGCGGAGACCTGGCTATCGGCGCGTTTGGTATCGTAAACCGTATCACCTTCCTTTTTATTATGATTGTGATGGGCCTGAACCAGGGCATGCAGCCCATTGCGGGCTACAATTACGGCGCCCGGCAGTTCAGCCGCGTGCGGGAGGTGTACCTGAAAACCGCCGGCTGGGCTACGCTGGTCATGGTCCTCGGCTTTGTCTTCTCCGTGCTTCTGGCGGAGCCCATGGTGCGCATCTTCACTTCGGACCCGGTGCTCATCGAAAAAGCGGCGCATGGACTGCGCGTGATGAACATCGTCTTCCCTATTGTGGGTTTCCAGATGGTCACCACCAACCTGTTCCAGTGCCTGGGCATGGTGAACAAGTCCGTTTTCCTTTCCCTGTCGCGGCAGCTGCTGTTCCTGCTGCCCTGCATCTATCTGTTGCCGCCGCTGATGGAGTCGGAGACCGGCGTCTGGCTCAGTTTCCCCATCTCCGATACCACATCGGCCATCATCACCTTCATCATGGGCTGGAGCCTCATCCGCAAGTTGAACAAACTCAAGGACGGGGACGATCCGGCCGTGCTTGGCAGTAAAATCTGAGATTATGCATACCATCATTACCATCGGCCGGTCTTTCGGCAGCGCAGGCGGTCATATCGGCCATGCTATCGGCCAGAAACTGGGCATCCCGTTTTACGACAACGAGCTCATTTCCAAGGTGGCGGAGGAAGAAGGCTACTCCAAGGGACTCTTTGCCCAGGCGGAGGAAAAAAGCCTCTTCTCCTTCTCCAGTTTCTTCGCTTCCAGCCGTTTAGGCTACATGGACGGCGGCTATGTGAACGACAACGTACTGTTCAAGATCCAGAGCGAGGTCATCCGGAACATTGCCGAACGGGGCGACGCCATCCTGATCGGCCGCTGTGCGGACTATATCCTCCGGGACATGGACTGCCTGAACGTCTTTATCTCCGCGCCGGAAGAGTATCGCATCCAAAGCCTGATGAAGAGCGAAAATATCAGTGCCGATGAAGCCGAGAAGCTCATGCGCCGCAAGGATCGCACGCGCGAGACCTACTATAATTATTATACCTTCGGTGCCTGGGGCCATGCTTCCAACTACCACCTGTGCGTAGACAGTTCCATTCTGGGAATTGAGGGCACGGCGGAGCTAATTGTCGATTTTGGCCGCCGTTGCGGGAAAATCAAGTGAGAAAGGCGGGCGTCATATTCCTTGTGCTAGTCCTGGGGTGCGCGTTTATGCGCGGGCAACAGGTGCCGTCCCAGCCTTCTGGGGAGCCCGTTCACTGGCGGGATTCGCTGAACGGGTATCTTACCAATGAATTATCGACCCTCCCGGCCATGGACGCCGTGGTGGACAGTTTCATGCACGTTTGGGGCCTGCACGGGGTTTCCATGGCGGTGATGCGGAACGATTCCCTTTTGTACGCACATGGCTATGGCAAGGCCGATGGTTCCACGCCCATGACGCCCGGCACAACACTCCGGCTGGCGTCCGTTTCCAAGCTGCTCACGGCGATTGGCATCATGCGGCTGCAGGAAAAGGGGCTGGTGTACCTGGACACGCCGGTTTTTGGTCCGTATGGCGCGCTGAAACGCTACGATTCCTATATCAAGGACGAGGATTATTTTCTTATCACGGTGGAGCACCTGCTCCGGCACCAGGCGGGATTCACTTCCCGCGGCGGAGACCCGGTGTTTTCTCCGTATACCTCCCTTGAGGCGCTGCTGCAGAAGCAGTTGGGCCGTAAGCTGGCGTACGAGCCCGGCACCACGCAGGAGTATTCCAATATGGGTTTCCTGCTGCTTTCGCTCATTATCGAGGAAGTATCCGGGAAGTCTTATGTGGACTTTATGCAGGAGGAAGTTTTCTCCCCTGCCCTCTGCCGCGGCTTCCGTTTGGCTGGTAACTACCTGGCCGACCGGCATCCCGGGGAAACGCGCTACTACATGCACGCGGAGGCCACGCAGACGGCCTCATTCGATGGCAAATACGCCGCTGTGGAAAAATGTTACGGAGGCAACAATATTTCCGGCTCGCTGGGCGCCGGCGGCTGGACCGGTTCCGCCGCGGAGTTGGCCCGTATGGTTGCCTGTATTAACGGTGGTGGCCCCGTAGAAGACATTCTGGTGCCGTTTTCCGTGACCCAAATGACCACCTATTACGATAAGGATACCTTCTCCCTGGGCTGGAACGACACCAAGCCCACGGGCGAATGGACCCGCTCCGGCTCCTTCTCCGGCACACAGGCCCTGGTGAAAACCTTCCCCGACGGCGAGTGCTGGGTGTTCATCGCCAACACCTCCACCTGGCGCGGCTCCCGCTTCTCCAACAACATCGCCGCGTTGTTTGAGAACCTGCGCAGCCGCTTCTCCCCCGCCCTCCCGGTCCGGGATTTGTTCCGGGAGTAATTACTCCATCAGTTTCTTGTACTTGAACCGTTTTGGAGCGGCATCGGCGCCGAGGCGCATCTTGCGGTTCTCTTCGTATTCCTGGTAGTTGCCCTCGAAGAAAACCACCTTGCCCTCGCCTTCATAGGCCAGGATATGCGTGGCGATACGATCCAGGAACCAGCGGTCATGGCTCACTACAACGGCGCAACCGGCAAAGTTCTCCAGACCTTCCTCCAGTGCGCGGATGGTGTTCACGTCCACGTCGTTGGTAGGTTCGTCCAGGAGGAGTACATTTCCTTCGTCCTTAAGTGTAAGTGCCAGATGCAGGCGGTTGCGTTCACCGCCGGAGAGCACGCCGCACAGCTTTTCCTGGTCCGCGCCGGAGAAGTTGAAACGGGACACCCAGGCACGGGCATTCACGTCCCGGCCACCCATCCGTACCCATTCAGAATTGCCAGCAATGGTTTCATAGACCGTCTTATCCGGGTCGATAGACCGGTGCTGCTGGTCCACATAGGCAATCTTGACGGTATCGCCAATCTCGATGGAACCGCTGTCCGGCTGCTCGATGCCCATGATGAGGCGGAACAGGGTGGTTTTACCGGCGCCATTAGGGCCGATGACACCGACAATACCCGCCGGCGGCAGTTCGAAGCTCAGGTGCTCGAACAGGAGTTTATCGCCATAGGCCTTGGAAACATCGTTGAAACGGATGACCTTGTTGCCCAGGTGCGGACCGTTGGGAATGTAGATTTCCAGGTTGGCTTCCTTTTGTTTGGTATCGGCCGATGCCAGTTTTTCGTACGCGCCCAGACGGGCTTTTTGCTTGGCCTGACGGGCCTTGGGAGCCATACGCACCCATTCCAGTTCCCGTTCCAGGGTTTTGCGGCGCTTGCTTTCCGCCTTTTCCTCCGCAGCCAGGCGTTTGGTCTTCTGGTCCAGCCAGGAGGAGTAGTTGCCCTTCCAGGGAATGCCTTCTCCGCGGTCCAGTTCTAGAATCCAGCCGGCTACGTTGTCCAGGAAGTAACGGTCGTGCGTGACGGCAATCACCGTGCCCTTGTACTGTTGCAGATGGGCCTCCAGCCACTGGATACTCTCCGTGTCCAGGTGGTTGGTGGGCTCGTCCAGCAGCAACACGTCCGGCTCCTGCAGCAACAGGCGGCACAGGGCCACGCGACGGCGCTCACCACCGGAAAGCTCCTTGATTTTCTGCTCCGACGGCGGGCACTGCAGCGCATCCATGGCACGCTCCAGTTTGGAGTCTATCTCCCAGCCGTTTACCTGGTCTATCTTTTCGGTGAGTTCTCCCTGGCGCTCGATGAGGCGGTTCATCTCGTCATCGTCCATCGGCTCCATGAACTTCATGGAAATGTCGTTGTACTCCTGCAGAATGTCCATGACCTCCTGCACACCCTCCTGGACCACCTCCAGCACGGTTTTTTCCGGATCCATCTGCGGTTCCTGCTCCAGGTAGCCCACGCTGTAGCCGGGCGCCCACACTACCTCGCCTTTGTAGGATTTCTCTACGCCGGCAATGATTTTCAGGAGGGTGGATTTACCGGATCCGTTAAGGCCGATAATGCCGATTTTGGCCCCATAGAAGAAGCCCAGGTAAATGTCCTTGAGGATTACGCGGTTGTTGTGGGGGAGGATTTTGCTCACCCCGTTCATGGAAAAGATGATTTTTTCGTCGGCCATAGCTTAGGTCAATTACATTTGTGGCAAGATAGTGATTATTTCCCACATTGCCAAAAGCGTGGCCTGCCAGTACAGTGCGCTGGCCCGTAACATGTTGACTATCAGTGTTTTACGCATAATCCTCGGCGCAAAAAGAGCCGAGGATTATTGGTATATTGCTGATTATCAGTGGTTTAGTGACCAGCCCAGTCGTGCCGCTTGGGGATACGCTTGGAGGAGGAGATGGCGCCGACGGGGCAGACGAGGCGGCAGAGGTGGCAGCCTACGCATTTGGGGCCGAGGAGCTGGGGCTTGCGGGTTGCTTCGTTGAAGACCAGGGCCTGATGGCCGCCATCGGCACAGGAGATGGTGCAGCGGCCGCAGCCGATGCACTTGGCGGTGTCGAACTTGGGATAAACGACGGTGTCGCGGTCCAGGTTGGACGGAAGCCGGAAGGAGGGCAGACGCTCCCCTACCAGGTCCGCCAGGTTCTCCACGCCCCTTTCGGCCATATAATGTTGCAGGCCGATAATCATATCGTCGATAATGCGGTAGCCGTACTGCATCACGGCCGTGCACACCTGCACGTTGCGGCAGCCCAGCTGGATGAACTCCAGGGCGTCTTTCCAGGTCTCGATGCCACCCACGCCGCTGTACTGCACCTTTTGCATCATGGGGTGCAGCACCATGGACAGGATGTGCCGGAGCGCAATGGGCTTGACCGCCCTGCCGGAATAGCCGGAACCCGTCTGGCTGCCGCTCACCTCCGAGCCCTCGCCCATGGTGATACTCTTGATGGTATTGATGGCCGATATGGCATCGGCACCGGCAAAACAAGCGGCGGAGCCGATATCGGAGATGTGCGCAATGTTGGGAGTCATCTTGGGGATGACGGGGATGCTGACGCTGCGCTTGACGGCGGCGGTGAAGAAGATGACGAGTTCCGGGTCCTGGCCAACGTCGCTTCCCATGCCGGCCTGACGCATCTGCGGGCAGGAAAAATTGAGCTCGACAGCATCGCAGCCGACGGCCTCCGCCCGTTTGGCGAGTTCCATCCATTCGTCTTCATCGTGCCCCATGATGGAGGCGATGACAATCTTGGTGGGATAGTCCTTTTTCAGGCGCCGCAGGATGTCGAAGTCCATATCCACCGGGTTCTCGCTCAGCTGCTCCATGTTCCGGAAGCCGAAGAAATCGCCCTTTTCTCCCACGTTGTGAACGGCGTCGAAGCGGGGCGACACTTCCCTGATCTCCTGCATGCAGATAGTCTTGTAGAACACACCACCCCAGCCGGCTTCGAAGGCCTTGGCCACCATCTCGTAATTGGTACATACGGCCGATGAGGCCAGGAAGAAAGGATTCTCGCAGTGGATACCGCAAAAGTCGATCGCCAGGCTGGGACGGGCTTCCACTGAAGGCGCTTCCGGGAGTGCCTGGACAAATTCGCGGATACGGATGGGACGGTCGTAGTGGATGCAGGCTTTCTCTGCTTCCAGCAGCTCCTCCTCCGAGCAATCCTTTACCCATTGGCGGGCAAGGGCTTGGTTATTGAAACGGACGGCGCGGACGGCCCTTGCAGGGTCTCCGTTCTTGCAGGCTTTGCTGCAGGGTGCCTGGACGCAGAACAGGCAGCGGGAGGCTTCTTCCAGAATGTTCATATTCAAGCGTTTTGGTCTTCTAAGATAGGGATTATTTGATTTAAATGCAAACACGGTTCTTTGGGTCGATAAGTGACACAATGTTTCAAAATAATTCGTATCTTTGAAGGCTATGGACAAACTTTTTCTCATAGACGGTCACTCGCTGGTATTCAAAATGTACTATGCGTTCCTGCGCCGTCCCATGATCAACTCCAAAGGGGCGGACATGTCCATCCTTTACGGATTCACCAAATACCTGCTGGAGCTGCTGGAGCGGGAAAAGCCCTCGCATGTGGCAGTGGCTTTCGACCCGCCGGGCGGCACCTTCCGCAATCAGCTGTTTCCGGCCTATAAAGGCACGCGTCCCCCTACCCCGCAACTGGTAATCGACGCCCTGCAGCCGCTTACGGAGCTGGTGCAGGAGATGAACATCCCCGTGGTCATGATGCCCGGTTTTGAGGCCGATGACGTCCTGGGTTCCATCGCCGTGCAAAATGCCTCGGAGCAGTTGGATGTGTACATGGTGACGCCGGATAAGGACTACGGCCAGCTGATCGGCCCGCACAGTTTCCAGTACAAGCCCGGCAAAAGCGGGTCGGACGCGGAAATCTGGGGCACCGCGGAGCTCTGTGCCAAATGGGGCATCTCGGAGCCCGCGCAGGTCATCGACATGCTGGCTATCTGTGGCGATACGGCCGACAACGTGCCCGGCGTAAACGGTGTGGGCGAAGTGGGTGCGGCCAAGCTTATCGCCAAATACGGCAGTCTGGAGAATATTTACGCGCACCTGGGCGAACTCACAGCCCGGCAGCAGGCGCAGTTCGAGGAAGCGCGCCCGCACATGGCGCTGTCCAAGACGCTGGTTACCATCAAAACCGATATTCAGCTGCCGGTGAGCCTGGCCGATATGCGCTATACCGGAGCGTTTACGGCACGGCTGGCGCAGTTGTTCCAGGAGTATGAGTTTTCTTCGTTGAAGAAGTATCTGAAAGGAGATTCCTCGGCGCAGCCTTCGGCTTTGCTCGGAAGCGCCGTCATGGCCGACCCGATCGGCCATCTCTTGGAATACAAAGAGGCGTCGCTGCAGGAGGTTGCTGCGGCGGCGAAAAAGGCCGGGAAAGTGGGGCTGGTGCTCGCTGGGGCGCACATCGTCCTTAGTGCCGGCGGCCTTGCCGTACAGGTCTCCCCTGCCCAGGCGAAGGGGCTGCTGGAAGAGGCGGCCATCGACAAATATGGCGTGGACCTGAAGAAAATGGCGAATACGCTGGCGGCGGAGGGCATCGACCTTAAAGGCCGATGGTGGGACATTCAGCTTATGCACTACGTCCTGAACCCGGAGCGGAGCCATGACCTGGCTGCCCTGGCGCAGACTTATCTGGGCGTGTCGCTGGAGGCCCGCGAGGAAGTGGCCACCACCGGTTCGCTCTTTGACGATGTGCCGGAGGAGGACAATTCTGCCGCCCTGCGGGAAGCCTCTATCCTGGTGCCGCTGGGAGAAAAACTGCAGCAGGAACTGCCGGAACTGTATCTTACCATGGAGGAGCCGCTGTCCAAGGTGCTTGCGCAAATGGAACGCGACGGCGTAAAAGTGGACATGGGCGTTATCCGGCATTTTGCCGATGGGCTCCGCAAGGAGCTGGCGGAGCGCGAAATCCGCATCCGCGAGATGGCCGAAGAACCGGAACTGAACATCTCCTCGCCCAAACAGGTAGGAGAACTGCTGTTTGAGAAACTCAAACTGGATCCCAAAGCCAAGCGCAGCGGTGCCAAGGGGCAGTATTCCACGGATGAGGCCACCTTGCTCGCCATTGCGGACCGGCACCCCATTGTCGATGAAATCCTGGAATTCCGGGCGGTGAAAAAACTGCTGTCGACCTATATCGAACCCTTCCCCAGCTATGTCTCGCCGCGGGACGGGCGTGTGCATACTACTTTTAATCAGGCACTTACGGCTACCGGGCGCTTGTCATCGTCCAATCCCAACCTGCAGAACATTCCCATCCGCACGGAGCGTGGGAAAGAGATTCGCAAGGCTTTTGTGCCGGGTACGCCGGACGGCGTGATTGTAAGCGCGGACTACTCGCAGATCGAACTGCGTATTATGGCGCATCTTTCTCAGGATGAGCACCTTACGCAGGCGTTCCGCGAGGGTGTGGACGTGCATGCCGCTACGGCGGCCAAGATTTTCGGCATCCCCGTTTCGGAGGTGACGCGGGAGCAGCGCGGCATGGCCAAAACGGCCAACTTCGGCATTATGTACGGCATCTCCACCTTCGGGCTGGCGCAAAGGCTGCACCTGCCGCGGACGGCGGCTAAAGAGCTCATCGACGGGTATTTTGCCTCCTTCCCTTCCATCCGTTCGTTTATCGACGGAAGTGTTGCTTTTGCGCGGGAGCATGGATATGTGGAGACGTTGTTCGGGCGGCGGCGCTACCTGCCGGACATCCAGGCGCGGAATGCGACCGTGCGTGCGCTGGCGGAGCGAAATGCCGTGAATGCGCCCATTCAGGGGACATCGGCCGATATTATTAAACTGGCCATGATTGGCGTGGCGGCCCGTATGAAGGAACAGGGCCTGCGGAGCAAGATGGTGCTGCAGATTCACGACGAACTGCTGTTTGATGCGGTGCCGGAGGAAGTGCCGGTGCTCACTGCATTGGTGAAGGACGTTATGGAGCATGTTTTGGAACTGTCGGTTCCCCTTACCGTAGAATGTTCATCGGGTATTAACTGGCTGGAAGCGCATTGACCTGTCATTTCGAGCGAAGTCGAGAAATCTCATACCATGAAAGAAACCGAAACAGAAATCATCGAGCGGGCCATCGCCGGCGACCAGATGGCCTACCGTATGCTCTACCAGATTCACGAGCGTGCGGTGCGTGGACGCGTAAGCGGCTATTTCCAGTGGAAGGCCGATGTGGACGATGTGGTCACCGAGAGCTTCCAGAAGGCGTTTCAGGCCCTCGGGAGCTTCGACCTTTCCCGCGAGTTCCGGCCGTGGCTTTTGACGATTGCTACGCGGACGGCACTGGACCATTTATCGTCCATCCAGCGCGAGGACGAAAAGAAGGAAGGCATCCTGCACAAGGCGTCTTCCGACGGGTCGGAGGCGGCTCAGCTGACGGACTATACGCCGGAGGAGGAGATTATCAACGACGAGCTGCATCAGCGGCTGATGGGGTATATCGACGAACTTCCGTCGCTGTATAAAGACGTGATGATCAAGTACATGATCGAGGAGTTGGAGTACGAGGAAATCGCCAAGGAGCTGGACCTGGAGCTCAATACCGTGCGTACGCGGATTCGCCGGGGCAAGCAGCACTTGTCGCAAATGATGTTACGGGGGGAAATCGAATGAACTGGAAAGAGATTTTGGAGGCCGATTTTACGCTGACGGCCCGGCAGATGGCGTGTTTCGAGGCCCTGGACGGGCTGTATCGGGAGTGGAACGCGCAGATTAACGTGATTTCGCGGAAGGATATCGACGCGTTGTACGAGCACCATGTGCTGCATTCGCTGGCCATAGCGCGGTATCTGCAGACGGTGCCGGGGTTGTGGGAGCGTTTTGCTTCCGGCTCGGTGCTGGACCTGGGGACCGGGGGCGGATTTCCGGGGATTCCGCTGGCGATTCTGTTTCCATCGACACAATTTACTCTTTGCGACTCCGTGGGGAAAAAGACCATTGTGGCTCAGGCGGTTAGCACAGCGCTGGAGTTGCCGAACGTACGGGTTGTGAATGCGCGGGCGGAGACTTTGCCGGCCGGATTTGACTTTGTGGTTTCGCGGGCGGTGGCTGCCCTGCCGGACTTCTTCCCGTGGGTGAAAGGCAAGTACACGCAGGGCATTCTGTACCTGAAAGGCGGCGATTTGAACGAGGAAATCGCCACCGTGATGGCCCGCCACAAACTCCCGCGAGGCTCCGTGCACACCTGGCCCGTCTCCTCCTGGCTCCAGGACGCCTGGTACGATGGGAAGTTGGTGGTACATATAGAGCGGTAGGTTGTCATTTCGAGCGAAGCACCTTGTCATTTCGAGCGAAGTCGAGAAATCTCCAAAAAAATTTGGCATATTCCCCCAGAATTGCTACCTTTGCAGTCCTTACGCGAAAAAATATAAAATAGACATATCATGAAAAGAACATTCCAACCTTCCCGCCGCAAGCGTGTGAACAAACACGGCTTCCGCGCAAGAATGGCCAGCGCCAACGGCCGCCGCGTCCTTAGCGCCCGTCGCCGCCACGCCCGCAAAAAGCTCTCCGTCTCCGACGAAGACCGCTGGTAGAAAATCAAGCAGCCCCCTGGGTTGCTTTTTTTGTGCGTAGCGCTCACGCGCTGGTCGGTAACAGCCTGATAATCAGCATCTTGTTAATAATCCTCGGCTCCATTTGCGCCGAGGATTTCCCATAAAATGTTGATTGTCAATTGGTTACCAACCAGCGAAAATTGGGCTTGTAATCCCCTTATCCTATCTTTGCAAGAAAAAAACATGATAGCGGGATGGTTAGCGGCATATTACCTTACCTGGGGAACATTGGAGGAGCCCAGGCCGCTGTATGGCATAAACTGGGAGGAACAGGAAACGGAGGAACTGATAACCTTTGTGCAGCTGGCCATGCAAGAGGTGAAAAAGCGGAGGGTCCTCCCCCTGCCTCCACAAAAAACGGTACGTATTACACGGGGGCTTCGGGTGTTTGTGGGGTCTACAGAACTGAAAGTAAGACCCATGGCCAAAAGTATCCTGCTCCTGTTTCTAAAACACCCCGAAGGCATTCCCCTAAAACAAATCACCTGTTACCGGGGAGAATTATCCCGCCTATACGGCCGTGTAAGCAGAAGTTCGGATCCCCTTGAAATCGATGCCCGCATAACTCGGATGATGGATCTTTTTAACAACGACCTCAACGTAAATATCGCCCGTGTTAACAAGGCGCTTGCGGCACTGGTGGACAATGCGCCTCAATACCGGATTCAAGGAAAGGCGGGCGATGCCAAAGGGATTTGGCTGGACAGGAAATGGGTGATCTGGGAGTGAACACGAATCGGTAGAAACAGCATAAAATCGGTAGAAACAGCAAAAAAACATGTGAAACAACACAATGTTTCAACCGATTCTTCCTTTTTCGTTTTCTTCTCCATAACTTGCAGTTGCTCATCACATTAAAGATGAGTTTGGAGGATTATGAAGAAGCGAAAAGTTTATCCCGGAGAAGTACACCATGTGTGCCAAAAAACCATCGACGGTGTACTGGTTTTCTACTCTATCAGTGATTATGTAGTATTTTTCACCATCTTCTGTACTGTCGCCAGACGTTTCAAAATACCCGTACTGGCTCTCTGTCCCATGGTGGATCATCTGCACAATACCGTCATTGCACCGGACGGCACAACTTTATCCCGGTTCGTACAACAGTACACGCATCTATTTTCCAGGGAATGGAATGAGTCCAGAGGCCGAAAAGGGCCCCTGTTCAAGCATCGTTACATGAGTTCTGTCAAAATGGGGAACAAGCAGATAAAAACCACCATCAATTACAACTTCAACAATCCCGTCGAACGGAAAATGGTACAGAAGGCCGAAGAGTATCGCTGGAATTTTCTACGGTATGCGCAGGAAAAAACACCCTTTTCCATACCGATTGATATTGGTAAAAAGAGTAAAAGATTCCGTTCTGTGTATAACGAGGTGAAGCGAATCTATAACGGGGATGGTCACTTACGCTATGCCCAACTGAAACGATGGAAAAAGCTCTTAGCCCCTGGTGAACTGCTGCAATTAATTGACTTTGCCATCGACTTATGGAATGTCATTGACTATAAGGAAACTATCAGTTATTATGGCGATTTTGAAACAATGGTCCGCTCCTTCCATGACAATACGGGGAGTGATTACACCATCAAGGAAGACCACGACAACTATTCTGATAGCGTGTACCAAGACTGCACAAGCATCCTGTTGAAGGAACATGTCATCAGTGAAGTGACAGAGATTCCCGGACTTCCCCACGAGAAGAAAAAAGACCTGGTGCAACTACTACAGTATCGAACCACAGCCCGCCCCCGGCAGATTGAAAAATACCTTCACCTCCCCCCTGGTTCCTAACATATTAATACACAGTTGTTTCCTAATAATCCTCGGCTCTTTTTGCGCCGAGGATTTTCCATATCTTATTGCTAATCAGGCGCTTATCGACCAGCGGGTAACAGAACACAACCACAAGCGCAACTGGTTCGTAAATACCTGACACACAGCGCATTGCTAATAATCCTCGGCGCAAAAAGAGCCGAGGATTATGCATAAATACTTGAATATAAGACTATTAGCGACCAGCCGCGCAACGTGGCAGCACCCTCCCCTACTTATTAATAGGATACAGGCGGAGGAGGAGGACGATGAGGAGGGCGATGGCGGCCGGGAAGAGGGAGAACAGGGACCAGATCATGGTCTGGACAGACTTCATATCGGTGATGCTGATGATGGTCTCCCCGGTGGCGACGTCTGTGCTGGAAACGAAGCCCGCGATACCCAGCAGCATGGCCACCAGGGCGCCGGAAATGGCCGAGCCGAACTTCTGGGCCATGGTACCGGAGGAGAAGATGAGGCCGGTGGAGGAGGTGCCGTTCTTCTGGGTGGCGTAATCGGCCACATCGGCGTACATGGACCAGAGGAGCGGAGAATAGAAGCCGATACCGATGGACGTGACGATTACATTAGCAACCATCACCCAAATCCAGGCCGGATCCATGGGGATGAAGAAGAACAGGATGGACGAGACGGCGCAAATGATGGCCGACCAGGCAAAAGCCTTGTGCTTAGAGCCCACCTTCTTGGTGAACCAGGGGCTCAGGCCGCCGAAGACCATGCAGGTGGCTTCTCCGAACATCATGAAGACGGTATAGTTAATCAGCATACCCATGGTGGTAACGTCTCCGTGCAGGCAGTATTCCATCAGATACGCAGCCACAGCATAACGGAAGCCGTTGAAGAAGTTAGTGCAGATGGAAATGAGGGTGAGGATAATCCAGGGCTTGTTCTTAAACAGGTCGCCGAACGGCTTGAAGGAGAAATTCTCGGCACGGACGGGTTTCAGGCGCTCCTTGGTCATGAGTCCGCAGGCAAGGGTTCCCAGGGCAGCCACGGCACCCAGCACCACGCCCAGAACGGCGTACTGGTGCTGAGGGGTTCCGCCCACCATCCGCTGCAGATAAGGGAAGGAGAACAGCATGATAAAGCCCATGGCATACGCACCGACCATTCGGTACGATGAAAACTGGTTCTTCTCGTTGTCATCGTCGGTCATCACGCCCAGCAGGGAGCCGTACGGCACGTTCACAGCCGTATAAATGGCCATCATGAGCAGGTACATCGAGTATGCCCAGATGCGCTTGCCAGTGGGCCCGAAGTCAGGCGTATACAGCAGCAGGGCGAATACGAGGCCCAGCGGAATGGCGCCAAAGATGAGCCAGGGTCGATAGGTGCCCCAACGGGACTGGGTGCGGTCGGCCAGCGCTCCCATCATGGGGTCGGTCACCACGTCGAAGAGACGCGCCACCAGCATGAGGGCGGCGGCATCGGCCACGGTGAGGCCGAAGACGTTGGTGAAGAAGAAAGGGAAAGCGATGGACATGACTTTCCAGGTGATGCCGCCGGCAGCGGCGTCGCCCAGACTGTAACCAATTTTCTCTGAAAGTTTTGCCATAAAATCTGATTTTGGGGCCTTCGCAGATGAAAACTTTTTCTACCCCGCAAGGGGGAGCGAAAAAGTTTTATCTGCCAGGCAATGTGTTATCACGAAAACAGGGCAAGGGCCTGGAGGCACATGCGGGAGTTGTGGTAGGGACATTTCCAGAAGCCCGCCTTGGGCTGGGAGAGATCCAGGGAACCGTCCGGGAGGACAGCCCACCACCATTCGCCGGCAGCGGTATCCACCAGGTGCTCGCGGATGTAGTTCCAGCAGGACAGGGCGCGGTCTGCGGCGGCTTTATTGCCATGGTATTTCCAAAGCCACAGATTGCCGACCACGGTCTCTGCCTGTACCCACCACTGGCGGGAATTGTCATAGCTGCCATCCAGGAGTTGCTCATAGCGCATGGAACCATCGGCAAAAAGGCCTTTGTTGCCGGCTACACCCATGGAGTAGGCCCAGGGGCGTACGCGTGAGACCAGGTCCAGGTCTTTCGTGGCAAAGGCGCATTCCATGGCCAGCCATGAGGTCTCGATGTCGTGCCCGTAGGATACGCCGCCGGGAAGGACGGTCCAGTCGCGCCGGAAGTACAGCTGCAGATGGCCTGAAGGGGCCATGACCCGCGTGCCGATAATCTCCAGCAGAGCCGTGATCCGCTCGCGAAGGCCTTCGTCCGGCCAAACCTGGTACAGGTTGGCATAGGCCTCCAGGATGTGCAGATGGGAGTTCATGGTTTTATCGGCGTTGATGTCGTGCGCGCTCAGGGACATGTCCTCCAGGGGCGAAAAGTCCCGCGAGAGGGCCTCCAGGTAGCCACCATGCTCCGCATCGGCAAAGTAGGTCTCCACTACGCGATACAGGTTGATGGCTTCCTTGAGGGCACCATCGTCCTTGGTGGCTTTGTACAGCTCCGAAAGGCCGTAGATGGCGAAGCCTTGCGCGTACAACTGCTTCTTGGTGTCCTGCCGCTCCCCTTCTGCCGATACGCTCCAGTACACGCCGCCCCACTTGTGGTCGCAGAAGTGCTCCAGGAACCAGTCGCGCGCATGCATAGCGGCCACCAGGTACTCGGTGTTCCCCAGGGCACGATAAGCGGCCGCGAAGGTCCAGATGAGGCGGGCGTTCAGGATGACGCCCCGCGGAGCGTCGTACTGAACGGTGCCATCGGCGCTGACTTCGCCGTAGAATCCCCCACGAGGATCCTTCAGCCGCAGCCAATACGGCAGAATATTCTCCGTCAGGCACTCCTTAACTTCCCGTAGGAATATATCAGTTCGATTTTCCATATTAAATATTCGGAGTATCCCAAACCTTTGTTTCGGTGCAGGTTACCAGGGCACCCTGGCCACCGCAGGAGAGGCGGAATTCGCCTTTCTCCAGGCGCCAGCGGCCATCGGCACCCACGAAAGCGAGAGCGCTGGCCGGCAGCTCGAAGCTCACAGTCTTGGTCTCGCCGGGTTCCAGGGCGATTTTCTCGAAGCCGCGCAGGCGCTTCACGTCCGGAATGAGGGAAGCCACCAGGTCGGAGCTGTACAGCAGCACAGCCTCCTTACCGGCACGGGAGCCGGTGTTGGTGACATCGACACTCACCTTCAGGACATCGCCGGCGTTGAATTGAGATACGCTCGCTTCGCTCGGTATGACAGAAGAAGAAGCGCTCGGTATGACAGGAGAGCCCCCGGCCACCACCAGGTTGCTATAGGCAAATGTGGTATAGGAAAGTCCGTAGCCGAAGGGCCACTGCACATCCATGACGGCGTCGTAGTTGTAGGAGCCGCCCATGGTTTCGCGGTGCTCGCTCACCTTATAATCATAGGTATGCAGGGCGTTGATATGCTTGGAATAGGTGAAGGGCAGCTTGCCGGAGAAGTTCTCGTCGCCGCTCAGCAGGGCGGCCAGGGCATTGCCACCGAAGTTGGACGGAAGCATCACGTCCACCACGGCGGCGGCCAGCGGCTCGATGTCGCCGATCAGGCGCGGACGGCCCTCGTTGAGCACCAGCACCAGCGGCTTGCCGGTAGCAGCCAGCGCCTTCACCAGGTCTTTCTGGTTGGCCGACAGGTTCAAATCGTCCATATTACCCGGCGTCTCGCAGTAGGAGTTCTCACCCACGCAGCAGATGATGACATCGGCGCTGCGGGCGGCATCCTTGGCCTGCTGGATGTTGATGGCCAGGTCGCGCTGCCAGTCATTATGGTCGTACACTACACCCGGCACCCAGGACACCTTGCCCGGATAGCGGTCGTAGAGGGCCTGGAAGATGGTTTTGTACTGCGGCACGAAGGCATCGGCATTGCCCTGCCAGGTATAGCTCCAACCGCCGTTGAGCGCACGCAGGGTGTTGGCATTGGGGCCGGTGACCAGGATGCGGGCACCTTCCTTAAGCGGCAGCACGCCGTTGTTCTTCAGCAGCACTTCGCTCTCCAAAGCGGCGGCATAGGACTCCTGTGCAAACTTCTCGGAACCGAAATCCGGATAGGAATAGTCCCAATTGGGCTTGTCGAACAGGCCCAGACGCACCTTCAGGCGCAGCACGCGACGCACGGCGTCATCCAGGCGAGCCTTGGAAATGCTGCCTTCTTTGACGCATTCCACAATGGCAGTCACGCATTCGGGATCGTACGGGTCCATAATCATGTCGATACCGGCGTTGATGCCCAGGGCCACGGCTTCCTTCTTGTTGGCAGCCACATGGTCACGGACAAAGAGATTGTCGATATCGGCCCAGTCGGTCACGAGCATGCCGTCCCAGCCCAGTTCTTCCTTCACCCAGCCGCTCAGCAGAATAGCATTGGCGTGCGTAGGGATGCCGTTGATGGAGGCGCTGTTCACCATGGCGGTGAGGGCGCCGGCGCGGAAGCACTCCAGGAACGGGGCGAAGAACTTCTCCCGAAGGTCGTTCTGTGCAATGATAGCCGGCGTACGGTCCTTACCGCTCACCGGAACGCCATAACCAATGAAGTGCTTAAGGGAAACGGCGCAATGTTCCAGGTCGATATGGTTGGGATCCTCGCCCTGAATGGCGATGGTCTCCTCGCGGGCCATCTCGGCCTGCAGGTACGGGTCCTCGCCGAAGCTTTCCCACAGACGCGGCCAACGCGGGTCGCGGCCCAGGTCCATCACCGGGGAGAACACCCACGGCACCTGTGCGGCGCGGGTCTCATAAGCCATCGCATGGCCCATCAGGCGCGCATATTCGCGGTTGAAGGTGGCGCCCAGGTTAATCTCCTGCGGATAGAAAGAACCGTCGGTGAGATAAGTGGCACCATGAATCATGTCCAGGCCATAGATACAAGGAATGCCGATAGCCTCCATGCTCTTTTCCTGGATCTGGCGCACCATGGCGGCCGTCTGCTCACGGGAATGGGCGGCGTCGTGCATCACGTTGAGGATGGAGCCCACCTTGTACTGACCGATGATCTTATCCAGTTTTGCCGGGTCGATGGCCTCGCGCGTGCCATCCTCCAGCACAGAAATGTTCAGCTGAACCAGCTGACCGGCCTTTTCTTCCAGGGTCATGCCCTTCAGGACCTTCTCCACCTTGGCTTCCACCGCTTTGTCGGAAGGAATGGCCTGAGGACCTTTCGGTGCACAAGCTACGCCAAGGAGCGTTGCAGATAAAATGAATAATGCTTTCTTCATATAGCTCTAGTGTTATAATTCTGTGGTAAGGGATTGTCCGTCGTATTGAACGGCCTTGCCCGGAGCATCCGGATTCCAAGCGAAAGGATGGGCTTCATCGACACAAATCAGCCGGAACTGCCGATTTTGCAACATGCCCGGATAAGAACCTTTCCGCTCGCCGATGGTGAGCGTACGGGTGCTATCATCCCAATTCAGGTCGATGGTGCTGTACTCCCCTCTCTCGTAGTTGTAAGTAAGGCCGTCGTCCTCGTACAGCGTAAAGTGGGCGTCGGCGCCGGCATAGACCAGCAGCAGGAGGTCGTCAGCGGGTTTTTCGTCGCTCCATTCCATAGCAGGCCCCACAGGGACGATGCTGCCCGCCCGCACGTAGAGCGGCATGCGCTCGTAGGGGGCGGCAACGGTGCAGGAGATGCCCGATCGGGTCGGGCATGACGCGCCGTCATTCCCGGCTTGACCGGGAATCTTTTCGCCAGTATAAAAGTCGTACCAGCCGCCGGCGGGGAAATACACCTCGCGGCTGCGGGCCTTGTACTCGTACACCGGGCAAGGCATGAGCGCCGGGCCCAGGAGCCACTGGTCGGAGAGGTCGCGCACGGCCGGGTCCTCCGGGAAATCCATCGGCAGGCCGCGCAGGAGGGTGTAATCGTCAAAATGTACCGCGCCCGTGAGGGAATACAGATACGGCATCAGGCGGTAGCGCAGCTGCATGTACCAGAGGATGCTCTCGTAGGCTTTGGAGCCTTCCGGGGCGATGTTCCAGAGCTCGCGGCGGGGCCATTGGCCATGCGTGCGGAACAGCGGAACGAAGGTACCGAACTGGTGCCAGCGGGTCTGCAGCTCCTGCCATTCGTCCTGGCCGGCGGCATCGTAAAATTTCGTCATCACGGAGAAACCGCCGATGTCCATGCCCCAGAACGGCACGCCGCTCATGGAGTAGTTCAGGCCGGCGGCCATCTGCATGCGCATATCGGTCCAGGACGTGCCGATATCTCCACTCCACGTGGCAGTGCTATAGCGCTGCAGGCCCGCGAAGCCGTTACGGGTAAGGAGGAAGACACGCTTGTCCGGGTCCACGCCACGCTGGCCTTCGTAAATAGCCTGGGCGTTCACCAGGGCATAGGCGTTCAGGTATTCGGTGCTGGAACCCAGTCCGTTGGGGTTCATGAGCCATTTCATGTAATCCAGCGGCAGGCAGTCGCGGAGGTTGGGCTCGCTGGCGTCCATCCACCAGGCGTCGATCTTGCGGCCATACTTGCTGTACAGGCTCTCGTCCATCTGGTGCCAGAAAAGTTTCCGGCCACCGGCGGCGTAGGCGTCATAGAAGGACTGCTTGTAGCCCAGCCAGTCTTTCAGGCTGTCCTGTTCCGGATTGAGGTACATGTAGCCGGCATCTTTCAGTTCCTGGTAGTGCTCCGTATTGGTGTAGAACTTGGGCCAGACGGAAATCATGAAGCGGCCGTGCATGGCGTGCACGTCGTCCAGCATTTGTTCCGGAGCCGGGTAACGGGTGGCGTCAAAGGCATGACTTCCCCACTGGTCGTCTTCCCAGTACTGCCAGTCCTGGACGATATTATCGACAGGAATATGCTTTGCCCGCATTTCCCGAAGCGTTTCCACCAGGTCTTCCTGCGTAGAATAGCGCTCGCGGCTCTGCCAGAAGCCCAGCACCCACTTGGGCATAACGGGCGCCTTGCCGGTGAGCTGGCGATAGTCCTTGATGACGGCATCGTAGTTGTCGCCGCCCATGAAATAGAAGTCCAACTGGGGCTCACACTCGCTCCAGAAGGTGAGTTTGTCCTCCTGCACAGCGCCGAAAGGCTGCACGCGAAGGCCGATATAAGACACGTCACCGTCCGGCTCCCAGTCGATTTTAATGGGGGTGGGTACGCCGGCTTCCAGGTGAACGGTATATTTGTAGCTGTTGGGGTTCCAGGCCGGACGCCAGCGGCGGCTCATCACTTCCTGGCCGCCAATGGTGGTGCTTTGGAAACCGGCATAGTACTGGATAAAGTGATAATCGCCCGTTTCCTTGGCGGTCAGGGTGCCTTCATAAGTGACGGAAGCGCCCTGGAGCGACACCTGGGGCAGATTCTTGATAGCAAATTCGTTCTCGTAGAAGAGGCTGTCTTCCTGCTGCACCAGTACGCCTGCCTTGGTGGTGTAGGTGCCTTTCAGTTGCAGGTCGAAGACCTCGCCCAGCTGCTTGTAGGACTGGTCCGTGCCCCATCGACTCAAAGAATAAGCGTCGAAAAGGAGGCCGTAGCCCTTGCTGGAAACCACCACGGGCACGCTCACTTTGGTGTTGTACTGAAACAGTTCCTCCTGGCGGCCTTTGTGGTCGAACTCCCCTGCCTGGTGCTGGCCCAGACCGTAGAAGGCTTCTTCTGCCGGGCTGTCGAAGGTGAGCGTCGTGCTCCAGCGGTCGCCATAAGGGACCAGGGTGGCGCGACCGCCCAGGGCGAGCGGGGTACCATCGGCCTTATAGAAGTTGATTTCACCGTTGGCTTTGTAGATATCTACGGCGAGCTTGTCAGTGGTAAGGTGTACCTTGCCCATGGCGTCGGAGACTTCGAAGTCTGTTTTGGCGGCCTGCGGCAACACCACCAGGCTCTGGCGGTCCTGGAACTTGCCGTCCGGGCTGGCGCTCACGCGGATGATTTCCGGGGAAACCACCTGCAGGCGGAGGGTATAATCGGCACATTTTACCTTTACCTCGTTCTTCTGGCAGGCGGTAAGGGTCAGTGTAAAGAGGGCGACGGCTAAGATGCCACGGATAGCCTGGTATGTAACTTTCATAATATCAACCACTTATATTAAAGTACCCAGTAAAATTCCCGCGGGTTCTTTATCGTAATATTCTTACTATCAATCACTTCCGCACCAGGCGGTTTAATACTCCCAATCGTCGGTGCGGAAAGGAGGAACAGGGATGCCGTTGCTCTTGGCCAGGTTGGCACCCATCCAGTTGCGGAAGGAGTAACGGACGGCCACCGGGTGCGGCACATCGGCACATTTCACCACGATGGTCTGGCCATCCCAGTCAACCTGGGCCTCGGCCAGGTGGAACTGACGGTCCTCGCCGGCGAGTTCGAAGCCCACGATGTCACGGGCGCTGATGCTCATGAGATTGCTCCACACTTCCGTGAGGGTTACTTTCACTGTGCCATCTTCCTCATAGACAACATCTTTCAGGCGGGGCAGTTCCAGGGAGATGCCCGGATTCACGCCATACACGTTCTGGAGGGCGCGCTGCACCATCATGTCCGACACCTCTTTCTTTTGGGAAGGGTGCACGGTGGTTTTATTGCCCAGGGTTTCGGTGCAGATGGCCCAGGAGTTCGACAGGATTTTCTCCGTATGCAGCTGGTTCTCTACGAAGTGCGGACGCCAACGGCCGTCGGCATCACTGTGGTCGTGCGGGGCCAGGAGGGTAAAGATGAAAGGAAGGTCTCTCCCCCATTCCTTGCGCCACATTTCCACCATCGCCTTCTGCAGTTTATCGTAGCAGTGCGGCTGGCCCATATTGGAGCAGCCCTGGTACCAGATGATACCCTTGGCGGCATAGCCCACGATGGGTTTCACGCGGCCGTTCCAGATCAGTTCCGGGGTCTCCGGCCAGCGGTCCGGCTTCTCTTCGACAGCATAGATATCCTTCAGTTCCTGCTCAGTAAGTCCGGCATGGTCGATGGTCTCCTTGGTCATCCAAGGTTCGATGCGGCTGCCGCCCCAGGCATTGACGATAATGCCTACGGGCACACCCAGGGCCACCGTAAGACGCTTGGCAAAGAAATAGGCCACGGCCGATGTCTCGGCGGCCACCTCGGAGGAACTGTACTTCCAGCTGGTCTCCACATCTTTTATAGGCTCCGTGCACTTGGGGGTTTTGATGTCGAAAACACGAACGTTGCTGGCGGTGGCAGGCGCTTCCATAATGGCCTCCGTAGCCCCTTCCACCTCCTGGAAACCGAAGCCTCTCAGCGGCATTTCCATATTGGACTGGCCGCTGCAGAGCCACACTTCACCCAGGGCGATGTCATTCACGCTCAGGGTTTCCTTGCCGCTTTTCACGCTGAGGGTGTACGGGCCGCCAGCCTGGGCGGTTTGCAGGATGACGCTCCAGGAGCCGTCATCGGCCACCTGGGCCACCGCCTTGGCGCCGTTCCAGGAGCCGGTAACCTCCACTTTGGCACCGGGCGTACCCCAGCCCCACACTGGGACTACGGTTTCCCGCTGCAGCACAGCGTGGTCAGTGAACAAGTGGGACAGTTGCAACGGCTGCGCCTGGAGGCCCAAACTAAGAGCCAGCGCGCAAATAATGGCGGATATACGTGACATCTAAATACTTGGTTATCAGTCCTTTCCTATACAATCCTCGTTCAAATTTCGAACGAGGAATATATTGTAACTATCAGTAAATCAGGAGGTTAGCAATCACTCCTGATTGGCGTCAATGAGTTTATTCAGGGTTTCCACGGAAAGGCCGGTGCGGAGACCGTCCTCCGGAGTGTGCAGGCAGTAGTCCACCAGGCGTTCCACGGTGGAGGTGGCTACGTGCATGCGGGTGTCGGAGGAGGCGTAGTAAATGAACACCTTGCCGTCCGGGTCACAGATCCAACCGTTGGCAAAGACCACGTTCATCACGTCGCCAATGTACTCCTCCCCTTCCGGGACCATGAAGAAGCCGCCGGGCTGGGCGATGACGCGGGTGGGATCGTCCAAGGCCGTCATGTACATATACAGCACATAGCGGAGACCGCTGGCGCAACCGCGTACGCCGTGGGCCAGGTGCAGCCAACCCTGCGGGGTTTTGATAGGGTGCGGGCCCTCGCCGTTCTTCACTTCCTTGATGGTGTGGTAGAAGCGCCGGTTGATAATCTTTTCCTCTTTGACGACGGCATGCTCCATGCTGTCCACCAGGGCCCAGCCGATGCCACCGCCGCTACCGGTGTCGATGAAACCATCCTGCGGACGCGTGTAGAGGGCATATTTCCCGTTCACGAACTCCGGATGCAGCACCACGTTGCGCTGCTGTGAACGACTCTCGATGTCCGGCAGGCGCTCCCAGTTCACCAGATCCTTGGTGCGGGCTACACCAGCCGCCGCAGTAGCAGCCGACAAATCACCCTCCAACGAATGGTCCTTGCGCTCCACGCAGAAGATGCCGTAAATCCAGCCATCCTCATGGGCGGTCAGGCGCATGTCGTACACGTTGGTAGCGGGCTCTCCCCACTCAGGCATGGTGATGGGACGCGGCCAGAAGGTGAAATTATCCACCCCGTTCGGGCTCTCCGCCACGGCGAAGAAGGACTTGCGGTCAGCCCCTTCCACACGCACTACCAGCACGTATTTGTCGCCCCACTTGATGGCACCGGAATTCAGCGCAGCGTGAATGCCGATCCGCTCCATCAGGAAAGGATTGCGCTCCTTGTTCAGGTCGTAGCGCCACTCCAGCGGAGCATGTTCCCCGGTGAGGATGGGATGCTCGTAACGTTCATATACACCGTTCCCTTCGATGGGAGCGTTAGGGCGTTCAATCAGTCGCTTATGGCACTCTTTCAGCCAAGCGAGCCGTTCTTCGAATGATTTCATTATTGGTCTAATAAAACAATCTTATCAAGTTCTGCGAAGGCCTTCATATCGGCCTCATGTTCAAAGCCTTTCCAAGCGGCATAGAAGTGGCCGGGCTTGTCGTGGGCGTTGCGCCAGGTGAGCACATAGGAGATGGGGAAATCCTTGATTACCGGGAAAAGAGTTCCCGTCCACCAGGTGGGATCCACCAGGCCTTCCAGGCCGGTCTCGCTCAGGCACATGAGTTTCTCGTGCTCGTAGGAAATCGCCGTCAGGTAGGTCAGCGCCCCTTTCAGCTCTTCCATATAGCGCACGCCGGCTTCCTCCACGCCGCCATCGCCCACATATTCATACGTGTCGATGCCCAGGATATCCACAAATTCGTCGCCGGGATAGCGCTCCATATAGGCCTCCGGTCCGCAGTCGCCGTTGGGCGAATAGCACCAGAGGATGTCCGTGAGGCCACGCTCCTTGGTGAAATAGAGCCAGGTGTGTCGATAGAGCTCCTTATACTCCTCCGCCGTGCAGAGCTTGCCGCCCCACCAGAACCAGCTTCCCAGATTCTCGTGCCAGGGCCGGAAGATGACGGGCACGCCCAGCGACTCGATGAAATCGGCCGCGCGGCGCAGCCAGAGCTTGAATTCACCGCTCTTCTCGCCATCGGCAAGGACGGATTTCACCACCTGGTCCGAACTGATGTCCCAGGCGTCGCCGCCGGTAAGCGGATTGCGCGGATGCCAGGAGAACGTGACGATGCCGCCCCGCTCCACATGCTTCTGCGCAGCCTTGCGCATAAGGCCGAAGGGCACGCCGTCCAGGTTCTTGGCATGGCCCAGTTCAATACCGCCCAGGTCGAAGCCCAGCACCATGGGGTACTTGCCCGTAACGTCCTTGACGTCCGAGCGCTCCAGCGGGTCGTTCTCCCACTCGGTAAGCACCCAGTTGTGGCCATACACCAGGTCATCCTGGTGGCCATAGGCGATTTTACCTGTCTCCGCATAGGAGAACAACTGATGGACCAGCTTGTCCTTAGGCGTTTCCATGGGCTTCTGGTTGCCGCCGCAGGCCGTAAGGGCTACCGCCGCGAGCAGGAGTATTTTTGCATGGCGCATAACTATCTGATTTTAAGTACTTTTGTTTATCGGACGGGTGGGTTTCTGGCACCCGTCCGTTAAGCTAACTAACGCATTTTCAGCGATTTATCCACCAGGCCGATCAGAAGGTCGGGGCGCTGTCGTACACGCTCTGGAGGGTGTAGGAGGCGTCGGTGGAGCTCCAGGCCTTTACCATGGCCTCAACGGGCTCCTTGCCGTTGGCGGTGAATTCGCCGGTACCATGATCCACATAGCCGTGCCGTTCCTTGCCGTAGCCGTCGGCACCGTTGTCCCAGAGGAATCCGGCAATGCCAAAGACTCTCGCGGCTTTCACAAAATACTCCAGATAGTACTTGTAATAGGCCCAGGCCTTAGCGTCATTCTTGTTGCGCATGGAGCATCCAAACTCACCCATATAGATGGGGATGTTCTTGGCGATATAGTTGGTATAGATGCTGTTGAACAGGGTCTTGATCTCCTCTTCGCCGTTCTTGTAGGCCGTACCGGTATGGCCCCAGTTGGCAAGCTGTTTGTCGCCGATGGTGAAATCATACGGGTCATAACAGTGGAAGGCCAGCATGGTCTTTTTGGCCGGGTCATTGGGGACCGTCAGATACTTCAGATAATTGGGGCTGGCGGCATAACCGGGCACGCCCAGCCAACGGGTGGCATTGTTGCCGCCGGTGGCACGGACGGCATCCACGAACACCTGGTTCCACTCGTTGATTACCTTGCAGCGCTTCTCATCGTCCTTGGTGGAATACCATTCCTCACCATAGATGAGCTCGTTAAAGGATTCCAGCATGAGGAAGTGGCCTTTTTCCTTGAACTTGTTGGCTATCTGGGTCCACACGGCCGCAATTTCCGCCTTCACCTGCGTATTCACCTCCTCGTTATCCACCGCGCCCTTGAGGTTCTGCCAGTGGTTACCGTCATTTTCACCATGGTCTTCGTCGTGGTGGGTATTGAGGATTACGTTCAGTCCTGCATTCTCTGCAAAGCCCACTACCTCGTAAATGCGGCCCAGCCACTCCTCGTCCAGGGTATAGTCCGGAGCCGCGCCAATGTGGCCCATCCAGGTGGCCGGTATACGGACGCTGGTGAAACCCTTGGCCTTGAGCCCGGTAAACGTGGCCTGGGTGGCCTTTTTCCCCTGCCAGGCCGTCTCCGACGCCACACCGTTGGCATAGGCGTCAAAGTGGTTGCCCATGTTCCAGCCCAGGCCCAGTTCCAGGGTACGGGCAACAGCGGCATTGTCCGGAAGGGTGGGATCCTTGATCACTTCCTTGGCTGCCTGCGTCACTTTCAGGGTGACATCGGCCGCGCCGGTGGCCTTCACAACGACATCGGCACTACGGGTCTCGTAACTGTCGTTGGCGGCTACCTTGAGCGAGAAGGTGATCTTGTAGTCCTTGTAGGTGCCGTCGGTTTTGGTTATCCAGGCAGGCAGCGTAAGCGTAGGACGGGCGGGGGCCGTAACGGTAAGGTCATAGGAAGCGGCCGCCTGCGTCGCGCTCAGGCTGGTGGGACTCAGGGTGATAGCCGTAGGAGCCGTCGGAGTAGGAGTGGGCGTAGGGGTGTCACCACCGGACTTGCCACAGCAGCAGGCCAGCGAAACGACAAACAGTAATACAGGGAAAAACTTTCTCATATTGCTACAAATTAATATTATCTCGGGTTATTACATAATCCAGGGCAAAGGCAGCCTTCCACCAGTCGGTGGAGACCATGGTGTATTTGTCGCTATACCAAGGCATGAACCAGGACCACTTGGCCCCTTCCGTCCAGAAGTCGGAAACGGAAGAGAAGGCCGTAGCGCCGTTATTTCCCCAGCCGCACTCACCCAGGGTAATCATCTTATGGTTGTAGGTGTTCTGCAGGAGGGTAAACTCCACGCCGTTATTGGCAGCATTGTAGCCATACAGGTCACGGGCCACCACATCCACTTTGTCGTCACCGGGATAGTAGGCCTCATCGGAGTCATACTCGCTCATGCTTCCGTTATAGCCCTGTGCCGTCCACACCCAGATGAGGTTCTTAATCCCTTTCTCCTTGAAATAGGCAAACATGTCGTTCCAAAGGGCCTTGAACGTATCGGGGCCCTCGGCGCCCCACCAGAACCAGGCACTGCCCTTGTAATTGAGGGCATAGTAGTTGCCGGCGGCCTCGTGATAGGGCCTCCAGATGGCGGCAATGCCCTTTTCCTGGAGGGCCAGGATGATGGTTGCCACCTTTTCCAGGTTCTCTTTGTACCACTTGTTCTCCCACGTGCCGTCCTTGAGGGCGTTGGAGGCCTTGAACGTAGTCTTGGAAGTGGTGCAGGTTACCCCGGAGCCGTCAGTGCCTATGGTAGTAGTTTCCGTAAGCGGCACGTTGAAGTGCCACATCAGGGACACGATGCCGCCGGCCTCGGCCCAGGAAGTAACGGGCGTAAGGTCATTGTAGTTAATCCAGCCGTTTCCATCCGGAACATACACTTGAATGAAGTCAAAGCAGTTCATGGCGGGGTACTTGCCGGCCTGCTGATACACATTCTGGGCAATGGTGGTGTTCCAGTTCACATCGGCCATCACGGCCGATATGGTCTTTTTCCCGTACTGCGACAGGAGGTAGTCGTACAGGGCCTGGGCCTCCGTGGTAGCGCCGGTGGTAACCAGTTCCGTGTCGATATCGACATCCACAATTTCAGGCTTTTCGCGGCCCTGCTGGGTAATCTTCAGGCTTTGGGAGAGGCTTCCGGCCGACACCGTTACACTTCCTTCCCGGCTGCCGTATTCCCCGTAGGCGGCCACCTTCAGGGTGAGGGTCATCTTGTAGGTGTCCTTGTTGAAGGTTCCGTCCTGCACCGTCACCCAGTCGGGCTTGGCCGATACGGAAGGCCGCGAGGGCGCGGTGACCGTTACGGAGAAGTCTCCGCCCGTGCGCTCAGCTTCGATGGTGGAGGTGCTGAGGGTGATGGCCGTGGGGGCCTCAGGGGTCACCGGAGTCGGGTTGTCTTTACCGCCGCAGGACCACAGCAGGGCAACGGCCATACAGGTTAGGGTTGTCGTTCGCAGTGCGTGATTCATAACTATTTGATTATTAGCCTATTACGCATTCGACTCCCGGCCTTTCACCCCGGGGCTATTTGCGTATTTAATTCATTATCAACAACTTACACAACACGCCCTAGCGCAGGGTTACTTTGGTGATGGTGATACCACTACCCTGAATAGCCATGCCATTGGCCTTAAGGGTAGTCACGTCAGCACTGTTCAAAGAATAAGAACGGAAAACACTACCATCGGCATTATGGCTTAAATTCACAACCTCAGGCCATCCATCTGCCATGCTCTTAAGGTATAAGTTACGCCAATTATACGCATAGTCTCCATCTTCCGTTGCATAAATTGTGACTGTTGTTCCTGTTTTGGCAGACTGCCACAATTCCTTTTTCAAATCGGTCATGTCGCCCGTATCCAGGTCAAACGCTCCCGTCCAAATAACGGTTTCAGGACGGTTATCCAGCGCTTCCACTTTGGTCATCTTGACATTATATCCATTAAATGCAAACAAATCAAACGCGGCCACGGCAGCTTTAAGTGAAGAGGTAAGCGTAATGTCCCATGTCGATTGACCATTGGCCAAATTCACAGAAGCCATTTGTTTCCATTCAGAACTGTCGTAATAACTGATCTGCATCTGGCGGCCATCTACATCATTCTCATCAAAATAAACACGTATAACAGTGTCATCCGGAAAAGCGCTCCAAACTTTATTGCCCCCAGAAAACACAACGGATTGATCCCAATGATCCCAATCACCTGCCGTATAAGTCCCTTCCCACAATACGATAGAAACGTCAGAGCATGAAAACGCAGGGATTATTTTAAGCGTATGCTTATCAATCGAAATGGGAGTGCCACTACTTGTCCAGGTCTTTGGCGTAATGAGATCATCACCATCGGCATTTTGCAAAGAAACCATAAACTTGGTATAATTGCCGGAAGGTACTGGAATATAAAACGACCGGGAAGACTGCTCGTTTGCAGTAAAGTTAACCGTAACGGTCCTCCTGTCAGTATCGTACGCAGTCGCATCCCAAGTATAAATACCCGGCCATTCGTTCTCCACATCTAATCCAAATTCTCCTGTAATAACCTGATTCTCTGTAAAGAAAACCAATTTACTTGCAGTTGCAGGAATGTTGACGATGTCAAATTTAAAGTAACCCACTATCTGCTTAAAAATCGCCAAATCACTGCCTGATACCAAGGCCAACATGGGACCTCCCAAAGCCTGATCGCCCCACGTATATGAAACCGGCATATTGATTGTTTCAGTATGTGTCGCAGTTGTGTATTCGCCAGCAGCACTATAAGGGTAAATCGCAAACTTGTTGGGCGTAATAGAAGAATTCGCCGTGAAAACGGCATTGGAAGTATTTGCCCCACTGTACAGCGTAAACCGCTCAAAAGTGTTATCTGATGTGTAAACAGCCATCTGATCGCCCTCTCTCCACACCACGGAGGAGGCCCTCGTAAGCGATGTCTTTGTTCCTTCTATCATGACTTTAATCTGGGTGACCGCATTTGATAATGCTTCATCAGATGTAGTTTTGTTACAGGACAAAAAAACAATGCCCAAGAGAGATATAAACAAAAAAGCCTTTTTCATATCAATTCCTCAATTTAATCCCATGAAAAGTCCGAGAAATCAGGAGACATGTCATCAATTCCATTGGACGTTGGAATTGTCGACCCCGTTAAAATCGCCCCCCCCGGAGCGAGCTCGAGGGCCTGGGTGGCGGGCACCTCGTACTGTAGTTTTTTCTTCATATCGCTTTCGTTTTGTATTTTTGGAACCCGGAGGGAGGGTCAGCCCCCTCCGGATTATAAGAATTACTACTCCCGGTTAAATTTCAGGCATAACCAGAAGACCGATAGAAGCAATCGTGTAGCCAGTTCCGCAGATGACCAAACCACCTGTCGAATTCAGGTAGTCAACATCCTCCTGGGTAAGGACAACCGTGTGTCCACCCTCCTGCAGAGGAAGATTACCATCCGTAGCAAGTCCAGCCAGTGACGGGATGGAAGCCCAAGAGCCATTACCGAAGCGGATGCAACCGGCGGGATCGTCAATGGTGTAGTGAGCAGCGATAGAAGATCCGGCCACAACGGTGGACCAGTCATAACCACCCCAAGACAGTGCAGTAACAGCGCCGCCAGACCAAGTAACGGTGGACGGGCCAGTCCAGATAATCGTCTCCTGAGGGATCAGTTCAACAAGCTGGATCTCGGTGATGGTATAACCAGTACCGCAGATTACAAGACCACCTGTCGAATTCATGTAATCCAGATCTTCCTGGGTAAGCAGAACGGCATGTCCGCCTTCCTGCAGAGGAAGATTACCATCCGCAGCAAGTCCAGCCAGTGACGGGATGGAAGCCCAAGAGCCATTACCGAAGCGGATGCAACCGGCAGGATCGTCAATGGTATAGACAGCCTTCAGATAGAGGCCAGCCTTTACAGTAGACCAGTCATAACCACCCCAAGACAGTGCAGTAACAGCGCCACCAGACCAGGTAACGGTAGAACTACCGCTCCAGATAGTAGTGACAATGCGATCACCCGGATCGATATTCACGCCATAGTCAAGCGTACCGTTATCGGATACCAGATGGAGGATGGTTCCCTTCTTAACGCCGGCAGGAACAGTAGCATACAGTTTACCGTTGTTGATGACGAACGGAACTTCAATCTCATCAAACAGGACTTTCTGCAGATGATCTGCGTTCTCGATCTCGGCCACGAAGAGGTCACCCACTTTGAACACATCAGCAGGGACGGTTACAAGATAGGCTGCGACAGGTTTGTCGATATCCAGTTCCAGTCCTTCCACATCAGAGCCATTCTTCAGATTCAGGACAATAATACCCTTGACGGCGGCGGTGGGAACTGCCACGGTAATAGCGGTCTCTGAACCCTCAATTTCCTTGACAGTCAAATAAGCCTCCTCTCCAATGGAGAAGCTGACAGCAGCCACCAGATCCAGATTCGTACCTTCGATGGTAACAGTGGAGCCAGCCGATGCGGGGTTGGCGCTGAAGCCGGTCACAACCGGTTTCACCAGGGTGAGGTCGGCGGTAACGGTTTTACCGTTGGCCAGGGACAGGGTGATGTCACCTTCCTGGGCTGCTTCGGGAACCGTAGCGGTAATCTTACCCTCGGCGAGCGTGAACTCAGCACCGCTGGCCTTAGGGAAGTCCAGTCCGGTTACCAGATCCAGGTCGGAACCGGCGAGGGTTACCACAGCACCGTTCTTCACGGGAGCGGGGGTAACACCGGAGACCACAGGAACAACGGTAGTGAGCGTACCGGCAGACACAGCTACATCAGAAGCCATGACCATGTACACATCGCCATCGGTAGCCTTATCGGGCAGCACGAAGGTAAGGGTGTTATCTGCGACGGTGAATTCCGTCACTTTTGCACCTTCCAGTTCCAGTTCGGTGGTAAGAAACAGGTTGGTACCCTTGATGGTAACGGTGGCGCCAGCCTTATAGGAAGCGGCAGCCAACGCGCCCTGGGCAGTAGTGACGATGAGTTCCTCATCACTTTCCACCACGTTCAGGGTAGCGAGCACATCCTCATCTACCTCTTCCGTCTGATCGACGGTACCGAGGCCGATCTTGCCGGTCTGGGCAGTAAAGGGAACGACTACCTTGATGGTATAACGGTCGTGGTCGATGAATTCATCCTCACCGATAATTACGTCATCGGCAAAAATGACTTCGTGAATGAGGTTCAGGTAGTCACCCTTGATGGTGACGATTGCACCGGGAAGAGCCTCAGCGGGGCTGAAGGATTCGAAAAGAATGGGCTCGGAGTAGGTAAGCTGCGTTTTGGCGGTGATGGTGGAACCATCGGCCAGCGTAAGCACAGGATAACCCAGTTCGGGACCGTCCTTGGGAACGGTGATGCGAATCTCGGAGTGGGTACCGGAGGTAACTACTTCAGGAGTGATAGGAGCCACACCGGGGATGGTTACGGTAACCACCTTGTCCAGGTTGGAACCCACGAAGCGCAGGATACCACCGCGGACCACAGGCTGGGGGCCGTAGGCCTTCAGTACAACAGCCGTGGTGTCGAACTGCTCTGTGCTGACCTCTTTCTTGGTGCAGGAAAACACCACGAGGGCCATCAAAAGCAGGGTTGTCAGTTGAAATATCTTTTTCATAATCATCTGCAATTATTTAACAGGAACAGCACGAATGTTGTCAATCTTGAGAATGGGAGAGCATTCCGTACCCTTGTAACCACCACTCCATACAAAGATGGTGAGGGAGGTGAAGTCCGTTGCGGAGAGGGCACCGGAGGCGACGGAGCCATCAGCGCCATACTTGAAGTTGGCGAAAGGCACCGACACGGTAATCCACTCATCGCCAGTATCGAAGGAACCAGTAGTTGCCCAAGGCGTGTACATGCCACGCGGCAGGTCATTGCCATTGAAGAAGGTGTTGTTAGCACCTGCTACAGTGTTTCCGTAGATATCGACACCGGCACTACTACCGGAAATTTTGTCCACACCGGCCATGATGAGCTGCATGGAAGCAGCCATCCAAGGATTAGCGGAAGGAACGAGCAACTCGAACTTGAGGGCCATGTCTTCCCACTTGGAGAAGTCGGCATAGTCGGTCAGGAGCGGGCTGTCATTGTAGCTCACAGGATCTGTCCAGTCACCCGGCCAGTACTCAAAGGAGAAGTGAGCATCGTCCCAGGCACCATCCTCTGTCATGACGACATCGGCGCCACCCAGACGCAAGAAGTTGCCATCCAGTGCGGTATCGTCGGTCTCGATGACCATCGCGTGCCAGCCGTGGTTGGCCGGATGCGGGTCGGTGTCGAAGTTGAACAGCATGCCGCGGGTGTCCATCCAATGGAAGGAAGACACGGCATCACCGTAAATGGTGCTCACCTTGATGGGCTCATCCTCCGTGGCGTCCTCAGGGACTACGAAGGTAATGGCATTCTTGGTGAACTCCTTGATGGTAGCCTCTTTGTTGCCTACAGCGATTTCCAGCGGAACGTTGGGATCGTCCACAAAATAATCACCGTACAGAATGGTGGTAGTACCTGCAGGAGCGTGTTCATTCTTCATGGAGACAATGGAAGGACCGGGAACCAGCACCTGGAAGTCTACCTTCACGGTGTCGGCATTCTTGGTAATCAGGTACATCAGGTTGGATACCTCGCCGGGGATTTCGTTGGGAACGTCCACCAGCAGGGTGTGGTTGGTGATGTAACTGTTGTTCAGGGTGGCCTGCTGGTCATTGAACAGGAGCTTATATACGCTGGTGAGGTTGTCGCCCACAAGGCAAATGCTGTTGCCCATGTAAGCGCCGGTGAGCAGGGAGTCTGCAGCAGCGGCCTTCACCGGGCGTACATAGTACACGACGGGTTTTCCTTCGGTGAGGCGGAAACGGTCCGGTTCATCCTGACACGCAGTGAAGCTCACAGCGGCCACCAGAGCGGCTGCAGCGTAAATGCTTATCTTGGTAATGATATTTTTCATTGCTTCGTGTGTTAAGGATTAGAACGTAATGGTGGAAAGGTCGAACGGCTGGGCTTCCTCCTCCAGGTGCGGGTTATACACCACGTCCTCGGAAGGGAAAGGAAGGGCGGCCAACTTGGCCTTGATGGCGGCGGCAGTAGGAGTGAATTCATCGGAATTGTAAACAATAGCCGAAGTATCGCCCCAAACACCGGACTCATAGTAAGCTTGATAGAGGTCATTCAGACCGCCTCCATAGGAATTGCGGCGCTGATTCTGGATGTCGTTCACGCAGTAGTCGGGGTTGTAGTAACCCACGCGTACGTAGTCGTACCAGCGGTCGCCTTCCAGAGCCAGCTCCAGGTTGCGCTCCTTGAACACATCGTCGAAGGTGATGGAAGTCTTCTCGCTGACCGAACCAGGGATGGCGCGGTTGCGGATGGCGTTGAAGCACTGGAGTGCCAGAGCATCCGTGGTGCTGGAACCGGGGCCATGCAGTTTGGCCTCGCAGTACACCAGGTAGACGTCGGCCAGACGCAAGACGTGCGTAGACAGACCGTAGGCCATACGGCCGGCGCTTACGCCGAGGGCTGCCATGTGGTCGTTTCCGTCACCATAGAGGAACTTCACGCAACCGGCACCGGTGGGGCTGTTCATGGAGCCGTCGGAGGCATTGGTGGTGCCGGACGGGCCGTAATCCGGATCATAGAAGAAACGCAGGTAGTCGAAACCGCCGTTGGTGGTCCAGAAGTAGTCATACACGTCGCCGGCCAGCATCATGGTAGCCTTGCGGCGGGTATCGGTATCCGAACGGAGATCCGGGCTTTGCAGAGCGCTCACGCCAAACTGGTCCTGCAGGGCGATGGACGGGCCGTTCCACTGACCCCAGACGTCTCCGAATTCGTCGAAGCCGTTCATGCCGAGGTCGCTCTGGAAGGAGTTCTGGGCGGTCCAGGGCTGGGCCGATGCATCCCAGTGCCAGGAGATGAGGCATTCGAGGTTCCTGTTGTTCTGCATGCGGAAGATGTCGGAATAAACCTCCAGCAGCTGACGGCCGGAATTCTCGATGACGTCCTTGGCATAGCGGGCAGCCATGTCCAGGTCTTCCTGGTTCAGGGTACCGGTAACACCAGCCTTCTGCAGGTATACCTTGGCCAGCAGGGCCTCGGCGCTGTAGTAGTCGATGCGGCCGTCCTTGTTGGCCACTTTCTTGGGAAGGAGTTCCATGGCCTTCTCCAGCAACTTCACAACATAGTTGTACACATCGGCCTTAGGGGCTTTGTATACTTCGTTATAGGTGTTGCTGGCGATGAGGGCATTCATGTCGTGGATGATGGGCACTTCGCCGAAGCTGCGCACCAGGAAGAAATAAGCGAAAGCCTTCCAGGTGAGGGCCTCACCCATGCACATGTTCAGGGTTGCCTGGTTTACGCCTTCCACCTCTTTGAGACGGTTGTAAACCGTAATGGCGTTGGCATTCACGGCCCACAGCGAAGCGGACATGTCACGGAGTTCCTTGTCGGAACCGTTCACCGTGAACTGGAGATACGGGCTGCTACCCATGTAGTAGTTACCGGAGAAGCACTCACCTACACGGTAGAAACCGCGGATAACGTCGTACCAGGGAGAGTTATAAAGGTAGTTGACACCCTGGATGCACTGCTGCTCGTCCTGATAGAAGTTCTGGGAGTTGTAGCTGTCCCGAGCCGGACGGTCCAGGAACTTTTCGCAGGAAGAAGCGGCTACCAGCACTACAGCGGTAAGAGCAATATATTTCAATACATTTTTCATATTCTGTTCCTCCCTTGATTAGAATGTAATATTAACACCAAAGGAATACGTAGTAGGAGAAGGATAACGGCCGTTATCCAGGCCCATCACGTTAACGGAAGCGGTGCTGGCACCGATTTCAGGGTCATAGCCCGTGTACTTGGTGAAGGTGACCAGGTTCTGGATGTTCACCTGCAGGCGCAGGGTTTCAATCTTGGCTTTCTCCATCCAGCGCTTAGGGAAGGTGTAGCCCAGCGAAATGTTCTTGATACGCAGGTAGCTGCCATCTTCGATGTAGCGGTCGCTCAGGCGGTCGTTGTCGTTGGGGTCACCGGTGGTGGCACGCGGCAGCTTGGCGCCCTTATTGGCGATTTGCACGTTGGTGGGATCTTCATACCAGTTCCACACGTTGTTGGTACCGTCGTACACCTTGTCGGGGTCGATGGGGACCAGCTTGGTGCGGCTCAGTACGCTGGTAGGCTGGTTGGACCAGGCGCTCTTCATGTTGCCCACGCGCATGTTCAGGTAGTTGAGCACCTTGTTGCCGTAGGAACCGTTCAGGAAGATGGTCAGATCCCAGTTCTTATAGGTAAAGGTGTTAGTCCAACCGAAGGTGAACTGCGGCATCGGGGAGCCGATGTTGGTACGGTCGGCCTCGGTGATCTTACCGTCGCCGTTGAGGTCCTTGAAGCGGATATCACCAATCCAGGTGGTATTGTACTGGTTGTAGTCCGCAGGGTTCTGGGACGGATGGGCGACGCCGGCGGCGTCCACGGTGGTGTTCTTCATGCTCTCCATGACAGGGCCGGCCATCACTTCTTCGATGCTCTGGTAGATACCGTCGGTCACGTAGCCATAGAAGCTGTAGAGGGATTCACCCACGTTGGAAACGGATACTACATCGTTCCACTGGCCATAACCTACGATAGCGGCGGAAGCCGTGCCGGCCAGGGCGACGAGTTTGTTCTTATTCAGGGAAATCTGGCCCTCGGTGCTCCAGTGGAAGTTCTTGGTTTCCACGGGGTGGGCGTTGATGGTGAATTCCCAACCGGTGTTCTTGATGGTACCATAGTTACCCCAAGGAGCGGCAAGCGCGGAAGAGCCGTTACCGCCAGTACCCATGTAAGAGGGCAGCTGGAGCGGCATAAGCATGTCCTTGGAGGTCTTGTCGTACCATTCCACAACCAAACCGATACGGTTGTTCAGGAAGTTCAGGTCCAAACCTACGTTGAACTGTTCCTGTTTCTCCCACATCACGTTAGGGTTAGGCATGTTGGCCTGACGGTAACCGGTACCCAGGCCGGTGGCTACCTTGGTCATGGAAGTACCCCACTTGTAGGAGCCGATGCTGGAGTTACCGGTCTGACCCCAACCGAAACGGAGTTTACCGTCGTTGATGACACCCTTGGCACCCTCGAAGAATTTTTCATTGCTGAAGCGCCATGCTACGGCCACGGAGTGGAACGGAGCCCAGCGCTTCTGGGGACCGAAGTTGGAGGAACCATCGTAACGGAAGGTATAAGTACCGATGTAACGGTTGTCGTAGTTGTAGGTTTCACGGGTGAAGAAGGAAGCCATGGAGCTGTCGCCGAAGCCGTAACCGATGGTAGGGGTACCGGTACCGAGGTACGGGTTCACCACTTCATTGGACGGGAGGGCGGTGTTGAATACGCTCATGTAATCCCACTTGCTGGCCCACACTTCCTGACCCACCATGGCGGTGATGCTGTGTTTGCCGAAGGTGTGGCTGTAAGTGAGGTAGTTCTTCACGGCCCAGTAGATGGAGTTGTTCTTCTGCTCGCGAACCTCGTTGGCGGCGCGCTGGTAGGAACCCAGGCTCACCGACGGGTTGAAGGTCTCGGCGGCGCTGTAGGACAGGTCATAGTCCAATTCTGCATGCCAGGTGAGATCCTTGAA
The DNA here is from genome assembly GCA_045130395.1 of Candidatus Cryptobacteroides sp. Lineage (GTDB taxonomy): Bacteria > Bacteroidota > Bacteroidia > Bacteroidales > UBA932 > Cryptobacteroides. Next base: position 103,618 of record JBGUPS010000022.1, read on the forward strand.
GAAAGGAAGGGTAAGGTCTGAGAAGATATTACCGTTGAGTTTCTGACGTTTCAGTTTGATCTGCTCCAACATGGCCATGGCCACCGGGTTGATGATGGAGTAGTTCTTCATGGAAATGTTGTAGTAGTTGCCGTCCTGGTCGTAAATAGGAGCGGAAGGCAGGGAGGTGAGGGAGTAACCGATGATACCTTCGTCGGAGTCGGCCAGCTTCATGTCTTCATCCGTGTTGGAGTAAGAAACGCTGAGGCCGATCTTCCACCAGTCTTTCAGTTTGGCGTCCAAGTTGCTGCGGACACCGAAACGGCGGAAGTTGGAACCGATAATGGTACCCTGTTGGTTCATGAAGGAACCGGATACATAGTACTGTACTCTGTCGGTACCGCCCTGGGCGCTGACCTGGTGCTGGTGCTGGAGAGCCGTACGGAAGATGGCGTCCTGCCAGTTGGTACCCTTACCCAGAATGGAAGGATCCGAATAGTAATCGTTGGCGCTTACCATACCTACAGCTGCCAGTTCGTTGTAATACTCGGCGAACTCGCGCAGGTTCAGGAGGCCGATACGCTTGGTCTGACGCTGGACAGCGAACATACCGTCGTAGGAGAATTTGGCACCGCCGCTCTTACCACGCTTGGTGGTGATGAGCACGACACCGTTAGCACCCTGGGCACCGTAAATAGCGGTGGCGGAGGCATCCTTCAGGATTTCCATGCTCACGATGTCCGCAGGGTTGATGGTGGACAGCGGGGAAACCGTGGAAACGGCACCGTTACCCAGGGCATCACCCAGACCGAAGTCTGCGCCGGAGGAACCGCCGCCCTGCATGATGACACCGTCGACCACGTACAGAGGCTCGGCATTGGCGTTAATGGTAGCTTGACCACGAACGCGGATGGAGGAGCTGGAACCCGGAGCACCGGAAGTCTGCACCGCGGTAACACCGGCTGCACGACCCTGGAGGGACTGGTCGATGTTGGTGATGATGGAGCCCTTGATGGCTTCCTCCTTCATGGAGACGGAGGCGCCGGCAAGGTCGCTCTTTTTCATGGTACCGTAACCCACGACGACAACCTCGTCCAGGAATTCGGTATCCTCTTTCAGGAGAACGTTGATGACACGTTGCGTGCCAACGACGATTTCCTGCGTTGCATAGCCGATGGAAGAGAATACGAGTGTAGCGCCGGGCTTCACTGTAATCGCGTAGTTTCCATCGATGTCTGTGATGACACCATTAGAGGTGCCCTTCTCCACGACAGACACGCCGATCGCCGGTCCCATGTCATCAGAGACCGTACCAGTAACCTTGTTCTGTGCGAACAAGGCCGTGGTGGCGAAGAGTGCCAGCATGAAGGCCACAAATTTTTGTTTCATGCTACAAGATTTTGGTTAATGATTAGTTATTGGTTTAGATTGTGTATTGCCTCTTTGATAATGTCCACGGTGGTGTCCGTGACATAGACACCGTTAAGCCCCTGGGCCTCCTGGGCCGGGTCTCCGGTGTAAGGGTCTCCGCTCTCCCACTGCTCGTGCAGGGGGACAGCAAAACCGCTCCAGCCCCAGAAGTTGGCGCCTTGCAGCGTCTCCCCTACCTGGCCGAAGAGGTATTTATAATAGGTATCGCGCGCATGCGTGGTAGCGCTCATCTTGGGAGAAAAGCCGTCGCGCGGGAAACCGAATTCCTCGCACACAAGCGGCATGCCCAGTTCCTGTGCCAGCGTTGCATGTTCGGCCAGATATTTGGCCGTATTGTCGATGGCAGCGTCGATGGTCCCTTCCAGGTCCTCCGCATTGGCCCAGTTCCAGTTGTAGGGCCAGATGTGGATGGTCATGTAATCCACGCCTGGAATGGTGTTGACGCGACGCACCAGTTCCCAGTCCTGTTCGCAACCCATCCAGCCCTCATTACCGGTGGAGAGCATGTGGTTGGGGTCGATTTCCTTGATGATGCGGGCAGTCTCGGTGAGCCAGCCGATGAAGCCGTCCCGGATTTCCTGATCGTCCGAAAAACAACGGGGCTCATTGCCGATTTGCCAGGAGAAAATGGCCGGATCCTCCTTATACGGCTTGCCGGTGATGCTGTTGGTGCGGCCCACGATGGTGCGGACATGGTTGTAGAAGAGTTCCTGGGCCTCCGGGGAGGTTTGGAACTTGCGCATCTGCTGCATAAAAGGCCAATAGCCGTCCACGAGCGGGATGAGGGCCTTTTCTCCGGTCCCCCACTCCAGATACTGACCGTAGCCGCCGCTCCACTCCCAGGAGTTATTCAAGAAAAGGACGGCTTGCATGTCCCGCTTGCCCAATTCTACTAAAAAACGGTCCAAACCGGTTAATAAAGTATCATTATATACTCCTGGGGCAATTTGCAGGGTAGGCTCCACGCGCGAGAATACTCCCGAGGGACCATCCCCGCCTACCAGGACGCGCAGGTTGGTTACGCCCAGGGCTTTCAGGGTGTCCAGTTCACGCGTAAGACGCGCATAATCACCGCCCTGACCATCCGAAGCCAGAATGGGTCCGTACCAGAAATTAGTACCGATGTAGGTGTATGGAGTGCCGTTTTTAAGGAATTGCCCATCCCTTGTACTTATAAAGGATGGTGCTGTATTACAGGCATATACTGCAAGGGCCAGACAAGCCCAAAGAACAGTTTTTAGTGTTAATTTCATTATGTTGGCCGACATAATAGTTTATCTATTGCAAATTTAGGAGGATTTGCACGGGTAAACTAATACAAAATTAGCCAAAAATGATACTTTTTTACCAACTATACGAAGACCTTGGTTTTCTTGAACAGCGTCCGGAAATCCCGCGGCGTATAGCCCCGCTTGGCCTTGAATACACGGTTGAAATTGGACAGGTTGTTGAAGCCGCAACTGTAACAGATTTCGGAAATATTTTGGGTAGTATCCACCAGCATACGGGCGGCATTGCCCAACCTGATATCGATGATATAGTCCACTACCGTACGGCCTGTCCGCTGGCGGAAAAAGCGGCTGAAAGCACTGGGAGCCATGCCCACCAGGGCGGCCAGATCCTCCAGGCGGATGTCTTCCCTGTAATGCTCGCTTACGTACTGCTCCACCTTCCGGATGCGGCGGCTCTGCGTACTTTCGTCGGCCTGGGCGTAGGAACTGCTGGCCAGGACGCGGGAATCATCCGCCTTAGCCAGTTCATGCATGATTTTCAGGAAATTCATGTACTGCTCAAACGGCTCTGTTTCACTGGCTATCGTATCCAGCTCAGGGTACACGCGCATGATGGTTTTCAGGGAAAAAGTGAGGCCCAGGCGCGCCCGCTGCAGCATTTGGTGGATATCGTAAAAGATGTTTTTGTTCATGCCCGCACCGTCGAACAGGTCCCAGGCAAACTGGATGGTGATTTCCCGGACGTCCCCGGAGCTACAGGTCCCCTGTTCCCAGGCGTGCTCCAACTGCTCTCCGGCCACCAGCGTGAGCTCGTACTCCCCTATTTCCTCCACGCTGTCCCCGATAACCCGCTTTACGCCAGCGCCGTTTTCGATGAAATTGAGCTCGAAGTCCATGTGGGAATGAAGCGGGTACAAAAACTCGGTCTTATGCCTTTCTACGATGTAGAGGCAGTCTCTTTCCGTGATAGGAGTAATTTCCCGGAGAACGGCGTTCATAGCTTCAGCGTTTTTGCAAAGATATGAATTTTTGATACTATTTTCACATGGATTTTTTCTTTTTTGCAAAATTCTACCTAAATTGCAGAAAATACACAAAAACACATGAAACTGACCACTTTCCTCGCTGCAGTTCTCCTGCTGCTTCCCCTCCACACAGAGGCCCGTAAGGCCAAAAAGTTTACCCATGAAACCGTTGCCATCCCTGCCGTAGAGCGCCAGGTGATTGCCGTAGAGACCGACCACACCGTCCTTGTTCTGCTGGTGCAGGAAAACGGCCTGGTAAAAACCCTGCATTACGGGGCACCCGTCGGGGATCCGGCTCAGTATCTGGGCATGCGCTTCTCGGAGGAGGACTACAACAGCTGCGAGGGCATGGCCTATCCCGCCACCGGCGGCCGTTTCATCGGCGAGCCCGCGTTACAGGTGAAATATGCCGATGGTACCCATAATACGGAGTTGTACTTCACCGGCGTTACGGTGGAGCGGCGGGAAGGTTGCGTTTCTACCGCCATCGACCTGAAGGATTATGTAACTGCGCTGCAGGTGAAATTGGTATACGACGCCTATCCGAAGGAGGACGTCATTACCATGCATACGGAAATCCTCAACGGCGGAGCCAAGCCGGTGGAGCTGCTCAATTATGCGTCATCGGCCCTGTATCTGGACGCCAAGGATTACTTGCTTTCCCACACCTGGGGCTCCTGGGCGCAGGAAATGCAGCTGGAGCGCGAACTGCTGGGGCACGACCTCAAGGTGATCGAGAGCCGGCGCGGGGTGCAGGCCACCCAGTCCAACAACCCCTCCTTCCTGCTGAGCCTCAACACGCGCGACTATAGCGAAACCACCGGCGAGGTCATTGCCGGCGCATTGGCCTGGAGCGGCAACTTCCGCATGAGCTTCGACCGGGATCCCGGCGGACGGCTCACGATCCTTAGCGGCATCAGCCCGTATGCCAGCGCATGGCCGCTGGCCGCCGGCGAGCGCTTCCAAACGCCGGAAATGATTTACACCTGGTCCTGCGAGGGAGCCGGCGGCGCCTCCCGCAACCTCCACCGCTGGGCCCGTAAATACAGCGTGTACGGTGGCGGAGAGGTGAATCCCACCCTGCTCAACAGCTGGGAAGGCGCCTATTTCACCTTCACCACGGAAACCCTCCTGCGCATGATTGACGATGCCGCCGGCATGGGCCTGGAAATGTTCGTACTGGACGATGGCTGGTTCGGCAACGCCTACCCGCGCAACTCGGACAACGCCGGTCTGGGAGACTGGGAGGTGAACGTGAAAAAACTGCCGGAAGGCATCGACTATGTAGCCTCCTACGCCCATTCCAAGGGGCTCAAGTTCGGTATCTGGATTGAGCCGGAGATGGTGAATCCGGACTCGGACCTGGCCCACGCCCACCCGGAATGGGTAGTGCAGAGCCCCGGCCGCGAGATTTACCAGGGCCGCAACCAGTGGGTGCTGGATTTGAGCAACCCTGCCGTGGAAGACTTCGTATTCGGCATCTTTGACCGCACCATGCAGCTTGCGCCCAATATCGACTATATCAAATGGGACTGCAACCGCGTTATCCAAAGTTTTGGCAGCCCGTACCTGGGCGCCGCGCAGGACAAATTCTTCGTGGCTTACGTGCAGGGGCTGTACAACGTGATGCGCCGCATCCGTGAAAAATACCCGCGCGTCCTGGTGCAGTGCTGTTCCTCCGGCGGCGGCCGCGTAGATTACGGTTCCCTGCGCTATTGCAACGAGGTTTGGACTTCGGACGATACGGACGCCTACCAGCGTGCCTTCATCCAGTATTCCCAGAGCCTCACCTATCCCGCCTGCGTCATGGCTTCGCACGTTTCCACCGTGCCCAACCACCAGACCAGCAACGTTACGCCGCTCAAGTTCCGCTTCGACATGGCCTGCTCCGGCCGCCTGGGCATGGAGCTCCAGCCCCGGAACCTCTCCAGCCAGGAACGTGCACTGGCGGAGCGTTGCATCGGCTCCTATAAACAATATCGCGACCTGGTGTTCAAGGGCGACCTGTACCGCTTTGCATCGCCCTATGACTCAAACTATTACGGGGTTATGTACGTTTCCGAGGACAAGTCCCGCGCCGTGGTGTTCACCTACTGCATCGCTTTCGAGCCCCGCACCGTAGGCGGCAAAGTATTCCGCCTGCAAGGCCTGGATCCAGACCGTAAATATAAGGTAGTGGAGCAGAACGTGGACAACTCCTGCTGGTGGGGCGACGGCCAGTCCTTCACGGGCTCCTTCCTCATGGGCGGCGCCTTCAATCCCCGCCTCCCGCAGCTTTACTCCTCCGCCGTCTTCGTCTTTGAGGCCGAACCATAAAAAAATGCTATCTTTGCGCGTTAAAATCGAAGATATGAAGAAACGCAAACTCCTTAGCTCCCTTGTTTTGCTGCTGGCCATTGCCGTCCCCGCCTTGGCCGTATTTACTGGAATGGGCCTGGACGCCACCCTGTCCAACCTTCGCCGCGAACTGTATCACGAATACAAGCGGATAGACAGCACCCGGGAAGAGCAGCGGGAAACCTACGAGATCCAGCACCAGAAGATGGTGGACATCGTCAAAAAATGCAACGACCTGTCCCTGATGCTGTACTCCCAGAAACAGGAATACGCCTTTGACATCAGTTATGCGCTGGAGAAGGTAAGCAGTGAGTACGAAGACTTCAACAAGAACCGCACCCCGTACGACCGCATTGTGTTCTCCCTGGATGTGGAGATTAACCGCTATGCACGCCTCATCGAGTCCCTGCGCCGTCTTCCGCCGGAGCTTCTGGACGTAGAAGTAGTGCCGGACAGCCTGGCCTACCACAACGACTCCCTGGATGTGCATCTGCTGCAAAACGAGAGCCTCCTGGAGCAAAACCTGCACGAGCAGGTGGAAACCGTCGTGGCCCTGAACGCCGCTGCCGTGCAGCAGGACACCGTTACTGGCGAGGCCGGCACACCGGCGTTTATCCTGAGCGAGATTGGCCAGGCGGACCGCGACTCCTGCATGCTATACGCATCGGAGCTCCTGAAAATGTATGCCCAGACGCGGGAACTGGTGATGGCGGACAGCACCCATTACCGGGAAGCCAGGCTGCGGATGGAAGAATCCTATAAGTACGCCCGGGAATACTATGATATCATTGAAGACAAAGTATTCGTAGAGGGGCAGACACCCTGGTTCACCATTCTCTCCGAGCCCGGAAGATACTGGAAAAAAGCCCGCAGGGACATGAACGAGAAATACAGTTTCTCCGACATCTGGCAGGCGCTGACCAGCAAGGAAGCCAACTATACCAACGAGGAGATTTCCAATAACACCCGACTCATCAATTCGGCCAGAATTTACTGGCTCATCGTGTATGTGCTGGTCTTCTTCCTCCTGTGGGGCCTGTCCGCCCTGGTGATGTGGCCTGCGTACAAATTCATCAAGCCGCTGAAAAAGCGGGTGGCCAAAGAGCAAAAGCGCTACCTGGCGCTGCTGCTGGGCTGTGTCGTGTTCCTTATCCTTAGCCACGAGAGCATCGAAGACGACATCGCGCGCAAGGCTATCAGCATCATGCACACGTTCCTGGGCCTGCTGATGGCCATCTACACGGCCCTCCTCATCCGGCTGGAACCCGCCAAGCTCTCCCGCAGTGTCCGGATATACCTGCCCACCATTTTCACGGCCCTGTTTGTCATCAGCTGCCGGGTGCTATTCGTGCCCAATTCCTTCATGAACCTGTTCTTCCCGCCCCTGCTCCTGGGAATGGCGCTGTGGCAGCTCGTCGCCAACTTGCAAAACGGCGGAAAGGCAGACAGGACAGACACCATCATTGGCTGGATTTCCTTCGCCATTACGGCCTTTGCCGTCATTATCGGTTTGGTAGGTTACATCTTCATGGCCCTTATCATCCTGGTATGGTGGTACTTCCAACTGGCCCTGATCCTGATGATTGCCTCTATCTGGGAACTACTGCTCCTGTACAAGGAGAAACGGCTGAACAAGCGTATGGAGGCCTACGACGCCAAAATCACCTACGTATCCGGACAGGACAAGAAAAAACTGCTTTTCGGTGCCAGCTGGTTCTACGACCTCATCCGTGAGGTCATCATCCCCCTGATGGCCCTGAACTCCCTGCCCATCTGCGCCTATTGGGCCCTGGGCGTGTTCGAATTCAGGGACCTGTACCTGTCCATCTTCGAGAAGCCCTTTCTGACCCAGGGCGAATTCCAGGTTTCCATTTTCAGCATCCTCTTCCTTATAGAGATGTTCCTGGTGTTCCGTTACCTGAACAAAGCCATCCACGTGCTGTGGCAGGTCCTTGCCTACCGCCGCTACCTTCGCAAGCACGAGATACAGACCGTGCGTACCAACGAGATAAACCTCTCCCTGGGGAACAGCCTCATTACCGTCTTTGTGTGGTTTGTGTATGCAGACCTGTTCATTGTCACGCTGAACATCCCTACTGGGGCCCTGGGCCTTATTGCCGGTGGTCTCAGTGCCGGTATCGGTCTTGCCTTAAAGGATATCATCAACAACTTCATTTACGGCATCCAGCTCCTGAGCGGCCGCCTGCGCGTGGGTGACATCATTGAATGCGACGGTATCCGCGGCAAGGTGGCTTCCATCAACTACCAGACCACCCAGATTCAGTCTGTGGGTGAGGTGATTATCTCCTTCACCAACACGGCGCTCTTTAACAAGAACTTCAAGAACCTCACGCGTGGCAGCGCCTACGAGTACGTGAGTGTCCCGGTGGGCGTGGCCTACGGAACGGATGTAGAAAAGGTGCGTGAGCTCCTGCTGGAAGCCAGTAAACAGCTGCAGACCAAGGACAAGTATGGCCGCGACATCGTGGATCCCAAACGCGGGGTCAATGTGGGCCTGTCCGAGTTCGGCGACAGCGCTATTGTGGTTGCCCTGAAACAGTTTGTGCTGGTAGAGGAGCGCTTCGGCTATGCCAACCGTGCCCGTGAACTCATCTACAAGACCCTGAACGAGAATGGCATCACCATCCCGTTCCCGCAGTGCGACGTGCACATGATTCCGGAAGGGAAATAAAGGAAAATCCTCGTTCGAGTGCCGAACGAGGATTTTTTTAATAAGCGGTTTGACGCGAAATATTCAACTGTTGGATTTTGTAGGGTTCTCCACTGGAAGAAGTGGCGTAAATAGTTACCTGAAAAAGTTCGCCTCCGGCATTCAGCAGGCCAATCATGTATTTCTTGTTGGCCTCGGAGGCTTTGTGCGTAACGCTGAAGGAGCGTGGCGTATTGGCCTCGAAGAAACTCCGCAGGATTTCGCGGGCCTGTTTGCGGGAGCAATTGCGGGACGAGGAAATGATGGTAACGTCCAGATTGTCAGCGAACCAGGAGGAGAGCGATGCGGCGTCGCCGGCGGCCATGTACTTGGTGATGGAGGAGAAGACGGCAAAACCGTCGTCCTGCTTAAGGCGCTGGGCCTGCACGCTGGTGGTGAAGAAAGACTGCGCTTGGGCCGTATAGCCCATGCCCAAGAGGACACCGGCCATCAGCAGAATATGGAATCTTTGTTTCACCGTTGGTTTATCTTGCAAATTCCGCGCCGAATTGTTACATTTGTGTCGATATGAATATAATTCTTGTGACGGTTGGGAAAACCGACGTTCAATGGGTGAAGGAAGGCCTGGATTTATACGCATCCCGGCTCAAGCATTACGTTCCCTTTACCGTCACGGAGATACCGGAACTGAAAAAAGTATCGGCCCTTACCAAACAGCAAATCAAGGAGAAAGAGGGTGAGCTCATCCTCAAGCAAGTGGCGCAGGGAGACGTCCTTCTCCTGCTGGACGAGCACGGCCGGGAGTTCCGGAGCCTGGAGTTCGCGGAGTTCATGGAAAAGCAGCTCGCCGCCGGGGGCCGCAACCTGGTGTTCGTGGTAGGCGGAGCATACGGTTTTTCCGATGCCGTGTACGCGCGCGCCCAAGGAAAAATCTCCCTCTCAAAAATGACTTTCTCGCACCAGATGGTCCGCACGATATTTGCAGAACAGCTGTACCGCGCGTTCACTATCCTTAAAGGTGAACCGTACCATCATGAATAAAAAGAGACACATCCTGCTCTGGTTGGGCGTCGCACTCATCGCCGCCGCCGCCATCGTGTTCGCCGCCTCCTTCTTTACGGGCGGCCGCGGCAACGTGAAGTCGGCCGCGGAAGAAATGGGCGCCAAGGTGGAAAAACGCATCCGCATCCTGGACAGCTTCATCGACAAGGGATTACATGCCGATTTAAACGCCTGGATGGAGCTGGACGGCCTGCCGGAGGACATGGTGGTATACCGCTACGTGGAAGATACGCTGCAAAGCTGGGCCAACCAGTTCCCCATCCGCAGCGACGACATCCGTCCGCAAACCCTGGTGAACCGCCTAGGGGACAACAGGGCCAATTTCTCATCGCCCCTGAAAGATGCCACCGAGGAGCTCCAGTACGTGAACCACGGTCCCAAATGGTACCTGGAAAAGAAAGTGCAGGGCGACGGCTGCGCCATCATCGCCGGCCTGGAAATCGTCAATGAACTGCAAGCGGGCTCGCTCAACGGCGTCAACCGGCATTTCGGGGCGGACCAGCACTATACGGTACGGCCGCTCTCGGAAGGCACCGGCGCCTCCGTCATTGTCGATGGCACTCCGCTGTTCAAACTCACCGCAGAAACGCTCTCGGAGAGTGGCCAGCGGCACTCTACCCTGCTCTGGATCGCCCTGGGACTGCTGATCGTGGGCCTGGTGATCCTGCTGGACGTCCACCCCACCCCGGGCATGTTGGTCGTCACCGTGCTCCTGCAGGCGGGCGCCCTCGCGGGCATGTACATGTACGGACGCGGACTCAGCGCCTCCACGCAGTTTTTCTCCCCCTTGTTGTATGCCGACGGTCCCTTGTTCTACTCGCTGGGCGCCGTCATCCTCATCAACCTGGGCATCACCCTGCTGGTCATGGACCTTTATCTGGTCCGATGGACCCTGCTCAAGACCCTCCGGGAAAAGCATCGCCCGGCGCTGGAAGTGCTGCTTGCCACCGTGCTTGTCGTGCTTACGGCGGCCGTGTGCGTGCACATACACCTGACCTTCCGCAGCCTCACCATCAACTCCAGCATCACCCTGGAGCTGTACAAAGTGGGCCTGCTCAGCGGCTACACCGCCATCGTCTATCTGTCGTTCCTGGCCCTGTCCATCGCCATTCCGCTGCTGGTGCAGATGCTCTCTCCCCTGCTGCGTTCGCTTACGGGCCTCCGCTACGACATGTTTTCCGCCGGCGGGCGCGTGTGCTACGCGCTGGTGGTGGGCATTTACTTCGTGGTGGCATCGTCCTGGCTGGGCTTCCAGAAAGAGCAGCGGCGCATAGACGTTTGGGCCAACCGCCTGGCCATGGACCGCGACATCGCCCTGGAAATCCAGTTGCGGAGCGTGGAAAATGCCATCGCCTCGGACCCCATGATCGGGGCGCTGTCGGTCATTGAAAGCAGTGCAGGCATTATCCGGGGCCGATTGGTGAGTGCCTACATGGGTCGGATTTCGCAGGACTACGACATTACGGTGCTCCTTCCGGACGACGTAAGCGCCACCGCCCTCTTCCAGGACCGTATCCGCAGCGGCGTACGCCTGGGCGAGAATTCACACTTCTTCTACAGCACCATCGGCAGTGGACGAACCTCCTATACCGGCCTCTTTACCTATTATGTACAGGACAAGGGGGCGCATTCGGTGCTGGTGACGGTGGAATCCAAGCACAACCGCGAGGACCGCGGTTACCTGAGCCTGCTGGGCATCTCGGACCCGGGACGCGTATCGCTCCCGCCGGTCTATTCCTGGGCCAAATATGCCGATGGCCGCCTGGTGCAGTACAAGGGCCTGTATCCCTACCCCACCGTTTATTCGGACCGGCTTAAAGAGCTCACAGACAGGCATATAACGCATGTCGATCTGGAAGGCTGGTGCCACTTCATGCACAATGTGTCGGAAGGCGAGGTCATCGTGCTCTCCCGTCCCCGCACCGAATGGCTGTATTATGTGGTGGAGGGCTTCCTCTTCGCCATCCTGGCCTTCCTGCTGCTGTCCCTGCTCACCTGGCGGAGTCGCGGCAGCGGCGAACGACGCTACTACCAGACGCGTATCAGCCTGGTGATGTACATCTCGCTCCTGATTACGCTGGTGGCCATGGCCGGCTTCTCCGTCTGGTTTGTGTACAAGCGCAACTATGCCGATATGGAAAGCATCATGACGGCGCGCATCAACTCCCTGCAGAGCATGCTGCAGGAGCGCCTGCGGCAGGTGGAGGACCCGGAAGAAGTGCGTACGACGGCCATCCTGGCGGCGGTGGAAGGCGTGGGCAACAACCTCAAATGCGATATTTCGCTCTTCGACCTGTCCGGCCGCGTGGTCATGAGCACCACGCCGGAAGTGTACGACCGCATGATTCTGGGACATCGGCTGGACGATGACGCCTACATGGAAATCATGTACACCCACAAGCGTTTTTACATGCACCGGGAAAGGGCGGGCCGACGCAGCTATTACGCCTTGTATGCCCCTGTGATAAACAGCAACGGGCGCATGGTGGCTATTGTATCGTCCCCCTTCACCGACATTACGCACGACCTGGAGACAGAGGCTGTCTTGCATATCTTCACGGTCATTACCATTTTCCTGCTGCTCCTGCTGATTTCCCGTTTCATCACCTTCGAGGTAGTGAGCCGCATGTTCCGGCCTATCGCAGAACTGCGCCGGAAGATGACCGTGACGGACGTGGACCACCTGGAGCCGCTGGAATACCAGCAGGACGATGAAATTACGCCGCTGGTGCAGGCCTACAACCGCATGGTGCGGGATCTGGGAGAAAGTTCCCGCCGCCTGGCGCAGGTAGAACGCGACAAAGCCTGGACGGACATGGCCCGCCGCGTGGCGCACGACCTCAAGAACCCGCTCACGCCCATCAAGCTGCAGCTCCAGATGCTCATCCGCATGAAGGCCACCGGCAACCCGGCCTGGCAGGAACGCTTCGACGAAGTGGCGCAAACGGTTCTGTATCACGTAGATTTGCTGGCCGATTCCGCAGACCAGTTCTCCACCTTCGCCAAGATGTACGACCAACAGGCGGAGCGGCTGGACCTGGATGCGCTCATCCGGCAGGAAGTGGACCTGTTCGACTCCCGCGACGATATCCAGCTGGACTATTTCGGCCTCTCCAACGCCTTTGTGATGGCGCCGCGTCCGCAGCTCACCCGCGTAGTGGTGAACCTGCTCACCAACGCCATCCAGGCCATCGACGAAAACAAGGGCGAAAAACGGCTGGTGGTGTCCCTGCGGAATGCCGTGGAAGACGGCTTCTACGACATTGTGGTTGAGGACAACGGCCCGGGCGTGGATGCCGCCAACCAGGACAAGATTTTCACGCCGGACTTCACTACCAAAACCAGCGGCAGCGGCCTGGGACTGGCCATCTGCCGACGGATTGTGGACCACTGCGGCGGTTCCATCTCCTACAGCAAGTCCTTCAACCTGGGCGGCGCCTGCTTCACGGTGAAATATCCCAAGGCATAGTTTGAAAAAATTCGGTATATTTGTAGAAAGATACTTAGACGATGAAAGTTCTGATTGTAGACGACGAAAGAGCCATCCGCTATTCGCTGAAAGAAATCCTGGAAATGGAGAATTACCAGGTAGAAGCGGCGGAAAACGGAAAGGAGGGCCTGGAGAAGGCAGAGAAAGAAAAATACGACGCCATTTTCTGCGACATCAAAATGCCGGAGATGGACGGGACGGAGATGCTGGTCAAACTCATCGAGGACGGCGTAGAAACGCCTGTAATCATGATTTCCGGCCATGCCGATATTTCCACGGCGGTAGACTGCATCAAGAAAGGCGCCTTCGACTTCATCGAGAAGCCGCTGGACCTGAACCGCATCCTGATTACGCTCAAAAACGCCACCGATAAAGCCAACCTGGTCACCCAGACCAAAATCCTGAAAAAGAAGATTTACGGCCGCGAGATGATCGGTGCATCGGCCCCGATCGAGCATCTGCGGGAGATGATCGGCAAGGTGGCCCCTACCCAGGCGGGCGTGCTCATCACCGGCCCCAACGGTTCCGGTAAGGAATTGGTGGCCCAGAGCATCTACCAGCTCAGCGAGCGCTCCATGATGCCTTTCGTGGAGGTGAACTGCGCCGCCATCCCGCCGGAGCTTATCGACAGTGAACTGTTCGGGCACAAGAAAGGGTCCTTTACCTCGGCCATCAAAGACCATAAGGGCAAATTCGAGCAGGCGGACGGCGGTACCATTTTCCTGGACGAGATTGGCGATATGTCCCTGCCGGCCCAGGCCAAGGTGCTGCGCGTGCTGCAGGAGCGTAAACTCACCCCGGTGGGCGGTGACAAGGAGATTACGGTGGACGTGCGCGTGATTGCCGCCACCAACAAAAACCTGCAGGAGGAAATCCAGAAGGGCAATTTCCGCGAGGACTTGTACCATCGGCTCAGTGTCATTGTCCTCAAAGTGCCGGCCCTGGACCAGCGCAAGGAGGATATTCCGCTGCTGATAAGCCACTTCTCCGAGCGCATCTGCGCCGAGAGCGGCAAACCCGTACGCGAGTTTTCGCCGGAGGCCGTGAAAATGCTCACCGAGCGTTCCTGGCCCGGCAACATCCGTGAACTGCGCAACGTGGTGGAACGCCTCCTTATCCTGGGCGGTTCGCCGGTGACTGCGCAAGACGTAAACGACTATGTAATATGAGTATACCCGATATCATCATTGCCGTAGACGGTTATTCATCGACAGGCAAAAGTACCTTTGCCAAAATGGTGGCCAAGGAGTTCGCGTTCCTGTATCTGGACAGCGGTGCCATGTACCGCGGGGTGGCCCTCAGCGCCATGGAGGCGGGGCTGGCCCATGAAGATGCCAGCTTTGACGAGGCCGGCCTTAAGGCGCTGCTGCCGTCGCTGGACCTGCATTTCCGCCGGACGGAGGATGCCACCAAGCTTTACCTGGGAGACCGCTGTATCGAGGCGGAAATCCGTACGCTGGGCGTTTCCAAATATGCCAGCCCCGTGAGCGCCCTGCCGTTTGTGCGCAATTTCGTGGACGATAAGCTCCATGCATTTGCCGCGGGCGGGCGGGTCATCATGGACGGACGGGATATCGGCACCACCGTTTTCCCTAATGCCCAGGTGAAGATTTTCATGACGGCCGATCCTGCCGAGCGAGCGCGGCGGCGTTATGAGGAGTTGCTTGCCAAAGGTGAGAACGTGACGCTGGAGGCGGTAAGGACCGATTTGGAGGAGCGCGATTACCGGGATACGCACCGGGAAACATCTCCCCTGCGCCAGGCCGAGGATGCCTTTGTGCTGGACAATACGCACATGACCTTGCATGAAGAACTGGTGTGGATGCTGGGCCTCCTGCAAGGAAAATTCGGGCTGCTGGAAAGCCCCGGACTGTCATGGTAAGCGTAGAGATAGACCCTGGCTCCGGTTTCTGCGGAGGGGTTATCCGGGCCATTACCCGGGCCGAAGAATATCTGGACACCCATTCACAAATGTATTCGTTGGGCGATATCGTCCATAACGAAGCGGAACTTTCCCGCCTGAAACAATGCGGGCTCATTACCGTGAACAACCTGTCCGAGGTCCCGGAAGGGGGCACAGTGCTCATTCGGGCGCATGGAGAGCCGCCCGGAACGTACCAGGAGGCGGCCAAGCGCCAACTGGAGCTGATCGACTGTTCCTGCCCGGTGGTGCTACAGTTGCAAAAGCACATCCGCGAGGCTTATGCCTCCCTGCATGCAGAAGGGGTTCATGGCCAGGTCATTATCTTTGGCCGGGTGGGTCATGCGGAAGTGCTGGGCCTGGTCGGGCAGGTAGACGGGGATGCCCTGGTGGTGGAAAACGAGGAGATGCTCCTTCAGGCACTCCCCCACTTGGATTTTTCCCAGCCCATGGCCATTTTCTCCCAAACCACCAAGAGTCCTTCGGAGTATGCGGCTATCTGTCAGTTGCTGCGGGACCGGGGGGCGAAACTCGTGGTACACGACACCATTTGTGCCCAGGTGGCCAATCGACACGAAAGGCTGATGGCCTTTGCCCGCGAGCACGACGTTATTCTATTTGTGAGCGGACGGTCCTCGTCCAATGGAAAAGTGCTCAGCGACTTGTGCCACAGCGTGAATCCCCGCACCTATGTGATTGGTGGGACGGAAGAAATAAACCCGGCCTGGATACGAAACCAGGACCGGGTTGGAATCTGTGGCGCTACCTCTACGCCTAAATGGCTGTTGGAAGAGGTGGCAAATGCTATTCTGCGTCTTCCTTAACAAAGGTGTAGGTATCCAGGACAACATTGTCCTCGCCGCTGCCAAAGGTGTAGTACAGCGTTGCCTTTGAACCCTTAAGGGCCAGTAAGCCGGCAAAGCCGATTTTGTCACGATTTTCGTCGATGTACTTGCAACGGGCCTGGAAAACTTGTTTTGCTTTCTTGTTGTTGGCGTTCTTTTCTCCGTTGAGCTTCCAGTAGTGGTTAGCAACCTTGGTGAAGCCGGCTTCCTGGAAACCTACGTCTATCTGGCTGGTAAGTATATCCATGTTGTCAAAGATACTTACCTCCACGTGGTAAAGGACATCTCCCGATTCCTTGGTGCAGGAATTGAAGGACAGGGCCGACAGGACGGCCACGATGGCGATAGCAAAAAACTTTTTCATGATGGTTTATTGTTTGGGGATTTAAAGGATTGCCTTATTTCACGCGCTGGCCGTAGGAACGGTCGGTGGTGTTCACAGTGATGATTTCACCGGTCTCGATGAAGAGCGGAACCATGATTTTGGCACCGGTTTCCAGGGTAACTTCCTTGAGGGCGCTGGTGGAAGCGGTGTTGCCCTTGACGGCGGGCTCGCTGTAGGTAACCTCCAGGGTCACGTAGGTGGGAAGCTCGCAGGTGAGGCAGCGCTCTTCCGGCTCGGTCATGAACATCATTTCCACGTGCTGGCCTTCTTTCATGAGGTCGGAGTTGTCTACGACATCGTGAGGGAGGGTGATTTGCTCGTAGGTTTCCTCGTGCATGAAATTGAACACTTCACCATCGTCATAGAGGAACTGGTAAGGACGACGCTCCACGGAGATGGTGTCCAGTTTAACACCGGCGGTGAAGGTGTTCTCCAGAATACGGCCGTTTTCCAGGTTACGGAGTTTGGTTTTTACAAAGGCGGGGCCTTTACCGGGTTTCACATGCTGGAAGTACACAACAGCGCAAGGTTTGCCGTTGAACATGATGTACATTCCGTTCTTCAGATCAGCAGTTGTTGCCATAAAATTGTATTTGATTTAAACTAAAACTTCTAAATAACCCACAAAATTAATGATTTGTCCCTTTTTCTGCAAATTTTCTTTAGCAAAATGGGGTGGAAAAAGGGTTGTTCAGTTCCAAGAGATTGATTAACTTTGTGAGGATGAAAACAGGAAAGGTCATACGGAACGTGGTGCTTTGGACCATCGGCAGTGTGGTTGGGATAATCCTGCTGTTGTTGGTTACGCTGCAGGTGGTTTTGCGGCCCAAGGTGCTCACGGGGATCGTGAACCGGGTGGCTTCGGAGTATGTGGAGGGTGAGGTAAACTTCAGTGAGGTTAAGGCCCACGTTATCAAGAGTTTCCCCTATCTGCATCTGGAGGCCCGGGACTTTTCCATCACCTATCCGCACAGCCGCTATGCCCGCTACGACAGCCTGTACACGGAACGCAGCCGCCGGTTCAGCCTCATGCGCTTCGGCAACCAACGGGAGCAGAGGGAATGGGTGCAAAACGGGCAGGACACGTTGATGAGTTTCCGGCATTTGGACGTGGAACTGAATTACATGGCGCTCATAGGCGGAACTTATCAGGTTCATAGCCTCACGCTTACCCGGCCGCGTATTTTTGCCCATTACTATGATTCCACGGCGGCCAACTGGGACATCCTGCCCATCGGAAAGGGCTCGTCCGAGGAGCCAAACGAGGAAAAGGAGGCCAAGCCCCTCCCCTCCATCAAGCTGCGGGAAATCCACCTTACAGACCGTCCGTTCATCGTTTTTACCAATCCTGTGGATACGCTCCACGGCCTGTTCACCATGCGCCGCATGAGCCTGGACGGCAATTTGGAAACGGAGGACATCAAACGCGCACAAGCTCAACTGGCCATTGACTCGCTCTTTGTTTCCGGACGCATGAAGGCCGATACCGTCGCCCTGGCCCTGGAGCGCCTGCGCGTGAATGCCAAGGACAGCCGCGTACAGTTGGAAGTGGACGCCCGCACGCACCTGCGTACGGAGAGTTTCGGCCGCCTGAGAGTGCCCGTACACCTGGATGCGGACGCCACGGTGGAGCAGCCTGCGCCCGAGGAAATCGGCGCAACCATCCATGAACTGAATCTGGCTGTATCGGCCCTGGAATTGCAGGCCAAAGGAGAGGTGTGGCACCGCGCCAACGGCAACCTGGACGTGGACCTCACCGCCAGCACCACCGACTTCCCGCTGGGCCGCACGCTGCGCGAATACGAGAACAACTTCCCCGTCCTTAAAAACCTGAAAACCAACGCCGTACTCAGCCTGGACGCCATCGCAAAAGGCACCTACGGCAATGGGCAGGTACCGCTGGTAAACGCCACTTTAAATAAACTGATTGTCGATATCTACGGTGCCCACCTCAACCTCAAAGGCAGCGCGCAGGACCTGCTGGGCAAGGACCCTGCACTGGCCGTCAACGGCCGCATCCGCGCCCGGGCAGATTCGCTGGCACAGGCCTTTACGGAGGGCATCGACGCCAGCGGCAGCATCAACGCCACGCTCAGCGCCAAAGCCCGCCTCTCCCAGCTGGACATGGTGCATATCGGCGCGGCGGATATCAACGCGGACCTCACCGCCACGGACCTGAGCGTGCAGATGGACACCATCCAGGCCCAGCTGCCGCACCTGGAAGTAAACCTGGCCACCAAGGCCAACAAAATCGACAAAAACATCCGTCAGGGTGCGCGGGTGCTGGCTTTAAAGGTCAATGCCGATACACTGGACGCCACCCTGGGCGAAAAAATGTTTATCCGCGGCGGCGGGCTCACCGTCCTGATGCAGAATTCGGCCGACATCCTGAAAGGCGGCAAGGAACTCACCCCGCTCATGGGCTTGGTGAAGGTGCGCAACCTGCGCGTGCGGGACGCCGAGGGCATGAGTATCGGCCTGAAAGACAACGTAGAGACCTTCCGCGTTACTCCGTCCTCGGGAACGCGTCCCTCCCCTCGCCTGCAGCTCAATTCCAAGAGCGGCCGCCTGCGGGCACGTATAGGCGAGAATATGTACGCCTTGCGTGACGTCAAGTTCGATATCGGCGCGCAAAAACACCAGCGCAGGGTGTTCCAGCGGGATAGCACGCGTCGAAGGAGAATGCCCGGCGGCCCCATCAAGGCCGATGATTTTGCAGCTTCGGACATCCGCATCAACCTGGGCGAAGGCATCCGCAACTACGTACGCAACTGGGACATCGACGGGAATCTGGCGATGGAAAGCGGCCGTATCTTCATGCCGGCGTTCCCGCTGAGAACACGGCTGAGTGCCGTTCAGGGCTCGTTCGACAACGATACGCTGAACCTCAAGAACATCACCGTGCAGGCAGGGGCTTCGGACATCAGTGCGCAGGCGCAGCTCACCGGCCTGAGGCGGGCGCTCATCAGCAGCAGGGGTCGCAGCCGGTTCAAATTGAAGGCCGATGTCCAGAGCCAGTACATCGACGCCAACGAGCTGATGCGCGCGTACGCTTATTCTACCACTTACAAGCCGGCGGCGGAGTTGTCGGACGAGGCTATCGAGCAAAGTGTCGAAACGGCAGCGCTGCCGGACAGTGCGGGGAGCAAGCTCATCGTCATTCCGGGGAACCTGGAGGTGGACTTTACGTTGGAATCGACAGGAATTAAATACGACAGCCTGCTGGTGAGTTGGGCGGCGATGGATGTGGCCATGCGCCAGCGGACGCTGCAGGTGACCAATGCCGTGGCGGCGTCCAATATGGGCGATATTTACTTCGAGGGTTTCTACACTACGCGTTCCAAGCGGGATATCAAGGCCGGTTTCGACCTGAACCTGGTGGATATTACGGCGGAGAAGGTGATTACGCTGTTCCCGGCCGTGGATACCATTATGCCCATGCTCACCTCTTTTGCCGGCGACCTGGACTGCGAACTGGCGGCTACGTCCGACATCGACACGCTGATGAACCTGGTGAAACCGTCCGTGGACGGGGTGATGCGCATTTCCGGAAAGGACCTTTCGCTGAAGGACAGCAAGGAGTTCACCAAGATTGCTAAACTCCTGATGTTCAAGGACAAGAAGAAGGCGCATATAGACAATATGGCCGTGACGGGCATCGTGCAGAACAATGTGCTGGAGGTGTTCCCGTTTGTGCTGGACATCGACCGGTACCAACTGGCGGCCAGCGGTACGCAGCAGCTGGACAATGCGTTCAGTTACCATATTTCGGTGATTCGCTCGCCGCTGCTGGTGAAATTCGGGCTCAATGCGTGGGGGCCGGACTTCGACCATATCCATTACGGGCTAGGCAAGGCCCTCTACCGCAATGCCAACGTGCCGGTATATACCAAGCAATTGGATAATGCACAGTACAGCCTGGTGGCGGCCATCCACAACATCTTTGAGCTGGGTGTAGAGAAGGCTATGGAGGAGAACCGTACCGGGCAGTATTGGACGGCGGAGGCTCCTACCGGGCAGGCGCCAGCGGAAGTTTCCGAGACCAAAACCACGGAGGAGGTAGAGATTCCCCAGCAGGTCCTGGAGCAGCAGGTTAACGACCTGGCCACCCTGCAGCAGCAGGTGACAGAGCGCGTGGCCACCCGCCGCGAAGCCCTTAAACAAGAAGTTTTAGAACTGGAGGCCGCTAGCGCGGCCCCTGTCATCCCGAGCGAAGTCGAGGGATCTCATAGCGCAGCCCCTGTCATCCCGAGCGAAGTCGAGGGATCTTATAGCGCAGCCCCTGTCATCCCGAGCGAAGTCGAGGGATCTTAATACCTTTGTATGAATACATTTGATTATTTAGAAGTGGCCGTCCGCCTGAACCCCTTCACCGAAGAAATGGCGGAAATCCTTACGGCGGAGCTGTCCGAACTGCCGTTCGATTCTTTCGTCACGGAGGAACCTTTCCTGAAGTGCTATATCCAGACTTCGGAGTATCGACCCTCGGACGTTAAGGTGATTCTGAGTGGCTACCCCGCTGCCGTGGAGTTTAAGGCCGTGCCCGTGCAGGGGCGCAACTGGAACCAGGCATGGGAGCAGGAGTTCAAGCCTATCGTGGTGGACGGGAAGGTGACCATCAAGGCTAAGTTTAATAAGGACGTGCCCCGGACGCGGTTTAACATTTGGATCGACCCGCAAATGGCGTTTGGCACTGGGTATCACAATACCACTTTTATGATGATGCAGCGCATGATGGGGCTGGAGAGCGCGATTCGCGGCCATTCGGTGGTGGATATGGGCTGCGGAACGGCGGTGCTGGCCATCCTGGCGGCAAAAATGGGCGCGCGGAAGGTGTTTGCGGTGGATATCGACCTGGTTGCTGCGCAGAGCGCTTGGGGGAACGCGCATTGGAACCGCGTGGGGTCGCGTGTGGAGACTGCCTGCGGGGACGCTTCCCTCCTCCAGATGGGCACGTACGATGTCCTGCTGGCCAATATTCATCGGAATATTATCCTGGAGGATTTGCCCACTTATGTGCGTTCGCTGCGACGGGGCGGCCGGCTGCTTGTGAGCGGGTTCTACATGGCCGATGTCCCCGCCATCCGCGAGGCTGCGGAGGGGCTGGGGCTGCATTTTGAGGGCTCCTCGGAGCGGGAGGACTGGGCCTGCCTGGAATTCGCTAAAGCTTAGTATCGGCGCATGGCCTGGCTGGCCAGCGAAATTTTCAGTTTGAACATACTCTTTCCCTGGTAAAAGACGAGGTCCAGGGTGGTTCCGTCGTTCTCAAAGTAGTAGGTGCGGAGTTCTTTCCCTTTGGTGACGGGTTCCGCCCAGATGAGGAGGTATTCTCCGGACGATTTGGACTGGGCGATAACGCTTACGTGGTTACGTAGGGTTACTTTGGCTACGTTGTAGCTCTTCCCTTTTTCCTTTGGGGCCTTTTGGAAGGCTTCGACCAGCGAGGATTCCTTGTCCAGTTTACCAAAGGCCAGTTTGGCCTGCTGCGCCGTGAGGGCTTTGGGGTTGCGCTCCTGCCACCATTTCAGGGAGGCGTCCGTGAGATAATCGGCCTTGGAAAGTTGGACCAGCATAGGGTTGGTGCGGAGCCTGTTGACCAGCCAGGCTACTTCTGCCGTCAGACTGAGGCCTTCCATGGCTTCCGGGCTCTGGCCTTCGATGCGGCCGTCCGGGAGGACCGTACCGTAGAAAAGTGCCTGATTCAGAATGTCTTGCCCCGGCGAGTAGAGGGCTTCTACGTATTCGCCCGGGCCGTTTTTGTAGGTGAAATGCAGGTAGTTGCGCCCGCCGGTGGGGGCTACTATTTCTATCGGCGCGGTTAAATCGGTGAAAGGCTGGTCTGAGAGGGTGTAATTGACCAGGGTGCGTCCGGCGAAGAGCGTGCCGTCTTTTTCCAGGATGCGGAGCTCCAGGCCCTCGTCCAGGGCCAGGATGTAGTCCACATTATCCGTCCGCCAGCCCACGGCGTCCAGGCACTTCCCCGCCCTTTTTAACGCCTCTTCATGAGTTAGTGGTGAGGTGTTGTGCTCACGGATTCGGGTCTCCGCCAGTTCGCGGAAGGGAGACTCCGGATAGGTTTGCACAAAGGCTTTTACGCCTTTTGCATCCTGGGGATTGAGCGCATAGAAAAGGAGCGAGTCCCTGAGCCTGAGCACCTTGGGCGCGTAGGTAGACTCCGGGAATTTCGCCATAAACTTCTCCGCCGCCTTCACGTTAGGCTTTTTGAGAAGTTTGGTATATTGGGAGGTCTCCGCCTTGGACTGCCCAAGCACGACCTGCGGCAACAAAACAAGCAGTAGTACAAGAATCCGTTTCATACTCCAAAGATAGTGAAAAACTTTGGCTTTTCAGCGCTGGTCGCTAACACATTGATTCACTGCTACTTCCCGAAAATCCTCGTTCCGTTTTTCCAAATTCAAACATTTTGCTGCAGGAATTGGGGATTAATTAGTATCTTTGCTCACATTTGATTTGAGGCTTATGGCAAAGAAGGAAATAGTGGGAAGTACGGCTAAGGAGGCTATCGCAAATTTCGATAGGTCTAACGGTAGTGAAGTTGAAAGCCGAATATTTACTATACGAGGCATTCAGGTCATTTTGGATCGAGACTTAGCCGAACTGTATGGCGTTAAGACATACCGACTCAACGAACAGGTCAAGCGTAATATAAAACGATTCCCGGAGAGATATCGATTCCAACTCACTGAAGGAGAGACAAATGAACTTATCGCAAATTGCGATAGGTTCAAAACTTTGAAACATAGTTCTTTTTGCCCATATGCTTTTACAGAACACGGTGTTGTGATGTTGTCATCTGTCCTTCATAGTGATGAGGCAATTGTTATAATCGGAGTTACAATTCTATTACCTGGAACTGCCCAGGCCACAAAAGGGCTGGTCGCTAACTCATTGATTCACTGCTACTTCCTAAAAATCCTCGGCGCAAAATGGAACGAGGATTTTCAGCAATGTGCTGATTATCAAACAGATACCGACCAGCATGAATGTGTCGCGCAAGGAGATGCCCGGTCGGGGCCGGGCATGACGGGCCTCCGGGAGGGAAAACAACATCGGGTGGCCCGGAGGGGTCACTCGATGGGGGTATGAAAGAGAGGATCTGTCGATGACGAGGAGGGACGATGGCGGAGCGTGGAGTGTAGCGCTCGTGAGCTGGTCGCTAGACCCTCATACCTCCCAATCGGTAGAAACAGCAAAAAAACATGTGAAACAACAGAACTTTTCAACCGAACGTAGGTTTTCCGCCCACCGCTTAGTATGTTTGTCGTTGTCGCCCAACGTCGGGCGGCAGTAAAAACTTAAAGACGATGGCAACAAAAATAAGACCTTCCAAGTATGTCAATCCTATGATTGACGTCGCATTCCGCTACATCTTTGGTACGGAAAAGAATAAAGAACTTCTTAAAGGGCTACTCGAACATGTATTTCAGAAAAACATCCAGGAAATCACCTACAACAACACCGCGCAAGTGGGCGAATCCCTGGACAGTCGAAACGCATATTTCGACGTTTTTTGCAAGGCGGTGGATGGCCCAGACTTCATTGTCGAATGTCAAGTCAAGGAGCAGGAACACTTCACGGAACGGGCAGTTTTTTACACCTCTCGAGCAATCTCAAACCAGGCTCCCAAAGGAGATTGGGACTACAACTTCTGCCCGGTCTATTTTCTTGGATTAACTGACTTTCAACTACCGGAAACTATTAGACGCTCAGGTGATTACGTACACCGCTTCACCTTGAGAGAGGAAGAAACCGGTGTAATCATGACCGACAATGTCCGATACGTTTTCATGGAAGTAGGACCCTTTAAAAAGAAGTTCGAGGAATGCTCATCCTTTGAGGAGCAGTTCTTGTATTTCATGAAGAATCTTCCTAAATTTGTGAGCGAACCCGACACACACCACGACCATTATTTTCAACAGCTGGTGCAAGCTGCGGAGTATCTGAATATGGACAAAAAGACACAAGCCTTGTACGAGAAACGCCTCAAAGAAATGCGCGATATCAAGAATGTGGAGGACTTCATGAAAAAGAAGGCCAAAGCAGAAGGGCGTGAAGAAGGGAAAAAAGAAGAAAGACTGGCGATTGCTCGTCGAATGCTTCAAAGGGGAGAGTCTATTGAAACCATCTGCGAGGATACAAACCTTACCGCAGAAGAAATTAAGGCTCTTCAATAATCTGGGGTCTCAGCGCGTGATCACTAAAGCGCTGAGCATCAATAAGTTACTATATAATCCTCGTTCAGTTTTTGAACGAGGATTATTATGTAAGTAATTGTGTATTAAGCGGTTAGCAATCACGGCAGATG
>JBGUPS010000023.1:0-17049 GCA_045130395.1 Candidatus Cryptobacteroides sp.
CGGTGAGTGAGGGATTCGAACCCCCGGTACGCTCACACGTACACCTGTTTTCGAGGCAGGCTCCTTCAACCACTCGGACAACTCACCAAAATGGGGACTGCAAAGTTAGTAAAAAATATTTACTTTACAAGAGTGACGCCGATGCCGGCGTCCGCGGGCAGGGTGAGTTTGCCGTCCACCACGCGAACGCCGCTGAAGCGGTCGTTGGAGATGAGGAGGTTGCCGTCCAGGTCGGCGAAATCTACGGCGGGGGAGAGCTGGGCGGCGGCGGAGACGGCGCAGGAGGTTTCCGTCATGCAGCCCACCATCACCTTCATGCCCAGGGCGCGGGCGGTGGAGACCATCTTCCAGGCCTCGCGCATGCCGGTGCACTTCATCAGCTTGATGTTGATGCCGGAGAAGGCGCCCACCAGCCTCGGAATGTCCTTGAGGCGCTGGATGCTTTCATCGGCAAAGATGGGAAGGGGACTGCGCTCGGTGAGCCAGGCGATATCGTCCAGCTGCGTGACGGGCATGGGCTGTTCCACCATGACGATGCCCTGCGACGCCAGCCAATGAATCTCGTCCAGCGCCTTGGAGCGGTCTTTCCAGCCTTGGTTGGCATCGACCGCCAGCGGTACGTCGGTGACGGAACGGATGGTGCGGATCATCTCCTCGTCGGTGTCCAGGCCCACCTTCACCTTCAGGATGTTGAAGCGTCCGGCGGCCTCCAGCGTTTTCTCGCGCACCACATCGGCCGTGTCGATACCAATAGTATACGTTGTCGATGGTGCCTTGGCCGGATCCAGGCCCCAGATGCGGTACCAGGGCTGACCCATGAGTTTACCCACGAGATCGTGCAGGGCAATGTCGACAGCCGCTTTGGCAGCGGAATCGCCCTCCGACAGGCTATCGACATAGGAGAGGATGTCCTCCAGCTGGAACGGGTCCGTGAACTGCGAGAGGTCCACCTTCTCCAGGAAAGCCGTCACGGAAGCCACCGACTGCCCCAGGTAGGGCGGCATGGAGGCCTCGCCGTAGCCCGTAATTCCCTCATATTCAATCTCTACCTGCACGTCGGGCGTGGTTTTGCGGCTGTACGATGCCACGGTAAAAGTGTGCGTCAGTTCCAGCTCGTACGGGAAGAACTTCAGGTGCATGCGTCCATCGCCCTTGACGATATTGAAGCGCTGCGGACCGCCGGTGCATCCCACCAGCGCCACACCGGCCGCGGCCAGGGCCGAAGTCTTGAGGAAATCGCGTCTATTCTGCATAATAAGGATTGCTTAACGTGGTTTGGATGAGCGGATCCGTGCCGATATAAGGCAGGAAGCGCGTGCCGAAGAGGTATCGACCCGTATTGTAAGCGTCGTAATAGGCGTCATCCGGCACAAAGCTGCCGATTTTCACCAGGCCCAGCGAGTGGATGAAGCGGCCGTTGCCCAGGTAGAAGCCCACATGACTGATGCCGGCGGTGCCGTCCTCCTTCCATCGACCAAAGAAAACCAGGTCTGCCGGCTTAAGCTCATTCATGTCCGTAATGCGCTGACCGACTTTGCTTTGCGGACCTGCGTCGCGGGGAAGGATGAGGTCGTGCATGAACAGGACCGTGCGTACGAAGCCGCTGCAGTCCATGCCTTTGGGCGACATGCCGGCCCAAAGGTAGGGGAAGCCCAGCATGCTCTTGGCCGTTGCCAGGATGGCTTCGGGACTATTGTCGATGTCTTTGCGCCAGTCGTCTTCCTCCTTCGCGAGTTTGCGGGAAAGGAAGCCCGTGCGCCCGTCCGGGAAGGCCACCTTGAAGTAATTGCCGCGCTTGCCCAGGTAGCGGAGCATGTTTCCGGCCACCACGTCCGACACTGTGGCGGAGTTCTTGGAAGCCTCCTGGTGCACAATGCCGGTGAGGGCCGTTACCACCACCTTCGGGGCCACGTTCCATGCGTGGTAAGTCTCATAATCCATCACGGTGATGGCGTCCTTGTGCACCCAGCCGGTGTAGGTGTCCGGCGTTTGCACCTGGGGCCAGTTGTAGTTGCCGCCCGTCTGCAGGATGTGCACGGGCGTGCCCAGCAGGGCCTGCGACACCATCTCGGCGCTGTACGTAGGCGTATCGCGCAGGTTGCACACGGAAATGTTCACGACGCCCCATTCCTGGGCGAAAGCGGAAAGGCCGGCAAGGTGCGCCGCCGCCAAAAGGATCATTTTTTTCATTCTGCTTGTAGTAATGCCAAGGCCTCCTCAACGGTAAGCGCCTTGTCGATGGTAAAATCTCCGCTCCGGGAACGGATGAGTCCGCTCAGGTGCGCGCCGGAGTTCAGCGCCTCTCCCAGGTCGCGGGCAAAGGCCCGGATGTAAGTGCCTTTAGAGCACGCAATGCGAATGGTGGCCTCCGGCAACCCCAGCCCCGATGTATCCGCTACATGAATTCTTGACGATGCAGAGGAGGGTGTAGATGTTTCCGAACCCATGGCCACCCTCGGCCGTGTAAGAGGGAGGGGCCCACAGCCGCTCGTCGTTAGACGGCGCGTTGCGAATTGGGAGGGGTCGCGAAACGACGGTTCGGAAATATCTATACCCTCCTCTGTATAATTAAGAAGCTCCAACTCGCTAATAGTGATTTTGTTCCGCTGCAGGGTTTCCAGAGCGGCTGCGTCGATGGCCTCCGTGTTGCCGGCCCGGTAGAGTTTCCGGGCAAGTTCGTAGGCACGGACACCGTCCACGCTCTTGGCGCTGAACAGCGGAGCCACCTGCTCCTGCTCGCCCAGGAAGGCGGGGAGGGCGGCGCGTACGGCATCGGCACTGATATGCTCAAACGGAAACTGGCGGTCCACCTCCTTCTCCAAGTCGTACGACGGCGTGGTGGCCCCAAAACGGATGCGCGCGATATACTCTTTGTCGTGGTCCTGCAGCTCCTGCGCCCGTTTACAGGCATTGCCGATGCACACCAGCAGCACCCCCGTCGCCAGGGGGTCCAGCGTGCCAGCATGGCCCACCTTCAAGTTCTTCTTCCCGAAGTGCTTGATGGCGGCATATTTGAGTTTGCGGATGACGTCGGCCGAAGTCCAGCGGTAAGGTTTGTCTACCGCCAGCACAATGCCTTCCGGATAATCGGCAATGTCGCGGCTGAAAATCATTTGACGGGCATCTTGTCGATGCGGTTCTGGTGACGGCCGCCCTCAAACGGGGTGTCCAGCCACTCGCGCACAATGGCCGATGCCAGGCGGTAGCTGATGAAGCGGGCCGGCAGCACCAGCACGTTGGCGTTGTTGTGCTGCGCCACCAGATGGCCGATGGCAGTGCCCCAAGCCAGTCCGGCGCGGATGCCCTGATGCTTGTTCAGGGTGATGGCCATGCCGTTGCCGGTGCCGCAAAGGGCGATGCCCAGGTCCACCTCGCCGTTTTCCACGGCATAGGCCAGTTTATGAGCATAGTCCGGATAGTCCACGCTCTCCGTGGTGTCCGTGCCAAAATTCACTACCTCGATGCCGCGTTTCTGCAGCATCTTGACGAGTTTAAACTTGTACTCCACGCCCGCGTGGTCGTTGCAAATGCCAATTTTCATATCGTCCTAAGTTTATACTACAAAAATAGTAATTTTATGCGATAATTCCCTCGTTTTCCGTTCATTCCTTTTCTTCGATTTTCAGGGCGCCGCGGTAGGTGATGTCGTCCCTGTTGATGCAATGGACGAAGAGGTCCGCATCGCCGCTGTCGAAGACAGTCAGAGTGTAGATATAAGAGTCTTCCTCGTTTTTCACGCCGATTTTAATCGTCCTTTTTTCGGAGGACGATCCGGAATCGGAATAAGATGCAATCTTCTCCTGGAAATTTAGCCCCTTGCCGCCGCCATAGGGCACCATTCTGGCCTCTCCGAAGTAGGGGAGATAGGAGGAAAGGGTGTCGCCGTGGACCTTGATGGAGTGGGCCGTGACGGCTTTCCCGCTGCTGCGGAGCGGTATCATGAAATTGATGTCGACAGTGAAGTTTCTGGAGTCCAGTATCTCCTGAATGCGCCGGGCTTCGGCCTGTTGTTCCTGCGGAGTCTTCCTGGTGACGCCACAGGCCGTGGCAATCACAACGAAGAGGATAGCGATAAGACGGATGGGTTTACGCATGGATAGGCTCTATTGATATTTCTTGAAGTTGTATTTCTCGCGGATGGCGGCCTTTGTTTCCTCATCCTGGTGAGTGAAGAAGGCCTTGAAGCCGGGGCAGAAGTTTATATGCCAGCGCCAAAAGCGTCCGAGGGCGCTCTTAGGGTTCCTGTCATAGTGTGCGCGGAACTTGCAGTTCTCGCAAGGGTAGGAGGTCTTTTGTTCTTCCATATTCATTGAATTTCTTTGCCAAAAGGGAAGATGGACGCGATGGCCATCTTGAAGTGGCGGGTCCCCCAGGGGATTCCGATAATCGTAATGCAAAAAAGAAGCCCGAACGCAAGGTGCAGGATGGCTACTTCCCACCAGCCGCACAGGATCCAGATGAGGTTCATGAACGTAGAAAGGCAACCCGGTTGATTGGGGCCGTAGGCTATCTCATGTCCAAAGGGCCAGAGTGCATAAGTCCCCAGTTTGAATAGCTGGATTCCAAAGGGGATGCCAATGATAGAAACGCACATGACAAGCCCGACGAGATAGTAAACTAGCGCGATCAGGATGCCGCCAAAAAGAAGCCAGAGGATATTACCGAGGAATTTCATCATCAATCACTTAAGTATTCTTCCAGGAACTCTGAGGCGTCGGCGACGCAGTCGGGGCAGTCACGGAGGGGTTTTCCGGTGCCGATACCCTTCAAGAACTTGCACTGGGTGGCGCCGTTTCTTGCCTGGAACTTGGACATGATTTCTTTCAGGCGGGCGCGGGAGAGGTTGCGGTCCTTGGTGTGAAGCCCGAGGACCATTCCGGCCCCGACAAGGGCCCCGCAGGTGCCTTCCATGTTGCCCATGCCGGTCCCGTAGGCCCCGGCAATGTCAAGGGCGGTCTGTTCCGGAAGTCCGACAAGGTCACAGTAGGTGCAGACAACCGATTGCGCACAGTTATGGGTATTGAGCCGTTTCTTCTCAGCTGCTAAATGTTTTCTTGTTTCCATTCTTTTCTGATTAAAGGTCGACATAGGCGTCGTGTTCCAGTTTGTAAAAACCACTCGGGAGTTCGTCGATAAGGTCGCGGCTGCTGTAGGCTTCCGCCGTATACTTTGCTGTAAGGACGTCTCCGGCATGACCGTGGATCCAGACTCCGAGCGCTGCGGCGTCCTCGGCTCCATAGCCCCTTGCCAGGAGGCCGCCGATAAGGCCGGTGAGGACATCCCCGCTGCCGCCCTTGGCCATGCCTGGGTTGCCCGTTGTGTTGACGAGGCATTCCCCGCCGGGGGTGAAGATACGGGAGTGGTAACCCTTCATCACGATATGACAGCCGGTCTCCGCGCAGAGTTCCCAGGCGAGGGTTTCCCGTTCCTTGTCGTCCCGGCAGGGGAGGAGCCGCTTCAGCTCTCCCTTGTGCGGGGTGAGAACGGACCCTGGCGGGATGAGTTCCGTCCAGTCGGCCATGACCGAGAGGATATTGAGGGCATCGGCATCCAGGACAGCCGGGATGCGGCGCTCACAGGCTTCCCCCAGGAGGTCCATCATGGCGTTCATGGTGCCGGGGGACCAGCCGAGCCCAGGGCCGATGGCAAGGGCGTTGTAGCGCTCGAGCTTTTCCGGGACCGTGCTGAAGTGACTTCCCGGGTCCTCGGAGAGCATGGCAGAAGGATAGGAGGCCGCTGCCGCGAAAAGGGTTCGCGGGGTGGAGTGAAGCATCACCAGGCCGCAGCCGGAGCGGAGTGCCGCACCCGTTGCGAGAAGGGCCGCTCCGGGCATGGTCTCGCAACCGGCAATGACAAGGAGCCTGCCGTAGTCGTGCTTATGGGAATCGTTCTGGCGGCGCAGCAGCCGCGGACGGAGGAATTCGGGCGTGATCTCTTGCATGGGACGGGCGTCTATTGTACTTCGGTCAGTTCGCCCGTGGCGGATTCGATGATGAATCCCCGGACGGAGACGTCGGCGGGCATCAGCGGGTGGTTTACAATGGTGGCAACCGTTTCGCGGACAGACTTCTCCGTGTCGTGGAAGCCTTCCAGCCAGGCATCCAGGTCCACATCGACCCGGTCGAGTTCCGCTTCCGGGATGCCCCGGTGGAGCATCTCCTCCTTGAAGTGGCCAAAACTCATGTGACAGGCACCGCAAGTGGTGTGCGCCACCACCATGATTTCGGTGACACCGAGTTCATAGACAGCGACGATGAGGCTGCGCATGGCGGAGTCCCAGAGGGAGGGAATTACCGCGCCGGCATTTTTGATGATTTTGGCATCGCCGTTCTTCAACCCCAGCGCCTCCTGCAGGAGTACGGACAGGCGGGTGTCCATGCAGCTCACCACGGCCAGTTTCTTGTCCGGGAACTTGTCGGTGAGGTGCTTTTCATAGCCTTTCGAGGCAACGTATTCGCGATTGTACGCGAGAACAGAATCAATAGTGTTCATACCTTACAAAGATAGATATAATTTCGTATATTTGTCTCTACAACCTTGGCTATTCTTCGTCATACGGATATTGCATCCCTCCCGGCTATGGGCATCGTGGAGGAGGTGAATCGTGTGCTCGCGGAGAGGGGCAAAGTCATTGTGACGGCGCCTCCCGGGGCGGGTAAATCCACGGTCCTTCCGCTCACCATTGCCGATGCGTTCCCCGAGGGGAAAGTTATCCTGCTGGAGCCCCGGAGAGTGGCGGCCCGGCAGGTCGCATCCCGCATGGCCTGGCTTATGGGGGAGCCGGTAGGGGAGACGGTGGGCTATCGCATCCGTTTCGAGAGTCGGGTTTCGCGAAAGACGCGCGTGGAGGTGGTGACGGAGGGCATCCTGACACGGATGCTGCTGGACGATCCTGCCCTCGAAGGGGTGGGGACGGTCATTTTCGACGAGTTCCACGAACGGAGCCTCACTTCCGACGAGGCCCTCGCCCTTACGCGACAGTGCCGTGCCCTCCTCAGGGAGGATTTACGTCTGGTTATCATGTCTGCTACCATCGACACGTCGACCCTTTCATCGGCCCTGGATGCACCCGTGGTGGAGAGCGAGGGGAAGATGTACCCGGTGGAGATTGTTCACGCGAAGGAAGAGGCCGATGCCTTTGGTTGCGCCTCCCTTGTGGCAAAAACCGTCCTTCAGGCGCACCGCAGCCATGCGGGCGATATCCTGGCCTTCCTGCCGGGAGAAGGGGAGATTCGCCGGGCGGAAGAACTCCTTTCCGGGAACCTCGGGGATACGGTGGTATATCCGCTCTACGGCCTTCTTTCCAATGACGAGCAGGCGCGGGCCATCGCCCCCAGCCGTCCCGGAGAACGGAAGGTGGTCCTCGCAACCCCCATCGCCGAAACCTCCCTCACCATCGAAGGGGTGCGGGTGGTGGTCGATAGCGGCCTATACCGGAAGATGGTCTTCGACCCGCGCAGCGGACTCAGCCATTTGGAAACGGTGCGGATTTCCCTCGACATGGCCACCCAGCGGACCGGACGCGCTGGACGCGTTGCGCCCGGCATCTGCTACCGTCTGTGGAACGCCGGCACGGAAGCCCGCATGGCAAAAATACGCACGCCAGAGATAGTGGAGGCCGATTTGGCCCCGCTGGTACTGGATGCCGCTGTTTGGGGCGAAAAGGAAGTGGAAAGCCTCCCGTGGCTCACGCCTCCGCCGCGTCCGGCCCTTGTTCATGCCCGGGAACTGCTCCTGTCTCTCGGCGCCATAGACGAGGAAAATGGCATCACGGCCCGCGGAAAGGCGCTCTCAAAACTCCCGTGCCATCCCCGTATCGCGGCGATGCTCTTATCGGCAAGGACCAACCAAGAAAAGGCGCTGGCGGCCGACCTTGCGGCGCTTCTCGAAGAAAAAGACCCGCTGGCAGGGGAAGGGGACGTGTCGATGGACCGGCGCGTGGACGCCCTCCGCCATGGAAGGAACTCCCGCCAGTGGAGCCGTATTGCACGGATTGCCCGGCAGTATGCCGATATGGTAAAGGCGCCTGTCGATGACACTCCGGTGAACCCTCACGACGTCGGACGGCTGCTTGCCCAGGCATATCCGGAGCGGATTGGAAAGGCCTGGAAGGAGGGCGTGGGTACATTCCAGCTCTCCGGCGGGGAACTCGTTGCCGTAGACGCTTCAGACCCGCTTGCCGGAGCGGAATGGGTAGTTGCCGCGTCGATGCACCCGAACGCCGGTGGCATTGGCAAAATATTCCTAGCCAGCCTCGTGGCGCCGGAGGACCTGTCGCCTTTCACGCGGGAACGCGACGTTATCTTTTGGGATGCCAAGGGCGGAACGGCCGTCGCCCGCCGGGAATGCCGTTTGGGCGCCATCCTCTTATCGACCAAACCCCTGTCATGTCTTGAAAGGGAGCAGGTGCAGGCCGTCATCTGTGAGGCCATCGTCAGAAATGGCGCGTCGATGTTGTCCTTTGACGATGAGGTAGGAAACTTGCAGCGGCGTATTGCCTTTATCGCGCTTCGTCACCCCGAGCTTGAACTGCCGGCGGTGGATACAAGTTCGCTTTGTGCCGATGCCCGCGAGTGGGGGCCGCTCTTCATCGGGAAGGCGACAACGGCCGCCGAACTCAAGAAAATCGACCTTTGCGAGGTTATTTGGAGCCGGCTTTCGTACAGCCAGCAGCAGGCGGTGGATCGTCTGGCACCCACCCATATCACCGTGCCGACGGGCAGCCATATCCGCCTGGAGTACCGCCAGGGAGCGGAGGCGCCGGTCCTGAGAGTCCGCCTGCAAGAGTGCTTCGGGCTGGTGGATACTCCCGAGGTAGACGGCTCGCCGGTCCTGATGGAACTCCTGTCACCGGGCTATAAACCCGTGCAACTTACCACGGATTTGCGTAGCTTCTGGGGCGGGACCTATTTCGAGGTCCGGAAGGAACTGCGCAGGCGTTATCCCAAGCACGCCTGGCCGGAAAATCCCCTGGAGGCCGAGCCGGTGCGCTCCACAAGGAAAAGCAGTATCAAATAATTTGTTATCTTTGTAAAAACTAACAATAGACTATGCGTATCTCAGTTATTACTCTTGCCCTTACGCTCGCTTGTGTGAGCATGGTTTCCGTCGCCCCTTCTTCTCCTGCAAGCAATGTACAAACGCAACCTGTACAGCAGGACCAGAACCAGCTGGTCGGCCAGCGCTTCATCGATGTGCAGGCAAAGGATGTCAATGGAAAAACACACCGGCTTAGCCAATATGCCGGCAAGGGGAAGTGGATCCTGCTGGATTTCTGGGCCTCCTGGTGTGGCCCTTGCCAGGACGAAATGCCTAACGTTGTGGCCGCTTACAAGAAGTACCACAACAAGGGATTTGATATCGTCGGTATTTCCCTGGACGAGAGCAAGGAAGAGTGGGTGGACGCCATCGAAAACTGGGATATGCCCTGGATTCACCTGTCCGACCTTAACGGTTGGAAGTGCAAAGCTGCGCAGAAATATGGCGTAGAAGGCATTCCCACCAACTTCCTCATCAACCCCGACGGCGTTATCGAGGCATGCGACCTGAGCGGTGATGAACTGTCCGAATTCCTCTCAGCCGCTCTGTAGAGAGCTCCGGCTCAAAGGTTAGTCAGACCGGCAATCATCTAAGGGCAGGAGAAACCCATGAGAATTTGCGTCATCGGCGGCGCCAACGTGGATATCACCGCCACGTCCGGCCGCGCTTTCCAGTTCGGTGATTCCAACCCTGGGACCGTCCAGGTCTCCTGGGGCGGTGTGGGACGGAACATCGCGCATAACC
Source organism: Candidatus Cryptobacteroides sp. (assembly GCA_045130395.1). Classification (GTDB taxonomy): domain Bacteria; phylum Bacteroidota; class Bacteroidia; order Bacteroidales; family UBA932; genus Cryptobacteroides. The sequence continues at coordinate 9,784 of JBGUPS010000023.1, forward strand.
TGGCGCTCCTGGGAGACGAGGTGGAACTGGTGACCATCTTCGGCGGCGGCCTTTTCGGCCCCGTCATCGCCTCGTCCTGCCGGGAGCTGGGCATCCGGATCGACCATTCGGAAATCGCCCATGAAGGGACGAACTCTTTCTTCGTGTCCGTCAACAATGCCGATGGGGAACTCGTTGGGGGTGTGGCCGACATGAACGCCACGGAAGGGATGTCTCCGGAGTGGCTCTCAAAGCGCCTGGACGCCATCAACAGCGCCGATGCCGTCGTTGCCGATGCCAACTCATCGGCCGAGGCCCTGGCCTTCTTGATCGACCATTGTACGCGTCCGCTGTACTTGGATGCAGTTTCCGTGGCCAAGGCGGGACGCATCCGTGAGGCGGTGAGGCTCTCTGCGAAGAAAGCCTTCTACGCCCTCAAGTGTAATGCCCTTGAGAGTCAGGAACTTGCGGACCTCGGGGAAGAGGCCGTTATCCAGCGGGAATACGTCAGTGTCGGAGCCGAAGGGCTTCGTGTGGAAGAGGCTGGGCGGGAATACGCCTTCCCGGCGCTTCCGTGCATCGTCAAGAGCGTCACCGGCGGGGGAGATGCTCTCCTTGCGGGAATCGTTCACGCAGGAGTGGATGCCCCCGTTGCCGAGACGGCACGCTGGGGACTGGAGTGCGCCCGCTGCGCCGTGGAAAGCCCCAATGCCGTGAGTGACCGCATTAAGGACCTTCGGCTGTAACTAAACCACCCCTATGAGATAGCGTCCAGGCTGGGATTGAAGCTACGCTGGACCAAGCTGGCGAAGAGGATGGAGATTTCCTGTACGCTGAGGCCGAGGCTTTGACCGATACCGTAAATGAAATTCACCTCCTTCTCGCCGATTTCCCTATCGGCCAGAATAATGCCGATAATGTATTCCAGCATATTCGACTTCAGGTTCGGATTGATGGAGAGGATGGTTTTGACAGACTCTTGGAACAGTGCGTCAACGTCTTCTTTCAGCACGGAGTCGAGGAAACTCTTAGGGAAGATCATACTGCCCGAAAGCGTGCCGATGATGTGCTCGTACTCCTCCTTGCTCACATTTCCATCTACATTTGCTGCAATGATGCCGGCCGTAGCCACGAAGATGGACATAGGCTGATCCATAGGATTATTGCCCACCTTCAGCAACACCTGAATAAGCTCGTCCATACCCTTATCCAGTTCGTCCTGGTTCCGGGCGTTGGCGAACAGGTTGATGGCCTGCACACGGATGGGATTCACCGGATGGTCGTAATGGCTCATGCCACCGCCTTTAAGGAAATACTCCAGGTGTTTGCTGTTATCGGCCAGAAGGTCCTCGATGCTCACCTGCATCTTCTCCAGGTCCAGGCCGGAGGCCATCTTGAAGAAGGCGGTTACGCAAGCCTCCAGGTTTCCACAGGCAATGTAGCCGTACCGGTCTGCCACCAGCTCCGCCAAATTGTCGTGCAGATGGATTTTGTACTGCAGCGTGATGGGAATCTGGGTCGATTGGGGCGGATACACAAAGTGAATCAGGCGCCTTAACGCCGTATCCTGGTTAATGAGATGGCCCAGCTCGTGACCGACCACAAACTTCAACTCGTCCTCGCTCATCAGGTTGAAGAGTTCGGAATTCACATTGACGATATGGGGGTGCTGATCATCTTCCGCGGCGATGGAGAAGGCATTGATGGAGGAATCGCCTGTAACGTAGAAATCGACATCCTCCTGAAAGTTCAGGCGATGCTTTACTTCGTGACAGAGATTGTAGAAGTTGCCGAGCAGGTTTTTATCGACCTTCATGCAGTGGCCTTCCATACGGCTTCTCCAATACTCGTCGTCCGTAGAAGTCTGGGCGTTCTTGAGGACGAAACGAACGACATCGCCCTCAAGGGCATTATAAATTTGGCCTGCAAGAGCCTGCTCCAGTTCAATCTCGGGTTTGAGAATCCTGGTCATGGGGGGTATATTCTTGGTTATCATGCACAAATATAATAATATTTTCTCTCTTGCGGAAATTTCCCCTCGGACCAAGCACCTGATGATGCTTCAGGTCCGTGTTGCAGTCATTCCCCGCAAATCATTTCCATGGAGATGTACTGCGGTTTGAAGCCGAGGCGCTCGTAGAAGGCCTTGGCGCCGGGATTGCACTCCCATACGTGGAGGGTGATGTTGTGGCAACCCTTCTTTTTCGCGAACGTTTTCACGTACTCGAAGAGCGCTGAGCCGACGTGCTGGCCACGGGCGTTTTCATCGACACAAAGATCGTCGATGTAAAGCGTGGTGATTTCCTTGAGACTGCCGCTGCCCTGGTGCCGGATGACGCAGAAGACGTAGCCGAGCACGGTGCCGTCCTTTTCATAGACAAAGACCGGCGTGTCGGGATTGGCGAAGATGTCCAGCAGTTCCGCGTCCGTGTATTTTTTCCCGACCTCGTTGAAGAGGTCCGGGCGGCCCTTGTGATGAACGGAGAGCACCTGCTGCAGGAGAGCGTTAACGGCTCCCAGGTCACGCGGCTCTGCTTTTCGTATCTGTGTTTCCATACTTATGCTTGATCCCTGCGAAGATAAGAAATTTTCTGCTACCTTTGCATGTGACATGAAGAAACTGCCGAACACATACGTAATCATCGCCATGCTCATCGTGCTGTGCGCCGTCCTTACCTGGATGGTGCCGGGCGGACAGTACGTCACGGACGGGGAGGGGAGACTCACCTATGAGGAGGTGGCTGCCGTCCCGCAGACCTGGCAGGTGTTTTCAGCCATCTACCATGGCTTCGTGAAGCAGGCGGGCATCATCATCTTCATCCTCGTTGTCGGCGGGGCGTTTTCCCTGCTTAATGCTACCGGAGCCGTGGATGCGGGGATCCGTCGCTTTATCGCTCGCATCGGCAAGAAAGACAAACTGGTCCTGGTAGCGCTGACCCTCCTTTTCTCCCTCGGCGGAGCGGTGTTTGGCATGAGCGAGGAGGCGATTCCTTTTGTCGGGATCGTCGTCCCGTTGGTAGTGTCGATGGGCTATGACGCCATCATGGGCCTCCTGGTGGTGTATGTGGCTTCGAACATCGGCTTTTCCAGCGCCTTCCTCAATCCCTTTACGGTAGGGATTGCGCAGGGGATGGCGGATCTTCCGCCTTTCTCTGGAATGGGTTACCGCATCTTTTGCTGGGCCTTTCTGACTGTGCTGCTGTGCCTCTTTGTGGTCCTATACGCGCGAAAAACAAAGCGCGAGCCGCCGGAGGAGGGGACTGCCCTCAATGCAGAAACGCTCTCTTCCAGGCAGGGCTGGATTCTGGGCATTTTGCTGCTTACGGTCATTGCGCTTGTTGCCGGAGCCACCCTGTGGGGCTGGTACATGGCGGAAATTACCGGACTCTTCCTGGCGATGGGCATCCTCTGCGGCATCGTTGCCCGCTTCCCGGCCAACCGGATAGCGGACGAACTCCTGGCCGGAGCCAAGGACATCCTCCCGGCCGCTCTGGTGGTCGGTTTTGCTACCGGCATCGTCACTATTTTGCAGGACGGAAAGATTATCGACAGCATCCTGCACGGCATGCAGGATTCGCTGGACGGGACAGGGGAGGCCTCCTCCCTGGCGGCCATGTATGGCATCCAGGCGGTTATCAACTTCCTTATTCCAAGTGCTACGGCTAAAGCGGCCATCACCATTCCCATCATGGCCCCGTTCTCGGACCTGGTGGGCGTGTCCCGGCAGGCGATGGTCCTGGCGTTCCAGTTCGGCGACGGCTTCACCAATATGCTCACCCCGACGTCAGGCGTACTGATGGCTGCGCTGGCCATGGCCCGCGTCCCCTATGAGAAGTGGCTGAAGTGGGTATGGAAACTGGTGGCGGTGCTCTTGGTGCTGGGGCTGATTCTCTTGCTGGTCACCCTTCCGCTGGCACCGGCGGGGTTTTAAATATTTTCTGGCTTATAGGATTGTCAGGCCGGCAATCACGGCGCTAGTGAAACCTTCCTTTTCCATGGCGTTGAGTCCCCGTATGGTGATGCCTCCGGGGGTGGTGACTTTGTCAATCTCGGCCTCGGGGTGGGTCCCATGGACAAGGGTCAGGTCCGCCGCGCCTTTCATGGTTTGGAGGACTGCCTCCAGGGCCTCGTGCGGGTATAGGCCCAGCTGGATGCCTCCTTCCATGGCGGCACGCGCATAGCGGAGCGCGAAGGCGGTTCCGCAGGACGCAACCATCATTCCGGCCTTGAGCCGCGTCTCGTTCACCAAAAGGGTTTTGCCGATGGCGTCAAACAGCGCCGTCACCTCTTCATCGGCCTCCCCGCAAACGGCGGTGGCAAAGGTCATGCTTTCTCCAATCTCCGCTGCCAGGTTGGGGATGACAGTGTAGGCTGCCCGTACGCCTGTCCCGGAAAGCCATGCGGCCAGTTCTTCCGAGGGAATCCCGGCGGCAAGAGACAAGAGCAACTTGCCGGAAAGGACCTCCCGGATCTGTTCCAGGACCGGGTACACCTGCCAGGGCTTTACTCCAAGGATAATGACATCGGCCCTGGCGGCCGCTGCGCGGTTGTCAAGGGTGGTTCCCATGCCTGTCGCCGCATATTTCTCCAGGCTTGCCGCATGGGCGGCCGTCACAGTGAGGCAGGAGGGGTCCATCGTGCGCAAAAGACCGCGCGCCACGGCGCCGCCCATATTCCCCGCTCCAAGAATGGCTATTTTATTCATGGTTCTCTGTACAAAGCTCTTACGGCAAAAGTAGTGATTATTTTTGAGTCCGGCAATTTCTGTCTATTTGTTCGATGAAAGTCGATGGATAGGAGGGGTATGCTGGTCGCCTAGGAATCACCCGGATGCGGGGTGGCAGTTAAGGTTTTGATTATCAACAAGATACTGCATAATCCTCGTTAAATATTTGAACGAGGATTAGTGTGTTGTTTATCCGATGCCGCACATGGTTTCGTAAAAACCGGGAATGCAAGAGGTGCCCAGTATCTGCAGGACAGTGGCAATGTCAATCATGCCGTGCCCGATCATTATAGGAAGTGGATTCCGTTTCTTATAATAATACCAGCACAGAATGAGCGTTAAAGGTAAAAAGGAAAGGAACCGATAGAGGATATAACGGCCTTCGAACAGGGTCGGAATGAAACAGTGCTGCAGCGCGAAGAAAAATGCCGGTACAAGAATGGCCGCAGTTTTATTCTTCATCTGGTTCACGCCACAACCTAGATAAAGGGCATCCTCGGCAAAGGGTGTCGTGAGCGGCAGTAGAAGAACATTGAGGATGGCGAGCCCTTTGGGAATCGGGGCAATCATCATCGGGGCGGAATAGGGTAGAACACCATAGCAAAGGTATCCTGCCAGATACATACCGGCCGTGCCCACGCCCAGGATGACAAGGCAGACAAGAAGAATCTCGCGGATTTTAGTCTGTCCTTTCCGATAGTTAATGAGTTGCCAATAGGTTTGTCCGCTCTTTTTCGCAACATAAATGAGCAGAAGGATGGTGAACAGATTAACGACAGTGGCCACTATGGACCACCAGTTGCTGATTTCGCTGACATGCTTACCGACAAGCCCTGCCCCAACGATATACACCAGGACAAACACAATCGACCTTATCGGGAGCAGAAATGACAGTGAGCCTTTCATGTCTACGTGTTCAGGACGTTGTTTCATCTGACAATGATTCCGATTCTCATAGCTTCTGGTTTTATGGAGCAAAGGTAATCCCTTCGTCACGCAACCTGGTTGCGAATTGCATCAGCACCTTGTCTCCACAGAGCGCCTTCACCTCCTCATAGTTCGTTCCTGTATACTTTACACTTTGCATACAGCGAAGTTACGCAGAAAAAACGTAAATTTGTATACTAGAAACAAAAGAACTCGCAATATGACACTCGAACAACAGATCCAGGAAGACATCAAGGCCGCCATGAAGGCCAAGGATACCGTGGCCATGAACGCCGTGCGCGCTATCAAAGGCGAAATTCTCCTCTTCAAGACCTCCGAAGGAGGTGCCAAGGAGGTCGCCGACGGTGATATCCTCAAGATGATCCAGAAGCTTGTCAAACAGCGCAAGGAGGCCGCCGAGCAGTATGTGTCTGCCGGCCGCCAGGAACTGGCCGACAACGAGCTCGCCGAAGCCGCCGTCATGGAGAAATACCTCCCCAAGCAGCTCTCCGAGGCCGAGGTCGAAACCAAGATCAAGGAAATCATCGCCCAGGTAGGCGCTACATCCATCAAGGATATGGGTAAGGTAATGGGTACGGCCAACAAGGCCCTCGCCGGTCTTTCCGACGGCCGCACCATCTCCACTATCGTCAAGAAACTCCTGAGCTAGCTTGAAACTCACCGACCTCAAAGACCTCCGCGTAATAAAGAAGAGCCTTGAGCCCGAACCGGAACCGAAGCCGCAGCAAAACCAGCCGCGGAAGCGCTCCGTGGAACTCAAGAGCAAGGAAGAGATGCACGCCAGGAACGAAGGCCTTACCATGGGCCAGAAGGTCCGGATGATGGATACCAATGATACCGCTACCATCACTGGCTTCGGCAAGGGCTACTATGAACTGGAACTCGACGGCCTCACCATCCGTGCCGTCCGCAGCGAGTTCATTCCCGTCGATGCCGAGGAAGACCGGCGCCTGCGCAACGCCATCCCGTCCCGCAGCCATAAGGCGGCCAAGGAAGAACCGGTTTTCGAGGACAACACCGGGGACCTCACCATCGACCTTCATATCGAGCGCATCCCCGGCAGCGAAGGCATCCCCGAGTGGGCCGCCCTGGAGTACCAGCTGAACTACTTCCGCCAGGTTATCCGAGATAACATCAGGCACCGCGGACGCCGCCTCATCTTCATTCACGGAGTAGGGGACGGCACCCTCGCCGGAGCCCTCCGCAAAGAGCTCGACGAAGTCTTCGCCATCTCCTGCACCTATACCTACAGCACCCCCAGTGTCACCAACGTCACAATTAGATAAATCGAAATTTGCATGAAACGAATAATCACCATTGTACTTGCGTTAATCACTATCATGAGTTGCGGAAACAATCCTAAGAATAGGTCGGCACATCCTTCTGGCTCCATTACAATGAACCTATACTATACTGGTACGGATGGCAATGCAAGGAAGTTCGTGGAAGAGATGGAAAGTAGCGGGACAGCTGCAGCCATCAGGGCCGAAGAAGGCAATTTAAGGTATGACTATTTCTTCTCTGCTGAAGATCCGGAGACAGTCCTTCTGATAGACAGTTGGACGAGCCAGGAAGCCATTGACGCTCATCACGCCACACCGATGATGGAAACC
>JBGUPS010000024.1:0-101958 GCA_045130395.1 Candidatus Cryptobacteroides sp.
GATATCCCGGCCGATTGCGTAGCCGTCGGAAATCCCTGCAAAGTGGTGAAAAAGGTAAAGTGATGGACCACCTTCCGCTCAGCGCTGAAGACTGCGTCATTGTCATATTGAGTTTTATATGGTTATGAAAAAAGGTGTTAAGATATCCCTCATTGTCATAGCGGTGATACTGGCCATTCTTGCCGGTTTCGTATGGTTCCTTCGTCCCAAGAAGAGCATCCCGGAGGTTAGTACAGGAACACTGGAAAGGTATCCTGATTTCGAATCGGAATATATCGCAAAAAGAAACGTATCTATTTGGTTACCTGATAATTACAGTAATGGAGATTCGTGTATAGTCATTTATATGCACGACGGTCAGATGCTTTTTGATGCAGATGCCACTTGGAACCACAAGGAGTGGAGCGTGGACGAGGTATTGGGGCAAATGACAGCAGCAGGGGAGTTGCCGCCATGCATCGTCGTTGCCATCGATAACACAAAAGACAGGCTGGATGAGTACTTTCCGCAAAAGGTTAGTGAATTCGTTCCGGAAGAGGTTCGGGCTAAGAACAACATGGATCCCAAGGGAGACGCCTATCTTCAGTTTGTCGTCCATGAGTTAAAACCCTTCGTCGATTCGCACTATAGAACATATACTGACCAGGAGCACACCTTTATAGCCGGATCCAGCATGGGCGGTCTCATTTCTCTCTATGCGCTGTGCGAATATCCGGAGGTCTTTTCCGGTGCAGTCTGTATGTCATCGCATCTTTCCATGGCCTATCTTCCTATGGGGAAACAAAATGAAGCCTGGGCGAAAGGATTCCAGAAGTATCTTATGGACAGATTACCGTCGCAGGAAGGACATCGTGTCTACATGGACCACGGCACAAAACTCCTGGATGCCGACTATGGCCCTTATCAAGAGCGCGTAGATTCCATTTTCCAGGCAAAAGGGTGGGATGATAACCATTACCTGAGCCTTGTCTATGAAGGCCACACCCACGATGAAATCTGTTGGGGACTGCGGTTGAAGCCTTCGTTAGAGTTTGTGGTGCCTCATTTGTCAAAGGTTGGTTTTTAGGCCGCCAACCATTGACAGATAATCGCCATTAGACACTATTCTACCTCAATACTAGTGTAAAAGGTTGGTTATCAAAAACCAACCTTTTGCATTTGTATGACCAACCTTTGACGCAGCAAGGAGGTCGCTCGGAATGACAGGGAACGGTGGAGTTGTCGAAACAATGGGTGAACGTAGAAGAGGTGAAAAGTATAAAGACTGCGTAAAAAAGAGTTCACAAAGATATGAAAGAAGAAATATTGAAAGCGAATGAATTCTGGTGCGACGCTTTATGGTTTTTTGACTGTGGCCATTTTGCGGCTGTCTATGCTATTGTTATGTGTAATGAATACGAAAACTAGAAGTAATATCAGCAATAAAGAACTAATCGGAAGAGACGGCCTAACGCATGCTGCGCTAATCGCGTCTCTTTTGTAAATAATAATTGATATTTTGTAAATTTTTATATACTTTTGTGGAACATTCAAACTGAAATAGGTCAAAATGTTTAACCTTGCCAACTTGACAGAACAACCCCTTAGAAGTAATGAAAAAGTATCTTTTCCCTCACAGCGCACAAAGAATTGCGATTGCAATCTTTGTAACATCTATGCTAACCATGTTTGTTATGACTTTCGTTCTCCTATGGAATCATATTTCCTACAATAGGACGTTAATTTCAGTTCTCGGCGTCACTTCACAACTATCGCTTCTGGTGGCTATCCTTTCAAAAGAAAAAATAGAGGACGAATTTATTTCATCACTTCGCTTGAATGCAGTTTCCATAGCCGCTGTTCTTGGCTTTGTTTACATCATTATACTTAACGTCATCCAAATGGTCCTGCCCGCAGAAGCATACATCTCCTTCAAGGAATGGAGGATGAATCATTTCTGGAACGGAAGATTATGTATGTCCCTTGCCATACTGTATTTCATTATCTTAAAAGTTAGCTTAAGGAAAAACAGGTAGACATCGTTCCTATGAAAAACACACTCAAAGTTGAACGGGCGAAGAAAAACGTGACACAGCAGGACCTAGCCGACGGGCTCGGCGTAAGCCGACAAACTATAGTTGCCATTGAATCCGGGAAATTCAACCCCTCAACAAAACTTGCGCTGAAACTGGCCGCCTTCTTCGGCTGCAGCGTCCATGAACTGTTCCAACTGGAAGAGAACGAATAATACTGCCCAATGCTACTCATTCGTAGATTATCCCTTTATGTACTTCTGCTATTTATCCCATTTGTACTAAAGGCACAACCCGAATCATCGGGCAGACAATATGAGATAAACACCCTAATACATGATTTTGGTATCGTCTATGACAACCAAGGTAAACTCAGTTGCAGTTTCGAAATCAAGAACACCGGAACACATCCATTGTTCATTGTTGATATAAAAAAAGCATGCGGTTGCATGGAAGTAAAGTTCTCAAATAAGGAAATCAGGCCTGGTGAGACCGGCTCAATACGGGTCTGGTATGCCAACAACGAAGGTTCTCATCAATTTGACAAGACACTGACAGTCACACTCGCTGCAGAAACGAAGCCGCTCATTCTTCATATAAAGGGGAATGTAGTCAGAGGTCCCATAAATCCTACCAAAGATTACGTCTACAAGATTGGCAAGAGTCTTCTTATCAGTGATAAAGAATACTCGGCCGGTATTCTGCATCCGTTTGAATAACATGGAAACATGCTCTGGTTTTATAACTCCTCTCGAAAATCTATAGAGGTCGCTATAACCTCATCCAACGAATTGATTGAACTTCAACGTACTTCTTTCATTATCCCGGGAAAAACACTTGACAGTTTAGCCTTCAAATTGACCGCCAATAGTATTACGTACGGGAAACGGCTCGACACACTGTTTATTTACGTCAAAAAACCAGGACGCATAAAGAAATATAGAAACGGACTCTGTACCATCAGCCATATTGTCGTTCCGCATCCTTCCAAGTTAAATCCTGGTCCCAAGGTTGTTCCCTCCACGAACCGCATTTCTTTAGGACCAATAAAACGCTCTCTTCCAATTCAAAAAACGTTTTCCATTACAAATAAAGGTGTCTCTCCCTTAAATTTATTCAGTATAACATGCAGCCCGAGCATAGATGTCAGCCTTAATCCTACAACACTATTACCGGATGAGACTCTCGAGCTAACGGCTACCATAACCTTCAATCAGAGACACTCACAAGAAAAAAATGTGGGCCTCATTACTATTTACTCCGACTCATCGCCCAATCCTGTTGAAACAATATACGTGACTTATCAGGTAAAACTTACCTTCAAAGAACGATTAGAAAATCTCCTACGTTGGTTTAAACGTTTTAAATAACATGAAGATGTATGAAAAGCTACGCATAATTTCTTTCGCGATGCCAACTCTTACGCTGGGATTTATTACACAAAGAGTGCGACGGATGTGTCTATGATGCTGTCTACTCCTCGTTCGATTTCTCCTATGAGGTGTCTGGAAGCAATATCACAAACAACTAGTCCCGCCACGGGCACGGTTTGTCGGGATTATTCCCCAGAGTATACGCCCTCGAAGAGGATGGTGCCGGAGGTGGATTCCCCGATGGCGAATACAAAGGGATGGTCGGCATAGAAATAGACCCGCTTGGGCTCTTCACCCGGACCGGCCTCCGTTGCTCCATCCATTTCTACAACAGTGACGGCCGCGGCTTCCGTACCCCACTCGGCCACGGAAATACGCGCCTTTTGGATCACTTTCCCTATCCAATAATAATATTCCTCCTCTTTCGGGGCAAACATCCGGTCAAACTGAGCCGGACCACTCTGGAATGCGCGTTTAACACCCATCGCCTTCAGGGCTTCGTTCAAATTGAATTTGTTTTCTATATCGAATTTGGGAAGTCTGACATAGACCTCGGCATCCGACCGGAAGCTTTGCTGAATCTTCTCCCAGGAGGTGCTTTGCAGTTTCTCCAGCAATCCCGCCAGGTTATTATCGTCCGGAAGCAGGAAGTACATGTAGAACTTCCGATTGGCGTAGGGCAAGGCCAAGACGGTAAACCCGTCCATGGGCGCATAGCGGTGATAGTCCATGTTGCACATCATCTTTACCTTGCTCTTCGTTCCGCTAGACAGGGTAAAGTCCCCTTCGGTGGTACTCCTTTCCAAGAACATGGGATCATGAGCGCTTCCTGCCCATTGGGCCTTGAAGTACAGCGCATTCATCAGGAAGGCAACGGCATCTTCAGAAATCTCGTCCGCCTCCAGTACCTTGTCGATAAATCCGTTGGTGTTCCTGCCGGCCCACTCGTTGATGCGGGCCGCCACTTGCGCCGGGTCGGAAAAATCCATGTTGTCCACTGCTGCGTAGTAGGTTTCCTCCACGGCTTGTTTAAAGGACGGGAGCAGCGGAAACTCATCATTCACCAGCAGGGCGTCCGTTACCTTTAGGGTGATATCCAGATCCACCGCCGGCAACTGTTCCATCAGGATTTTGCTATAGGCATTGAGCGCGTCGATGCCCTCGTCCCCGTAGCCCAGGAAGTCGATGATTTCCTGCAAGGTTTCCCCGCTGGCGCCATTGGCCGTCATGGCCAGGGCGTATTGGAGGCTGAGCGGAGAGCAAATCAAGTTCTTCCCGTCATAGAGCTGCTTGAGAAAACGGAAAGCCATGGCATTGCCCGCCTGTACATACTCCTGCTGGGCATTGGAGAGCGCAACCTTGGTTATTTGCTCAGTAGGACTGGGCGAGGATATGGTGATGGGATTCTTAACGGCAGGTTCCTTCCCCCCTTTTGAGCAGGAAACCACGGCCATCAGGCTCACCATGACATAAACAAAAACCTTTTTCATCGTTCAATTCAGTTAACTGTTTGCTAGTATAACGCATAAAAGGATTAATCCTTGCACGGCCTATAGCACGTCCTTCAGGAAGGGGCCGGTAACGGAGGCGGGGTCCAGGGCTAACTCTTCCGGAGTGCCCTGGGCCACTATTTTTCCACCCAGGCGGCCGCCGGAGGGGCCCATGTCAAAGAGGTAGTCCATGGATTTGAGCACATCCAGGTTGTGTTCGATGACGATGACCGTATTGCCGGCATCGACCAGGCGCTGGAGCACGCCCAGCAGCACGTTGATGTCCTCGAAGTGGAGGCCGGTGGTGGGCTCGTCCAGGATATAGAGGGTTTTTCCGGTGGAGGGGCGGGACAGTTCCGCGGCCAGTTTCATGCGCTGGCTTTCGCCGCCGGAAAGGGTTACGGCGCTCTGTCCCAGGTGAATATACCCCAGGCCGACATCGACAAGGGCCTTTAACTTGGCGGCGATGCGGGGGACGGGCTTGAAGAATTCGTAGGCCTCGCTGATGGGCATTTCCAGCACATCGTTGATGTTCTTGCCCTTGTATTTTACCGCCAGGGTATCTTCCTTGTAGCGTTTGCCGCCGCAGACCTCGCAGGCCACATGCACGGACGGCAGGAAATTCATCTCGATGACCTTGATGCCGGCGCCTTTGCACTCCTCGCAGCGGCCGCCGGGCACGTTGAAGGAGAACACGCCGGCCTTGTAGCCGCGCACTTTGGCGTCCGGCGTCTCTTCAAATAGCTGCCGAATATCGTTGAAAACGGCCGTGAAGGTGGCCGGATTGGAACGGGGCGTGCGGCCAATCGGGCTTTGGTCAATCTCAATCAGTTTGTCGATATGCTCGACCCCCTCGATGGACTTATACGGCAGCGGACGCTCCTTGGAACGATAGAACTTTTGCTTGAGGATGGGCATGAGCGTCTCGTTCACCAGCGAACTCTTGCCGGAGCCGGACAAACCCGCCACGCCGATGAGGCAACCCAGCGGGAAGCTGACATCGACATTTTTCAGGTTATTGCCCGTGGCGCCTTTGAGCGTGAGGAACAGGCCGTTGCCTTTGCGGCGCAGGCCGGGAACGGGAATGGCACGCTTCCCGAGCAGGTAATCCAGCGTCACGGACTGGCCTACGACCGCGTGTGTGGCAGTATCGGCATCCATTTTCTTGCCTTTCAGGAGGGTCTGCAGCGGGGCATTCAAGCACACATGCCCGCCGTTTTCACCGGCGCCGGGGCCCACGTCCACCAGCCAGTCGGCGCTGAGCATGGTTTCGGCGTCGTGCTCCACCACCATCACCGAGTTGCCCTCGTCCCGCAGCGCTTTGAGCGAAGCAATGAGCTTGCGGTTGTCCTTTTGGTGCAGGCCGATGGAAGGCTCGTCCAGAATGTACAGCACGTTCACCAGCTTGGAGCCGATTTGCGTAGCCAGGCGGATGCGCTGGCTCTCGCCGCCGGAAAGCGAACCGGTGGGACGGTCCAGCGACAGGTAGTCCAGGCCCACGTCCAGCATGAACTGAACGCGTTCCCGCAGCTCCTTTAAGATATCCCGCGAGACGTTTTTCTCCCGCTGGTTGAAGCCTTCCGGAATGGCATCCAGCCACTTCCGGAGCTCCGTCATTTCCATGGCCGCCACCTCCGGGATGGTTTTGCCATCGACCCGGAAACACAGGGCGTCGGCATTCAGCCGCGTGCCGTTACAGACGGGACACGTGACCGTATCTTCAATATTGTCGATGACCCCGCCCCAGCTTTCCATCTCGCTCAGGTTGCCTTCGCCCACGCGCAAAAGGTCCTCCGAGCCAAAGACGAGCAGGCTCACGACCTCGTCCGGGAGAGCGTCGATGGGATCGTACAGGCTGAAATTGTATTTGCGGGCGATGGCCCGGATGATGTCGAATTTGCGGTTCTCCCGTACCTTCCCCAGCGGCGCGATGCCGCCGTCCGCCACGGATTTGCTGCGGTCCGGGATAATAGTGTCTATGTTGACATCGACAATGGTCCCAAGACCCTTGCAATGGGGGCAATAGCCCTGCGGCGAGTTGAAGGAGAAACTGTGCGGCTGCGGCTCCTGCAGGGAAAGGCCGCTCTCCGGATCTACAAGATGCTTGGAGAAGTGGGCAAGGCTGTTGGTTTCCTGGTCCAGGATGGCCACGGAGCCTTTTCCCAGGTTCAGGGCGCGGGCCACGGATTCCCGCACACGGCGGTCATCCCCGGCAGTCGGTTTGAGCCGGTCCACCACCAGTTCGATGAAGTGGGGTTTGTACCGGTCCAGCGCGGTAACGCCTTGCAGTTCAAGGATTTCTCCGTCTATGCGCACTTCCGTATAGCCACGTTTGCGCATTTGGTCGAAGAGCTCCCGATAGTGGCCTTTGCGGCCCCGAATAACGGGAGCCAGGAGGTAACATTTGCGGCCACTGTACTGGCTCATGATAAGGTCCACGATCTGGGCATCCGTGTAGCGGACCATTTCTTTGCCGCTTTCCGGGGAATAGGCCCGCGAGCCCTTGGCAAAGAGCAGGCGCAGGAAGTCGTAGATTTCCGTGATGGTGCCCACCGTGGAACGGGGATTGTTGCCGGTGGTTTTCTGTTCGATGGCAATGATGGGGCTCAGGCCGGTGATTTCCTCTACCTCAGGCTTTTCCAGAATCCCCATAAAGTGCTTGGCATAGGTGGACAGGGTGTCCATGTAGCGGCGCTGGCCTTCCGCGTAAATGGTGTCGAATGCCAGCGAGCTTTTTCCGGAACCGCTCAGGCCTGTAACCACCACGAATTCCCCTCTGGGAATGTCTACATTCATGTTCTGGAGGTTGTTGGCCCGCGCGCCCCGCACCTGTATGTACTCTTTCTTTGCCATAGCACACAAAGATACGAAGAATTTGCCGAACCTTACGAAAAAGCATAAAATATCCTAATGCCCGTTCCTATTCTACTGAATGGTCCCGGACAAATTTCTTACCTTTGTATTCCGTATGCTGCTAAGTGCGCTCATATCCCTCCTTCTCGCTTCGCCTATCGACACGGTGCTTACCCCATCGTACGCCACGGCGGCCAAAGAGGAATTGCCTGCCGGCGCTCCTGTGACGACAGTATCGTCCACGCAGTTGCAGCAGTATGGCGTATACAATCCCAAGGCTTTGCCGGCGCTGGTTCCGGGCATCCACCTGCCGGACTATGGCTCCTCGATGACCTCTTCCATCTACGTCCGCGGCTTCGGGTCGCGCATGGAAAACCCGGTCGTAGGCCTTTATGTGGACGATTTCCCCATCCTGGACAAGAACAGCTACGACCTGGATTACCTGGACATCGCCTCCATCCGTTTCTTGCATGGACCGCAAGGCACCGCGTACGGCCGCAACGCCCTGTTCGGGGTGATTTCCGTGCGGTCGGAGGCGCCCGATGGGGAAACGATGCTGCGCGCCCAGCTGGAGTACGGCCTGGCCCACCACGTGCGGGCGCAGGTCTCCTGGCACCAGGGCGAGCATGCCTTCAGCCTGGGCTACAGGCATTCCAGAGGCTGGTTCAAGAACGAATATAAGGATGCTTGGGCCAATCCATACAATGGCGGACAGCTCCGCTGGCGCTGGGACCGTGCGCTGTCGGAAAGGTGGCAGATGACCAACCTCCTGCAGGCGGGCATCTCGGCCGAAGGCGGTTTTGCCTACGGCCTTTGGAAAGACGGCGTCCAGCATCCGGTAAGCTACAATGACGAAGGCAGTTACCGCCGCGTCACGGTCCTGGAAGGCTTTAAATTGCGGTATCAAGGAGAGAAAGTACAGGTCGATGGAATTGCTTCGCTCCAGTTCCTGGCAGACCGCATGCGCATGGACCAGGACTACACGCCCCGCAACATCTTCACCCTGCAGCAGTCGCAGCTGAGTCCCGCCCATACGCTGGAGATCATCGCCCGTCCCACCCGGAAATTCGCGCACTGGAAGCCCACGAGCGGCGCTTTTGCATTTTTCAAGTACAACCGCATGGAGGCACCGGTCCTGTTCAAGCGCGAAGGCATCCAAACCCTTATCCTGGACAATGCCAACAAGGGTATCCCGGAGGATATCGGCACGCTGGATATTCCCGACAACGATTTTCTCATCAGCAGCAACTTTGACATCCTCACCTGGAATGTGGCTCTTTACCATGAGTCGCACTTCCCGGTAGGCGGCTGGCAATTCACCGCCGGCCTCAGGCTGGACTATGAAGGCGCAAAGATGCTCTATGACTGCACGGCTTCCCTCCATTACCAGCTTATCGGCATGATGAGCTCGGTTCGTCCCTATACCGACCATTATCGCGGTACCCTTTCCCATGGCGTCCCGGTACTTCTCCCCAAGCTCGCTGTCGAATACAACGGGTTCTCCAATACCAGGATATATACATCGGCCACCAAAGGGTACCGCGCGGGCGGTTTTAACACGCAGATATTCTCCGACATCCTCCAAAACCGTCTCATGAACGGCATGATGGACGATTTGGGCGTGCACTTCGACAACGAAAGGGTCTCCATCGGCGCCGACAGAACAGAGTACAAGCCGGAAGAAGCCTGGAACTTCGAGCTGGGCGCCAGTTTCCACAAAGGTGGTTTCCGCGCCGATGTCAATGCCTTCTACATCACGGCGCTCCGCCAGCAGCTCACGGTATTTCCTCCCGGCATGTCCACCGGCCGCATGATGACCAATGCCGGTAAAAGCCGCAGCTACGGGGTGGAGGCCCAGGTCAGTTACAACAAGGGAGGCTTTGCCGCCCACGCCGCCTGGGGCTGGAACAACGCCCGCTTCACGGAATATACCGACGGAACAGTCAGTTACGCCGGGAACCGCATTCCCTACAGTCCGGAGCATACCCTTTTTGCCGCCTTGGGCTACAACTGGAGCAAGGTGAGCCTGCAAGCCCACATGCGTGGCATCGGCCCTATCGCCTGGAACGAGCAAAATACGCTGGTGGAACCCTTTTATGTAACGCTGGGAGCCCGAGCCAGTGTGGAACTGGGCCGCGTGCTCCTGTTCCTGGAAGGCGAAAACCTTACCAATACGCGTTACAAGGCCTTCTATTTTAAATCCATGGGGAATGAGTTTTTCCAGCTTGGAAAACCGATTAGCCTGCAATTAGGAATTCAAATCCGCATCATATGAAAAAGTTGATTTATCTGATAAGCCTTCTTGGCCTGCTCGCATGCAATAAGAACAGCGTTCCCATCGACTATACCGTGGGGCTTCACTACAAGGGCTCCTTATGGGTGGAATACAATGGTGAGAACTATGAGAACAAGGATATCGAGGTGGGCTTCACCCTCTCCGAGGATGGAAAGACGGCCGAAATCCGGCTGAACCGCATCCGCTTCGTGCCCCAGATGCCCGTCACCGTGGATACCGTTCTTCCCGTAACGGTCCAGGGCACCGGCAATACTTACACTTTCTCCGCACACAACGTCTATCCCCATTCGCCGGCCGGCGTGGAGCAGCAAAAGTATTTGATCAATAATCTGAGCGGCATGGCGACCGGAAGCATGCTCAACTTCTCCCTCTTCTTCGGGGACTATCCCACCCGCTTCACCGGCTCCCGCCAATAGCGGTCTCTACTCCAGCGCCTTGAGGTTGCGCGGGTTGTGGAGTTCCTTGCCTTCTACGGTGTACATGTAGTCCAGCAGGTCGGCGTAATGTTCTTCCACCTTGCCGCGGACAATCTTCATGGTGGAGTTCATCATCTTGTTGGCGATGGTGAATTCCTCGTCGCAGATACCGATGGCACTGGGCAGCCAGCGCTCCGGGAACATGCCCTCGTGCTTGCCACCTTTCTTGTAGGTGTCCACATCGGCCTGGATGAGATCCAGCATGTAGTCCTTGCCTTCCTTGCTGGTCGGGTCCAGACCATGCTTCTGGCAGGCCTCCGCCAGGGCGGTCTTGTCCGGGACCACCAGGGCCACGCAGTACGGCTTCTGGTTGTTGTGGAGGACGCAGGCGTTCACCCACTTGGAGGTTTCCGTGAAGTTGTCCTCGAAGCCTTCCGGGCTGTATTTTTCACCGTCGGAGGAGATGAGGAGGCTCTTGAAGCGGCCTACGACATACAGGAATTCAGGGTCTTCCGGGCAAATGTAGCCCATGTCGCCAGTGTGCAGCCAACCGTCGATGATGGTGTCTGCCGTGGCTTTGGGATTCTTCCAGTAACCGGCCATGACGTTCTCACCGCGGATGACGATTTCACCCTTGGTTCCGTGGGGCACTTCCTTGCCCTCGGCGTCCAGGATGACGCAGTCCATGGGACGGACGATGCGGCCGGAGGAACCGAAGCGGGCGTGACCCTCGGCGTTGGCGCAGATAATGGGCGTGGCTTCCGTAAGGCCGTAACCCTGGAACATGGGCATGCCCACGGCGCAGAAGAAACGCTGCAGTTCGATGTCCAGCAGGGCGCCGCCGCCTACGAAGAAGCGCATGCGGCCGCCGAAGCTCTCGCGCACCTTGGAGAAGACCAGTTTGTCGAAGAGGGAAACAAGGGGCTTTCTCCAGAAAGTACCGTTGGAACCGGCATTGTAGTATTCCTTGTTGTATTTGATGGCGTTGTTCAGGGCAAAGTAGAACAGTTTTTCCGTGAAACCGCCTTTCTTCTTGATGGCGCCCTCGATGTTCTTTTTGAAGTTGCGGGCCAGGGCCGGAACGGAAAGCATGACGTGCGGACGGACCTCCGAAATGGCGGTGGGCACGTTACGCAGCGTTGCCAGGGCATTCTTGCCGATGGGCACAAAGGCAATGGAGCCACCGTAAATCATCATGGTGTACATGCCCGCCACATGGGCGAAGCAGTGGTCCAGGGGAAGGATGATGAGCATGACCTCGCCTTCGTTGACGCTGATGACGGAGTTGCCCTGCTCCACGTTGGCCGTATAGTTGCGGTGGGTGAGGAGGATGCCTTTAGGGTCGGCCGTGGTGCCGGAGGTGTAGGAAATATTGGCATAATCGTCCGGGCCGATGGAACGGAAACGGGCCTCGAACTGCGAGCGGTGGGCTTTCAGGAATTCGTCACCCATCTTCTGGATTTCGCTGATGCGCATTTCCTTGGGCTCCAGGGAGGTGTAGTCGAAGGCGGTATCGTCAAAGACAATCACTTTTTCCACGGCGGGGCATTCCGGCAGGATGGCGCGGATCTTGGGCAGGTGGTTGCCGGACACCAGGATCCACTTGGCTTCCGAATGATTGATACGGAAAACAAGGTCCTTGCCTTCTCCCAGGTTCACCGACAGGGGAACGTCCGTTGCTCCGGCGTACATGGCACCCAGCTCGGCGAGGATCCACATGGCGCGGCTTTCCGACAGAAGGGCGATGCGGTCTCCTTTCTTGACGCCCAGGGACATGAGGCCTGCACCGATACGGTAAGCCTCTTCACGGGTCTGGCCCTGGGTGATTTCTTTCCACTTGCCATTTACCTTCTCGCGGAGGTATACGAAGTTTTCATATTTGTGAGAGTACTTCTCTACAAAGTCGATGATGGTAATTCTTTCTGCCATAGAAGTATAGGTTATTCGGTGGGGAAGAGGCCGTACAGCTCCGCGTCGATTTTGTCGGTGATGAGCTGGAAGTCTTCCGGCTTGTTCTCGAACTTGATGTTGTCCACGTCCACGATGAGCAGACGTGCCTTGTAATCCTTGATCCAGTCCTCATAGCGCTGGTTGAGGCCGGTGATGTAGTCGATACGGATGGAACGCTCGTACTCACGGCCGCGCTTCTGGATTTGGGAAATAAGGTTGGGGATGCTGGAACGCAGGTAGATCAGGAGATCCGGCGGGTTCACCAGGGACATCATGAGGTCGAACAGGTCGCTGTAGTTCTCGAAGTCGCGCGTGGACATCAGGCCCATGGCGTGGAGGTTGGGCGCAAAGATGCGGGCGTCCTCGTAGATGGTGCGGTCCTGGATAATCACTTCCTTGTGCTTGGAAATTTCTACCACGTCCTGGAAGCGTTTGTTCAGGAAATAGACCTGGAGGTTGAACGACCAGCGTTCCATGTCCTCGTAGAAGTCGGCCAGGTAGGGGTTGAAGTCTACCGATTCAAACTTGGGCGTCCAGCCGTAGTGGGCTGCCAGCATTTTGGTGAGCGTGGTTTTTCCACTGCCGATATTACCTGCAATTGCTATATGCATAATATGATGTATTTGTTTATTTCACGGGAGAAGGTTAAAACAGGCCGAACAATTCTGCGTCTATCCGGTCCGTAATGGTGGCAAAGTCCTCCGGCCGGCCCAGGAAGTCCAGATTGTCGGCATCGACAATAATGAGTTTGCCTTTGTAGCCGGCGATCCACTTTTCGTACCGTTCGTTGAGGCCGCTCAGATAGTCGATGGAGATGCTTTGCTCATAGTCCCGGCCGCGTTTCTGGATTTGGTACACCAGGTGCTCGATGCCGGAACGGAGGTAAATCATGAGGTCCGGTTCCTTCACCACCTCCATCATCACGTTGTAGGTGTCCATGTAGGTGTTGTAGTCCCGTTCCGTCAGGTTGCCCTGTGCGTAGTTGTTGGCCACGAAGATGTTCACGCCTTCCATAAGGGTGCGGTCCTGGATGATGACCTCCTTGGATTTGGCGATTTCCAGGACGTCGTGCAGGCGCTGCTGCAGGAAATACATTTCCAGGGCGAAGGACCAGCGCTTGATGTCCGCGTAATAATCGGCCAGGTACGGATTATAGGTGACCGACTCGAACTTGGGCGTCCAGCCGTAATGGCGGGCCAGAAGGGTAGTGAGGGTGGTTTTCCCACTGCCGATATTTCCTGCGATTCCAATGTGCATACGTGCGGCGCTTTATTCTACAAAGTTGGTAAAATTATCGTAAATTTGCAATGCCAATTGAAAGCCGATTATGTTACATTCCAGAATATTTACCTTCAACCCGCTGGGAACCAATTGTGTGGTACTGTGGACCGATGGCCAGCATGCCTGTACGGTGGTAGATCCCGGCATGTCTTCGCAGGACGGGATGGATCAGCTGCAAAGCTTCTTCCAAAGTCATGGGCTCACGCCGGACGCCATCCTGCTCACGCACGGCCATTTCGACCATTTCTGGGGCGTCGCCAAGCTCCTGGCCGTGTACGATGTGCCCGTATATCTGCATCCGCTGGATATCGACACCATGAACAATGTCACGGGCAGTGCGCATGCCACGTCGTCCTTCTCCTTCCTCCAGCACGACTTTAAAACGGTAGATATTGCCGATGGCGACGTCATCACCACGGCCGGCACCGCCTGGAAGGTGATTCATACGCCCGGTCACTCGCGCGGGGGCGTGTGCTATTATTCGGAAGAGAACAGCCTCCTGCTCTGCGGGGATACGCTGTTTGCCGGCAGCATCGGCCGTACAGACCTTTACGGAGGCGATTATGACGTCCTCATGACCTCCATTAAGGAACGGCTGCTGAACCTGCCCGGGGAAACGGATGTGATTCCCGGTCACGGCCAGCCTACTTCCATCGCCCGGGAAGGCATGTACAATCCCTTCCTGGAGCCTTTCAACGAACCGTTACAGGACGTGGAATGAACCTTCTCTGGCTGGACACCATCGACTCTACCAATTCCGAGGCGCTGCGGCGTCTGGAGGAACTGCCGTCCCTTACCGTCCTCGCAGCCCGGGAACAAACCGCCGGCAGGGGACAGCGGGGCAACACCTGGTTCACGGAACCGGGGAAAAATCTCACCTTTTCCATCGTATTGAAGTTCGGGAAAGGGGAGTTGCATGCCTCACAGGTGCACTGGCTCAACTACCTCATTTCCGTAGTGGTGGCGGATTTCCTGCAAAGCCACGGGATCTGGTGCAAGGTCAAATGGCCCAATGACGTGTATGTGGGGAAAAACAAGATCTGCGGCATCCTCATCGAAAACAGCCTGAAAGGGGAGTGGGTAAGTGCGGCGGTTGTCGGCGTAGGGCTGAACGTCAATCAGCGGGTGTTTTCCCAGCTGGCCAATGCAACTTCCCTGTGGTGCTGCCTGGGAGAAGAATTTTCCCTGGAGGAGTGCCTGGAGCAGCTGATGGCCGCATTCGAGGACCGGCTGCCGGATTTATTTGACGCCAAAGAGCGCGGGGGACTGTTTTCCAATTATTCCAGCCACCTGTTCAACAAGGACGTGCAGGCACACTATCACGACTACCTTATGGAGCGTGAGTACGTGGGTGTTATCCAGGGTGTAGAACCTGACGGCCGCCTGTGCATCCAAGACCTGGAAGCCCCCGGCAAGCCGTATCGTTATTACCGCTTCAAGGAAGTCGGTTATATCTTATAGATTAGATGAGCTCGTCGCGCTCGCGGACGTCCTTGAGGCGGAGCTGGACGGTGGAAGAACCACGGTAGAAGTTTTCCACAATGGAATAGCAAATGTCGATGGGGTTTCCGGCCTTGATGTATTCGTAATTATCGGCCATGTTAAAGCCGATGGCGGCAATCTGGCGGTACGGCTGGCTTTCCTGCATCAAATCCAGCTTGAGGTGTACGCCACCTGCGCCCACCTTGCGGCCGTTGCCGGCATCGTACACGTCCTCCGTGAGGAAAACCGGATTGCTGTTGCCGGGGCCGAAGGGCTGGAACTGCTTGAGGATACGCGTGAATTTGGGCGTAATCTGGGAGAAGTCCAGTTTGGCGTCGATTTCCACTACAGGCGTGAGTTCCTCGCGCGTGATGTTGCCCGCCACGAACTTGTCCATCCGGCGGCAGAATTCCTCCAGACGCTCTTCCTTCATGGTAAGGCCGGCCGCATACATGTGCCCGCCGAAGTTTTCCAGCAGGTCTGCACAACTTTCGATGGACGAATACAGGTCGAATCCCTGCACGCTGCGGGCGCTGCCGGTAACAAAGCCATTGCTCTTGGTGAGCACCACGGTGGGCTTGTAATAAGCCTCTACCAGGCGGGATGCCACAATACCCACCACACCTTTGTTCCAGGTGGGGTTATAGACGATGGTCACGTTTTCCGTGGCCAGCGCCAGTCCGTTCTGCACCATTTCCAGCGCTTCCTGGGTAATTTCCCGGTCGATGGACTTGCGCTCGTTGTTGTTGTCGTTGATTTGCTCGCCGATGCGGATAGCCGTGCGGTCATCCGTGGCAGTGAGCAGTTCCACTGCCAGCCGGCCGCTTTCCATTCGACCCGCCGCATTGATGCGCGGACCAATTTTGAAGACGATATCGTCGATGCCGATATGGCCGGGCTCCAGCTTGGCCAGGTTGATCATGGCCAGCAGGCCCTTGCGGGGATTCTCGTTCAGGCGTTTGAGGCCGAAGTGCGCCAGGATGCGGTTTTCACCGGTCATGGACACCAGGTCCGAGGCGATGGAAACCACCTGCAAATCCAGCAGCGGTTCCAGCAGGGAGAATTCCAGGCCGTATTTCTGTACATAGCCCTGGGCCAGTTTGAAGCCCACGCCGCAACCGCAAAGGTCGTCGAAGGGATAATGGCAGTCCTCCCGCTTAGGATCCAGGATGGCCACTGCACCGGGCAGTTCCTCCTCAGGAAGGTGGTGGTCGCAGATAATGACCTCGATGCCCTTGGTACGGGCATATTCCACCTTGTCGATGGCCTTGATGCCGCAGTCCAGCGTGATGACCAGGCCGATTCCGTTGTCCGAGGCCCAGTCCAGCGCCTTGTAAGACAGGCCGTAGCCTTCGTCGTAGCGGTCCGGAATGTAGAACTGGACTTTGGAGGTGAAGTGCTTGATGAAGGAGTACACCTGCGCCACGGCGGTGGTGCCGTCTACGTCGTAGTCGCCATAGACCAGGATTTTTTCACCGGAAGTGATGGCCGCATGCAGGCGTTCCACTGCCTTGTCCATGTCCGTCATGAGGAAAGGGTCGTGGAGGTCCTCCAGGCGGGGACGGAAGAAAGTACGGGCCTGTTCAAACGTGGACACGCCGCGCTGGATAAGCAGCGCCGCGAGCACCCGGTCGATTCCGAGTTCCGTAGCGAGTTGCTCGACGCGTTCCGGCGCCGGCGCCTCTTTCACGGTCCATTGTCTGTCTACAGAGCCCATAGTCGTACAAAGTTAGCGAATCTGTCTCATTTTTGCAAATACGCGCAAAGATGCGTACCTTTGTTCAGAACCATTATTTGCGCTTATGCTCATCGCTCTGACAGGCTTCATGGCCTCCGGAAAAACCTCGGTAGGGCGGCTTTTGGCCGATGCCCTGGGCTGTCCTTTCCTGGACCTGGACGAGGTTATCGTCAAGAAAGCCGGCCGTTCCATTCCCGCCATTTTCGCCTCCGACGGGGAGGAGGGTTTCCGTCACATGGAGAAGCAGGCGCTGGAGCAGACGGTGAACAAGTATGCAGAAAATACGGCTGTCCTGGCCCTCGGCGGCGGCACCGTCACTGTGCCCGGCGCCATCCGGCTCTTGCAGGAAAAAACCACCTGCATCTATCTGCAAGCCTCGTTGGAAAGTATTAAGGAAAGGCTTTCTGCCGATGCCACCGCCCGTCCGCTGGCCGACGAGCACCTGGCGGAACGCTTTGCCGCGCGCGAACCTCTTTATGAGAAAGCCGCCCATGTTACCATGAACACGGACGGCCTCACTCCGGAGCAAATCGCGGACGAAATTATTATCGATTGCCTGTAACTCTTAGAACAGCGTAGGTTCCCAATCGTCAAAGTCTACGGCACCCTGGTCTGTGGCCGGCGCATCTTTCAAGAGATCCGCTGCCTGGCCGGTTTGCTCGATCTGCTCCGCAGGGATGTCTTCCGGCTGGAAATCCATGTCGATGGCCTCTTCCTCCAAGCCTTCCGCCACGATGGGGGCCTCAGGCTCCAGGTCGTCCTCCGGCTTGTGAAGCGGCTCGCCGAATTCCACCATCTTCAGGTCCATATTGGAGCACTTCTTGCCCTTTGCGGTAAGGCCTTTCTTGGCGATAAATTCTTCTACGTCAACGGTTTCCGGCTCACGATGCTTGAACTTGCCGCCAAAGGTCAGCACCATCTGCGGGTGCAGGTCCGAGGAAATATCCACCAGGCGGGAACCCCGGCTCTCGGAGATGAACAGCACGGGAGTATTGTTGCTTTCCGTGAAGCTGAAGCGCTTGACATAGAACGCTTTGGCGGAATTGTCCCAGTACAGGACGGAGTAAATGCGGGCAGGGTCGAATTTCTCTACACGAACTACGTCGCCCTGGTACTTGTTCACCAGGTCGTACGAGGTGGTGTAATAGGAACCGTCGGCAAAGACAGCCAGTACGCGGTCCTCTCCGGAGAACTTGCCCAGCAGTTCGCCGCGGCCTTCCTCGTTGAGGCGCTGGATGTCCGGATCCCACCAGATGTCCTTGCCTTCCAGGGTGGTGATACCCTTGGATTTGAGCTGGATTTTGGCGATGGCGTTCTTGGTCACCAGGTTGCCACGGGAACCGCGCCCCTTGATGGCCAGGGAACTGAAGTCCCACTCCATACTGGTTTTCTTGAGGCCCTTCTTGGGACGGAACTGGATGCGCACGGTTTCCGCTTCTCCGTTGTGGTTCACGGTGAACCAGAGGATGCGGGTGCCATCGGCTCCGGGCGTGATGTCATAGTCCTTGTCACGCGTGACGGAGGTAATGGCAAAACGCTTGGCATAATGGGCCGGACCCTTGCCGTCGCGGTAAATCACGTTGTAAATGGTGCGCTCGTCGCCGCGGTTGAAGACGCCGGCATAGAGCAGGTCTTTCCAGAAGAAGGCTTTGTCCGCCACCTTGGTGACGCGGAATTTGCCGTCTTTGGCGATGACGATAATCTCGCTCAGGTCCGAGCAGTCGCACACGTATTCGCCTTCGTCGCGGCGCAGGCCGATGCCCACGAAACCTTCCTCCAGGTTGGCGTACAGCTTGGCGTTGTTGGACACCACCTTGGTGACGGTGATGTTCTCCAGCGAGGAGATTTCCGTCAGGCGCGGCCACTGGGCGCCATATTTGGCCTTGAGGTTCTTGAACCAGTCGATGGTGAACTCCGTCAGATGGTCCAGGTGGTCCTGCACTTCCTTCATCTGGTCCTCCAGGGCGTAGATTTTCTCGTCCAGGGCTTTGGTATCGAACTTGGAAATCTTGCGCACCGGTTTTTCCACCAGCTTGAGGATGTCTTCCATCACGATTGGCCGATGGAGCAGGTCCTCGTAGTTCTTCATCTGGGACAGGATGTCGTCCAGCTGCTCTTCCCAGCTCATCTGGTTCTGTTCCAACACCTTATAGATGCGGTTCTCGAAGAAGATGCGCTCCAGGGAAGTGTAGTGCCAGTCGTCTTCCAGTTCGGCGAGTTTGTACTCCAATTGGGCCTTGAGGATGTCCCGCGTGTGATAGGTGTCGTATTCCAGGATTTCGTTCACGGTGAGGAACACCGGCTTGTTGTCCCGGATCACGCAGGCGTTGGGCGCAATCTTGGTTTCGCACTCGGTGAAGGCGTACAGTGCGTCGATGGTCTTGTCCGGAGAAACATCGGCAGGAAGATGGATGATGATTTCCACCTTGTCGGTGGTCATATCGTCAATCTTCTTGATGTTGATTTTCTTCTTGTCCTTGGCCTTGAGGATGCTGTCGATGATGGCGTGCGAGGTTTTTCCGTAGGGGATTTCCGTGATGGTGATGGTGCTCTTGTCCACCTTGTTGATGCGGGCACGCACTTTCACCATGCCGCCACGCTTGCCCTGGTTGTATTTGGAGCAGTCCGCGATGCCACCGGTGGGGAAGTCCGGGAGAATCTCGTAGGGCTTGCCTTTCAGGATGGCGATGGAGGCGTCGATGAGTTCGTTGAAGTTGTGGGGCAGGATCTTGGAGCTGAGGCCGGCGGCGATGCCTTCTGTACCCTGGGCCAGCAGCAGCGGGAAACGCACGGGCAGTTCCGTGGGCTCCTGGTTGCGGCCGTCGTAAGAGGTCATCCAGGGCGTTACTTTTTTATCGAAAACCACTTCCTTGGCAAACTTGGAAAGGCGGGCTTCGATGTAACGCGGGGCGGCGTTGGAGTCTCCGGTGAGGATGTTACCCCAGTTACCCTGGCAGTCGATCAGGAGGCCTTTCTGGCCCAGCGTGACCAGGGCGCCCAGGATGGAGGCATCACCGTGCGGATGGTACTGCATGGCCTGGCCCACGATGTTGGCCACCTTGGTGTAGCGGCCATCGTCCATTTGGGCCATGGTGTGCAATACGCGGCGTTGAACCGGTTTGAAACCGTCCACGATGTGCGGCACGGCGCGGTCCAGGATGGTGTAAGACGCATAGTCCAGGTACCATTCCTTGAACATGCCGGACAGCTTGTACTTGCTGGAATCGCTTCCCAGCAGTTTCTCAAATTTGCCCGACGCAGCAGCGTCTTCTCCCAGTTCCTCGTCGTCCTCTTCCGGGGAGGGCTTGATGTCGTCCCAATCTTCTGCCATAAGTTGTTTTAGGTTTAGATTTATCGGCTTCGATCAATATTCATAACCGAAGCGGCGGAGTTCCTTGCGGCTCTCGCGCCAGTCGGGGTCCACTTTGACAAAGGTACTCAAAAATACCTTCTTTTGGAAAAAGTCTTCCATTTCCAGGCGGGCTTCCGTGCCCACTTTCTTGAGCATTTTACCGCCCTTGCCGATGATGATTCCTTTCTGGGAATCCCGCATCACGTAAATGACGGCGGAAATCTCATAGCGGTCTTCTCCCTCGTGGAAGGCTTCGATGGCCACCTCGCAGGAGTAAGGGATTTCCTCGCTGTAGTTGAGGAAAATCTTCTCCCGCAGGATTTCGGAAGCGAAGAAACGAAGGTTCTTGTCCGTGAACTGGTCTTTGTCGAACCAGGCCGGTGCTTCCGGCAGGCGGCTGCTCACGGCTTCCAGGATGCTGTCCAGGTTGAATTTCTCCTGGGCCGATGCCGGGATAATCTCCGCGGCTGGCAGTTGTTCCTTCCACCAGCCCATGAGTTCCACCACCTTGTCCTGCGTGGAGAGATCGATCTTGTTGATGACCACTACCACCGGGCAGCCCACTTTGCGCAGTTTCTCAATATAGGCGTCGTTCTTGTCTCCTTTTTCCACCACGTCCGTCACGTACAGGATGATGTCGGCATCGCCAATGGCCGTGTCCACAAAGTTCAACATGCTTTGCTGCAGGCGGTAATTGGGCTTGAGGATACCGGGCGTATCCGAGTACACAATTTGGAAATCCTCGCCGCTCACGATACCCATGATGCGGTGACGGGTGGTCTGTGCCTTGGCGGTGACGATGGAAAGTTTCTCACCCACCAGGGCGTTCATAAGGGTGCTTTTCCCCACGTTGGGGTTGCCGATGATATTGACGAAACCAGCTCTGTGTGCCATAGGCTATACGTAAGCTCCCATTTTAAGGATGTTCACTTCTCCTTCCGTGAGGTAACGCCAGTCGCTCTTCTTGAGGCCTTTCTTGGTGAGGCCGGCGAAGTAAACGCGGTCCAGGGCGCGGACTTCGTAGCCCAGGGACTCGAAGATGCGGCGGACGATGCGGTTTTTCCCGGAGTGGATCTCGATGCCCAGCTGGCGGTGGTCGTGTGCGTCGATGAATTCCAGTTCATCGGCGGCAACCACACCGTCGCTCAGCTCGATGCCGGCGAGAATCTTCTGCTGGTCTTCTTCCTTGAGGGGCGCGTCCAGCACCACCTGGTAAATCTTCTTCTTGTTGTAGGAGGGGTGGGTGAGATGTTCGGCCATCTCTCCGTCGTTGGTGAACATGAGCACGCCGGTGGTGTTCTTGTCCAGCCGGCCCACGGGGAATACGCGGGTAGGGCAGCCCTTCAGCAACTCCATCACGGTCTTTTCCGCGTGAGGGTCGCTGGCGGTGGTTACATAGCCCTTGGGCTTGTTCATCACGATGTACACTTTCTCTTCGCCTTTGAGGCGTTCTCCGTTGAAGCGGATATCGTCCTTGAGGACATTCACCTTGGTGCCCAGTTCCGTGACTACCACGCCGTTCACGGTAACCACACCGCTCTGGATGAGGGTGTCGGCCTCGCGACGGGAGCAAACGCCGGAATTGGCGATGAATTTGTTCAGGCGGACTACTTCCTGTATTTCCGTCTTCACGGTGTCGTCGTCGCTGTAGCGGCCGTTCACCTGGGGCTTGCGGCTGAGCATGGCGCTCATGCCGGCATCGGCCTCGCTGTGCTTGTTGAACGGTTTGCGACCGGCAGGCTTGGAACCGCCGAAGCTGGGTTTTCCGTAGCCGCTGCGGCCAGCGGGCTTGCTGCCGTAAGGCTTGCGGTCCCCGTAGCTTTTACGCTCGCCGTAGGACTTGTGCTCGCCATAGGATTTGTGTTCGCCGTTACCACGGTGCTCACCGTTGGGCTTGTGTTCGCCATAGGTCCGGTGCTCTCCGTAAGCTTTGCGCTCTCCGAAAGGTTTGCGGTCGCCGTCTGCACGACGGGGACGATTGGAACGGTCCTGGGAGTACCGGCGGGCAGGCCGCTCTTCAGAATCGAAGCTGCGGCTGGTGCTGTAATCCACTTTTTCTGCGTGGCCTTCTGAAGGCCTTCTCGCTATACGCGTGCGCGTATGCTTTTTGTTTTCTTCCATAAGATAAATACACTACTCGACTCACGTCGATTACTTGAGTTTGAAAATATAAGTGATGGTGCCGCTCTGCACGGCCGGGGCATGGGCGTCCATGTTGAAATGGGCTTTCATGGCGGCGTTACGCGCGGCGTTCCATAAAGTTTTGTCTGTTACTGTGGTGCCTTCTGCACCGGGGATGGCTTCCGTGACGTTGCCGTACTGGTCCACTTTTACCTGCACCACCACGATGCCTTCCGTCTGGGAGGCGTAGGTGGGGCGGGGAAGTGAGCCCACTACGTTACGTCCTTTCACGTGGGCGTTGGCGCTGCCTTCCGTCTTGCCCTCCCGGGTGTTGCCGTCCGGCTGGCCGGCCTTGAACCCTTCCGAGGCTTCTGCTGCACTGTGCGGCGTGGTGGCGCTGTTGTCCTTCTTGCTCATGCCGGGGAACGAGGCGCGCGGGTCCAGCTTGGGCTCTTCTACCTTGGGCGTGGGAGCTTCCACGTCTCCGTGGGTGTCCGGCTTGGTGGCGGGTGTCACGTTGGGCCGGTCGTTCACGGTAGGGGCCTCCGCCTTCTGGACCAGTTCCACATCCTTCGTCAGGTCCACTTCCTCTGCCTGGGGTTCGCGGCCAATCTTGGTTTCAATGGGCTTGACCTCGGGTACCTCTTCTTCAAATTCAATCAGCAGGGAAGTGCGCTCCGGCGGCGGGGGATCCAGATAGGTGAGTCCGCTGGTGAAGAGCACCACCAGCGCGGCGGCATGAATGCCCAACGTAACCAGGATGCCGGTTACGTTGGCGTTCTTTTCGCGTTTTTCGCGGGTGCGCTGGTAAGGATGCATACTTACTCGGGTTGGGTTGCCAGAATCACTTTGTAGTGGTTCCGTTTGGCGATGTTCATCATTTGGACAACCTCTCCTACAGGAACCGTCTGGTCACTGAAAATGGAGAAGGTGGGATCTTCCTCCTGCGAGAGCAGGTAAATGAGTTCCTCTTCCACCTGGTCGTAGGGGATAGGGTCCTGTGCACCGTTCACATGGTAGGTGTAGGTGTCGTTCCCCCAGTCCTTGATGCTCACGCTCACCGTAGCCTTGGCGTTCACCTGGCCCGTGCTCTTGGGGAGCAGGAGCTTGAGCGCGTTGGGGTTGATGAGGGTGGAGGTCACCAGGAAGAAGATCAGCAGCAGGAACACGATATCCGTCATACTGGATACCGCGAACTGCGCATCTACTTTGGTGTTTCTCTTGAGTGCCATAGGTTATTCGGCCTTTTCTTCGTTGATGGTAATGTCGATGAACTCCATGGTGGAGCTTTCCATCTTGTACACCAGGTCGCCGATCTTAGAGGTGAGCCAGTTGTAGCCGAAGTAGGCGATGATACCTACGATAAGACCGCCCACGGTGGTGAGCATAGCCGTGTAGATACCGCCGCTGAGGAGGGTGATGTCAATGTTGTTGCCGGCCTTGGACATGTTGAAGAAGGCCTGCACCATGCCCATCACGGTGCCCAGGAAACCGATCATGGGGGCGCCGCCGGCGATGGTGGCCAGGAGCGGAAGGCCCTTCTCCAGACGGGCTACTTCCACGTTGCCGATGTTTTCGATGGCGCTCTGGATGTCCGCGGTGGGACGACCCTGACGGCGGATACCGGTTTCGATCATGCGGGCCACCGGATTGTCGTATTTCTGGCAAAGGGTGATGGCACTCTTGGTTTTGCCGTCCGTCATGTAGTCACGGATGTCCTGCATGAAGTGCGGGTCGATCTTGGAGGCGGTGTTGATAACCCACCATTTGCGGCCAATCAGGTAGATGGCCAGGATGCTCAAGGCCAGGAGAACCCACATGAGGGGACCGCCCATGTTGAACATGGACCAGAGGCTTTCGCTCATAACGGTGGGCTGGATAGGGGCCACCGCTTCCGGGGCCTTTGCAACGGTGTCTACGGCTGCATCCAGCAAGTCTGCTTGAAGAAGAGGGAAAATCATATTTCAGGTTTTAAAATTTCACTATTAACCACTTGAAACCGGTGTTCCCGGAATCAATTTGCAAATATACGTTTTTTTCGCGATAATCCTAAAGGATTCGGCGTCATTTAGTCGTAAAAAAATACAGATAACGTTGTCTGCAGGTTTTCCGGGAGGGTCCCCGGTAATCAAACGCAAAAAATACGCGCAACCAAGGAGTTTTTTTGTAAATTTGCATACTATGAAAAAGACCCTGTTATTCCTTTTCCTGCTGGCGGCCGGCATGCTGGCTGCGCAGGCCCAGACCGTAGAGTACGTGTACACGGAAGCCGCCGAGCTCACCCTGGTGGGCAAGCTGATGCCCGGCAGGACGGCCAACCCCTATCACCGGGTAGACACCACCCTGTACAAGGGCTTTACCACGCGGGAAAACCTGCTGGTGCGCATGTCCTCCGGCATGGCCTGCGTGTTCCGCACCAACAGCCGGAGCATCAGCGTGCTCACACAATACGGCCAGATGGACGACCCTGTGAACACCAACATGATTTCGGCCCGCGGATATGACCTGTACATCCGCAGGGACGGAAAATGGCTTTGGGCCGCCGCGGGCGTAAACGGCCGGACCAAACTGGACCAGCCGCTCACGCTCATTACGGACATGGACGGCAGTGAGCATGAGTGCCTGCTGTATTTCCCCACCTACAGCGAGGAACGCTCCATCCGGGTAGGCGTTGAGAAGGGCGCCACCCTGGAGGCCATCGGCAATCCCTTCCGCCACCGCATTGCCATCTGGGGGTCCAGCTTCACCCACGGGTCCAGCACCACCCGCGCCGGCATGGCCTATCCCGCCCAGTTCTCCCGTTCCACGGGCCTGCAGATGCTCTCCCTGGGCTGCAGCGGCCGCTGTATGCTGCAGGATTACTTCTGCGACGTGCTGGAAGACGTAGAGGCCGATGCCTTTGTCTTTGACTCCTTCTCCAATCCCCGGGCCGATGCCATCCGCGTGCGGCTGGTCCCCTTCATCGACCGTATGTTGGCCTCCCATCCCGGCAAGCCGCTCATTTTCCAGCAGACCATCTGGCGGGAGAAGCGCAACTTCAACACGGCCGAGGACGAAAAGGAGCAGGCCAAGATGGACATGGCTGCCCGCATTTTCAACGAGATGAAATCAACCCCCGAAGGCAGGAAGAAATACCGGGACGTGTATTTCATTACGCCCGACGCCTGCCCGCCCAGCCACGAGGCTTCGGTAGACGGTATCCACCCCGACAATTACGGATACACGCTCTGGGAACAGTCCATCGAGAAAAAACTGCTCAGGATACTCCGCAAGTACAACATAAAGTAAACTGTTGTGGATCAATTCATCGACTCCCTCCCGGATTTGACCCAGACCCAGGTCTGGATCCTGGCCGCCGTCCTGGCAGGAATAGCTGTCTCTCAATCCCCTATAGCCGGGCTATGATGCTGTCGAAGGATGCGTCCGGGTGCAGGGAGTGCTTCTGAAGAACACTGTGGTAGGAGTAGACCGTGGTCACTGACATGTTCAGGACCTTGGCTATCTTCTGCCGCTGAGGGATACCCATACGGATAAGGGCCAGGATGCGCAGTTCGGTAGACAGCCTGCCCTCTTCCGGCAGGGATAGCTGGTGACTGGGCTGCATGTGGTCATTCACCCGCTGCACAAAGTCCGGGAAAATACCCAGGAAGGTATTGTCGAAGGCCGCCAGGAGGTCGTGGAATTCACTGTCAGCAAAGGAAGGTTTGCGCAGCATGGCCATTACCGCCGCCTGACCGTCGTTCTTGGCGGTTTGCCGCAGCGAGGAGCGGTAGTCGTCCACCTTGTTCAAGTAGTCCACGCATTTTTCCATGTAGTGCGCCAGGAAGCCGTCCTTGATTTGGGAAACCTCGTTCACCTTGGCGCGGGAACGGTCCAGCCGCTTGGAATAATTGCTTAGCAGCATGAGGGAAACGAGGGCGACAACCAGCAGGAGGGCCGACGTGAGAGAGAACAGCACGAAAGCCTTCCGCTTCTGTTTTTCCTGCAGGAGCAGCACGTTCATGATTTCCAGCTGGGAGTGGATGATGTCCTCGTACTGCACGGCGTAGTGTGAGGAAATGGCGTCCTGCTGGGCAATGCGCATATAGCGGTCGGCCCGGCGGATGTCGCCCTGCCGGAACAGCAGGCGCGCCAGTTCGTACAGGGCCCGGTAGGCCTTGACGGACAGCTGCATATCGTAGATGGCCGACTGGGCCAGGTGGCGGATGGCGTTCCGGTTGTCTCCCTTAAAGGAATATTCCAACCCCAGGAAATAGTTGGCCTTGGTGGTGTCGTTGAGCGAATGCAATTCGCAGGACAGCAGGTTTTCGATGGCCTGGTCGTAGCGGCCGGCCTCGTTGAGCGGTGCATTGTGGTAGTAGGCGCATTCGATGGCGGTGGAGTCCCGTTGCCACCACTTCTCTACGATTCTGTTTTGCCGGGCGGCATATTCCGGATGCTCAATTTTGAGTTTCCCGTAAATGTGATAGGCGGCAAAGGCGTAGATGCCATATCCCTCGTTGTCCAGTGCGGCCGTGTCTACTTTTTCCAGTACATCGTTCGCAATGGTAAGAGAGTCCAGTTTGAACAGGATATTGGCATAGCAGGACTGGCCGATTCCTTTTCGCAGCGGATGGCCCCCGTCCAGGCGCATCATCTCCTTCACATAGCGGTAGCAGGAGTCAATGTCGTGGTAGAAGAGAATCTTTTCCAGGTCATAGGCCCGCTCCCATTTCAGGGAGTCGGAACGCTCCTGAAGATACAGTTGCCGCAGTCGGTTCTGCTGCTGCACATACAGGGAGTCGTAATAGGAATGGGAAAGCAATGCCTGGTCCAGGGCATCCAGCACCTGCTGCTCGCGGGAACAGGATACCCAGGCGAAAACACCCGTGAAAAGGAGAAAAACAATCTTTTTCATGCCGTAAAGGTACATAAAAATTCTTGTTTTTCAACAATTTGCCTTAGAAAATAATGCATTGGTAATCAACGCGTAAATGTAAAAACAAGCTCTTGAAAAACCTTGTTTTGGGGAAATGTGTGGTATAATGGGGTGTTTTTGTGTGTAATTTTGTATTGCCAACCAGGCACGAATTGTAATTGTTAACCACATAACTATGGAGAAACGCTATTTACTCGTTACCCTCTTGTTTCTCGCTTTGTTTTCCTCCTGCGAAAACGACAAGGAGAACCCCATCGGTACCGGCATCAACAAGTCGGAACTGAAAGTGGACAAGGAGCAGATCAATGTTCCTGCCGAGGCGTCGGAAGATGCCTTCACCATTACCTCTAACTGTTATTGGAATGTTTCCGTGACCGACCCGGACGGGAAGGCCGTCACATGGGTTACCCTGAGTGCCCAGGCGGGGCAGGCCAATAAAGACATCCATGTAAGTGTAAGCGCCAATTCCAGGACCCAGGTCCGCACGGCCTGGATCCAGGTTACCAGCCCTGCCTCGGACGAACTGACCCGGAGCATCCAGCTCATCCAGGAGGCCGGTGAGGAAGTAGTTGTGGAGGGATATCCTTTCCCCATTTGCGAGACCTTTGAGATTGACAGCCCCGAAACCCGCAAACTCACCAACGCCGTGGTTGCGGGCAACGAATGCGTCTTCCTGAAAGGCATGGTGCTTTCCCGCACCAATCCGGAGGGAAGCATGGAATTCGTGTGCCCGTCCCATACCCAGCCTTCGGCCGGTGACGACGCCGATAAGAGCATCCACCGCAGTATCCGGATGGACGGCTTCAACCAGGGAGAATCCGTCATTATCTCGGCCCCTGTGAAAGACGCCCTCAGCGGCGACCTCCGCCTGATGCTGGGCGCCCGCGCCGCCTCCTTCACCAAGGCCGGATGGTCCTACTACTGGAGTGCCGACGGAGAAAGCTGGAGCAAGATCAATGTGGCCAATGCCATTACACCCGGCTCCGACGCCGTGTGGAACATCATTTACTTCAGCATCCCCGAAGCCCAGGCCATTCCTGCCGGCGGCACTGTCTGGTTCAAGATTACGGCCGACGCCCAGCCTTCCAAGGAATACATTTCCATCTCCAATACCATTTGCGTATGCCCGGCCAAGGGCGAACCCGGAAATGTCCCGGCCATGGACGACGATAAGATTGCCTTCTCTACCAGCTTCGACGACCTTCTGGACAGCTATGCTCCGGATGTGCAGTACCAGCTGGGCTGGCTCCGGACCGCCACCACCAGCTATGCCTCCAATTTCAGCACTTTCAACAGCCAGTACGTGGTTCCGACCGAACTGGAAGCCTTCGCCCAGGCCCAGGGCTGCTACGAGCGTCCGGGCTACCTGCAGGTGGGCTTCTACGACGAGTCTCTCTGGACCCGCATGTGCTGCGGCCATTATATTATTAAGATAGGTGAACGCCTCAAGCAAATGGGCGTCACGTCGGCCGATGCCCGGATAAGCCTGAAGGTTTGCAATATGACGGATTTCCGCGGCTATGACAACCTGGCCAAGGTGACCATCACCTGCGGCGAGGAAAGCTATGTGCTGGAAGGCCTGCAGGACGGCGTTTTCGCCTCCTTCTCCAAGGACTTCGCCCTGTTGGGACAGGATTCCGTCATAGACATCTTCTCTCCCAGGCTCACCGAAGATGAACTCGCTGCCCTTGGCAGGGGAGAGAAAGTGAACTACCTGCAGGACTACCGCTTCTTTATTGACGATGTCGTGGTGGAACTGACGCAGGTTTACGCAAAAGGCAGCAGCGCCGGCGGCGACAACGAAGATTTCTCCAACGGTGGACAATATAATTGGTAAGAGCTATGAAAAAGATATTGACAGCCGCAGCCGCCCTTCTTGTCCTGGCGGCCTGTAACAAGAGCAACCCCGTTTCTTTCACCGGCACCATCCTCACCGCCACCCTGGAGGCGGGCGTCACCAAGTCCCACCTGTCCCAGAACAAGGTGGAATGGGATGCCAACGACGTAATCAGCGTCTTCTCGCTGGAAAGCGGCAGCTACACCCATTCCCCGTTCTCTACCGCAGAAGGCGGGGCCGATGCCGTATTCAAGGGCCCGGGCATCACAGTGGACGAAAACCTGTATGCATTGTATCCCTATGCCGACGAAAATGATTTCTCGGCCGAATCTGGCTTTATTATCACGGCCGACTATACGGAACAGAAGGTCTCCGACGGCAGTTTCCAGCCCCTGTTGAACCTGGCTGTGGGCAAATGCGCCGGCGAAAAGAAAGTGGGATTTCGCAACGTGGGTGCCCTCCTGAGCTTTAAACTTACCCAGGAAAGGGCCGACACCATCCGCCGCATCGAGCTCAAATCGAACGGCGGAGCGCCCCTGACCTTTTCCGGCGCCGCCTCTGTCCAGTGGAACGACGGTGCTCCCGTCATCACTCCGCTCCTCGGGGCCGAAACCGGCGACCTGGTGAAAATTCTCCCGGCAGGGGAGACCTTCCATACCGGCGACACATATTATGTATGGGTTCTTCCCGGTGAATACCAGGGCCTTACCCTCACCCTGATCTCTCCCACGCAAATGACGGCCGTGAAAACCGGCGAGAGCACCCTCACCGCGGCCCGCAACCAGATTGTGGACCTGGGCGAGATAGGCGGACTCACGTTCGTGGAAAAAGAGAGCGAAAAGAAGGCGCTCCACTTCGACTTCTCCGGCACCCCGCTCGAAGGCTGGCCCACCGCAGACAAATGGAAGGACGGCCCTGGAGAGCTGGCCTGCTATTACCCGCTGGACGACGTCAATTACGAGTTCTTCCTTACGGACGTCGGAAATGGTACACAGGCGCGCGTATGCTGGGATCCGAACAAGGGCGGCCTGGTGTGGTATGCCGGCTGGCGCTATGTGGGACTTCCTGCCATCGAGAACTTCCGGCTTATCAAGGTCTCCGGCGTCATGTGTCTGGGCACCAACAGCAAGCGCAAGGCGGCTGTTGTGGAGAACGTGGCCGAGACTAATGTCGAAACCACCATTGACGCCGCGCACACTTTTGTCCAGGGTGGCGAATCGACCGGCTGGACCAACAGTGGCGAAACCTATACCTTCAATCTGGAAGGGACTCAGGCCAATACCCGGTATTATCTGATGTGCTCGGCCACCAGCATCGGTGTTTCTTCCCTGGATCTGGTATACGAAAAGGTAGAATAAATAAACTTGACTCTCATGAAAAAACTCATTTGCATATTGCTGGGCTTTGTGATGGCATGCCAGCTCCTGCCGGCCCAGAACACGCGCATCAGCGGTCATGTGAAGGACCAGGGCGGGGAGCCGGTCATCGGCGCCGCCGTGTTCCTAACGGGCACGCAGAATGGCGCCGTGGCCGATGTGGACGGCTCCTTTGTCCTCACCCTCCCGCACAAACCCGCCGCGGGCGCCACGCTCACCGTGTCCTGCCTGGGCTTCGTGGACCAGACGGTTCCCATCGGCGGCAAGACCGAATTCGAAATTGTCCTCCAGACCGACAACCAGATGCTGGAAGAGACCGTGGTCATCGGTTATTCCACCATCAAAAAGAAGGATCTCACCGGCGCGCTGTCCACCGTGGGCGGCGACGACATCTCCCAGCGGAAAACCCAGACCATCTCGCAGGCCCTGCAGGGCGCCATGCCCGGTGTCACCGTGACCCGCAGCAATTCGGCGCCCGGGGCCGAGGCCACCATCCGCGTCCGCGGTATCACCTCCATGACCGACGGCTCCACCGACCCCTACATCCTCATCGACGGCGTACCCGGCTCGCTGAGCGACGTGAATCCCGAAGACATCGAGAACCTCACGGTCCTGAAAGATGCGGCATCGGCCTCCATCTATGGTTCGCAGGCGGCGGCCGGCGTCATCCTCATCACCACCAAGCGTGCCGCGAAGGGCAAGGGCAGCCTTTCCTACTCCTATTCGCTGGGTATCGACACGCCCACCCGCATGCCCAAGTACATGGACGCCGTGAGCTACATGGACGCGGTGAACGAGCTCAAGTACAACGATCTGCCCGGCAGCGGCTGGTACCAGGCCTATGACAAAGATCTCGTCGCCCATTACTGGGAACTCAACGCGGCCAACCCCGACGACTACCCCAATACCGACTGGATGAACCTGGTGATGAACAATACGGCCCTGCGCCATGCGCACAACCTGAAGTTCTCCGTCGCGGGCGAAAAGCTCCGCTCCAACGTGAGCCTGGGCATTGACGATGTCAATGGCCTGTACAAGGCCAACAACCGCTGGAAGCGCTACACCGCCCGTATGAACAACGACCTGGGCATCTTCTCCTGGCTCACCTTCTCCACCGACCTGTCCCTGATTTACATCGACAAGGTTTCCCCGCACAGCTCCCCGGCGCTGAAGATGCGCTATATGCCCGCCATCTATCCGGCGGTGTGGACCAACGGAAACTACGCCCAGGGCAAGGACGGCAGCAACATCTATGCAGCCCTCATGTCGGGCGGCGAGACCAATACGGACACCTTCAAGACCACCGGCAAGTTCCAGCTGGAAGCCAAACCTCTGAAGGGGCTCAGCATCACCCTGCTGTATTCCCCCATGCTGTATTTCTCCCAGGTGAAGGATTTCCAGCGCCAGACACCGTATTATTATAAGGGCGAGGCCACCAGCGAGAAATACATTGCCGAGGCCCTCACCACCACCCTGGACGAAAGCCGGGGCTGGCGCTATGCGGGTACCATGCAGGCCTATGTGAACTGGCAGCAGACCTTCGGCAAGAAGCACAACGTGGGTGCGATGGCCGGTTATGAGAACTACTACACCACCAGCAAGACCATCGAGGCCGGGAACTCCGACTTCCCCAACGCCCTCATCGAAGACCTGAAGGCGGGCAACCCCTCCACGGCTACCGCCTCTTCCTCCAATGTCTATGAACTGGCCAGGAACTCTTTCTTCGGCCGGGTCATGTACAATTACGCCTCCCGCTA
Source organism: Candidatus Cryptobacteroides sp. (assembly GCA_045130395.1). GTDB lineage: Bacteria > Bacteroidota > Bacteroidia > Bacteroidales > UBA932 > Cryptobacteroides. The sequence continues at coordinate 32,253 of JBGUPS010000024.1, forward strand.
CTATATCCAGGGCAATATCCGCTGCGACGGTACTTCCCGTTTCGCACCGGCCTACCGCTGGGGTACCTTCCTGTCGGCTTCTGCCGGCTGGCAGTTCTCCGAAGAACCTTTCTTCGAGAGCATCAGGAACGTGGTCAACCAGGGTAAGCTGCGCGTTTCCTACGGTGAACTGGGCAACGAGCGCATCGGCGGGTACTATCCCTACCAGTCCATGCTTTCCGTGAGCCATCCCGTGGCCTATGTGGGCGACGCCGCTACGTCGGTCACCGGCTATGCCCAGGGCAGCGCCGTGGTTCCGGACCTCACCTGGGAAAGCACTTCCACCATTGACGCCGGCCTGGACCTGAGCCTGCTGGACGGCCGCCTGAACTTCACCGGCGACTGGTACTACAAGAAAACCCGGGGCATGCTCATCGAGGTCCCTGTGGCCCCCGTCATCGGCCTGTCCAATCCCTATGACAACCTGGGCGAAATGCACACCAACGGCTGGGAAATCTCCCTGGGCTGGCGCGACACCGTGGGCGATTTCACGTATAAGGTGAACTTCAACCTCTCCGACGACATTTCCATCATGGGCAACATTTCCGGCAAGGAAGTGATTTCTTCCGGCAAGATTATCAAGGAAGGCTACGAATACCAGTCCTGGTACGGCTACAAGACCAATGGTCTCTTCCAGACGCAGGAGGAAGTGGACGCTTCGCCCACCCTGGGCACCCAGTATCCCGGCGACGTACGCTATGTGAACCTGGCCGATCCCATGGGCGGTACCGAGTCCATCACGGCCGAGCAGGACCGCACCGTACTGTGCTCCTCGCTGCCGCACCTGAATTTCGGCGCCACCATCGACCTGTTCTGGAAAGGCATCGACTTCAATATCACCCTGCAGGGCGTAGGGAAGCGGAACGGCTACCTGAACGACTACATGGTGCAGCCGCTGCGCGGACAGGTGTACAATTTCCCCACCTACCTGGCCAACGGCGCTTCCTGGAGCTATAAGAACACTGTGGCGCAGAACGCACAGGCGAAGTACCCCCGCTACTCCTGGGTATCCGGCGGTTCCACCTCCACCATGGGCAACTACGCCTACTCCGACTACTGGATTATCAACGGTGCCTACCTGCGCATCAAGAATATCACCCTGGGTTATACCCTGCCTTCCAAGTGGCTCAAATCCGTGCGTGTCAAGGATTTGCGGGTGGCCGCTACGCTTTCGGACTTCTTCACCTTCAGCCACTATCCCGTGGGCTGGGATCCCGAAGTGGGCGCCACGTCCTATCCCATTACCAAGTCGGCCGTATTCTCCGTTTCCATTAAATTCTAGAAACCATGAAACGTTTATTCATCATACTCATGCTCACGGGTGCCTGTGTGGCCTGTACCAATATGGACCTTTCTCCCGCCGACAAGGCGGCTTCCGGCAACTGGTTCAACAACGCCGAGCAGTTTGAAATGAACCTGAATGCGCTGCTGCACCAGATGTACTGGCCCATGGAGCGCAACGAATGGGGAGACAGTGAGCAGATAGAACTGGACCTCCTCACCGACGACGGCACCAACCGCAGTTCCCTGAGCCGCTTCCTCACCGACGGCGTAGACGGTTCCTTCCCGCTCTCGTCCCAGATGTGGAACATCTCTTATAAGGGCATCAACCGCTGCAACAAAATCCTGAAAATGCTGCCGGCGGCCAAGGATGCCATGCCTGCAGAGAAGTACAGCATGATCGAGGGCTGCGCCCGCTTCTACCGCGCCTGCTTCTACGGCCGCATCATCGCCCACTTCGGCGACCCGGTGCTCATCCCCGAGGAAATGGACTTCGACCGGAGCGAAGACCGCGAGAAGGCCTATGCCTTCGGCCGCTCCGACCGCTGGGAAGCCACCGACTGGGTGATTGACGAGTTCGAGGCCGCCGCCGCCCTGCTGCCGGAGCGCTATTCCAACACCGAGGTGGCCCGCGCCACCAAGTGGGCCGCCTATGGCATGGAAGCCCGCTTCGCCCTCTACTGCGCCTCCATCCGCAAGTGGGATACCTTCGGCCTGGCCGACGAGGCCGAGGCGAACCGCCTCTTCGGCATTGCCGCCGCCGCGGCCGACGAAGTGATTCAGCATGGCAATTTCGTCCTGCACGAGGACTTCGGCCAGCTTTTCCGCATGAGCACCAAGAACTCGCCGGAGGGCCTGTTCATCCTGCCGCGCTCCAAGAGCCTGTCGGCCGAAAACAAGTATGAATACCTGTACAAGGGTGCCACCACGGCCAAGCTTTCGCGCCTTTCCGGCGCCGCCACCTGCTGCACGGCCTGCCCTTCCTGGGACCTGCTCTGCGCCTTCTACGACGACCAGGGCAAGCCCATCGACGAATCCATCGTGTACAATCCCAACAAGCCTTTCGAGCACCGCGACCCGCGCCTGACCTATACCATCGTCGAGCATGGGACCGAGCACCTGGGGGTCATTTACAATCCCCACTTCGATGTGCCGGAAGTCTGGTCTTCCCGCGAAGGCAAGATGGTGCCCAACAACGACTCCCGCACCTACCGCATCTCCGGCACCGGCAACCAGTACGCCTCCTACAACGGCCTGGTCCTGAAAAAGCACGTGGACAATGACTGGCTGAGCCCCTTCGAGGCCGAGAACGACAAGATTATCCTGCGCTATGCCGATGTCCTGGAAATCTATGCCGAAGCCAAGATTGAAATGGACGACATAGACCAGAGCGTCCTGGATGCCATGAACCAGGTACGCGCCCGCGCCTACAAGGCCAACTGGCAGGGCGACGGCTATCCCAAGATTACCGTCACCGACCAGGCCGGCCTGCGCAAGGTGCTCCGCGCCGAACGCCGCATGGAATTCGCCTGGGAGAACCGCCGCCTGTACGATATCTGGCGCTGGAGAATTGCCGAGAAAGTGCTCAACTTCGCCAACTACGGCATCCCCGCCAAGAGCGAGAAGAACCAGCGCAAGTACATTGACGATGGCATGTGGTTCCACGGTGCCGTTCCGCAGATGGACGACGACGACTGCGCGCACTTCGCCGACCCTGTGGCCAGCGGCGCCGACGGCTTCTTCACCAGCGGCACCTACGCCGTGAAGCTGTCGCAGCGCAAGTTCGTGGCCCCCAAGAGCTATCTCTGGCCCATCCCGACCACTACCACCAACGTTATGAAAAACATTCAGAACAATGAAGGGTATTAATCTTAAACTATGGTATCTGTTTTTCCTGCTCCTGCTGCTGGTTTCCTGCAGCGGGAAAGGGAAAGACCAGCCGGAGCCGGAAAGCAAACCGGCCCAGATCAGCGTGATGTCCTTCAACGTACGCAGTTCCACCATTACCGCCGACACCGGTGACAGGAACTGGGACAAGCGCAAATATGCCGTCCAGAACATGGTAAAGGACGTCAAGCCCGATGTGATGGGCATGCAGGAAGCCACCGCCAAACAGCGGCAGGACCTGATAAGCCTCCTGGAAGGCTACGAGCTTTTTGAAGTGCCCGGCACGGGTACTTCAAAAGGCGGTAATACGGTAATCATGTACAATACGGCCGTCCTGGAGGCCCTGCAGTGCAAGTCCTACTTCTTGAGCAGCACGCCTGACAAGCCTTCGGTGAACGGCTGGAACGAGGAGACCCAGTACCGCACCACCATCTGGGCCCAGTTCAAGCACAAGGAATCCGGCAAGATTTTCTTCGTGGCCGACACGCACATGCCCCTGGGCAGCGAGGCCCGCGACAATACCGCCCGCTTCAATTCGGCCACCCTCAATGTGACCCGGATGAAGGCGGCCGCCGGCGAAGACGGCGTGCTCTTTATCATCGGCGACATGAATACCTCCCTGGCCGAAAAGGGCCTTTCTCCGTATTACGAATGGATGTCCGGTGCCCGCGAGAAGGCGGTGAAGACCGACGGTACGCTCAGTTTCAACAACTATGGCGCCGGTTCTAATTCCAACCTGGACCACATCTTCTACCGGAATGCGATTGTGAGCGAATTCCGCACCGTCAGCAGTGGCAATTACGGCGTCAAATATATTTCGGACCATTATCCGGTTATCTGCTATGCAAATATTCTGTAAATTCTTTTCCCTTTGTCTGGTGACGGCGCTGGCCCTTGCTTCCTGCACGGAGAAGACAACGGACAGCGGAAAACCGGACACCCCCATGGACGGGTACTCCCTGGCCAATGAAAAGGTGGGGGTGTGCATCGGTCCCGACGGGTCGCTGGTCTCGCTGCGCAACCGGCAGACGGGCCAGGACTATGCCGGCGGAGCCCTGCTGTGGCGGCTGTACTACGACGCTCCCTACCAGAAGGAAATCCAGATTCTGGGCAGCGAACAAAGCCCGGAAATCACCTGCGACGGCAAAACCATCACCCTGCAGTATTCTTCCCTGAAGGCCGATGGCCGGGAGCTGGACATGCAGGTGACCCTCACCGTCACCCTGGAGGAAGACAAAGTCCGCTTCGGTTCCACGCTGTGCAACAACGAACCCCATACCGTGCTGCGGGAATTCCATTACCCGCTGGTGCACGGAGCGCGGCTCCCGGAAGACCACAAGCTGTACACAGCCGAAGCCGGGGGCAAGCTCTTCGACAGCCCGTTGGCCACCTTGAGCAAGGTGCAAAGTTCACCCTACAAGCGTCCGGAGCAGATTTTCCGCCAGCACGACGTGAAATACGGCGCCAAGGTGTTCATGAACTGCTTCGGCCTCTTCGGCCGGGACCAGGGCCTGTACTTCGGTTCCCACGACGAGACCTTCCAGGACACCTGGCACGGCCTGCGCGCCTACCGTAACCCGGCTACCGGCAAGCACGATGTGCTGGAGTTCGGCTTCTTCAAGTATCCGCACTGCTTCTGCGGCGAAACCTGGCACTGCGACGCCAACGTGGTGGCGCCTTATTCCGGCAGCTGGCACGTGGCCTCCGGCATCTATCGGCAGTGGGTGAACACCTGGTGGGACCACCGGGAAACCCCGCTGTGGGTCCGTGAGCTCAAGAGCTGGCAGCGCGTCATTTTCAAGCACCAGTACGGGGAATACCTGTTCAAGTACCCCGACATGAACGGGGTGGTAGACCAGGCCGGCCAAAGCGTGGGCTGCAACGCTCTCTTCCTTTTTGGCTGGTGGGCCGAAGGCATGGATCACGGCAACCCGGACTATTCCCCGGACGAAACCCAGGGCGGTGACGAAGCCCTCAAGGAACAGATTGCCCGTTACCAGGCCAATGGCAACCACCTGCTGCTCTACTACAACGGCAAACTGATTGACCGCGAGAGCCGCTTCTACCGCAGTGGCATGGGCTCTAAAGTGTGCCGGCACGACAATACCGGATCCGAAATCCTGGAGCGCTACAAATTCACCGGGCAGGGTACCTGGCTGGGCGAATACGACCAGCGCACCTTTGCCGTGGCCACCATGATGGACCCCTCCTGGAACCAGATTCTATTCGACCTGCAGGACCGGGCCTACCAGCTGGGCGCCCATAGCGTCTTCTTTGACCAGCTGGGGTATGTCGAGAGCGAAAGCGCCAACTGGGATACCTCCCGCGAATATCCCGTTCCGGATGTGTACGGCATTCTCAAACGGGCCCGGTGCCTGAAACTGCTGCGCGACCGCTATGCGCAGAAGGCCCCCGACTTCGCCCTGGGTGCCGAAGGCACGGTAGATGCCCTAGCGCAGTACTGCGACTACACGCACGGCTACCCAGCCAACGACGGCCCCGAGCGCTGGATGAACTTCTTCCGTTACACCTTCCCGGAACTGGTCTTCACCGACCGCGGGCTGCGGGACGATGTGGATGTGCCCCGGCACGTGAACAACACGGTGCTGGACGGCCAGCGCAACGATATTGAGATTTTCCGCTGTCGCGGCATCATTTCCGACGCGCCCGTTTACCAGGCCTACCTGAATCAGGCCAACGCCCTCAAGGAAAAGTACAAGGAATGCCTGCTGCTGGGCCGGTACAACGACACTTTCGGCTTCACCTGCTCTTCGGAGCGCCTGGACGCCCGTTCCTTCCTGAGCGAAGACGGCCGGAAGATGGCGGTGGTGGTGGCCCATCAGGACCCGGAGAACAGCACATCCGTATTGGCCTCTGTCCGGGCTCCCGGCTTCCGTCTGTTGGATGCCGATGCTACCGGAACGGGAAGCGTCAGAGGTAATAAAGTGAAATTGGGGCAGTTCGATATGGCGGTCCTGCTTTTCGAACGAGAGAACGCGACCGTCCGCATCGGCACTTATAACCTGCGCCGGGTGAAGCTGGACGCCGCCAGTGAAACGAACAACTGGACGCTGCGCCAGCCCCGCCTCCTGCGCTCTTTCATGGAGAATGACATGGATATCTGCGGTGTGCAGGAAGTGGATGCGGCCGAGCAGGAGAGCATCCCGCAGATGCTTGCTGCACAGGGACTTGCATACGAAAGCCACTTTTTTAACCCCTATGCCGACGACGGCGTCGGCTCCAAGGCCCACGGCCTCCTGTGGAAGAAAGACCGCTTTTCCCTCGTGGGAGAGCCGCACCATTTCTGGCTTTCCGACCCTCCGGAGAAGAGGCAGTACAACGACACCGTTCCGTCCATGAAAAAGAACTTCATCCGCGGGGGCTTCTGCCTTACGCTGCAGGAGAAGGGCGGGCAGAAACTCTTCGTGATGGTTACGCACGCCCCCCTGAACAAGGAGGCGCACGCGGAAAATGCCCGCATCTTCATCGAAATGGAAAAGAAGTACAATCCCGAAGGGCTTCCGTCTTTCTTTGTCGGGGATTTCAATGCCAACGGGGCCGATGCCTGCCACGCCGTCTACCGCACTTACTGGACCGACAGTTACCACGCCTTCGACGGCGATCCATCGGCCCGGAAAGGTCCGGAAGGCAGCTTCAATGCCTGGCGGATGCTTACCCCGCCCATGCCCCGGCGCATCGATTTCGTCTATTACCGGGGCGCCGGCGTGACGCCCTTGGACTATGTCTGCAACAACAAAATCTACGACGGAGGCTATCCCTCCGACCATTTTCCCGTATACACCGATTTCAGTATTACGCAATAATTAACTAACACAATGAAACACAATGATTTAACTAGACCGGGGAAGCTTCCGTACCAATCCCCGGTTTCCGAAGAATTTATGCTTGCTACGGAGCAGATGCTCTGCGCGAGCGGTGACCCTCAAGGCTCTACCGAGGAGTGGGGCGAGATAGATTTGTCTCTCTTTTAATACCGGACGGCTTATGAAAAAGACTATCTTTATCTTGTCTGCAGCCTCTCTCATGCTGGCTGCCTGCACGCAGGAAATGGTTCCTCTGGAACCTGTCGCTGCTGTTCCCGGTCCCACTTCCTTCACCGCTTCGGTCGAAGTGGAGCCCACTCCCAAGGCCGTCCTGGACCTGAACGGTTCCAGCAAGCCCCAGACCTTCTGGGAGAACGGGGATGCGATCTCCATCTATTCTTCGAGCGACACCGATTTGTCGGCTGCTGTCGGACATAAATATGTTACAACCCTGGGAGCCAATGCAACAGAGGCCGAATTTGTATTAGACGGTGAAAGCACCGCATTACCCAGCGGCGACTATCTGGCCACCTATCCTTATCGTTCCGCCGCAAGAGGCGTTAACTTTAGTGTGAGCCCATACCGGGTAGCCGCCGTAGATGTTCCGAACGCCCAGACGCTGGTAGCCGGCACCTATGACAAGAAGGCTTGTCCCATGGTGGCCTTTGCCGAGGAAGGCAGTTCCACCTTCTCCTTCAAGAATGCCGCTGCCCTGCTCAAATTCAGGGTTTCGGAAACCAATATCGTGGCCGGTCGTATCGAGGTGGATGCCGCCGATAAAATCTCCGGTCGTTTCCGGGCCGATGTGGATGTGACAACCCATATTCCCAATTTGGTCACTTACACCGGACAGACTTATTACAATTATATCAATTTCACCATTGACGGAGGCACAGCGCTGGCCACCGGGACTGACTATTATGTAGCTATCCGGCCTACTGACCTCACTTCTGACCTCAAAATCTACCTGAACGGGAATCTGGTCAAGACCATCAATACCAGCCAACTGGCCTCTATTGAGCGTAACCAGATATACAATTTGGGAACGCTCTCTACCCCTGCCAGTATAGCAGAGAAGAAGTTGGTATTTGACTTTACGGGCGCAGCTTTGAGCGGCTGGCCTACGGCAAAAGATCAAATGTCAACCAATCAGTCAGGTGGATTGGGCTGCATCTACCCCTTATATGGCACCAATTACACCTTTAAATTGGCAGACTGCACTGGCGCTGGCGGAAGACGTGTGTACTGGTCTGAAACAGCTACTTTTGGTCATAGGATAGTATTTGAGAATGCTGAGCGTTATGTAGGTTTCCCTGCCATTGCCGGCTATAAACTGGTTCACGTACAGTGTGAGAGTGCTCAGTTGAATGCGGCCTCAGCATCAATTAAACCTAAGATGGGTATTACTTCCAATGTGGTCGCATCTGGTTCAAACCCGACATATGTTACGGGAGGTGATTTACAGGAATGGAAGGCAGGAAACAATCATGAATCCTATGACTATGAACTCTCCGGAACTGCCGGTAACACCAACTACTATCTGTATTGCAATATTAAGGGTGGCTTCCGGAATTGCACCCTCACCTACGTACCGATATGAAGTTCCGATGAGGTGGCCCGTGTGGGTACCTACAACGTGCGGTATATCACCACCGAAGAGGATGAGCAGAACAACTGGGCCAACCGCAAGACGCGCGTAGTCCAGTCCATCAACGAGAATGATTTTGATGTCTTTGGGCTGCAGGAGTGCAGCCCGGACATCAAGTCCTACCTCACGGCCCAGCTGGACAGCTACACCATCCGTTACTTCGACCCTAAATCGGCCAGTGGCAGCGGAGATCATGAATCCATCGGCTTTGCATACAAGACAGCCAAGTACAACCTTAGCAACTGGCACTACTTCTGGCTGTCCGACACCCCTTCCACCATGACGCTCAACAATGATACGGGAGATTCCGGCTCATTCACGCGTGGAGGCTGCTGCGCCATCCTTACCAATAAGACCACTAACACTAAGATCTTCGTGATGGTTACGCACGGCTGCCTGAATGCTAGTCCCCGGGCTACCCATGCCGCCCAGTATGAAGCAATGGAGAAGCAGTACAACCCCAACCACTATCCCTCCTTCTTCGTGGGCGATATGAACGGACAGCCAGACGATCCGGCCAACGTCACATACAGAAGCTACTGGAACGATTCCTATTACAGCAGCGCGCCCAAAACCGGGCCGTACTGCACGTTCAATGCCTTTAACCTGGAGCGCAACATGTACACGCACAAGAACCATCTGGACTATGTGTACTACCGGAATGCAACTCCGTTACGCTACGTGTGCAACGACCGCAAGTACGGCGGCTACTATGCCTCCGACCATTTACCCGTGTACGTGGACATGAAAGTGGATTAAAAAATGTTCATTTATTACAAACTGTGGTATGGTGTGGTGTGAAATTCGAAAAATTTGAACAAATCATTAACCCATGAAAAAGAATTGGTATAAATGGGAAGTTCTGCTGCTGCTTTGGGTGGCCTACCTGCTCAATCAGGGGGACCGGCAGGTATTCAATTCGGTGCTGCCGCTCATTCGCGACAGCCTTCACCTCACAGACTCGTCGGTAAGCCTTATCGCCGTATTCTTTAACCTCTTCTATGCGGCCATGGTACCCATCGGCGGCTGGATGGGGGACCGTTTCTCCCGTAAATGGGTGTGTACGCTCAGTATCCTGTTCTGGAGCGTGGCCACCATGTTCACGGGCCTGGCCAACGGCGTGTTCCTGCTCATCCTTACCCGTTCCATCGCCACCGGCGGCGGGGAGGCCTTCTTCGGCCCGGCCAATTATTCACTCCTGGGACAATACCATACCGATACCCGCGCCAGGGCCATGTCCATCCACCAGACGTCCTATTATGTGGGTGTGATTCTGGCCGGCTGGCTGGCCGGGTACATCGGCGACCACCTGGGCTGGCAGTACGCCTTCTACATCTTCGGCGGCGCCGGCGTCCTCTGGGCCGCCGTCATGGCCTGGCGGCTTAAAGACCTGCCCCGTCCTGCCGATGTACAACAGGCTAAACCAGCCATCTGGGACGGCTTTAAGACGGTTTTCACCACCCCTACGGCCCTCATGGTCACCATCGGCTTCTGCGGGTTCATCTTTGTGATTACCGGCTACATGACCTGGGTGCCCACCTTCCTGCAGGAGAACTTCGGCCAGACCGGGGCCCAGGCGGGCCTGCATTCCATGCTTTGGACCTATGTGGCCGCCTTCGCCGGTGTGCTGCTGGCCGGTACGCTCAGCGACAAATGGGCCGCCAAAGATCCCCGCAAACGCATGATCATCCAGGGCATCGGCCTCATACTGGGCGCCGCCTTCCTGCCGTTCATGGGAACAGCCACCAATATCTGGCTGCTGTACCTGTGCTTTGCAGGCTGGGGCTTCTTCAGGGCCTTCTTTGACGCCAACATCTACGCCGCCCTGTACGACGTTACCCCCGAGCATCTGCACGCCAGCTGCTCCAGCGCCATGATCATGACCGGCTTTGCCGTGGGCGCTACCGCCCCCTACATCCTGGCCCTCATCAAAGAGGCCACCGGCAGCCTCAACGCCACCTTCCCCATCCTGGGCATCATCTGGCTCGTGTGCGGCCTGGCCTGCCTGTGGGTGAGCTGGAAGCACTATAACCTTGATTGTCAAAAGATTAAAAAGACCGCATAATGAACGTTATTGAAAAACTCCGCAAACCCAAAGCGGGCCTGCTCCTGATTGCCAGTCCCCGCTTTAAGAACCTCTCCGGTCCCAAGCGCGGAACCTACGGCGAGCGCAAGGACAAAGCCGTAAAGGAAATCAAGGCCACCATGGACTTCCTGGACCTGGTAGATCCCGGTATCGTTTACGAGCGTGAAGACGCCGAGCGAGCCATGGACCTCTTCTACAGCCAGAAAGTGGACTTCATCTATGCCGAATTCCTCTCCTGGAGCGAGGACTTCGCCTGGATCAGGTTCCTTCGCGACTGCCCCCAGATCCCCATCCTCTTCTGCAACGTGGCCAAGCCCCGCATGACCTTCGAGACCACCCTTGACGAGGACGATTTTGTAGATTACCTTTGCGCCGGCACCCTGGTGGGCTCGCTGGAAGGCTCCGGAGACGTGGTGCGCAGCGGCCGCAAAAACGTTCACACCATCCTGGGCACCCGCGAGGAAATCACAGAGAAGCTGAGAGTCTATGCCGATGCCGCCCGCACCCGCGCCATCCTCAGGCACTCCAACGTGGGCCTCATGGCCAACATGAACGAGGCCATGTGGAGCACCTACATCGACAACTACGACCTCTTCACCAAAATCGGCCCGGAAATCCACTACCTCCCGTACAGCGACTACGGCAAAGAGATCGAGGCCCTCACCCCCGAGGAAGTAAAGGCCTACGCCGACGAACTCACCTCCAAGTACAAGATGATGGAGGATGTGGAGTACGACAAATACATCGGCTGCGTCAAGGCCACCCTGGCCATCAAGAAGCTGGCCCAGAAGAACGACATCGACTGCTATGTGTACAACGATATCGACCAGGCCACCTTCCGCACCGCCGGCTGCCGCGCGGGCTTCTATCCCAACTGGTTCAACGAGAACGTGAGCGTGCTGGTGCCCGAGGCCGATATCGGCGCAGGCCTTATCACCTACATCCTCAAGCTCCTGAGCGGCAAGAACGTCAATTTCATCGAGCCCTTCCACATCGAGGACGACTTCGGCACCTTCGCGGGCGGCCATGCGGGTCCCAACGACCACAACGACCCCGCCTGGCAGGAGAATGTGATTATCTCCCGCGACGTGCGCTTCGCCAAGACCTCCTGGAAGTATGCCGGCGCCCCGTTCGCCTGGTACCGCTTCAGTCCCGGGCGCAAGACCGTGGCCGGCCTTTATGAGGAAGGCGGCAGGTACAAGCTCATCACCTTCATGGCCGAGAGCCTGAGCGAGAAAGACACCCCGCAGAGCGGCAGGAAGCACCTGCTGGCCACCTACAGCCACACCATCTTCCGTCCGGAAGTGCCCGTGAAGCAGCTTTTCGAGCAAATCCTGCGCATCGGCGCCACCCAGCACTATGCCATCGTGGACGGCGACTACCGCCCGCAGCTGGAGGCCCTGGCCGAAATCATGGGATTCGAATACTATAATATCCAATAAAACAGAAGCCCGGGCTGTCCGGGCAAGACAGACACGCTATGAGTTTCATGTATAACCCGTTCCCCTTTCACGACCCCAAACCCGTGAACAGGCCGGAACTATCCGAAAAAACGGTAGAATCCATTGTGGCCGGCGGCACGCCCAACGTTGCCAGGAAGTTTGTAGCCGGCCTGGCCGACAAGGCCCGTACGGAGGGCATCGTCGTGGCTTTTGACGGTTACACCACCGCCAAGTGGGACCTGCTGATAAGCCTGATGAACCGCGAGTGCGACCTCCTGGGGCTGCAGTTCCAGGCCATCGACTGCAACAAGGCCACCCTCAAGGACGGCAAGGAGATAGACGCCCTCATCGACCCGCTGCTCATCTGGGACACCAGGATTGACCCGACGCTGCTGTACGGGAAGGTGTATCACGGCGGGTACATCGGCCTCATCGACCCTGTCAAGGCCGATGCGTTTAGGAAGGCCGTCCCTGCCGCGAAGGCCCCCGGCAAGATTGTGGCGGTGTACGGCTACGGCTGTCTCATGAAGGGCTTCCGCGACCTGTATGACGTCAAGTGCTGGTTCGACCTCACGCCCATGAACTCCATGCTGCGCATCCGGGCAGGGGAGTACGCCAACCTGGGCAAGGAGCACACCGGCATCATCAACCGTACCATCCGCCGCTGCTACTACTGCGATTTCGAGAACGCCGTGCAGCTGCGCAAGGAACTCTTCGCCAGCGGGGAACTGGACTGGTTCTTCCTGGACAACGACCGCGCCAACCTGCAGATGATGCCCTTCGAGGCCTTTGCCGACGTGTGCGCCCAGCTGGTGAAATATCCTTTCCGCGCCAAGCCCTGCTATCTGGAGGGCGTCTGGGGCGGTTCCTATATGAAGAATCTGCGCCACCTGCCGGAGAAGATGCGCAACGCCGCCTGGGTGTTCGACTTCATCCCCATGGAAGTGAGCGTACTGGTACAGGCCGGGGAGGAGAAGCTGGACATCAACTACTGCTCCTTTGTGCACAAAGAGGGCGTGAACCTGATGGGCGAGACCTGCGTACGCAAATACAAGGGCTATTTCCCCATCCGCTTCAACTGGGACGACAGCTACCACAGCACCGGCAACATGAGCATCCAGTGCCACTCCGGCGGAAAATTCAACGTAGAGAACTACAACGAATTCGGCCGGCAGGACGAGAGCTACTACGTGGTCATCACCGGCCACGAGGCCAAGACCTTCATCGGCTTCCGCGACGATGCCGACATCCCGGCCTTCTTCAAGGAGATTGAAGCGGCCGACACCGAGCACAAGGAGTGCGACTACATGAAGTACGTGAGTTACGAGGAGTCGGTCCCCGGCCTGCAGGTGATGCTGCCCGCCGGCACCATCCACTCCAGCGGCCGCAACCAGGTAATTCTGGAGATCGGCTCGCTCACCATCGGCTCGTATACCTACAAGATGTACGACTACCTGCGCCTGGACTTTGACGGCAAACAGCGTCCCATCCATACCCATCTGGGCGAGCTGAACGTCCGCCAGGACCGCCGCCACAGCGTGATCCACGACCCGGAAAGCCCCGAATACATAGTGCAGAAACCCCGCCTTGACCGCGAAGGCGAAGGCTGGAAGGAATACATCCTGGGCGAGAACCCGCAGATGTACATTTCGCTCCGCCGTCTCGAATTCGATGAAAAGTGCGAACAGGACACAAAGGGCGAGAAGTTCCACGTGCTCACCCTGGTAGACGGTGACCACATCCGCATCCGCAGCGTGGAGCATCCGGAGCGTCACTTCGACCTGGACTTCATGGAAATTGCCTGCGTGCCCGCCTCCATGGGCAAATACGTGATTGAAAACCTGGGCAAGGAACCCATCCGCGTACACAAGACCTGTCTGAGAGATGGCTACCAAAACGATCCTGCTTGACGTAGGAGGCACTTTCATCAAGTGCTCCGACGGGCGGGATATTCCCATTAACAGTGCCGGCACCCGGGAGGAGATTGTCTCCTCCCTGCGTGCGGCGCTGGGCGATGCCGAAAAGGCCGCCGTGGCCATCCCCGGCCCCTTCCGCTATGCCGACGGCACCTTCCTGATGAAGCACAAATTTGCCGCCGTCTACGGGGAAAAGTTTGCCGATATCGTCGGCAGGGAATGCAACTTCCGTTTTGTCCATGACGTGAATGCCATGCTCCTGGGAGAGATGCAGGCCGGAGCGGGTGCAGGCTACGACCGCGTGGCGCTGGTCACGCTGGGAACGGGGCTGGGCTTTGCCATGAGCCTGGACGGAAAACTGCTGCAGAACGAACAGGGTTCGCCGCTCATTCCCATTTACAACCGTCCTTTCCGGGATGGTGTCCTGGAGGACTATGTGTCCAAAAGGGGGCTCCTGCGGGGCTGTGATGAGCGCCTTACGGTCAAGGACTTGGCCATGAAGGCCTATGACGGCGACGCTGCCGCGCTGGCCCGTTTCCGTGAAGCCGGCACCATCCTGGCCGAGGTCATCGGCCCGGTGCTCCGGGAATACAGCATTCAGTGCCTGCTCTTCGGCGGGCAAATCTCCCGCTCCTATTCCTTGCTGGCGTCCAGCCTGGAAGCCGGTCTCTCCGGCATATCCGGCCTGCAGCATGTGGGTCCGATATCGGATATTGACAACGCGACTTTCAACGGATTGCAAACTTTGCTATGATAAAACTGGCCAATGATGGGCTCAAGGTGGAATTGTGCCGGCCCGGAGAATACTATCAGGGTACCCGTTTCGACCGGGCCGGCATCTTTCGCCGCATTACGAAAGACGGCTATGTCTTTGCCGACGAGTGGTTCCCGCACCAGGATCCCCTTCGCCATGACCGCGTCTGCGGCCTTTCAGAGGAGTTTGTGACGGTAGACTGGACCGATGTCTCGGTGGGCGGCGTTTTCTGCAAGCCGGGCGTGGGACTGCTCCGCCGGCCGGACGCCGAACCCTATGACCGGTTCCGGCTGTACGAGATCGCCGATCCGGGCAGCTGGGAGGTGCATGTGGGGAAGGAAGAGGCAGTATACCGGCACGTACTGTCCGGCTGGTACCGCTATATCAAGCGCATCATGCTGCTGGACGGTTCCCGCCTCAAGATTGTCCACGCTTTGGACTGGGATGCGCCCGTGCCGCTCAAGGGCTATTTCTATAATCATAACTTCCTCACGTTCAACGGCACACCCGTGGGGCCTTCGCGCAGGCTTCGCTTTCCCTGGCAGCCGTGCGGGGACTGGCGACACGATTACGACAATGCCGGTTTTGTAGAGGACGGCGTGGCCTTTACAGGCCCCGTAGACCCTTCCAATGCCGTTTTCTGCGGTAATCTGCACAACGCACAGGGCCCTTCTATCTGCAAATTCACGGTGGCCGACGGCGACCGTTCCGTCACTGTAGACGGCGACCGCCTGCTGGATCACATCGTTCTGTGGTCCAATGACCGAGTGGCCTGCCTGGAGCCCTACATGACCCTGCATCTGACGCCAGGCAGTTTCTCCAGCTGGACCTTCCGCTATTGGTTCAGATAACCTCGATTTCCCCGGCGTCAATCCAGCCCTGGCGACCGTCGGCAATCTCAATCTGGGAATAGCCGGAAACGTTGTCCAGGATGCGTACACGGGTGCCTTCGTGGAGGATGAAGAGGTCCTTGGCGCTGTCGGCCGAAGGAGAGCTCTTCACGCTGGAGACCGGGCGCATCACAATGGCCATGTCCTGGCGTTCGGCTTCGGTCTTCTGCCACTGGGCAAAGTCCCAGCCCAGGAAGGCGAGGATAAACGTGACGATGGCCACAAAGAAGCCCAGCCGGCGCTGCCCGGAGGTGCGTCCCAGCAGGAATAGCAGCACCAGGCCTACGGTAGCGGCGAAGAAGAGTACGCTGAGCCAGGCCCAGGTGTCCGAGGGCAGCAGGTAGCACATGGCGTGGCCCCACTGTTCGAAGAAAATCTCCGGCACCTCGTCAATCTTGTCCTGCGTCTGCGCCTTGGCAAACTCCAGGTTATAGCGCACATCGGCATCGGAAGGGTCCAGCCGCAGGGCGCGCTCGTACCAGAGGATGGCCGGGGCGATTTCGCCCGTCTTGAAGTAGGCATTGCCCAGGTTGTAGTACAGTTCACGGGACATCAGGCCCGTGGCACGGACGTCTTCCCAGTCCTGCAAGGCCTGTTCATAGTTTCCGTTGGTATAGGCCTGGATACCCGCGTTCCACAGGGAGTCGGGGTAGCTGGTTTGCGCCTGTGCGGCGAAGGGAAGGCCGACCAGCAGCAAAAGTGCCAATACATGGGCCTTTATGGGTGTTTTCTTCATGGATGCGTCGATGGCGGTAATCAGTTTCACGGCCTGCTCATAGTGGGCGTTCATGGCCTCGTGCCCGGCGTCGGGGGAGTAGCGGGCTTCCTCGCAGGCGGCGAGCAGATCCACAAACTCGGTGGCGGTAGCCTCCGGCACGCTGCCGGAAAGGAGGGCCGCACGGATGTTCTCCTGGTTCTGTTCGGCCATATCCATGGCCAGTTTGTCGCCGATAAAGCCCACCAGCGAACGGTGCAGCTCCTCATAGAAGGCCGTGTACAGGTCTTTCTGCAGGAACTCGCGGGCGGTGGAAAGCCGTTTGAGCGCCATACGGGTGGCTTTGCGGTTGCGGGTTCCGGCCACATCGGCCCGGCGGGCGGCGGCTTTGCGGAAGCCCAGCCAGCAGCCAACACCGGCCAGCAGGAGGAATAACAGACTGAACCACCAGCCCTTGGAGTACACTGCAAAGCCTCCGGGCTCCGTCAGGTGCGTCTTGGTGCGGATGAAGCGGATATCCTCTCCCAGGTTCTTCACGCCCTTGCGGTCCACCACCAGGGTGTTTCCCTGATTGGAAACCGTGGCGCCGGAGGCGGCCGAACGGGCCACTTTCAGCGGCAGGGCAGGGGTGGAGACGGTCTCGTATTTGCGCTGCTTCACGTCATAGAAACTGTAGTGGAGCGGGCCCACGGTAAAGTCCCCATGGCTGCGCGGAATGAACGGATATTCAAAGGTTTTGCTGCCCGTAGTGCCGCTCTTGTCGGTGTTCACGGTAGTCTTTACGTCGTACACCTCGAAGTCCGGCGGGAAGTTCACCTTGGGGGCCTCCAGCAGGGCGATGTTGCCCTTGCCGGAAACGGTGACCAGGAGCGATGCGGCGTCGTGCGTCTTCAGGGAATCCTTGCTCAGGCTGGCCTTGACGCTGAAATCACCCACGCCACCGCCGAAGGAAGCCGGCGCTCCGGCAGGCAAACCCTGCACATGGAGGGTAGCGGCCTTGGTAGATACCCGCTGGCGGGTGGTTACGTAATCGTTTCCGAAGAAATCGTCAAAGATGGAACCGGAACCGGTGCGACGGCGCTGGACGTTGACCAGGCAAACGATTTCCGCCGGGTCGATAGGCTGGTCGCCGGCCTTTTGCGGAATGAGTACCCATCGACGCAAAACGGCGGAATTGTACATGGTGCCGTCCACCTGTTCCCGCTGGAACTCAATGTTGGACGGAGTCTCGACCTCCTGGCTCCAGAAGCCCTTGAAAGCGGGGAATTTGGCGTTCTCGAAGCCCACCAGGTTGGCCCGATGGTAGATTTTGAGGGTGGCGGTGACGGGTTCACCCACCACAACCGAGCTGCGGCTCAGCGTCAGCCGCATGAAGATGTCACTTTCGCCGCGGGCGGTCTGGGCCTGTTGCTGTGCGCCTTGGGACTGTCCCTGCGAAGGTTGGGCCTGCTGCCCGGATGCGGCCGCTCCGCTGGCCACCACCTGGATGGTCACGGGATGGGACTGCACCTGCGTACCTTTCACTTTGGCCGTGGCCGGACGGATGGTGAGGTTGCCGGTCTTTCGGGCCTGCAGGATGTAGGTGTAGGAGGTCTGGGAGGAACGGGTGGTTTTCCCGTTAATCATCTGGATGCTGGTGGAGGAGCCTTTCTGCGGCCCCCACACCACGGTAAAGTCGTCCCCGGCTTCCCACTGGAACTCCGAGGGCGAATGCTCTCCTTCCACCACGAACACCACGTTGAAGCGCTCGTCCTGTTCTACGATGTTGTGTACTTCTACCCGTATGCTGGGCTGTGCCCATGCGGTGAGCACGGCGAGCAATGCGGGGATTATTGCGAAAAGTCGTTTCATACTACCAATTCTTTTCCTTCTGGCGGGACTTCAGGGCCTGGGCCTTCTTCTCATCCACCTTTTCCTGGGTCTGTTTCTCTTTATCCTGGATGGCCTGGAGCAGCTGCTGGGCCTGCTGGGGACTCAGTTGTTGCTGCTGGTCCTGCTGCTGTTGTTGCTGCTGATTCTGCTGATCCTGGTTTTGATCCTGGTTTTGATCCTGGTTCTGGTTTTGGTCCTGGTTCTGATCCTGGTTCTGATCCTGGTTCTGATCGTTGTTCTGGTCCTGGTTCTGGTCCTGGTTTTGATCGTTATTCTGGTCCTGATTCTGGTTCTGGTCCTGATTCTGCTGCTGTTCCATCAGCTTGTTGCGGGCGTAGATGTAGTTCTCCTTCGCATCCAGGTCCCCCGGGCGCAGGCGCAGGCTCTCCTTGAACATGTTCACGGCCGTCTGCCAGTCCTGCTGGGCCACGGCCACATCGCCCCGGTTGTAATAATAATCGGCAGCGAATTTTTCCTGGTCGGCGGTGAGCTGAACGGCGTCCAGTTTCTTGGCGGCCTCGTCCAGGTTTTCCTGTCGATACAGGTTGTTGGCCAGGTTATAATGAGCGGCTACGGACGCGGTGTCCAGCATCAGCGCCTTGCGGTAGCTGATATCGGCCGCGGCATAGTCTTTCTTCTTGAACTGCCGGTTCCCTTTGCGAAGGTCTGCCTTTTGACCGAAAACGGCCATCGAGCAGCACAGCGCCAGGGTTATGCACAAAAACTTCCTCATACCTCAAACAGTTTGCGGCGGGGTTTACGCTCGCCGATAAGCATTTCGATGACAAACAGCAGCAGGGCCACGCCGAAGAAGTACATGTATTGCTCGTCGTACTCCTCGAATACCACGCTGCCGAATTCTTCGTCCTCCATCCGGCGGATGTCCTGGATGATGGGATTCAGGCCGAATTCCTCGCCGCCCGCATGGATGTAGGCGCCGCCGCCGGCCTTGGCTACGTCGCGGAGCATCTGCTCATTGAGCTTGGTGACCACGATCTCGCCGTCCTTGTCCCGCAGCAGGCCGCCGTCCATGGGGATGGGCTGGCCTTCGGCAGAACCTACGCCGATGGTATAGACCTTGATTCCCAGCTCTGACGCCTGCCGGGCAGCCCCGACGGCATCGTCCTCGTGGTTCTCACCGTCGGAGATGACCACAATGACGCGGCTCTTTTCGCTCTGCGCGCTAAAACTCTTGATACAGAGACGGATGGCGTCTCCGATAGCCGTTCCCTGCACGGGAATGGACTCCGTGTCGATACTGCTCAGGAACATCTTGGCGCTCACATAGTCGGTGGTTACCGGCAGTTGCACAAAGGAAGTTCCGGCAAAAATCACCAGGCCGATACGGTCTTCCTGCAGACGGTCCGTCAGGCGGGAAATGGCCAGTTTGGCGCGTTCCAGTCGGTTGGGGGAGTAGTCCTCCGCCAACATGGAATTGGACACGTCCAGCGCCACGAGAATCTCTGCGCCTTTGGTCTTGCGCTCCGCCAGGCGGGCACCGGTACGCGGCCGGGCCAGGCCCACGGCAAAGAAAGCGAACGCCAGGCAGAACAGGCCCATGCGCACCCAGCCCTTGCTGCGGGAACGGGAAGGCATCAGCGCTTCCACCAGGGCAGGGTCTCCCAGGGCTTTCACGCGCCTGCCGCGCAGGTAGCGCAGCACCGCATATCCCAGCAGGAATACCGGGATGAGCAGCAGCAAATACAGATATTGATGGTCGGCAAAGATGAGCATTACGGTAACCTCCTCATGATGGCGAGCAGCAGTACCTCCAAAAGCAGGCACAGCAAGGCTGCCAGCGCATAGTTCTTAAACAAATCTTTGTAAACGGGGAAGGAATCCACCGAGGTGCGGGTCTTTTCCATCTGGCCGATTTCGGCGTAAATCTCCGCCAGCTTGGTGTTGTCGGTGGCGCGGAAGTAACGTCCGCCGGTGCCATCGGCAATGCCCTGCAACAGGGCTTCGTCAATCTCTACGGGGATATTCTGCAATTCGATGCCCCAAGGCGTCTGTACGGGGTAGGGAGCAGTGCCATTGGCACCCACGCCGATGGTGTAAACCCTTATGCCATAGGTTTTTGCAATCTCAGTGGCCATGGAAGGGTCGATTTCGCCCATATTGTTCACACCGTCGGTCAGGAGAATGACCACGCGGCTCTTGGCGTCGGAATCTTTCATGCGCGCAACCGCGGTGGCCAGGCCGTTGCCAATAGCCGTACCGTCTTCGATGAGGTCCGTCTGCACTTCCTTCATCAGGTTGATGAGCGTGGCGCGGTCCGTGGTCAGGGGGCACTGGGTGTAGCTTTCGCCGGCAAATACCACAATACCCATGCGGTCGCTGGGACGCTGTGCAATGAACTCGATGGCGATGTCTTTGGCGGCGCTCAGGCGGTCCGGCGTAAAGTCGCGGGCCAGCATACTGGTACTCACGTCCATGGTGAACATGATGTCGATGCCCTCCGTATCCACCCTTTCCACCTGCGTGGAAGAGCGCGGCCGGGCGATGGCGACGATGAGCAGGCTTAGCGCGGCGATGCGCAGGATGAAAGGAACATGGCGGAGCACCTCGAAGATGGAGTGCCCGCCGGCGGTCCAGGCATCCAGCTTGGATACCCGCAGGTGCACCTTCCGGTTCTTCCATTCCAGATAAAGGTAACGGAGCACCAGCAGCGCCGGGATGGCCAGCAGGCCCAGGAGGTATGGATACTCGAAATACATGCTATGCCTCCTTTTCGTCATTGCCGGCCTGACCGGCAATCTCCTGTTGATACGTAGCTGTCACAAAGCCGATGGCCTGCGGCAGCACCTGGGCGTTTTCTTCCTGCGTGGCGGTGTACTTGGCGAATTTCACAAAGTCCGCGCGTTCGAAGAGCGCCTTCATTTCCTCGTACAACTCCGGCGGGATGTCGCTGCCTTTGAGATCGGCAAAAATCTCTGCCGTGGTCATCTCCATGGCGCTGACCCCATAACGGGACACGATGTATTCGCGCAGGGCATCGGTGACACCGGAATAGAAGAGCTTTTGCTGGTCCGCTTTCCAGTATTTATCGCCCCTGTAGCGGTCCAGCTTGCGCAGCGCCTTGATATGGGCCGGCTCCGCCTCTTCCTTTTCCCGCACGGCTCTCCTTCTGTGGATGAGCCATTGGATGAGCAGGTAAATGAGGCCGATGACCACCAGCGCGCCCAGCACCCAAGGAGCTACTTCCTTGAAGGTGTAGGGAAACTTTACCTGGTCTTTGATGTCGTGGGCCTGGAAGGTTTCCATGTCCATCGGCAATTCTTTTACCTCGAGCGGCTCTGCGGGCGCCTTAAAGATTAAGGTGTCGCCATCGACCAGTACCGGAATGTCCGGCAACTCGTAGGTGCCGCCCCACCAGGTGGTGAGGATGCGGGAGGCCTTGATGGTATACAGGCCCGTTTTCTTTACTTTCACGGAATCCAGCTGCCAGTCTCCCACAAATTCGATGGGACTGTCTTTCTCCGTCTTGATTTCCGGGAGGGCGATGGGCGTGCCTTCCGCTATGTCCTTGAGTTCAAAGCCATAGCGAAACTGATCGGCCACCAGCACGGAATCCCGTTTTTGCAGCGGCTCCAGAATAACTTCTCCGGCTTCTTTGCGGAGACCTTCCGCTCCGGCGACGAGGGAAAGCAGGAGAAGGGGTATGATGAGTCTTGTTTTCATCTTCTGTGGAATAATGCCATGAGGCTGCGCACGTAATCTTCGTTGGTGCTCACGTCTACATGGTCTACCTGGTATTTGAGCAGCAGGCGGTCTGCCGTGTTGGTGGCGGTGCGGAACCAGTTTTCATAGGCGGCCCGTACGCTGCGCGAACTGGTGTTGATCCAGCGCGAGGCACCGGTTTCCGCATCTTTGGCATGCACGAGGCCTACGTTGGGGATGCGTTTTTCCAGCGGGTCGCTAACGCGGATAACGGAGACGTCGTGGCGGTTGACGGCTACTTTCAGGGCATCCTCGTAACGCGGAGTGCCATCGACCCGGGTATCCAGCATGTCGCTGAGTACAAAGGCGGTGCACTTTTTCTTGATGGCGTTGGTCAGGTAGCGCAGGGCTTCGCCGATGTCGGTGCCGTCGTGCCGGGGCTCGTATTCCAGCATTTCGCGGATGATGTGCAGGAAATGCGTGCGGCCTTTTGCCGGCGGAATGAATTTCTCCACGCGGTCGCTGAACAGGATGCAGCCCACTTTGTCGTTGTTGAGGATGGCGCTGAAGGAGAGCGTGGCGGCAATCTCCGCGATTTGCTCGCGTTTGGTCTTGCTTTGCGTGCCGAACAGACCGCTGCGGGAAATGTCCACCAGCAGCACTACGGTAAGTTCGCGCTCTTCCTCGAACACCTTCACGTACGGGGCGCTCATGCGGGCCGTGACGTTCCAGTCCATGTTGCGGACATCGTCCCCATACTGATATTCGCGCACCTCGCTGAAGGCCATACCGCGTCCCTTGAACGCAGAATGGTACTCACCGGCAAAAATCTGGTGGCTCAGCGCTTTGGTCCGGATCTCGATCTTGCGGACTTTCTTGATTAATTCCTCTGGTGTCATAACTTGAGATTCTCTCGCTTTGCTCGGCATGACGGAAATGGTCATACCGAGGCCCGAAGGGCTGAGCGTATCTCCTTATGGAACAATGACTGCGTTAATGATCTTCTCGATAATCTGCTCGGGCGTAACATTCTCTGCCTCAGCTTCATAAGTAAGGCCGATGCGGTGGCGCAGCACCTCGTTGCACACGGCGCGGACATCTTCCGGAATCACGTAGCCGCGGCGTTTGATGAAGGCGTAGGCCTTGGATGCCATGGCCAGGGAAATGCTGGCACGCGGGGAGCCGCCGTAGGAAATGAAGTTGTCCAGTTCCTTCAAGCCATATTCGCCGGGCGTACGGGTGGCATTGACGATATCCACGATGTAACGCTCGATTTTTTCGTCCATGTAAACGTCCTTCACCACCTCGCGGGCGCGGATGATGTCCTCCGGCTTCACGACGGCCTGGGCCTGCGGGAAAGTGCCGGCGTTGTTCATGCGGATAATCAGGCGTTCCTCGTCCTTCTTAGGATAGGAGACCACTACTTTGAGCATGAAACGGTCCACCTGGGCTTCCGGCAGGGGATAGGTGCCTTCCTGCTCGATGGGGTTCTGGGTGGCCATCACCAGGAACGGTTCCGGCAGTTTGAAAGTATTTTCGCCGATGGTGACCTGGTGCTCCTGCATGGCTTCCAGCAGGGCGCTTTGCACTTTTGCCGGGGAACGGTTGATTTCATCGGCCAGGATAAAGTTGGCGAAGATGGGGCCCTTGTGGACCTCGAAGCTTTCGTTTTTCTGGGAGTAGATAAGCGTACCAACGACGTCCGCCGGAAGCAGGTCCGGGGTAAACTGGATGCGGCTGAATTTGGCATCTACGGCCTTTGACAGGGTATTGATGGCCAGGGTTTTGGCCAGACCCGGTACACCTTCCAGCAGGATGTGGCCGCCGCTGAGCAGGCCGATGAGGAGGTTGTCCACCAGGTGTTTCTGTCCTACAATCACTTTGCCCATCTCCAGGGTGAGCATGTCCACGAAGGAACTCTCTTTTTGAATACGTTCGTTTAGTTCACGGATGTTAACGGATTCCATATATTTTACTAATTTTGCATATGCGTTATTCTTTGTGCCTATCATACGACGGTTCGGCATTTTGCGGCTGGCAAATCCAGCCTTCCTCGCCGTCTGTCCAGGCGTGCCTGGAGGGCGTGTTGTCCCGCTTGCTGGGGCGGCCGGTTCCCGTTACCGGGGCGGGCCGTACAGATACCGGCGTTCATGCAGTTGGCTATATTGCCCACTTCGATTACGACGGAATCCTTCCCTTCGAGGCATCGGATTTCACCTACAAATTAAATGCCATGCTGCCCCGCGAAGTGGTGGTTCATTCGGTGTCTGTGGCACCGGACGATTTCCACGCTCGTTTCAGCGCCCGCAGGCGGGAATATACTTACTTCATTCATCGACAGAAAGACCCGTTTCTGCGGAATACATCCTGGCTTTGCGGCTATCCGTCACTGGACTTTGAGGCCATGAACGCCGCCTGTCAGTTCCTCCTGGGTACGCACGACTTTTCCTGCTTCGAAAAAACCGGCGGCGATAACAAAACCTCCATCTGCACCATCTTCGATGCCTTCTGGGCGCCCTACACTCCTTCGCATGTGCAAATATTATCGGAAGAGGGTGTGGTGTCGCAAACCCATGGCCACCCTCGGCCGTGTAAGAGGGAGGGGCCCACAGCCGCCTCGTCGTTAGACGGGTCGGTGCGAGTTGGGAGGGGCCGGAGCGAAGCGCAGGCGGTTTGCGATACCATACCCTCTTCCAATGGAGAGTATTGGTTTTTTCGGATTGCCGCAGACCGGTTCCTCCGGAATATGGTACGGGCGACGGTGGGGACGCTCATCGAAGTGGGGCGGGGGAAACATAGCCCGGAGTGGGTGGCGGAACTCATCGCCTCCGGAACTCGCGGCGACGCCGGCGAATCCGTCCCCGGCCACGCCCTGTTCCTTAATAAGGTATTATATTAAAAAATTTGTGATATGAAAAGTAAACTTGCCAAATCGTCCTGGATTGCCCTCCTCTCCACTGTCCTGGTTATTTTTGTGATGGCATCCTGCTGCACCACCATCGACTCCGCTTCGGTGGGCATCAAATTCAAGAAGTGGAGTTCCAATGCGCAGCTGCGCGGCGGTGTGGAAGGCACCTGCCGGGGCTGGGTATGGTACAACCCCATTACGGAGAGCATTTTCCAGTATCCTACTTACATTCAGCGTGTTACCTATGAACCTTTCACGGTGAACCCCAAGGATGCCGCCATTTTCTCCATGACTCCTACGCTGGCCTATCAGATTGACGAGGCCAAGGCCGTGGATATCTTCGTGAAATACCGTAAACCCGTGCGGGAACTGGAGATGGGGTACATCAACACCTGTATTTTCGAGGCCTATCGTACCTGCGCCAACAATTACACCTCGGACGAACTGATGGCCAACCGCGCCAAGTTCGAGAGCGAGGTCCGTGCCCGCCTGGACGAGTCCATGAACCAGGAAGGTTTTATCGTTCGGGAGTTTACCACCAAGATCGACCCGCCGGCATCACTGACCGCGGCCATCAATGCCAAGAACGAGGCCGTGCAGAACGCACTGAAGGCGGAGAACAAGGTGAAAGAGGCGGAGGCAGAGGCCAAGATTGCCATTGCCAAGGCCAAAGGTGAAGCGGAAGCGCAGCGTATCCAGGGTGATGGTGAAGCCTACTACAACCGTGTGGTGGCCGCTTCCCTCAACGCCCTCATTGTGCAGCAGTACGCCATTGAAAAGTGGGACGGCAAACTGCCCACCTACAACGGCTCCAACGCCCTGCCGTTTATCAATCTTAGCAAATAGGCGAGTGATCGCTAACCTCCTGTAATACAGTCACTTATATACTAATCCTCGTTCGATTTTTGAACGAGGATTATTGTGTAAGTAAGTAATAATCAACTACTTAACTGTCACGGGATGATTCCAGGCACTGTGATTGCTAACATATTGACTGATAGATGGTTATATAATAATCCTCGTTCAAAAACTGAACGAGGATTATATTGTAAGTGGCTGAATATCAGTCAATAAGCAATCACTCGCCAAAGGGCGGGTTTACAGGCAAGCTGCCGTGCGGGCGGCCAGCCGGACGTTATTCAGAACCAGTTCGATGTTGGCGGCGAGGGAGTCCCCGCCGGTGAGTTCGCAGACACGGGCCAGCAGGAAAGGCGTAATCTCCTTGCCGTGAATGCCTTGCGCTTTGCATTCCTCCAGAGCGGTGTCGATAGCCGCGTTCACCCGCGCAGGGTCCATGGCATAGGCCTCGGGGATGGGGTTGCAGACCAGCATGCCGCCCAGGCCCAGGTCGCACTGGGTGCGGAAAGCAGCCGCCAGCTCCTCAGGAGTATCGACCCGATAATCCACGGAAAGCCCGCTGGTACGCGTATAGAACGCCGGCAGTTCGGACGTGCCGTAGCCGATGACAGGGACGCCCTTGGTTTCCAGGTATTCCAGGGTGAGCTGAAGATCCAGGATGGCCTTGGCTCCGGCGCAGATAACCATCACCGGCGTACGGGCCAGTTCTTCCAGGTCGGCGGAAATATCCATCGTCTCGGTTGCTCCGCGGTGTACACCGCCGATCCCGCCCGTGGCAAACACCTTGATGCCGGCCATGGCCGCGATAATCATGGTGGTGGCTACGGTGCAGGCGCCATCGGCCTTCCGGGCAACCAGCATGGCCAGGTCCCGGCGGGAAGCCTTGGCAACGGCGCGTCCCATGGAGCCCAGGTGTTCAATTTCGCTGGCCGATAAGCCAGCCTTGAGGCGTCCGCCAAGAATGGCGATGGTAGCCGGAACGGCCCCGCAGGCGCGGATAGCCGCCTCCACCCGCAGTGCCGTTTCCACGTTCTGCGGATAAGGCATGCCATGGGAAATAATGGTGCTTTCCAGCGCCACGACAGGTCGGCCGACAGCCAAAGCAGCCGCTACTTCCGGCGCCACATCCAGATGTGGATTGAGCGACGGCTGTCCGTGGTTGCTGGCTTGCAGCATGTCGTGACGGATTTTGTCCTGGCTCATGCTCTCCAAAAAGGAGAGGCCATGGCTTTCTTCTTGCTTATCCATAGTTGTTAACCGATTTGTGCTCCGTTGGTTACGGCTTCCTGCGGGGTGATGAAACGCATTTTTCCATCGCCCTGCTTGGCCATGAGGATCATACCCTTGGACTCGATGCCGCGGATGGCGCGCGGGGCCAGGTTGGCAAGGATGCAAATCTGTTTGCCCACCATGTCTTCCGGGCTGTAGTATTCTGCAATGCCGGAGACGATGGTACGCTGGTCAATGCCCGTGTCGATGGTGAGCTTGAGCAGCTTGTCCGTCTTGGGCACCCTTTCCGCCGCCAGCACGGTGGCCGTGCGGATATCCATGGCGCCGAACTGTTCAAAGGTTACTTCCGCTTTCTGCGGCTCCACCTTCTTGGCGGCTTCCTCTGCGGCGCGGGCGGCCTCTGCCGCTTCACGCTCGGCCTTGATAGCCTCCAGGCGGGCGATTTGCGCGTCGATCACGCTGTCTTCAATCTTCTGGAACAGCAGCACGGCTTCACCCAGCTGGTGGCCGGCCGGCAGGAGTTCTGCGGCGCCCAGCATGGACCAGTCCAGGATGAGAGATACACTCGCTTCGCTCGGTATGACAGAAGGGACGGTATGCACGGCCTTGCCTTCCCCGGGCTTGTAGAAGTTCTCCGTCGGGGTGCCTTCTCCGGCGCGATGGTCCGTACCGGCGTTGACGCCCACCCGCAGGATCCCGCGCAGTTTTTCCGCGCTGAACGGGGTGAACGGCTCAAAGGCGATGGCCAGGTCCGCGCACAGCTGCAGGCAGGTGTACAGGATGCTGGCCGTGCGGTCCATATCTTCCTTGGCCACCTTCCAGGGCTCCATGTCGGAAATGTATTTATTGCCGATGCGGGCGATGTTCATAGCCTCCTTCAGGGCCTCACGGAAGTGGAACGTCTCCACATATTTCTCCAGCGCCTCCTTGCAAGGTTTTACGGCGGCCAGGGTTTCTGCGTCGATGGGCTCCGGCTTCAGGTTGGCCGGAACGGCTCCGCCGAAATACTTGTGCGTGAGCACCACGGCGCGGTTCACGAAGTTGCCGAAGATGGCCACCAGTTCGCTGTTGTTGCGGCTCTGGAAATCCTTCCAGGTGAAGTCGTTGTCCTTGGTTTCCGGTGCGTTGGCCGTGAGCACATAGCGCAGCACGTCCTCCTGCCCGGGGAACAGCTCCTCATATTCGTTCACCCACACGGCCCATCCACGGGACGTGGAGATTTTATCGCCCTCCAGGTTCAGGAACTCGTTGGAAGGCACATTGTCCGGCAGGATATAGTCCCCATAGGCCTTGAGCATGGAAGGGAACACGATGCAGTGGAACACGATATTGTCCTTGCCGATAAAGTGCACCAGGCGCGTCTCCGGGTCCTTCCACCACTTCTCCCAGCTCTGGGGCAGCAGTTCCTGCGTGTTGGAAATATAGCCGATAGGGGCATCGAACCAAACATACAGCACCTTGCCTTCCGCACCCTCTACCGGAACGGGCACGCCCCAGTCCAGGTCACGCGATACGGCACGGGGCTGCAGGCCGCCGTCCAGCCAACTCTTGCACTGGCCGTACACGTTGGTTTTCCACTCCTTGTGCTGTTCCAGGATCCAATCCCGCAGCCAGGGCTCGTATTGGTCCAGCGGCAGGTACCAGTGCTTGGTCTTCACCTTTTTGGGCGTGGCGCCGGAAAGGGCGCTCTTAGGGTCGATGAGTTCTTCCGGACTCAGCGTGGAGCCGCACTTTTCGCACTGGTCGCCATAAGCATGCGGATTGCCGCACTTGGGGCAGGTGCCGGTGATGTAACGGTCCGCCAGGAAGGTTTTGGCTTCCTCGTCGTAGTACTGCTCCGTCTCCTTGGTGATGAACTTGTCGTCGTCGTACAGTTTGCGGAAGAATTCCGAAGCGTTTTTCTCGTGCACCTTGGAGGTGGTACGGGAGTAAATGTCGTAATTGATACCCAGGCCCGTGAAAGCGTCTTTCATCACCTTATGGTACTGGTCCACAATATCTTGCGGAGTTACGCCCTGCTTGCGGGCCTTGATGGTGATGGGCACGCCGTGCTCGTCGCTGCCGCAGATGAACACCACGTCCTCGCCGCGCATGCGCAGGTAGCGGACATAGATGTCTCCGGGAATATAAGCACCGGCCAGATGGCCGATATGGACGGGACCGTTGGCGTACGGAAGCGCACAGGTCACGAGGGTTCTCTTGTAACTCATTTCTTTATTCTTCCAAGTTTGATATTGATGGTTTTCTTAATCTCGTTCAGTTTGCCCAGCTGACCCAGCAGGGATAACATGTCCTCCTGCGACAGGCCGGGGGTGTTCAGCTCCTGCTTAATCTCCAGCTGGCGGGCGCTGATGCGCTTGTCGTGGTACACCAGGATGGCCTTGGGTACGTAATTCACCAGCCAGGAGTCCGTGGTGGTGAGGGCCTCGGAGAAGTTGTGGACGGTAATCTCGTATTTCTCGGTGGCAAGGTCTGCCGCTACAGTTGCAATTTCCCGGTTTTCCCCATTAAGGAGATTCTTGACGATATCGTCCTGCTCCACTCCTTGGTCGTACAGGGTGAAATAGGCCTGGTAGGTGGCCTCGTAGGCGGGGTTGGCGAATTGGATGTTGTCCGTTCCCAGCGCAGCGTCGATGAATTCCGCCACCGTCTGGGCGCCTTCTTCGTCGTAAAACTCCGAGTCCGATTCGAACTGCAGGGGAGTGCGGCCATACTGCAGGATGAACAGGAGCAGTTCCCGCTCCGAAGGCTCCAGGATCTGTTCCCGCTTCTGCACTTGGCGAGAGAGATTGCCGGTCTGTGTTTCGTCACGCCCGACCTGATCGGGCGTCTCTTGCCTTCCTTGTGTTCCGTCATGCCCGACCTGATCGGGCATCTCCCGCCTTCCGCGCACAGGCGCCTCCTTGCGCAGTTTTTCCCGCGTTTTGCGGACGCGCTCCTGGATGATGTCCGATTCAATTTCGAAGCGGCGGGCCACGGTTTCCACGTAAACCTGCCGTTTGATGGCGTCCGGAATCTCCGCTACCGTATCGGCAATCTCGTTAATCAGGTTGGCTTTCTTGAGCGGGTCGTCTCCCGCTTCCGAGAGCATGAGGTCCGTTTTGAAGACAATGCCGTCCTGTTCGTGCTCCTCGATGAACGCCTGGACTTCCTCCAGCGTATGCTTGCGGGAGAAGGAGTCCGGATCGTCCCCGTCCGGAAGGAACACCACGCGCGGATTCATGCCTTCCCGGAGGATGAGGCTGATGGCTCGGATGGCGGCATGCAGGCCGGCTTTATCGCCATCGTACATGATGGTGATGTTCTGGGTGAACTTGCCGATGAGCCGGATTTGCTCCTCCGTGAGTGAGGTGCCGCAGGAGGCCACCACGTTGGTGATGCCCATCTGGTGCATCATCACCACGTCCACGTTGCCTTCTACCAGGATGCACCGGTCCGCCTTGGCGATTTGGCTCTTGGCGAAATAGATGCCCAGCAGGTTGCGGCTCTTGATGTAGATTTCCGTTTCCGGCGAGTTGACGTACTTGGCCGGATTATCCGCTTTGAGCGTGCGGCCGCTGTAGGCGATGACACGTCCGCTCACGGAGTGGATGGGAAACATCACGCGCTCGCGGAATTTATCGACCAGCTGGCCATTGTCCTGCTCTACGGCCAGGCCGGCCGCTACCAGGTATTCGTCTTTGTAACCGGCGGCGCGGGCGGCGTCCACCAGGGCGGTTTTTCCCGACGGTGCCCAGCCCAGGCTCCACTGCTTGATAGTGGTGTCCTCGATGCCGCGGTTGCGATAATAGCGATAACCCACGGCCTTGCCTTCCGGGCTTTGCAACTGGTCGCAGAAGAACGTCCGGGCGAATTCGCTCACGGCCATGAGGCTCTCGCTGCGCTGGCGGGCGGCGATTTGCTCTGCGCTCTCTTCCTCTTCCTTTACCTCGATGTTGTATTTCCGGGCCAGATAGCGCAGGGCTTCCGGGTAGGTCATGTGCTCGTAGTCCATCACGAAACCCACCGCGCTGCCGGCTTTACCGCAGCCAAAGCATTTGTAGATGCCCTTGGCGGGGGTTACGTGGAAGGAGGGCGTTTTCTCATTATGGAAGGGGCAGCAGGCCACATAACTGGAGCCGCGGCGCTTGAGCGTCACGAAGTCTCCCACCACCTCTTCTACACGGGCGGTGTCCAGGATAAGGTCTACTGTCTCCTTCGGAATCATGGATTATTCCTTTTCAAAATCCACCTCTTTGGCATCCGTGAGGTCGGTAACGGTGATTTTGTCGTCTGCGGGGGCCTGGGTAGTGGGACCGTCCTGTTGCGGACGGGGCGGGGCCTTGTAGGTTTTTTCCTGCCACAGGGCCTTGATCTGATACCAGGCATCGCGGCCATACCATACCAGTGCCAAGGCGCCCACAATGACGGCCAGGACACTCTTTTTGGTGATGATCCAGCAGGAAAGTCCCACAAAGATAACGTCTTTGAGGAGCCGGACCCAGCGGTTGTTATATCCTAAATTTGTCATAGCCTACAAATATACAAAAAACCTCCGGCTTTCACCGAAGGTTTTTTCATTCATGTGTGTAATTTTTAGAACGGGAGGTCTTCTGCATCCGGTTCGGCGGGCATGTCGTCCAGGGTAGGGGCCGGGGCCTCATAAGCGGGGGCGACAGGGGCGCTTGCCACAGGGGCGGCTGCCGGGGCGGCGGCTCCCGCAGGGGCGATGCGCCAGATTTGCAGGTCGTTGTACCAGCGGCCGTTGTACTCGCGGGCCTTCAGGTTGAACGAAACCTTGATTTTGTCACCCACCTGATACTTGTCCAGCTCCGCCACTTTGTCCTGCCCCCATGCGGTGAAACAGGCCTGGGCGGTGAAATTGCCGTCCGGGAATTCCAGGATGAATTCCTGCTTGGCCCACTGGCCGCGGGCCGATGTGCCGGACTGTACGCCCAACTTCTGACGAAGCGTTCCTTCCAGTTCCAGTGCCATGACTTACTTCTTCTTGGGAGTTTCGGCGGTCTTTTCTACGTACGGGTGAACCTCCAGGAGGTCGACGTCGAAGATAAGGGTGGAGTTGGTGCCGATGTCACGGGGACCACGCTCACCGTAGGCCAGGTTGGCAGGGATCACGAGGGTGATCTTGCCGCCTTCGCCAACGAGTTTCATGCCTTCGGTCCAACCTTTGATAACGCGGTTGAGCGGGAAGGTGATGCCTTCGTTCTTGTCGAATTCCTTACCGTCGATGAGGGTACCACGGTAGTTCACTTTCACAGTGTCGCGGTCGCTGGTGGCACGAACCTCGCTGCCGGAATCGGCGATGAGGTAAACGATACCGGAAGCGGTGGAGTCGGCGCTGTTCTTCACATAGAATTCCTTGCGGAACTTGTCACCTTTCTCCTTGTTCAGGGCTCCTTCGTAAGCGGTGCGCTTCTGGAGGTAGGAGTTGATGATCATGTTCATGTCGGCAGGGTTGATCTTGAACTGCTTTACGAACACGGAATCCATGGGCTGGCCTTCCTTGGCGTTAAGAGCGTCCTTCATACCCTTTTCTACCTGGGCCATGTTGAGGTCGCCGAAGCCGTTCTGGGTGATTACCAGACCAAAGTTTACGCCCAGCAGATAAGAGGTAGTGTCGATCTGACCCTTGGTAGGGAGCAGGTCACGCACTTCTTTGGAACCCTCCACCTTGGGAGAGTTGCAAGCCATTACCAGCACGGAAGCGGTAGCAATGGCGGCAAAAAGTTTTGCGAATTTCATATTACTTTGTTTTTAACGTTTGTTTCAATTTAAAAGCGCTTGGCGCTTAGCCCGCAAAGTTACACATAAAAATTTTAAAAACATAATTTTGATTTTTTTTTGGCCGTCTCGGAAATAATGCGTAAATTGAGCCTGCAACGCTAAACGCAATAACTATGGCTGTGGTGGACCCCGCCGTTTTACAGGCAAAACTTAAAACCTTCTTCGGCTACGATGCTTTCAAGGGCGATCAAGAACAGATCATCCAGCATCTGGTAGGTGGGAACAATGCTTTCGTGCTCATGCCCACCGGTGGCGGCAAATCGCTCTGCTACCAGCTGCCGGCGCTGGTGATGGACGGCACGGCCATCGTTATATCGCCCCTTATCGCCCTCATGAAAAACCAGGTGGACGTTATCCGGGGCTTCGAGGCGGAGGACAGCGGCATCGCCCATTTCCTGAATTCTTCGCTCTCCAAAAACCAAATCGCAGAAGTGCAGGAGGACCTTATGTCCGGGCGCACCAAACTTTTGTACGTTGCACCGGAGTCGCTCACCAAGGAGGAGAACATCGCCCTGCTAAAGGGCATCAAAATTTCCTTCTATGCTGTCGATGAAGCTCACTGTATTTCCGAATGGGGACACGATTTCCGCCCGGAATACCGGAAAATCCGCTCCATCATCGAGGAAATCCAGCCCGCCCCCGTTATTGCACTTACGGCCACGGCTACGCCCAAGGTCCAGAGCGATATTCTCAAGAACCTCCGCATCCAGGATGCCGTCGTGTTCAAATCGTCCTTCAACCGGCCCAATCTTTACTATGAGGTAAGGGACAAGGTGGAACCGGAAAAGGACATCATCCGCTTTATCCGCCAGCATCCCGGCAAGTCCGGCATCATCTATTGCCTCAGCCGCAAAAAGGTGGAGGAACTGGCCCAGATGCTGTCCATCAACGGCATCAAGGCGCTCCCGTACCACGCCGGCCTGGATGCCAAAACCCGCGCGGAAAACCAGGACAAGTTCCTGATGGAGGAAATCGACGTCATCGTGGCCACCATCGCCTTCGGCATGGGCATCGACAAACCGGACGTACGTTTTGTCATTCATTACGATATCCCCAAGAGCATAGAGGGTTACTACCAGGAAACCGGTCGTGCCGGCCGCGACGGGCAGGAAGGCCTGTGCATCACTTACTATAGCTACAAGGACATCCAGAAGCTGGAAAAGTTCATGCAGGGCAAGCCGGTGGCGGAGCAGGAAATCGGCAAGCAGCTTCTCAAGGAAACGGTTGCGTACGCAGAGTCCAGCCAGTGCCGCCGCAAGCTGCTGCTCAATTATTTCGGCGAGGATTATCCTGTCGATAATTGCTGCGCCTGCGACAACTGCCTGCACCCCAAGGCCCGTTTCGACGGCCGGGAGGAAATGGCGCTGGTGATAGAACTCATCGAAACCTTGCCGGAGCACTTCAAGCTGGAACACCTCTCGGGCATCCTCGCCGGCGTTCCCAACGCCATGATCAAGTCCTATCATCACGATAAGCTCGCGTTGTACGGCGCCGGAAAAGACCACGACGTCCGCTTCTGGGCGGCGGTCATCCACCAGGGGCTCATCCTCCATTTCCTGGACAAGGACATAGAAAATTACGGCCTCATTTCCGTAACGGAGGAAGGCCGGAAGTTCTTCAAGCAGCCTTACGAGGTCCTGCTGGTAGAGGACCGCACCTTCTCGGAAGGGGAGGACGATGAGGACGATGACATCTCCGGCGCAGCGCACGGCGGTGGCGGGGGAGACCCTGTCCTGCTGGCCATGCTCAAGGACCTTCGCAAGGACCTGGCGCGCAAGATGGGCCTGCAGCCCTGGATCATCTTCTCAGACCCGTCCCTGGAGGACATGACCATCGTATATCCGCTCACGGAAAAGGAGCTCTCGGAGAAGTGCCAGGGCGTAGGGGAGGGCAAGGCCCGGAAATTCGGCAAGCCCTTCGTGGAACTCATCGCCCGCTATGTGGAGGAGAACGAGATAGAGCGCCCGGACGATTTCGTCGTAAAGTCCGTCACGGCCAAATCCGGCAACAAGGTGTTCATCATCCAGTCCATCGACCGCAAACTGGACCTGAGGGATATCGCCTCCTCCAAGGGATTGGATATGAATGACTTACTCTCGGAAATCGAGGCCATCGTGTCCACGGGCACCAAGGTGAATATCAATTATTATATCGAGGAGGAGCTGGATCCGGAAGTGGTGGAAGAAATCTACGACTGGTTCAAGGAAGAAGCCGAGTCAGACTCCCTGGCCGATGCCATCCAAGCCATCGGCAGCGATTATTCGGAAGAAGAAATTCGCCTGGTAAGAATTAAATTCTTATGTGAAGTCGCTAACTAGTCTTATGCGAAGTCGCTAACTAGCTTTTTTCGCTTGTCATACCGAGGCCGTAGGCCGAGTGTATCTCCTTACAGATAAATTAAAGAAGACAGATGGTCCGGGGCGAAGAGCCGTTGGGCCATGTCTTGTATTTGTGCGGGAGTGATGGCTTCCAGCTGGTTACGCGTTTCCTGGGACGATAAGACCTTTCCCCAGGAGAGCATGCTTTTCCCCATGGACAGGCACTGGGCCTCCCCGGACTCGGAACTGATGGCCAGCTGGCCCAGCAACTGTTTCCGGTAGGCCTTGAGCTGCGTGTCCGTGAAAGGGACCTCGCACAATCTAGTCAGGATTTTCCGGATGGCCTCCAGGCAATCGTCCAGATTGGGTTTGTCGCAGCCGAAAGTGATGGCCAGCACGCCCGAATCGGCATACTGTGTATAGGAACATTCGATGCCATAGACCCAGCCCCTTTTCTCCCGTAATTCTTTGTTGAGCAGGGAGTTGGAGGCCGGTCCGCCCAGGATGGCGGCCAGCATGGCGCACACCAGCCGGTCCGGCGTTTCGTACAGGGACGGCGCCGGGCACCCGATCACCGCATTCACCTCGTGGTGGCGCTTGTCAATGACCTTGTGAAAAGACATAATCAATCAGTTTCAGAACCTGTTTTTCGAGCTTGGCTTCCTCAATATCGGCAACAACCGTGAAAACCATTTTTTCCGGGACGAACTGTTCCTTGACAAAGTCGCGGAGCATCTGGGGCGTAATCTTTTTGACCGAAGCCTGCGTGCCCAGGATGGGGGTCGATAGGGGATGGCCGGCAAAAAGGAGTTCCTCGAAGCGGTCGTATACATCCTCCGCAGGGTTGTCCTTGTAGGAGATGATTTCGTCCAGTACTACGCCGCGTTCCGTCTCGATTTCCTTGTCCGGGAACGTGGCCTCCGTGGCCAGTTCGAACAGCAGGCGGGCGGCCTTTCCCAGGTCCTCCTTGAGCACGGTGGCATGCAGGACGATTTCTTCCTTTGTGGTATAGGCATTCAGTTCACCGCCCAGCCGGTCCAGGTAGCCGCTGATCACCGCTGCGCTTTTGCGCTTGGTGCCGCGAAACAGGGTGTGTTCCACGAAATGGGCGATGCCGGCAGGGTATTTGCCTTCGTTGCGGGTGCCGCTGCCGATGGTGAGGGCGCAATAGGCCACCGACCGTCCGCTCTGTCGCACCGCATAGCGGACGCCTTCTTTACTGACGCCGCTTTTCATCGGGTGAGGGCCAGGCGCTTAAGATCCGCTGTCGTGAAACCGACGCCGGTCTTTTCCGTGATTTTGTGCTTGTGGAAGTAGAACAGGCGATGCGATTCCGCGTCGAAGAGCATCTTGTAGCAGTAAGACGCCTTGTTCTCGGGCAGGAAGGGGGCTACCGTATAGCTGACGAGGGTATGATATCGACCTTTGAGGAAAACCTCGTCCGCCTCTTCGTCCGAGCACAGGTGGATGTCCTCGTCCAGATAGCGCTGGCGGTCTTTTTCCGTCACTTTCTCCGACAGGTCATCCTCGGCCAGGTAAATCTGCTTCATCTTGCCTTCCTTGAGGAAATAGCGGTTGAACCAGTGGTCCATGCTATAGGCGGTTTTTTCGCTTTGCATGGCTTCCTGGGTGAACTCCTGGATGGCCTGGATGATGGGCCCCAGATACACCAGTTCCCGTCCGCTGCCACCTGCGGCGGCCATCAGCGGAATGGAAATGATTTCGTGCATTTCCTGGATGCCTTCCGTGGCGGTTTCTCCTCCCTTAACCAGGGTGAGGAACAGGACGCCGGGATCTTCTTCTCCCTTGAAGCGGCTCTCTGCCGGAATGAGGAAATAATACAGGTCCTGGCTCTTGCGCTCTTCAAATTCCGCCTGGGTGCAGAACTCGTAAGGGGAGAGGGTCCAGTAATTGACAATCTCCTGGCGCAGACCGCTGTCCAGGACCTCGTTGCCGGTCAAAACAACTTGGGTTATTTTGTCGGAAAAATCGTTCAGAATGTACTTGCGGGTGCTCACTTTTCCCTGGCCGAAAACGCTCAGGCACAGCAGCATCGCGCACAAAAGGGTAACTACTTTCTTGCTCATCGTTTCATCTTCTAAAAACCGTGCAAAGTTACAAAGAGATTTTATGAAAAACATACCTTCTAATTGTAAAAATATATTTAACTTTGCATAATATGGGAAAACGTTCTACAGTTGTGGCCGTTGTGGCCTTGGCACTCTTGCTGTCCGGTATTGTTTTGGCCGTGGTGCGCCTGTATCGCACCGCCCCTGGTGAGGTATCTACCACTGCGCCTGCACCGGCCGGCTGGTCCGTGCTCAAAGCCATTCCTTCGGATGCCAACGCCGTCATGGTTTTCGACGGTTCTTCCAAGGCGGCCCGGCTCATGGCGGACTCCACCGGTTTCGTCCAGGGTTTCCTGGCGCCCGGCAACAAGGATTTCATGAACTTCCTGTCGTCCCTGGGCCGCAAGCGTGTGGCGGTTTCCTTGCATAACAGCGGTTCGCTTGTTCCGCTGGTTGCGGCAGAGGCCGTCCCGGCCGACTCCATCGTCCTGGTGCTGGCTGCAAAAGCCGGGCTAAAAACACTGGAAAAAGACGGTTTCCTGCTGGCCTCCCGCTCGGAGACCTTCATCAACGCCGCCGTGCGTCACATGGATGAGGAAACTTCCATTCTGGGCGTCCGTCATCTGCAGGACCTGGTACGTGGTGTCTCGGGCCCGGCGGTCATCTTCCTTTCCCATGCACAGGCCGGCAAACTGGTGCAAACCTATGGCGGAACGGCTTATCGACCCTATACCACTTTTGTAAAGGACCTTACGGCCTGGAGCGCCTGGAGTTTCCAGGAGGCCGATAAAGACCATATCATGCTCAAGGGTTCCGCCCTTCCCGGAGAGGCCCCCGGCAGTTATTTCCGGGCCTATGAAAACACGCCGGTGGCCCGTCCGGAATTCCCGGATGTGCTTCCTTATTTCACCCGTACCGTCATTTCCATTCCGGTAACCGATGCCGACGCCCTGCTGGCGTCCCGCCGCAGTTTTGAGGACGGATGCGGCCGCCTGGCTAAATACAACAAGGCCATCAAGTCCAAGGAGGGTCGTCCGTTAACGCCCGAAGCCTGGTTCCAGGCCCTGCAGCCCAAGGAAGTGGTCAGCGCTTCCTTCACGGGGGAGGACGGCGTGCAGCGGGAGGTCCTGCTGGTCCATTCGGCCAAAGACCAAAAGCTGGGCAAAGAGCGCTCCAACACGTATCGTGGTTGCCTGGCCCTGCTGCTCGGAGAAGAGTTCGATGTGGTGGATACCACCTGCGCCTCCATCAATTCCCGCTGGACGGTGTATTCGGACCTGCCCACCGTACGCATGTTTGCAGACAAGTCGTTCCTGGATTACAGCCTGAAAAACCGGCTGTCGGATGCTTCGGTAGATATTCCGGAAGGTTTTGTGTGCTACACTTCCTTCTCGGATGCGCCGGAAATTGCCGCGCAACTGTTCTCCGCCAACCTGGCCACGCCGCTGCAAAACTTTGTGCGCGGCGCCGGTTTCGCCCCGGCAACGGCCTCCCTGGATTTGTCCGGAGAACGTCCCGCTTTCCGTCTGCGCGTAGATACCCGCGCCCTCAAGGGCACCAAGGTGCAAGTGCTGGAGCGGGATACGGTCGTGGTGGTTCCCACGGGCTTGTTCCCTGTGGTCAACTATACCACCGGCAAAACCAATTATTTATATCAGAATACGCACGGCTCCATCTGCCTGAACGACGAAAATGGCAAGGGCGTCTGGGGCATTCCGTTCAAGGAAACCCTCTGCGGACGTGTGCAAAGCATCGACTATTACAACAATAAAAAGATACAGTTCCTGTTCTGCGGCGGCTCCAAGCTGTGGCTGCTGGACCGGCTGGGCCATTGGGTAAACGGCTTCCCGGTGAATCTGCCCAAACCGGTGCTGCTGGGACCGGACGCCTATGACTTCACCGGCGCCGGCGGTTACACCGTAATGGTCCTCCATACGGACAACTCGCTGGAGCGTTACAACCTGCACGGCCAAAAGCCGGAAGGCTGGCTGGGCATTAAGGCACCGGAAACCGTCAAGAACCTGCCGGAGCTGCTGGAGGTAAAGGGCAAGCGCTTCTGGGCAGTGCGTACATCGGTTCGCACGCTCATTTATCCCTTCGAGGGAGGGGAGACGCTCACCAAGGAGGACGGTGGCAAAATGATCAAGCCGGATGCCGTGCTCACTCCCACCTCCAAGGGTGTGTCGGCCGAGTGCTACGATGGCCGCACGCGGGACTTTAAACTGAACTAAACCTACCTGAACTATATGGAATTTAAATCCGTAAACAAAACACTGCAAGAGAGTTTCGTCCGCAACTGGGACAGGGCAGCGCTCACAAATTACCAGGGCATGACCCTGGCTTACAGGGACGTAGCCCGGCGCATTGCCAAACTGCATATCGCCTTTGAGCAATGCGGTCTTAAAAAAGGAGACAAAGTGGCCATCTGCTCCCGTAACCAGGCCAACTGGGGTGTGAGTTTTCTGGCCGCCCTTACCTATGGTGCCGTCGCCGTTCCCATCCTGCATGAATTCAAACCCGGAAATATACACTACCTCATAAACCATTCGGAGGCTCGCGTCCTGTTTGTAGACGAGGTCATCTGGGAAGGGCTGGTCATCGACGAAATGCCGGACCTGGCCGTCGTGGTCCAAATCAACAACTTCAAATTCCTCTATGCCGCCTCGGCCGATCTGGCCCGGGTGCGTGAACACCTGAACGAGGAATTCGGCCATCGTTATCCCAATAACTTCGAGCCGGAAGATCTCAATTATTATGAGGACAGCCCGGAGGAACTGGCCATTATCAACTACACTTCCGGCACCTCCGGCTTCTCCAAGGGGGTGATGATTCCTTATCGGGCCATCTGTTCCAACATCCAGTTTGCCCGGGAGGAAGCCTGCCCCATGCTCAAGGCCGGCATGAATGTAGTGTCCATGCTGCCCTCGGCCCACATGTACGGCATGATGTTCGAATTCCTCTTCGAGATCTCCATCGGCATGCATGTCCATTTCCTCAGCCGTGTCCCTTCACCCAAAATCATCATGCAGGCCTTCGGCGACATCCACCCGGATATTATTATCGCCGTGCCGCTGGTGATGGAGAAGGTGTACAAGAACAAGCTTAAACCCCTTGTCGATAAAACCAAATACTATCGTCGCATTCCCATCCTGGGTGCGGAAATCAAGAAAAAGTTCTGCTCGGAACTTACCCATGCCTTCGGTGACAATTTCGAGGAAGTCATCCTGGGAGGCGCCGCCTTCAACCCGGAAGTGGAGAAGTTCCTGCATTCCATCGGTTTCCATTACACGGTGGGCTATGGCATGACAGAATGCGCTCCCATCATCTGCTATGCCCATTGGAACAAGGTAAAGGTAGGCAGTGCCGGCCGTGCCGTGCGCAGTATGCAAATCCGGATCAGTTCCCCGGACCCGCAGAATATCCCCGGCGAGGTGCAGGTAAAGGGTCCCAACGTGTGCCTGGGCTATTATAAGAACCCGGATGCCACCCGCGACTCTTTCACCGAGGACGGATGGTTCCGCACGGGCGACATGGGTGTCCTGGACCAGGACGGTTACCTGTTCCTGCGTGGCCGCTCCAAGTGCATGGTACTGGGCCCTTCCGGCCAGAATATCTATCCGGAGGAGCTGGAAGCAACCATCAACAACTTCACCTATGTGGTCGATTCCCTGGTCGTCGAGGATGACGGTGGCCTCACCGCCCTGATTTATCCGGACTGGCACCAGGGCGAACTGGACGGCATGACGCGCAGCGAGTTCAAGAAACGCATTACGGACATGCTCCCGGCCATCAACCAGGAACTGCCCAACTACGCGCAAATCAAGAAAATCGAGCTCATGCCCGAGGACTTTGAGCGCACCCCCAAGAAGAGTATCAAACGCTATCTGTATCAGCGCTAATGAAATTCGATCATTCCTATCTGGCCATGGCCGAAGTCTGGGCCCAGAACTCCTACTGCAAACGCAGGAAGGTGGGTGCCCTGTTGGTGAAAGACCGCACCATCATCTCGGACGGCTACAATGGCACGCCTTCTGGTTTTGAGAACATCTGCGAGGACGAGAACGGCGTTACCAAGCCCTACGTTTTGCACGCTGAGGCCAACGCCATCACCAAGGTAGCCAAGAGCGGCAACAGCAGCGAAGGCGCCACCTTGTACGTGACGGCATCGCCCTGTTCCGAATGTGCCAAACTCATCATCCAGGCTGGCATTACCCGGGTGGTCTATCGCGATGCATACCGTCTTACGGACGGCATCGACCTCCTTAAACGGGCCGGCATCCAAGTAGAACAGGCAGAATGAAGAAAGAGACCCTCATTCAGATCGTACAGGTGATTCTGGGCATCGTCATCGGTGCCCTTATCGCGCTGTGGATTGTCCGGTACCGGGAAGCAAAGCATCTGCTGCGCACCAAATACGCGGATTGGCGCAAGCTGAACCTGGTGCTGGAGATGGTGGAAAAGAATTATGTCGATACGCTCAATCGGGAGGGGATGACGGATGCAGCCATCTCGGCCGCCCTGTCCAAACTGGATCCGCACTCGGTGTACCTGCCGCCCC
Source organism: Candidatus Cryptobacteroides sp. (assembly GCA_045130395.1). GTDB lineage: Bacteria > Bacteroidota > Bacteroidia > Bacteroidales > UBA932 > Cryptobacteroides. The sequence continues at coordinate 73,992 of JBGUPS010000024.1, forward strand.
AGCAGCTCAGTGATTCGGAAGAGGAACTGGCCGGCAATTTCGACGGTATCGGCATTCAGTTCAATGTCCCCAACGACACTGCCATCGTCCTGGAAGTGATTGCCGGCGGCCCGTCGGAAAAGGTGGGTCTGCAGATAGGGGACCGGCTGCTGAAGGTGGACGATAAAGTGATTGCCGGTGTCAAGTTCCCGCAGGACAGCATGGTGCGTCGGATGAAAGGCCCCGCCGGCACCAAAGTCACCGTTACCGTAAAGCGTGGCGAGGAGGTGATTCCCTTCGAGATTACTCGCGGAAGAATCCCGATGCATAGTGTCAATGCCGCCTTCATGATCCGGGACTCCGTAGGCTATCTGCGGCTGGCCAAGTTCTCCCGCACCACCTACAAGGAGTGCCACGAGGCAACCCTCAAGCTCATGGAGCAGGGGATGACGCACCTGATTTTTGACATCCGCGACAACACCGGCGGTTACATGGACCAGTCGCTGCTGCTTGCTAACGACTTCCTGTCTCCCGGAGATACCATCGTCTATATCGAAGGACGCCATCGTGCGCGCGAGGTATATAAGGCCGACGGACGGGGCATGTTCCAGAGCATGGGCCTGACCATCCTTATCAGCGAGAATTCGGCATCGGCCAGTGAAATCTTTGCCGGTGCCATCCAGGACAACGACCGTGGAACGGTGGTAGGTCGTCGCTCCTTCGGCAAGGGCCTGGTGCAGGAGCCTTTCTTCTTCAACGACAATTCCGGCGTGCGGCTCACCGTGGCGCGGTATTATACCCCCAGCGGCCGTTGTATCCAGAAGCCCTACACCAGCGAAAGGGACTATGCCTACGATATTTACAACCGCTATGCGGATGGGGAAGTGTTCAGCGCAGACAGCGTAAAACTGGATACCACCGATGTCCACCACACCCGCAAAGGACGCAAGGTCTATGGCGGCGGCGGTATCATGCCGGATATCTTTGTCCCCATGGATACTACGCGGGTTACCACGTTCTATCAGGCCTGCACCCGGAAGGCCACGCAGATGCGTTTTGCATCCTCCGTGTTTGACAAGCATGCGTCCGAGCTTCTGCAGATTGATACGTATCCGGCTATGGACCGCTTCCTTTCCAAGTTGAACCTCAAGGTGGAATTCCCGGCCTATGCCAAGCGTAAGGATGGGATTGCATGTACGGAGGCGGAGTGGGACAAGAGTGCTCCGTACCTGGTTCCGCAATTGCAGGCGCTCATCGCCCGCTATTCCAAACTGGGCGAGAATGCCTTCTACAAATATTATCTGCCGGTAGACAATACAGTGGAAAAAGCTTTGGAAGCTATATAAAAGTAAAAGAGACGGTCCTTTGAGGAGCCGTCTCTTTTTACTTATTATTAACTAAACCAACTATTAACCGGTTTAGCTTAATGCAAGAGCTGTGCCAAACTTAAACGTGGTGCTCGTTTTCTACTTCCCGGCGGGCGCGTTCTACGGATTTGGAGCGCTTGAGTACAAAGCCTGAGCCCAGGTATTTGGTGCGCACGTCTTCGTCTGCAGCCAACTCCTCCGGGGTGCCGGCCTGCAGGATAACCCCTTCGTACAGCAGGTAGGCGCGGTCCGTGATGGCCAGGGTTTCACCCACGTTGTGGTCGGTGATAATTACCCCGATGTTGCGGTATTTCAGTTTGGCGATGATGTACTGGATGTCTTCCACGGCGATAGGGTCTACACCGGCGAAAGGCTCGTCCAGCAGGATAAATTTAGGGTCCACGGCCAGGGCGCGGGCAATTTCGCAGCGGCGGCGCTCGCCACCGGAGAGCTGGATGCCCAGGGATTTGCGCACCTTGGACAGGTTGAACTCGTCGATGAGTTGCTCCATGCGGGCCAGGCGCTCGGCCTTGGTCATGTTCTCCGTGCTCTTGGACATTTCCATGACGGAGAGGATGTTGTCTTCTACCGACATTTTTCGGAAGACGGAGGCTTCCTGCGGGAGGTAGCCGATGCCTTTCTGGGAACGCTGATACATGGGAAGGTCGGTGATTTCCACCGTATTGCCTTCGTCATCGTCCAGGAAAATACGGCCGCCGTTGGGCTTGATCTGGCCCGTAATCATGTAGAAGCTGGTGGTTTTACCGGCACCATTGGGGCCCAGGAAGCCTACGATTTCTCCTTGTTGCACTTCCATGGAAACGCCCTTCACCACCGTGCGGACGCCATATTTTTTTACTAATTTTTCAGCTCTAAGTTTCATGCGATTCTATTTGGTATCCAACCCCATGTCGGCGACAAAGGCGCGTACCTCCGGGTTCTTTTCCATGAGGTCTTTGGCTTTTTCCTCCGGCATGTAGGGCACTTTTTCTACCTCTTCCATAGGGGTGACGGATACAATCACGTTCACCTTCTGGCAGCCCGTGAGCTCACGGAGTTTGCCTTCCAGCTCCCGGAGCATCTTTTCTTCTATCCACTGTTTCTGGGCCTCGTTGGTCACAAAGAACTCTACAACTTTTACGCCGTTTTCTTCGCTCAGGTTGATATTGCCGCTGGAAAGCATATTGGCCAGACGCGGCTTGGCGCTGTACTGGCCGGCCAGTTCTTTCCACTGCAGACGCACGGTTTCATCGGCCGGGAGGGCCACTTCTTTTGTGGCATCCTCTGCAGGAGCGGCTTCCTCTGCTTTTTCCTCCAGCAGGGCACTCATGGACAGGGCCGAACCGGACTTGGCCGCCCGCCTGCGCGGGGTGGCAGCTGCCGGTGTAGTGGCAGGAGATTTCTCGGCTGCGCTCGAAATGACAGGCGCGGGGCTCGGGGATACGGCTGCCGGGGATGCCCCTTCCGGAGCATTTGCCCGTACAGGGTCGCGGAGCGACGCGGAGGAAGGGGCAGTCGCGGCAACACTCTGTGCAGCAGGCTTTGCCACCAGGTAACTGAGCCGCATCAGGGCGAACTCAATGTGCAGACGCGGGTTCACGGCTGCCTTGTAGCCGGTCTCGCAGGAGGTGGTGATACCCAGGGCATCGTACAGGAACTGATGCGAACAACGGCCGGCCTGTTCCGCGTAGCGTTTTTTCAGCGACTCCGGCAGTTCCAGCAGCGGCTCCAGGCCGCCGGTTTTGGCTACTACCAGGTTGCGCAGATGGCTGGACAGCGAGCCCACGAAGTGCAGGGCGTTGAAACCCTTGGAGAGAATTTCGTCAAAGACCAGGAAAGCGGTGGCGTAGTCTCCTGCCAGGAAGGCATCGACCAGTTTGAAACTGTATTCGTAGTCCAGGACATTCAGGTTGCGGATAACGTCCTCATACTTGACGTCGGTGCCGCAGAAGGCTACGGTCTGGTCGAAGATGGTGAGGGCGTCGCGCATGGCACCATCGGCCTTGGAGGCTATTACGTGCAGGGATTCATCGTCAATGGTGACCCCTTCCTTTTGGGCGATGTCGCGGAGGTTGCGCACCATGTCTGGAATGCTGATCCGGTTGAAGTCGTAGGTTTGGCAACGGCTCAGGATGGTGGGAAGGATTTTGTGCTTCTCCGTGGTGGCCAGGATGAAGATGGCGTGTGCCGGCGGTTCTTCCAGGGTTTTGAGGAAGGCGTTGAAGGCGGCCTGGGAGAGCATGTGCACCTCGTCGATGATGTACACGCTGTACTTTCCCACCTGCGGCGGCACCTGCACCTGCTCCATGAGGGTTTTGATGTCCTCCACGGAGTTGTTGGAGGCGGCATCCAGCTCATGGATGCAGTAGGAGCGACCCTCCTGGAAACTCACGCAGGATTCGCATTCCCCGCAGGGCTGCATGTCCGGCCCCGGGTTGGCGCAGTTGATCATTTTGGCGAAAATACGCGCCGTGGTGGTTTTACCCACGCCACGCGGGCCGCAGAAAAGGTATGCATGGGCCAACTGCCCCCTACGGATGGAGTTGGACAGCGTTCTGGCAATGGTATCCTGGCCAATCAGGCTTTCAAAAGAATCCGGCCGATATTTCCGGGCCGACACAATGTATTCGCTCATAGCATACAAAGATAATAATTTCTCCCAACATTTCATCCCCTCCTTTTGTCGATGAACACCAACCTCTGCAAAAGGCTGGTAACACTTTTGTCAATGGTTGGATTTTGTGCCGCCAACCATTGACACCCCATCGGCCCCAGGCATGCTTCTACTCCCTATAACGTGTAAAAGGTTGGCCACTTAAAAACCAACCTTTTGCAAAATATGGGGGCGAGATTGCCTATTTGTCGATATTCACAATACGGTAGTCTGCGCTACCCAAGCCGATGGAGACGGCATAATCGATGATGTGCGTGCCATGCTGGCGGTTGATGCGTTTCTGGAGCGCGGTGGCATCGTCACCTTCTTTGGAAGGATAGTTGAAGACCAGGTCCAGGCAGGCCTTATCCAGTGCCACGGGATCCGTAGAAGCAAGGATGCCGATATCCGCCAGGCGGGGCTTGTCCGGATTGGCATCGCAGTCGCAGTCCACGGACATGTTGTTCATGACATTGATGTACACAATGTTGGGGCCGAAATAATCGGCCACTGCCTGTGCCGCTGCCGCCATGGACTCCAGGAAGGCATCTTGCTCGGCCGTAATCCAGTGGTCGGCAGATTCTCCGGCAGAGTGGATATAGAACTTGCCGGCAGTGGAGGCAAAGCCAATGCTCTGGTTCTTGAGAACGCCGCCGAAGCCACCCATTGCATGCCCTTTGAAGTGGGCCAGGTTAATGACAAAGTTGTAGTTCCGGATATGCGAACCCACAATATCGTACTTAATATACTTGGTATCCTTGACGGGAATCTGCAGGTCTCCCTCCTCATCCATGATATCCACAGGGGCTACGGCCTCGAAACCTCTTTCCGTGATAGCCTTACGATGGTCTTCCGTCTTCATGCGCGCGCCACCATAGGCTGTATTGCATTCAATGAGGGTACCATCGACCGCCTTCACCAGCGGAGCCAGGAATTCCGGACGCAGGTAACCGGTTTTGGCCGATTCTCCCGTACTGATTTTGATGCCCACCTTTCCCTGCGGCTGGCAACCCAGGGCGTTGTAGATGTTCAACAGTCCCTCCGGGGTAATCTGGGAGGTGAAATACACAACGGGAGCCTTCGGATTGTCCGTGCTCGAAACCGGCACGACGGATTCTGTACGTGTGGTCCGGGTAGAAGTGCCACAAGCGACAAGGGCCAGAACTGTTAAGGCAGCAAGAATTCTTTTCATAAGACAACAAACTGATTTTAACAAAGATACTACTTTTTTCGGATAATAGTATCAGCCTGTTCCTCCGATATTCCTAGTATGCGGGCCAGTTGCTTGGCAGTTGTCTTTGTGGTCCTGTATAGATAAGGTATAAGGCGTACCTTCTGCCCCTCACTCAAAGAAGACAGGTCCATCTTGTACCACCGGTTGCTGATCTCACTCACGGTCTTGAAATATTCCGAATCGGCCTGCATCTTATAAGGCTTTTCTTCCAGTTGGTATTTCATCTCGGCCGAATTCACCCCGCCGACTAGCCGCAAAAAGAAACCAGGGTCGTGGTTAAAGGCCTGCTCCAGGTATTCACAATCACAGAAACTGCCCGGGATTAAGTAATTATCCTTATCCAACAGCCATGGGACATCGTGCAGGTCATCGCCAGTGCGCATCACAGTCAGCTTTTCCCGAAAAGTGAGACGGGCGACCGGCCGTCCTCCCATCTCTTTTTCTGAAAACATGGCCCGATAACCACTCCACGGGTATTCATGGACAAGGGCACCATTGTCCATCGCGTTTTTGGGAATATAGGCAAGGACATTCCTGACATATTGGTCGGAATCCAGACAGATGGCTTTGGTTTCAATTCGGTGCAAGATATTGTTAATCTTGTACTTCTTTTGAAACAGCATGGAGTAAATCTTCTTGATTTCCACACCATATGCATCGGCATCGGCCTGACTCCTGGCCAGGATGGCAACGTGGGCGTGATTGGAAACAACACCATAGATAATGACAATGACATTTTTCCTTCGCGCGCAGACACAGATCACCTTGACCATGGCGTCATAGTCTTCATCGTCTCTGCAAAGGATAGCTTGTTCCAGACCCTTCAGGCACACGTGGAACGGTTGAACAGCATGAGTCTTCCCGTCGGGCAGAACTCGTTGGATAACACGTAACATAGCACATACTATTTGCGGCACTCAAAGAGGCCGAGGTTGCGTGGGATCCTGCTCGCTGGTCACAAATGTAGGAAAAGGACTTTGATTTTGCAAAAGGTTGGTTTTTAAGTGACCAACCATTGACAAAAGTGCTACCAACCTTTTGCGTCGCTGGGGGAGAGGCACAAAAAAACCGGAGCCCCAGGGGGTTCCGGCTATTATGAAAGGGTAAAGGCAATTACTGCTCCTCTTTGAGACGAAGCTGCTGAACATAGATAGCCTTTTGAAGCGCCATGCGCTTTTTCACGGAAGGCTTCTCGAAGTTCTTGCGGGAACGCATCTCGCGGACGGCTCCGGTCTTTTCGAATTTGCGCTTGAATTTCTTCAGGGCTCTCTCGATGTTTTCGCCTTCTTTGATGGGAACGATGATCATGCTTTTACACCTCCTTTTGTCTTATCTTTTTTAAATGGACTGCAAAGGTAGAAAAAAATTGTAAATGCACAAAATTATTTATTATATTTGTGGTAACAAGAATGTTATCTTAAATCTATACGTATGAAAAAACCTGCCAACACCTCCTATCCTTGGAAGTTCGCCTCTGTGGGCGGAACTGTTCGCGTCAAAATCCAGAGTGGGGAAGACATCCGCCACCTGGGTGAACTGGACCGTAAACTGTGGACCGTACTCAGCTGTCCCACAAGCGGTTTGGAGTTCGACGAGACCACGCTCAAACTCATCGACGTGGATAAAGACGGAAAAATCCGCGTAGACGAAGTCATCAAGACCGCCCAGTGGCTCACGCGCATTCTCAAGAATGCCGATGACCTCCTGAAAGAGAACGACAGCCTGTCCCTGGAAGGCTTCAATGCCGATGATCCGGACGGCGCCCGTCTGCAGGCATCGGCCCGTCAAATCCTGAAGAACCTTCAGTTGGACAAAGACAGCATCTCGCTGGAAGACACGGCTGACAACGTGAAGATTTTCGCGCAGACGCAGTTCAACGGCGACGGCATCATCACGCCCGCCAGCGCCTCCGACGAAGCCACCGCCAAACTCATCGAGGTCATCGCCGGCATTGCATCGGCCATGGACCGCAGCGGCGTGCCGGGTATTACGGCAGAGCATGTGGAAGCCTTCTATGCCGCCTGCGCAGATTTCCAGGCCTGGATGGCTGCCGGCACCAAGGAAGTGTTCCCGTTTGGTGACAAGACTGCAGAGGCCCTCGCGGCCGTTAACGTCATCAAAGAGAAGGTAGCGGACTACTTCATGCGTTGCAAACTGATTGGCTTCGATGCTGCATCGGCAGAGGCCGTGGACGTGAGCATCGCCAAGCTTGCCGCCATCGAAGGAAACCTCGCCGCTGCAACGGAAGAGATTGCCCTGCAGCCGCTGGCCAAGCCCTCCGCAGACGGCAAACTGGTTCTGAAGGCCGTGAACCCCGCCTGGAAGGGTGCCGTCGAAGCAGTCGTCGAGCTCGTGGGCATCAAGAAGGCCGCCATCGACGAGGCTGACTGGCTCGAAATCCTGGCCGCTTTTGCCCCGTACGTAGCTTGGGAGGAAGCCAAGAAGGGCGCAGTGGTCGAGGCTCTGGGCCTGGAATGCGTCAACACCATCCTCAAAGAGGACAAGAAAGCCGCCCTGCTGGAACTCCTGGAGAAGGACAAGGCCGAGGAAGCCAACGCCCTTTCCATCGAAGAAGTGGACAAAGTGCTCCGTCTGAACAAGCACTTCTACCGCTTCCTGAACAACTATGTGGTGCTGTCCGATTTCTACGATCCTGAGTTCAAGGCCATGTTCCAGGCCGGCCGTCTGTACATCGACCAGCGCAGCACGGACCTGTGCGTCAAGGTAGCCGGTCCCTCGCCGGAAATCTCCTCGCTCAGCGGCATGTACATCCTGTACTGCGCCTGCACCAGCGAAAAACTGGGCAAGAGCTTCAACATCGCCGCCGTGCTCACGGACGGTGACGTGGACGGCCTCCGCGAAGGCAAAAACGCCGTTTTCTATGACCGCGACGGGAACGACTACACCGCAAAGGTCATCGCCATTGTCGATAATCCCATCTCCGTACGCCAGGCCTTCTGGTCTCCTTATAAGAAGGTGGCCCGCATGATCAACGACCGTATCGACAAGAAGGCGGCGGAAAAGAATGAGAAATCCATGTCCGGCCTTACGGATGCTACCAATAATGCTGCCGATGGAAAAGAGCCGGCCATCGCCTCCAACTTCGATATCGCCAAGTTTGCCGGTATTTTCGCTGCCATCGGCATGGCGGTGGGCTTCATCGGCCAGTTCCTGGTAAAACTCGCAGAAGGAATTGCTTCCGTCAAGGCGTGGGAGCTGCTGGTCATCATCGTCGCCCTGATGCTCCTGATTTCCGGTCCGGCCATGTTCATTGCCTGGCGGAAAATCCGCAAGCGCGACCTGGGTCCGGTGCTCAACGCCAATGGCTGGGCCATCAACGCCGCAGCCCTGGTACGTGCCAAGTTTGGCAAGACGCTCACTTCGCTGGCCAAGTTCCCCAAGCTCACCGCAGTGGATCCCGAGGCCCGCAGAAAGGCGAATATCCGCAAATTCTGGTGCTGGTTCTGCAGCATTGTCGTGGTTGCCTGCGTAGCCCTGTGGCTGTGCAATGTGCTGGCTCCCTTAGGTTGTAAGAGCCCGCTTTCCTGCTTCAAGGAAGTAGTGGAAACGGTGGAGGCTCCCGAGGCTGAACAAGCGGCTCCCGTGGAGGCCGAACCGGCTCCCGCGGAAGAAGTTCCTGCTGAATAATGGATACGCCATTCCCATATGCCCAATATGTCACCGGCAAGCATTTCATAGGCCGGAAAGCTGACGTGACTCTCCTGGGAAACCTGCTTTCCCAGGGGGAGCACGTGGCGATTTACGAACCGCCCAAATCCGGGAAAACCTCGCTCATCCAGCAGGCGCTGTATACCATGCGGCTGAGCGGAAAAGCTTTCACGGTGGGGCAGTTCCCGGCCCTGAATATCCGCACGCCGGAGGAGTTCCTGCTGCATCTGGGCGCCACGGTTCTCAAGATGGTGGCTTTTACCACCGACGAAATTCGGAATCTGGTGCAGCGTTACTTGAGAGACACGCATTTCGTGTTCGACCCGGTAGCTTTTTCCGAGCGCAACCAGGTGATTTCGCTTAACTGGGAGCTGGATGCGGACGATATCCTGGCCATGCTGCGCCTGCCGTTCCGCGTGGCGGCGGACCGTGGCGACCGCATGATCATGATCGTGGACGAATTCCAGTGCCTCGGCTATCTGGACGATCCGGACGTGATCCTGCGCCCGCTGGATGCCGTTTTGCGGGAAGAACAGGCACGCAAGCTCTTCTGCTTTGTTTTCTGCGGCTCCGGGGTCAATGCCATGAAGGCGATCTTCGAGGGCAGCCGTCTGTTCAGCAGGGTAGTGGAGCGTGTGCGGCTTACGCCCATCGACGAGCACGAAATTGTAGACCATGTACAGCGTGGTTTCCTCGCCAGCGGCAAAGTGGTGAACCAGGACCTCATCGTGGGGGCCTGCCGCCTGTTCAAGGGGAATGTCTGGTATATCAACCAGTTCGCTTCCATCTGCGACTCCATGAGCCGTGGCTATATTATGGAACCGGTGCTGGTGGACGCCCTGGACTGCCTCCTGTCCATCCACGGGCCGCAGTTCGTGAGCATCGTCAGCAATCTTACCACCCACCAGATCAGCTTGTTACGGGCTACCATCGAGGGCTGCATCCGCTTCAGTTCTGCCGATATCATCCGCAAGTACGGACTCAACTCGTCGGCCAACGTAAAACGCGTAAAGGACGCCCTCATGAAGAAGGAAGTCCTGACCTTTGACGAAAACGACGTCCCTTCGCTGGAAGACCCGCTCTTCGAGTACTGGGTAAAGAAGTATTATTTTGAATTACCTGCGTAAGTTTTGTCATTTCGAGCGAGCTTTAGCGAGTCGAGAAATCTCATACCTTTATGAAAAAACACATCGTAGTATTAACCGGGGCCGGGGTATCGGCCGAGAGCGGTTTCGCCACCTTCCGTGATACGGGCGGGCTGTGGGAGCAGTACGACGTCAACGACGTGGCTTCCATCGAGGGCTGGTACCGCAACCGGAAACTGGTACTGGACTTTTACAACCAGCGCCGGGAGCAGCTCAAGGACGCCAAGCCCAATGCCGCGCATGTGGCCATCGCGGAACTGGAAAAGCAGTACAAAGTGTCGGTGATTACGCAGAATGTGGATAACCTGCACGAGCGCGCGGGATCTTCCTATGTCCTGCATCTTCACGGAGAACTCACCAAGATGCGTCCTGAGAATGGGGTCTATGACCGCACAGCCTCTGAGGCGGAGGTGGTGGACGTGGGCTACAGCGCCGTCCATCTGGGAGATTTGGCCCCGAACGGCAGCCAGTTGCGGCCGCACATCGTCTTCTTCGGCGAGGCTGTGCCCAATATCGAAAAGGCTATCAATCTGGTAGAGAGTGCCGATATCCTGCTCATCGTGGGCTCCTCCCTGCAGGTGTATCCGGCAGCGGGACTGTACCGCTATGCCCCGAACGGCTGTCCCATTTATGTCATCGACCCGAAACCCGTACCCATTTCCGACCCGCGGGTCACGTTCATCCAGGATGTGGCCACCAGGGGCATGGAAACCTTCATAAAAAAAGTCTCGGAGTAATTTCCGAGACTTTTCTTTTTAGTCGATGCGGTCGAAACCGGTGTAAGGCCTGAGGACTTCCGGAATTTCGATGTATCCGTCTTTCTGGTTGTCTTCCAGCAGGGCGGCCACCACGCGGGGAAGGGCCAGGGAACTGCCGTTGAGCGTATGAACCAGCTGCGTTTTGCCGTCCTTGTCCTTGTAGCGGCACTTGAGGCGGTTGGCCTGGTAGCTCTCGAAGTTGGATACGGAGGAAATCTCCAGCCAACGGCCCTGTGCGGCGCTCCACAGCTCGAAGTCGTAGGTGATGGCCGAGGTGAAGCTCATGTCTCCGCCGCAGAGGCGAAGGATGCGGTACTTCAGTCCCAGTGCATTCACCAGGCTTTCTACGTGGGCGATCATCTCATCCAGGGCAGCATAGCTGTTTTCCGGCTTTTCGATGCGGACGATTTCCACTTTGTCGAACTGGTGCAGGCGGTTGAGGCCGCGCACGTCCTTGCCGTAGGAACCGGCCTCCCGGCGGAAGCAGGGCGTATAGGCCGTAAGCTTCTGCGGGAACTGGTCCTCGGAGAGGATGACATCCCGGAAGATGTTGGTAACAGGTACTTCTGCAGTGGGAACCATGTAGAAGCCGTCCAAGTTGGCAAAATACATCTGACCTTCCTTGTCCGGAAGCTGACCGGTGCCGAAACCGGAAGCGGCGTTCACCATCACGGGCGGCTCCACCTCCTTGTATCCGGCTGCGGTGTTGCGATCCAGGAAGAAGTTGATGAGGGCGCGCTGCAGGCGGGCTCCCTTGCCTTTGTACACAGGGAAACCGGCGCCGGTGATTTTAACGCCCAGGTCAAAGTCGATGATGTCGTACTTCTTGGCAAGATCCCAGTGGGGGAGAGCGCCTTCCGGAAGATTCACCTCCGGACCGCCCATCTTCACGACCAGATTGTCTTCCGCGCCTTTTCCTTCCGGTACCAGTTCATAAGGGAGGTTGGGAAGGAGGACGAGCTGGTTCTGCAGGGCCTCGATGGTTTCATCGGCCTCTTTGAGCAGTTCCGTGGAGCGGGCTTTCAGGTTGGCGACCTCTTCCTTGGCGGCAGCGGCCTCTTCCTTCTTGCCTTCTTTCATGAGCTGGCCGATAGCGGCGGCGGCTTTCTTCTGTTCTGCCAGCAGGGCGTCGCTCTCCGTCTGGAGGGCTTTGCGTTTGTCGTCCAGGGCGATGACCTGTGCTACGATGTCTTTGGCATCGAAGTTTTTAACGGCAAGTCTCCGGATTACAAAATCCGGAGACTCGCGTAAAAGTTTCAGAGTTAACATGTCTTAGTTCTCCAGGGGAAGTACGGAAACATAAGATTTGTTTTCACGCTTGCGGGTGAACTTGACGGTGCCGTCAATAAGAGCGTACAGGGTGTGATCCTTACCCATGCCCACGTTCAGACCCGGGTTGTGTGCAGTACCGCGCTGACGCACGATAATGTTGCCGGCCTTTACGACTTCTTCGCCGAACTTCTTGATACCAAGGCGTTTGGAATGCGACTCACGGCCGTTCTTAGAACTGGATTGACCTTTCTTGTGTGCCATAATCTGTTTCTCCTTTAAAAGTTAAGCGATAGCGTCGATGTGGATTTTGGTGAGCTTCTGGCGATGGCCATTGAGCGTCTGGAAACCCTTGCGACGGATTTTCTTGAACACGAGCACTTTCTTTGCCTTGGCGTCATCGTCCACAACAGTGGCGGTAACTTTGGCACCCTTTACATAGGGAGTACCCACTTTCACTTTGCCCTCATTGTCTACGAGGAGCACTTTGTCGAACTCGACGGATTCTCCGTTCTTGGCCTGGAGGCGGTTTACGAAGATATCCATGCCAGCCTCTACTTTAAACTGCTGGCTTGCAATGTCTACGATTGCGTACATTGTACAAAAACTTGTTAAAGTTTTGGGCCGTAAGCGCCTGCCCCTCGCGGGCGGGTCTTGCTAGAGCTTAGCGGTCATCTCAAAAAATGGACTGCAAAGATACAAATAATAATCAGATTTACAAATTTTTGCCTAAAAATTCCTATCTTTGTGAACCTTATGCAGCAGGAACGGATAATATTAGGCATAGACCCGGGCACTCAGCTTCTGGGCTTCGGAATTATCCGAGTGGAGGGGAAAAAAGCTTGCTACATAGACATGGGCGTGCTGGATTTACGCAAGGAGCCGGATGCCTACACCAAGCTCCAGTCCATCTACGAATGCATCAGCGAAGTCTGCCGCAATTACCACCCTACGGAACTGGCCATCGAGAGCCCTTTCTACGGAAAGAATGCGCAGGTTGTCCTTAAACTGGGACGCGCGCAAGGGGCAGCCATCCTGGCCGCCAAGGAGTATGGCGTGGCGGAAGTCACCGAGTATGCGCCGCGAAAAGCCAAAGAGGCCATCGTGGGCAACGGTGCCGCCTCCAAGGAACAGGTACAGCTGATGCTGGAAAAGACGCTGGGCGTCAAGCTGGAAAGCAAGCACCTGGATGCCACGGACGCCCTCGCCATTGCCCTGTGCCATCATTTCGAAACCTCCCGGCCCGTCGCCGTTCCCAAGGGCAAAGGCGGATGGGAGCAGTTCCTGAAAGATCATCCGGAAAGAATTTCAAAATAGGATTAAACTTACACGCCCTGGCGGTGTCAAAGAAAAGATAGTTAATAGTATTATATGGTTAGAAGATTAGTTGCGGCCCTTGCCGGGCTGTTTGTGGCCTTCGCGTTGAGCGCGCAGAATCACAAAATTACACTCCAGTTACAAGATGCCACCACGTCGGAACCGGTAGGCTTTGCCACCGTTTCGCTCACTCCGGAAAAGGGTCAGCCCAAATATACCCTTTCGGACGGCGACGGCCATGCCTTGTTGGAGAAGGTAAAATCCGGGAAATATACGCTCAAGGCGGAAATCATGGGTTATAAAACCTACCAGAAAGCCTTGGATCTCAAGGCCGATGTCAACCTGGGCATCGTCAAGCTGGAACAGGACCAGCAGGTGCTGGATGCAGCCTCTGTGAGCGCAGTGGGTAACCCGGTCATCATCAAGAAAGACACCGTGGAGTATAATGCATCGTCCTTTAAAATCAGTGACGACAACATGCTGGTGGACCTCCTGAAGAAACTCCCGGGCATCGACGTATCCGAGGACGGAACCATCACCTCCAACGGCGAAACCATTTCCAAAATCACCATCGCCGGTAAAACCTTCTTCCTGGACGACCCTCAACTGGCCTCGCAGAACATTCCGGCCAAGCTCATCGAAAAGGTGAAAGTGGTGAAGAAAAAGAGCGAGCAGGCTGAGTTTACGGGCATTGACGATGGCGAAGAGGAAACCGTTATCGACCTTTCCGTGAAAAGAGGCATGATGAACGGCCTGTTCGGCAATGCCATGGTGGGTGGCGGCGTAGACCTGCCTGCTGCCGGTGGCACTTACGCACCTCGTTGGCAGGCGGCGGCTATGGGCGGTCGCTTCACGGAGGACAGCCAGATCAGCGTCATCCTCAATGGTAACAACACCAACAACCGCGGCTTCAACGACCTTTCCGGCTCCATGATGAGCTCCATGATGGGCGGTGGCGGTATGGGCCGTATGGGTGGCGGCGGCTGGGGCCGTTCCAACGGTATCACTACGTCCTGGATGGGCGGTGTAAACGGCACCTGGGACCTTCTGGACAAGAAAATGGACCTGGGTGGCAACTACCTGTACAATGGTTCCATCGTGGATGTGACCCAGGACTCCTATAAAGAAACTTACCTGACCGATGGCAGCACGCTGTACTCGGATACGGACGGCAAGAGCCACCGTTTCACGGACGGTCACCGCTTCGGCATGCGCCTGGAACACAAATTCAGCGAGAACACCTCCATCCTGTTCCAGCCACAGTTCAACTTCGGACGGGGCAGCTATCTGGAACAGACCGTGTTCGATACCTGGAAAGACGTGAAGGGCAACCCCACCAACAATGGTTTCACCAACAACTCCGGTAACAACAAGAACTTCCAGACGCGCGGTTTCCTGCTGTTCCGCCAGCGCCTGGGCATGCCTGGTCGTACCATCAGCGCCAATGTGGACTGGAACATCTCCAACAACAACCTGTGGGGATACAATCAGTCGCTCACCAATTCCGACTATGTCGACATGGAGCCTCAGTCCACGGAGATTGTGAACCAGCGCATCGACCAATCGTCCAAGAACCGCAGCGTGGGTGGTCGTCTGGTGTACACGGAACCGCTTGGCAGCAACTTCTACCTGGAAGGCAGCTATAACATCCGCTGGTCCCAGAGCCAGACTGTAAAAGATGTATACAACAGCGCTTATCCGTTCGATTACTGGCAGGGCGTCCCTACCATCAGCACCATCTTCATGAACTACGAGACATCGGCCAAGAACCCGACTACCGGTGAGACCGATACGGAAGTGAAGGACGATACCTACAGCAACCAGATCATCAACCGCAGTCTCTCGCAGACCATTGGTGCGGCCGTGATGTACCAGAACAACAAACTGCGTGCGCAGCTGGGTGCATCGGCCATCCCCACCAATACCTATAATTATACGAACGGCAAAACCTATGAGGACAAGCGCTGGAACTTCTCTCCGCGCGCCATGCTGCTCTACGACTTCACGGACAACTCCAACATCCGCCTGTTCTATTTCGGACGTAGTTCCCAGCCTTCCACCAGCCAGTTGATGCCGGTACTGGACAACTCCAACCCGCTGAGCATGGCACTGGGTAACCCGTACCTGACTCCGTATTTCAGCCACTCCCTGCGCTCGGACATCGAGTTCTCCAACAAGAAGACCTTCTTCACCGCCCGCTTACATCTGGAAGGCGGTGCCGTGCAGAATCCCATCGTGAACGCCGTTTGGTACGATATGAACGGCCGCCAGTATTCCTTCCCCGTGAACGGCCAGAATTCCTACACTGCCAATGTGCGGCTCATGATCAACGCGCCCATCGCCAAGAGTGGTTTCTCCATCTCCAACATGACCAATGCCAGCTATTCCAAGAGCGGCAGCTACATCGGCGCCGCCCAGCTGGACATGACCCCGTATTGGCCCAGTGTCGATGAATTCGACTACGCCAAGTTCCACCAGTATTACTTCGTGGACAACAAGGACCAGTGGAGCAAGGACTTCCTGTCCAACGACACCCGTTCGCTCAGCATCACCGAGCGTCTGCGTGCCACGTACCGGAATGATTTCATCGAGGTGATTGTGGGTGGTCGCACCCGTTTCAGCAAGCCTTGGTACACGGTGCAGGCACAGGTGGCTGCAACCTGGAACAACCAGGTGGACGGCTCCATCAAGTGGACCATCGGCAGAAGCGGCGTAGAAATCTCTACGGATGCCAACTACAACTGGTATAATGGTTACACCTCCGCTCCTCCGGCACAGTTCATCTGGAATGCGAGCGTTTCCACGCCTTTGTTCAAGCGCCGCGCTACGCTTGCCCTGAAGGCCTACGACATCCTGAACCGTGCCAAGAACCTCACGGTGAGCGACACCGCCAACTACCACCAGGAGGTGCTGAACAACACCCTGGGCCGCTATATCATGCTCTCCTTCACCTACCGCTTCGGTAATTTCGGTGAGGCTGGCCAGCAGATGCGTTCCCGTATGGGTGGTGGCCCTGGCGGCCGCATGGGCCCTCCCGGAGGCCGTCCGTTCTAGTGATCGCCAAATCACTGACATACAGACTGTTATACAATAATCCTCGTTCAATTTTCGAACGAGGATTATATTATAATATGGTGTAAATCAGACGATTAGTTGTCACCGGCTTTCACGTATCCTCTCCACTTTTCAATGAGGGCGGTGATGTCCTCCGGGAGGGGAGCCTCAAAGTGGAGGCGCTGGCCGGTTACGGGGTGGGTGAAGCCAAGGGTGCGGGCATGGAGTGCCTGCCGCGGGCAGAGAGCGAAACAATTCTGAATGAACTGCTTGTACTTGGCATAGATGGTGCCCTGGCGGATTTCGGAGCCGCCGTAGCGTTCGTCGTTGAAGAGGGGATGGCCGATGGACGCCATGTGTACGCGAATCTGGTGCGTACGGCCGGTTTCCAGGCGGCATTCCACCACGGTAATGAAGCCAAAACGCTCCAGCACCCGCCAGTGCGTCACGGCCCATTTCCCTTTATCCGGGTCATCGTATACGCGGAAACGCAGGCGGTCGTTGGGATCCCGGCCGATGGTGCCGGAAATGGTCCCTTCGTCCTCCGTGATATTGCCCCACACCACAGCCGTATAGACCCGGTCGATGGAATGGACGAAAAACTGGTCCGCCAGGTTGAGTTGTGCCGGCGGATTCTTGGCTACCACCAGCAGGCCTGAAGTATCTTTGTCGATGCGGTGCACCAGCACGCCCATGCGTTCGTCTTCCACGTCCGGAGACAAATGGAGATAGTAGGCGAGGGCATTCACCAGCGTGCCGTTGTAGTTCCCGTGCCCGGGATGGACCACCATGCCGGCCGGTTTGTTGACCACCAGCACGTCGTTGTCCTCATAGACAATATCCAGGGGAATGTTTTCCGGCAGAATTTCCGTGCCGCGACGCTCGTACGGCATGACAAACTTCACCACGTCGCACGGGCGGACGATGTAATTGGCTTTTACCACTTTGTCGTTCACCAGCACATAGCCCAACTTGATGGCCTGCTGCACGCGGTGACGGGAAGTGTCCTCCTGATGCGTGGCGATGAATTTGTCTATCCGGAGAGGCTCCTGGCCCTTGTCTACCAGGATCCGGAAATGCTCGAACATCTCGTCGGAAGACGCCCGGTCCTCGCCGGACACGACGTCATTGCCGGACATTACGTCATTGCCGGCCTGACCGGCAATCTCTTGCCAATCCTGGCTCATTTGGCCGGGACTTTTTGCGGATCCAACGTGAGATAGATATTCACGGTGCTGCCCAGCGGCATTTCTTCGCCCTCGGCCTCCTGTTTGTACACGATGGCGTTTACGGAGTCTGCATAGGTGCGGACATCAGCGTCGAAGCGGACGCGGCCGGTATTGAGAAAATGGTCGTGCAGGGCGTCTACAGCGGGCACGTACTTCATGCCGATCAAATGCGGCACCAGCGTGGCGTCATCGTCCTTGTTCACACCCACTTTAAGGTCGATGGCGGAGCCGCTCACCACCAGGTCGCCGGCTTTTACGCTTTTGCCTTCGCAGAACTGGCCCAGAACGGTGTTGGTGGCGATGTCGCGTACATAACGCAGGTTGCCCAGGCTCAGGCCGCGGTTTTTGAGTTCCGTACGGGCTTCCGTAATAGAGTAGCCGTAGAGGTTGGGCATGACCACCTTACGCGGCACCACCGAATTGATGGTAAGGAAGATGCTGCGGCCTTTTTTCACGGTGGAACCGGCCTTGGGTTGCTGCCGATAAACCACGCCGCCGGGCAGTCGGCGCACGAACACGGAATCGACCACCTTAACGCTCACTTGGCCTTGTGCGGCCAGGTTTTCTGCTTCCCGCACGCTCAGGTTGGTGAAGTCCGGTGCCGTGACGGTTTTGCCGTGACGGGTGATGACGCGGAGCCCCACACTGGCCAGGACAATCAGCGCAACCACAAACACAACGGCACCGATGAGGTTCTTGAGTACCCACCGGTCTTTCTTCTCTATGGTATTGTTTTCTACAGTTTTTTTCTGGGCCATACGAAAATTCGCTTTATCCCCGCGAAGATACAAAAAAATCTTCATACCTTTGCCAAGTATGAAGCATCGTTTCCGCATATTTGCAGGCCTCACCCTGGCGTTCACCGTTCTGATGAGCGTGCCCTGGCTGGTGCCGCACTGTGGCTGGACCGTCCTTCTGGGCCTTCTTCCGCTGCTCATCATGGAGCGCCTGGCTACGGAGTACAAGGTAAAGCACTTCTGGTGGTGGCATTACGCCTGCTTTGTACTATGGAATGCAGTCACAACCTGGTGGGTAGCCGGTGCTACCGTGGGTGGCGCCATCTTTGCCATCCTGGCCAACGCCCTGCAGATGAGCGTGCTATTCGGCAGCTTCCGCTGGGTGAAAAAACGCATAACCGGCGTATTGCCTTATATTTATCTGGCCGCCGTATGGATGGCCTGGGAAAAATTCTACCTTTCCATTGCCGATATTTCCTGGCCCTGGCTTGTGCTGGGCAACGCTTTTGCCGATACCATCTCGATAGTCCAGTGGTACTCTGTAACTGGGCAGATGGGCGGTTCGCTCTGGGCATGGACCACGAATCTGGCCCTCTTCGGGCTGATGGTGGCGCTTTCCGACGGCCGCATGGCGCGCTGGAACGCCAAAGCCCGCATCACCGCCTTTGCAGGCGTTATCCTGGCGCTCTTCGGACCCATGGTCTGGTCGCGTTGCATCCGTTTCGAGGAGGAGGGGACACCGCTGGAAGTGGTCATCGGCCAGCCTAACCTGGATCCTTACCAGAAGTTCGAATCCCTTACACAGGAGCAGCAGGACCGGCGCTTCATCGCCCAGTTGGAGAAGGCGCAGTGGCCAGCGGACTCGACGCCCGTACTGGTGCTGGGTCCCGAAACCTTTACCAGTCCGCTGTATACCGATGAGATGGCCTCCAACGCTACGGTCCTTCATTTTCAGCAGTTTCTCCGGCATCATCCGGGTGCGAACCTCCTTTTCGGCGCCTCCGCCTATGACAGGGAAATCTCTACCAAGGCTCCTCACCCTTGCTCCTACGACCTGGGTACCCCCAGTGGCATCGATCGGCACAAACATCTCTGGTACACCGCCCACAATTCCGCGGTCATCATGGATGCCGAAGGTCCCCGTGACATTTACCACAAATCCAAACTGGTGGTGGGCGTGGAACTGACACCGTATCCGCGGGTCTTTATGCCCCTGGAAAAGCTGCTGGGAGGCAGCCTCATGGGGAAATTGGTCGGTCAGAAGGAGATAACCTGCCTGCCGATATCACTGCCGCAGGGAGTTAAGCGCATCGGCGCGGTCGTCTGCTACGAGTCGGTATACGGAGAGTATTGCGCCGGGTATGTCCGCAAAGGCGCGAACCTGCTGACAGTCATTACCAACGACGCCTGGTGGGGAGATACGCCCGGCTATCGGCAGCACTTCAACTACAGCCGTCTACGCGCCATCGAGACCCGTCGCTGGATTGCCCGCTGCGGAAATACGGGAATATCGGCCATCATCGACCCTAAAGGAAATGTGCTGGACCGCACACCTTGGTGGGAAGAGGCCGTCCTGCAGGGAAAGGTGCAATTGCTGCAGGGCCAGACTTTCTTCGTGCGCTACGGTGACATCGTCGGTCGTGTGAGCGTCCTGCTCTTCCTCCTGCTGGGCGCCGCCGCCCTCTTCCGTCCGCGCAAATAAAAAAGAGAGAAACTCTTACTCGAGCTTCTCTCCTTTCGAATTGTACATTTCATGTTGCAGGACGGTGAAATCCGTCACTTCTACCAGTTCTATCTTCGCTTTGTAGCGTTTCCGCCAGCGGGCGATGAAGGAATTGAAAATGCCGCGTTTCAGATAAGCACCCAGGATGGGGCTGGTCTTCAGCGTAATACTTCTGACACCTTTTTCGATGACGTAGAAAGCGATTTTCCGCTCGATTTCTTCGTCGATCACAACACTGGAGTGGATTTTTCCGGTGCCGTGGCACACGGGACACTGCTCCATGGTGTTGATTTCCGTTACAGGGCGTATCCGCTGCCGGGTGATTTGCATCAGACCGAACTTGGTGAGCGGCAGCACGTTGTGCTTGGCCCTGTCAGCTTCCATAAGCTCCTGCATCAGTTTGAACAGCGCATTCTTGTGCTCGTTGGTCTCCATGTCGATGAAGTCCACAATCACAATTCCGCCCATATCCCGCAGCCGCAGCTGACGGGCGATTTCCTCGGCCGCAATCTTGTTCACCTCGAAGGAATTCTCCTCCTGGTCGGCCGTCTTGGTACGGATGCCGCTGTTTACGTCGATGACATTCAGCGCTTCGGTGGTTTCGATTACCAGATATGCGCCCTGCCGCATAGGCACCACTTTACCGAAAGAGCCCTTGATCTGACGGGTGACCTCGAAATGGTCGTAGATGGGCTGTTTTCCGTCGTACAGGTGCACGATTTTCTCTTGTTCCGGAGAGATGAGCGAAACATACTTCCTGGCTTCTTCGGCCACGTGGGCGTCGTTGATCCAAATATTGGAGAACGAGTCGTTGAGGAGGTCCCTCAGGACAGTAGTGGTTTTGCTGTATTCCGTGAAGAGCAGCTGGACATTCTTGTTCTTGGCAATCTTTTGCCAGGAGCTTTCCCATTTTTCAATGAGCGCTTGGGTTTCACCCACCAGGGTGGCGGCGTTTTTGCCTTCTGCCGCCGTGCGGATGATGGCCCCGTAGTTTTTCGGGAGGATACTCCTGACCAGTGTCTCCAGTCTACGTTTCTCTTCCTTCGAGCCAATCTTTTGGGAGATGGACACTTTCTCTGCGAAGGGGAGAAGTACGATGTTGCGTCCTGCTAATGAAATTTCCGCAGTCAGTCGCGATCCCTTTGTGGAAATGGGCTCCTTGACAATTTGAGCTACGATTAACTGGCCGGGTTTCAGGTATTCTTCAATGTGGCCTTCCTTGGGAAGGGGCGTGCCGATGGCGATGCGCGAATACAGGTCTTTGAGATTCGTGTTGCTGTTGGACTCCTTTACGAACGTGTCGAAGGCGTTGAAGTACAGTCCCAGGTCCAGGTAATGGATGAAGGCTTCTTTTTTGTCGCCGATGTCTACAAAGGCAGCATTGAGATTGGGGAGAATCTTTTTCACCTTTCCCAGGTGGACGTCTCCCACGGTGAATTTGTTCCCAGTGCTGGACTCCGTGTTGTACTCTATCAGCCGGTGATTTTCCATCAGGGCGATATGTACCTCCGTTGAACTTACGTCAACAATCAGATCCTTGTCCGGTTTCTCTGACTCCATGTGGAAATGTAGGTTTTGGTAGGACAAGGGCTCGCGAATCCCTCCGCAAGCCCTGTTCAATTGGAAGAAGACTTACTTCTTCTTGTGGCGGTTCTTGCGCAAACGCTTCTTACGCTTGTGCGTCGCCATCTTGTGTCTCTTATGCTTTTTACCGTTGGGCATAATGAATGGTTGTTAATGGTTTATTTCTCTTTAACGGCGCTCACGAAGCTCTTGGCGGGCTTGAAGGCCGGAATGTCGTGTGCAGGGATGGTAATGGTAGTTTTGCGGGTGATGTTGCGGGCGGCCTTCTGGGCGCGGTGCTTGATGATAAAGCTGCCGAAGCCACGGAGGTACACCGGATTACCTGCTACCAGGGAACCTTTTACCACGTTGGTGAATTCTTCAATAACTGCCAGTACCTGCGTCTTCTCCAGACCGGTGGTTTTGGCTACTTCGTTTACAATCTCTGCCTTAGTCATAGTTTTTATAGTTTTAATAGTTTGGTTTTCACTACTGAAAATCAGCGCAAAATTAGCCTTTATTTTTTACAAATCAAAATATTAGCGGTAAAAAACTGCCAAATCCATTTATGGCACGGAGATTGACCATTAAGGGACCGGGACCATTGTGTCCTCATTATATGACAAAATGGCAGAATTTATGAAAAATCTACAAGATATGATGATGCCTTCCTCCGTGGAGGTGAACATTATGCCCGTAGTGGGGGAGGCCGCTTCCATGAAGGTGGATACGGCGGAATTGCCGCCTGTCATCCCCATCCTGGCCCTGCGCAATGCCGTTGTGTTCCCCGGAACCGTATTCCCGGTGACGGTGGGACGCGAGAAGTCGGTGAAGCTGGTGCAGGCTGTGGAGGCGGGGAGCGGCTGGCTGGCCGCCATCCCGCAGGTGGATGTGTCGGTAGAGGAGCCGCAGGAAGCGGATCTGTACCGCTTCGGCACCGTGTGCAAGCTCATCAAGACGCTGGAAATGCCGGACGGCACCGTGACGGCCATCCTGCAGGGCGGCACGCTGGCCCAGTTGCAGGAAGTCATCTCCTATGAGCCTTACATGGAAGGACGCGTCCGCTACATGGAAGAGGATCTTCCTGCCGATGCCGATGAACGTGAGCTTCGCGTACTGGCCGATTCCCTGAAAGAGAAGGCGGCCCTCATCGTCAAGTCTTCGTCCTTCGCGCCCAAGGAGGCCATCGGTGCGCTGCGCAGCATCGAGAATTTCCATTTCCTGGTGAACTTCATCGCCACTACCATCGAGGTGGAGAACTTCACCGAGCGTACGGCGCTGCTGTCCATCACGGACATCCATGAGCGCGGTCTGGCCCTGCTGAAGGTGCTGGACACCCAGACGCAGCTCCTGCAAATCAAGCAGGAGATCAACCAGAAGGTGAAGACGGACATCGACCAGCAGCAAAGGGAATACTACCTGAACAACCAGCTGCGCACCATCCAGGAGGAACTGGGTATGGACGAGGGCGAGGAGTTCGAGAAAATGCGCCGTCGGGCCGATGAAAAGAAATGGTCCAAGGAGGTACGCGCCATCTTCGACAAGGAAATGGCCCGTTTGGAAAAATACAACCCCACTTCGCCGGACTACAGCATCCAGTTCGCATATATCCAGTTCATGCTGGACCTGCCCTGGGGCGAGCTCTCGGACGACAATCTGGACCTGCAGCATGCGCAGGAGGTGCTGGACGAGGACCACTTCGGCCTGGACCAGGTGAAAGACCGCATCATCGAGTATCTGGCGGTCCTCAAACTCAAGGGCAATATGAAATCGCCCATCCTGTGCCTGTGGGGCCCTCCCGGCGTGGGTAAGACGTCCCTGGGCAAGAGCATTGCCCGCGCGCTCGGGCGCAAATACATAAGGATATCCCTGGGCGGCATGCACGATGAGGCGGAAATCCGCGGTCACCGCAAAACCTACGTAGGAGCCCTTCCGGGCCGTATCCTGAACGGTATCCAGCGCGCCGGCACTTCCAATCCGGTGATTGTCCTGGACGAGATAGACAAACTGTCTTCGGACTTCAAGGGCGATCCTTCCAGCGCCCTGCTGGAGGCCCTGGATCCGGAGCAGAACACCACCTTCCACGACAACTACCTGGACATCGACTACGATTTGTCCAACGTGCTGTTCATCACCACGGCCAACGGCATCGGCACCATTCAGCCGGCCTTGAAGGACCGCATGGAGATGATCAACGTGAGCGGTTACCTGGCGGAGGAAAAGCTGGAGATCGCCCATAAGTACCTGGTTCCCAAGCAGCTGACGGAGCATGGCCTGCGTGCCGATGAACTCTCCATCAGCGATGCCGCTTTGAAGGGCATCATCGACCAGTATACCCATGAATCCGGCGTGCGCGGCCTGGAGAAGCAGATTGCCAAGATTGCGCGCGTGACGGCCAAGAAGATTGCCCTGGAGCAGGAATTCCCGAAGGTGATTGAACCCGAGCACCTGCGCGAGTACCTGGGACTGCCCACCGCTTTCCATGACGATGTCAAGGGCAACGAAGGCCCTGGCGTAGTCACCGGCCTGGCCTGGACGGAGATGGGTGGCGAAATCCTCTTCGTGGAAAGCCAGGTGAGCGAGGGCAAGGGCAATCTGTCGATGACCGGTAACCTGGGTGACGTGATGAAAGAGAGCGCCCAGATTGCCTGGCAGTACGTGAAGGCCCATCCCGAACTGGCCGGCCTCACTACGGAGGAGTTCATGAAGAAGGATATCCACATCCATGTGCCGGAGGGCGCCGTGCCCAAGGACGGTCCGTCGGCGGGTATCACCATGGTGAGTTCCATGGTGAGCGCGCTCCGCGGAAAAGCGCCCAAGAGCGAGATTGCCATGACGGGCGAAATGACCCTTCGCGGCCGTGTGCTGCCGGTTGGCGGTATCAAGGAGAAGATCCTGGCGGCCAAACGCGCGGGAGTCCACACCATCGTGATTTCCGAGGAAAATCGCAAAGATGTGGAAGATATCAAGGAAATTTACATAAAAGGTCTTATCTTTGTCTACGTGAAAACGATAGCGGACGTTATCGATTTTATATTTGAGTAACGTGGACGTAAAAATCGAGCAAAGTTGGAAAGACGCGTTGGCGGGCGAATTCGGGAAACCGTATTTCGCACAGCTGGCGCGCTTCCTGCATCAGGAAAAGGCCGCCGGCAAGGTGATTTATCCCCCCGGCGGGCTCATTTTCCGCGCGTTCGAGCTTACGCCGGTTCAGCAGGTGAAGGTGGTCATCCTGGGCCAGGACCCGTACCACAACCCGGGCGAGGCCATGGGCCTGTCTTTCTCCGTGCCGGACGGCATGCGTATGCCACCGTCGCTGCGCAATATTTTCCATGAGATCGAGACGGATCTGGGCATCCGCATGAGCGGGCGCCCCAACCTGGAGAACTGGGCCCGGCAGGGTGTCCTGCTCCTGAACAGCATCCTCACGGTGGAGGCCGGGCAGGCTGCATCGCACCAAAATATTGGCTGGCAGGAGTTTACAGATGCCGTCATCCGTTATCTGAATGCGAATTGCAGCGGCATCGTGTTCCTGCTCTGGGGCAGTTTCGCCCGCAGCAAGGCGGCGCTCATCGACCCTACCCGTCACCATGTGCTGGAGGCGGCCCATCCGTCCCCGCTGGCCCGGGGGGCTTTCTTTGGGTGCCGGCATTTTTCCAAGACCAATCAGATTCTCGTTTCCGAGGGTAAAACTCCTATTAACTGGCAGTTATGAAAACCAAAGCGATTTTTCCCGGCTCGTTTGACCCTTTTACGGCCGGTCACCTGAATATCCTGAAACGGGCCCTCACCATGTTCGACGAAGTGGTGGTGGCCGTGGGTATCAACCAGGACAAGCGGGGCTTCTTCGACATGGAGAAAAAACTCTCCATTATCCGTAAGGCAACCGCCGGACTGTCAGGCGTTTCCGTGATTTCGTACGACAGCCTCACCATCGACGCCTGTCGCCAGTTGGGCATTCATCACATCGTGCGTGGCGTGCGTAACATGATCGACTTTGAAACGGAGCGTTCCATTGCCGATGCCAACCGCCGTCTGGCTCCGGATATCGAGACCATCATCATCCCTACGGCCCAGGAATTTGCGCACATTTCTTCTTCTGCGGTGCGGGATATTCTCCGTCACGGCGGAGACTATTCGGCCTTTATTCCGGAGGGCATCGAGCTATGAAAAAGCTGATACTCTGTTGGTTATCGACCCTTATTTGCTGGGGCTTGCTGGCTCAGGAGCCTTATCCGGAGCTGGGCGCCAAGCTGGACGAGTATTTCACTGCGCTCGCCGGGGAGCCGGCATCGGTCCAAAATAAGGAATGCGATTTTCTGATTGCTTCCTGCAAGGATTCGCTGGTGCGGCAGTATGTGGCGCTCAAGGTGTACGACCATTACCTCCAGTCCAAGATTATGGGGGACGATGCCGTCGCGGTGCATGTGGCGCAGGAGTGGTTCCTATCCGGCAAGGTGGCTATGGCCGAGGAGATGGATCTGCTGAATGCCAAGGTGTTTGTGGAGTTTAACAAGTCTTCGCTCATCGGCATGCAGGCGCCGCAGATTAGCACGTTTGCGCCCGACGGGTCCTACGTGAAAGTGCCCGGGGAGGGGTATTCCGTCCTCTATTTTTACGATACGGGTTGCTCTACCTGCAAGGTGGAATCGAAACGTTTGAAAGCGTTTGTGAAGGAAGGGAAGTATCCGGTGACGGTGTATGCCATTTATGTGGGACAGGACGGGGATTCCTGGAAGGCGTATAGGGACGATTTTCCCGGTGTAACGCATGTGTGGGTGCCCGGAAATGCCGCGTGGCAGCAGCTGTATGGCGTGTTGCAGACGCCGCGGATGTTCCTGGTGTCGCCCAGCGGGGAGATTTTGGGCCGCGGGCTGGATACGCCGGCGCTGCAGCTGTTGCTCGGCAAGGAGTTTGCCTCCGGGCAGTTTGTCTATGGCGAGGCGGCGCAGATGTCCGCGTTCGACCAGCTTTTTGCCGTCTTCGGGGATTCGCTGAAGGTTTCCGACGTGATGGACGTGGCCGATTATATGGCCGCCCGTACGTTCGGGGAGGGGAATCTGGACGCCTTTAAGCAGAACATGGGCGACTTCCTGTATTATTTATCGTCCCGGAAAACGGAGGTGTTCCGCGAGGCGGCCATCCCGTTCGTGAAGAAGTACATTCAGCTGCCGGATGTGTGGGATACGCCGCAGGACCAGGCGCAGGTGGTGTCGCTGGGCGAGCTGCTGCTGGACCTTTGCTCCCGGACGCCGGTGGGTTCGCAGGTGCCGGATCTTCGCGTGTCCGGTGTGTTGCGCCGCAAGCCCGGCCTCTTTGTGTCGGGGAACCGTTCCGGGGAGTTTGCTTTGAGGAAGCTCAAAGGTTCGCCTGCGTATGTGGTGTTTTATTCGGCCCAGTGTTCTTCCTGCCAGGATATGCTGGCCGCCGTGGAGCGCGTGGTGCAGGAAAACCGCCGTGCCCGCGTGCTGCTGGTCGATATGGACGGAGTGATGACCGATGCTCCGGAGCAGGGGCACCAGCTGCTGGATACTTTTGATCTATCCGCCCTCCCGATGGTGCTGGAGTTGGATAAGAAGGGTGTGGTGCAGCGGCGGTATGTGGACCTGACGGAGGGTGTCGTTGCGGGCACTGCCGATTCTGCCATTTCGAGCGCTGGTGCTGCTCCTGTCATTTCGAGCGCTGGTGCTGCTCCTGTCATTTCGAGCGAAGCCGAGAAATCTCATTGATATGTCCAGACGTAAAAACATCCCCGGCGTAGACCCCGCCTATCTGGAAAAACAGCGCGAACTGCTGCTGCGGAAGAACCGCTACGTCCTCTACTTCAACGACAGCGAACTGGCCGCCATCGACGAGTATTGCTCCCGCTTCAAAGTACACGCCAAATCCGCCCTCTTCCGCGAGGCCATCATGAGCAAAATCCTCTCCGAACTGGAGGAAAATCACCCCACGCTGTTCTAGCGTACCTTTACCCCGTGCGTATAAAGTTGGGTGATCGTTAAGTGATTGAAAGTGAATAGTTTATGGAATAATCCTCGTTCGATTTTTGAACGAGGATTGTTAAACAACTCGCTGATAGTCAATCAATTAACTATCACGACTTATAGCCAATATGGCAAGTGCCACCCTCCGTGGGTCCGCTTAAAGTACACCGTCCCCCCTCCAGAGCCTACTCCAGGGCCACACCCTGTGCTTTAACCACCCTTCCGGGACCCTCTTAAAGCACACCATCCCATCCCAGAACCTCCTCTATGGCCACGGCCTGTGCTT
>JBGUPS010000025.1:0-7114 GCA_045130395.1 Candidatus Cryptobacteroides sp.
GCCAGACTTCTATTGTTAACACCCGGTGCGCCCCTGCTGCCATGCGGGGACGCACCTTTACTTTTTTTGTCCCCCGAAGGACTTTTCCACGAAAAAAGTTTGGGGCCTCAAAAAATTCGGGGACAGTAGGGGGACAAACGTGAAAAGGTCAAAAAGTTAAAGTATTTATTTACAATAAGTTATAGACTTTCCCTATTTCCTGCATCGGAAAGTAATTGCTCAGTCGCTCTTATTCCTCCCCATCCACCATGACAGAGCCGCAGGCTACGGCAAGCCGTGGATGCCTGCCCGCGGCTGGACCTGCTACACCTCTCGTGGCCAGACTGCCGGCGACCCATAAACTGATTGTGGAATAATCTCAGAAATCCAGGCGATACAACCTCACGTCCAACGCCTTTCCACCCTTCACAACAGCCCCGGTCTTCGTCTCCTCCAGTCGGAATCCATTCTTCTCGAGCACCCGGGCCGAAGCTACATTCTCTGGAAACACCTGGCCGATAATCTGCTCCAGCGCCATTTCCTGGAAAGCAATCTCGCAGATTTGCCGCACCGCCTCCGTACCTATGCCCTGGGACCACCACGGCGTCAGGATCATATAGCCAATCTCGCCGATGGCCTGGCCACCTTCATCCTTCCGTTCCACGGAAATGCTGCCGACCAACTGCCCATCAGCCCAGATGGAACGCCATACACCTTCCTTGCCCTCATTCTCCGCCACCATTCCCAGCCACCAGTCTGCATCCGCCTCCGTATAAGGATTCGGCAGCCGGTCCGACAGGAACGTCCTGTCCACGGCATTGCACAGCGCCATCAGCGCTTCCTTGTCAGCGGAGGTCCATTTATGAAGGGTAATGGTCATAGGTAGTTAGCCAAAAAAAAGGATTTTATAAAAGAGTTGTGAATATCTTCTCTTTACTAATATACCTGTCATACAAATACAAACAGGTATTTACAACCAGCAAAACAATCATTCCTGCCAGGCCGGGGCCGCCGTAAAGGAGGTCGTTTGCCGGCGTGACAACCGTAGCGCTGACACCCATCACGGCATTGAACGTTCCGTGCATGATAGCGGGAACAATCACCGAACCGCTTTTCTGGCGGAAATACATCAGCATCGGGGTAAGCAGCAGACAAAATGCCACCATCATGAAGACACCCGCCACAGGATGCTGCGGATAGTTGTGCCCGTTCAGGATGATCGGAGCGTGCCAGAGGCCCCAGATGACACCAATCCACAGGGCTACGGTTAGGAACTTCTTTCCCTTGAACTCCTTCATCAGGAAGCCGCGCCAGGCAATCTCCTCGCCAAAGGCGAAAAAGGCATTGAGAGTAACTCCCATAAGCAGTCCACTGAGCAGAGAAATGCAGATGACGCCCCACACGCCGACTCCTTCCGGCATCGACTGCATGGCCTGCTGCATCATCACACTGTCCGGCGTCCATTTGGCCCCCGGCATCAGCAGCGTCACACCCAATACGGCAAGTGCGATGACCGGCATCAGCAGCCAGCCAATCCACCACCAGCGGTTCAGCTTGAAGGAAATACCCAGTCCCTTCAGGACCGGTTCTTTGAAAATGAGCTGCGTGAAGATGACCGCCAACAAGGGAATTAGCATAGCCCCGGCGCTGAAAACAAGTCCTCGCAATGCCGCGGTAGGGGCGGAATCTATCACGTCGTCACTCTGGCCTCCGAGAAAAGACGCGCCGGAATGCATCACCAATCCCACAATCACCATAGGGACAAACGCCCAAAGGAGAAATACAATCAGTTTCTTGGTATTCATTTGCTTGTTCACATTTCGATTTATCAAATACAAAGTTAAACATTTCTGCCGATTTAACTTTGCCGATGATAAGGGAATAAGGTCACGGCCAGCAGTCGGTTGCTCCGCTCGCTGCGCTTGCTCCACAACCGCCAGCTCGCCTTGCAGGTTTATCCCCTTACCGGACAAAGGAGATGGGGCCACATGCCCCCCTAATTCCTCTTCTCCGGTGCAACCTCACGTTAGCGGCATCGAGGTTTTAGGCATCTCCCGCATCAACCTCAGTGCTACGCAAGCATCCTGGCGCCTTATGCAGCGAAGCTGCGGGTTGGGACGCCAATAGGTAGATTCCCAAAGATTTCAAGACTATTTGTTCATTTGAGAAATTATCGGTATTTTTGCAAAAATTACCGAGTAAAAGTCCTCTTATGGCAAAGGAAAGCAAGATCATAAACATCATCAAATCGCGGATTCAGGCTGCTCAGAATGGGACTTTGTTCTTCAACAACAGTTTTCCGGAGTTCGATGATGAATACGTGGGTCAAATCCTGTCGGATCTGGCCAAGGATGGAATCATACATCATCTTTCCAGGGGCGTATATCTCAAAACGGAGGAAACCCGTTTCGGTCTGGTCTATCCCCCTGTTGAAGATATTGCGGAGGCCATCGCGCGCCGTGATAATGCCCAGGTGATTCCTACTGGAGCCACAGCCCAGAATATCCTTGGGCTATCCACTCAAGTACCCATGAATGCAGTGTTTCTTACTTCCGGATCCGCAAGAAAAATCAAGTTGGGAAACCGAACCATCACATTCCGCCGTGCCGTTCCAAAGAATTTTGCAGTCAAGGGACGTTACACTAGCCTGATTGTTCAAGCACTGAAATCAATTGGAGAAGAGAGTTTCTCAGAAGAGGATTTAATCCACATACAAGACATCATCCTACGCCATCCGGAGCCTGACACGATAGAACAGGACCTGGCAGTGATGCCGTCGTGGATTCGTAAGATATTCGTAAGAACGCTTAAAACCAGCAAACAATGACTCTTTGGCAAAACCTCGATATGTCTGAACGCATTGCAGCCGCTCAGACGGTGTCCGGTATTCGTAGTCCGGACAGAAACGGAGTTGGTGCTGTTGTTTCCTGTAAAAGAATACCCCTGGGCGGCAGTGATGCAGATGTCCCGGTTAATGGTATGGTCAACAGCATTCTCGGATGACGAACGCTCGGAAACAGAATACCGGCTTTCGGCAGATGAGACCCCGCTCACGTTGTCCGGCTTGCCCCCGGAAAACAGGGACAACAGCAGAGACAATATCAGAACGAAACATTTCATCATCGCAAAAATACACATTTTCACGCAGCGGAGCAAGAGAAATCAGCATAGAAATAGAAGGCGCCCAGCCCGCAGAATAAGGAAAAGCGGTCACGCTCAGAAGGATTGCCGGGGCCTATTTCGTTCGATAAACGGGGAATGTAGCGTACTACTCTTCTGACAATAATTCTGGAACCCAGATATTGTTCAGGTCCACCAGTTCGACCTCTTTGCATCGTCCGCAATTACCGCAACCGGCGCAGGCGAAGGCCATGGTGCATTCAGCGCAGCGGTGGCGATTGTATCTGGGATGAAACAACTCTTCTTCAGCGAGCAAGGTTCCGTATTCCGGGTCATACAGGTTGAATCGGATGGGACCGAAATAGTGGCTCAATCCGGAGCGGAATGCCTGATGGAGCTGCGTTTTCTGATCGGGAATCCGATAGCTGCGGCCGTCTTTAATAAAAACCTCTCCGGTAGAATCAAAGGCGAAGTTCACCCTGTACCGGGCACAGGCATCGCTGACCTGCTTGACCCATTCGTATCGGCACGGCCTCAGGCCGCCATAGGCTTCACCACCCAGGTCGATATGTTCAATCTGCCCGGAGGAAAGGGCCGGTTCAATGTCAATGGGGCCGATAAGCGGAGAAAGGTTCATGCCCTTGTGCCTGGCGGGGATGTCCCGCAGGATGGGCCAGCGCTCGTCAAAGGCGCGCTGGTTCTCACAGGTTACATTCAGTTGCACATTCTCATATCCTTCACCCCAGTCGGACGGAAGATGGTCCGCCATGCGGAGCGCCCGTTTCGTAAGGATATAGAATTTCACGTCCGAGCGATAGCGGATGATGCGCCACATTTCCTCCCGCCAGGGATCTGCCTCTTCCAGAAAGGTGTCTGAAGTCATGTTCACCCGCACCCAATAGCCGGGAGGGACCTTGAAGTTTCCCTTCCGGTCCCGTTCCAGGGGCTTGGAGAAATTGCGGGTGCGGAAGATCTCCGTGGACTGTCCCGGAACTTTGTGGGCTTTGTCCAGCACGAACATATAACAGTTGGCACAGCCTTCACTGTACTTTCTGCATCCATGCCACGGGTTCCAGGACTTGAGGTCGATCATTCTAAAGCTTTTTGGCTGATTTCTTTACTTCCTCATGATAGAAATAATTGGCGACTACCGGGAGCTCGCCGAAAGCACTTCGCTTAGAATCATCGTCACGGACATAGACCATTCCTTCCCGGGCGGTATATTCCCGGAGCCGCTTATCAAGCGCTGTCCAATAGTTGCGGTCTTTCTTGGAATAGATCCGGTGGTAGAGTTCATCCAGTTCAGGATGGTTTTCATGAATCCAGTCCAGGATGACGGGCCGATAGTCTCCGCGAAGGTTCAGGTTCTCCAACCACACCAGGTTACATTGATGCTTGGCTCTCTCTATGATGGCCTCGACATCCGTGATGCCCGGAAATATCGGCGAAATGAAGCATGTGGTCTGAACTCCAGCCTCATAGAACTGGCGCATAACCTCCAGCCTCCGCTCAATGCTCACGCCCTTGTCCATGGCCTTCTGGAAACTATCATCCAGCGTATTGATGGACCAGGAAACGCGGGCGCCAGGGAAAGTCTTGATGAGGTCCAAGTCCCTTAGGATGAGATCGCTCTTGGTGGAGATACTGATTTTGCAACCACTTCCCTGCATCTGCTCGAGGATGGCCCTGGTGCGCTTGTACTTTGCCTCGTGCGGCTGATAAGGATCGGTCACGGAGCTCAGGAAAAGTTCTTTACCCTTATATTTGGACGGATCCTTGACCTCCGGCCAGGTTTTCACGTCCAGGAAGGTGCCCCACTGCTCCGGATGATTGGTAAAACGCTTCATGAAGGAAGCATAGCAGTATTTGCACGCGTGAAGACAACCCACGTAAGGGTTGACGGCATAATCCGATACGGGGAGGTTTGATTTGGAAAGTACAGTCTTGACTTCTATCTCTTTGATGGTCATAGCAATTATTCTTTGTTTGATTTGCGGTATTGGAGGGGTGTAACGCCGTAGCGCTTCCCGAAACTGCGGATAAAGTTAGTGGATGTCTCGAAGCCCAGCGTTTCCGAAATCTCCTCTATGGACATGTCCGATATGACCGGGAGCTCTGGCCCGTACTTATGCTTCCAGAACTTGAATGTATAGATATCTTTCACTTGACCTCCAATTCTTTGATGCACCATGAGAAAGCGGCCGCCAGTCTTTTGTCTCCGTCCTGGAAATGATTTCCTGGATTCCAGACCAACGTGCAGTTTTCTCTTCCAAGCTGAGCCTTGAGAAGTTCATATTCACCTCGGACGCTGTCGCCTACACGGGCAATGGCGCGGTTCTTCACGTGCTCTTCCTGGTCTCCCAGGCTCAGATAGACCTTCCTGGCTTGCACCGGATTCCCTTTCGCATAGTCCAGCCAGTCCTTGATCCAGAGGGAAGGCGATGCTGCAGCGACAGCCGCAAAACGGTCTGTCTGCATGGATGACCAGAGGGCAAAAAGACCGCCCAGAGAGTAACCTCCGAGGATAACGGGCAGTTTCCCGTAGTCGGCTTCCAATGCGGGCAACAGCGATTCCATCACATAGCGGAGCGTATCGCCGGTCTGGGTTCCCACTTCCGGTTTCCGGCTGATGGCATCGTCGTGCCATGGGGTAAGGTCCAGATCCCAGTCGAACACCTGAAATGCAGCAAGGACAAAGGGGACGCCGGCCGCCCCGGCAATCAATTCTGCCGTTTGGTCGAAAATGCCACGTTCGTGGTCCCCGAGCGTCTGAATAAGGATATATTGAGGCTGGACGGAGTCTGATATAAAGCACTCACGGCCGCCTATAGTGCAAGTTCTGTGGTTCATAGAATACAAAGTTAGCATTATTTCCCGTAAGTGAGGAGCATCATGTCACGCATCTCGCTGAAGCCGGGGTTGAATTCATGCGGAAACCGTCCGCTGGTACCGTATGCGACTCCTTGAAAAGTTTGACGCCCGCAACACCGCTGGCGTCATCTCCAAGGCAAAGGAACTCGGCCTGCTGTAATATCCCATTTCACCCTCACATCCCTCATTTCCCTCATTTCCCTAGCTTCCCTAATTCGGCCGAAACGAGGGATGACGGTTTATTCCTTTAGAGCCGATGGTACCCTGTTCGTGTCTACTTCTTGCGCGCGGTACAGTGCGGTCCTACAGCAATGCTCGGCCGCACCTTTTTCGGTATGCATCTTATCGGATTTCAGAAGTCCAAAACTTGCATTTTATCGGATTTCAAGAAGATGTTTTCTGCATTTTATCGGAATTCGGATATTTTTACTACCTTTGTATCAACCATTTAGAAAAATCTATGATTGAGGAAAGAATAATTCTGCAAGTCCTTGCAGAACAAAGAGATGAAATAGCCGGCTACAATCCTGCCGGATGGGTATCCCGCCGGGAGGAGTCTATGTTCGAGTTCGACAGCACGATGGCCCAGGTCGTCATTGGCGTCCGTCGCAGCGGCAAATCGACCATCTGCCACAAAGTCCTGCTGGAGCACGGTATCCGGTATGGTTATGTCAACCTTGACGATGACCGCCTGCTGGGCATGGAAGCGAAAGACCTGAATACCGTCCTCTCTTGTATATACCAGCTCTATGGTACCGATGTCCCGTATCTGTTTTTGGACGAAATTCAGGATGTGGATGGCTGGCATCTATTCGTCAACAGACTCCTCAGAAGCAAAATGAGAATCTTCGTGACAGGCAGCAATGCCAAATTGCTCAGCAGCGAACTGGCCACCCACCTGACCGGACGATACAATGAAATCCGCCTATTCCCTTTCTCTTTCTCCGAATACTGTGCATATCATCAGGTTGACACTTCTGGCATCACCACCAAGGCCGATGCCGCCCGCAAGAGCGCTTTCATGGACTACATCGTCACAGGAGGATTCCCCGAACTTCAGAGCCTGCGGAACAAACGTGGCTACATCGAGAGCCTTATCGGCGCCATTCTGGAGAAAGACATAAAACGTCGCTTCAAGATCCGC
>JBGUPS010000026.1:0-33740 GCA_045130395.1 Candidatus Cryptobacteroides sp.
TGCATCCGGAACTGATTATCGTCGAAATTATCGGCGAGGACAATCTGCCTGTGCCGGACGGCGAAGTAGGGGAGATTGTGATTACCACGCTGGGCGTGGAAGGCATGCCGCTGCTGCGCTTCCGCACCGGCGACATGGCCGCCAAAATCACCGGACAGTGCAAGTGCGGCCGCTACAGTTACCGGCTCACGCCGCTGGTGGGGCGCAAGAACAACATGATCAAGCTCAAGGGCACCACCCTGTACCCGCCGGCAGTGAACGACGTCCTGGACAATACGCCGTATGTAGAGAACTACGTGGTGATCGTGCAGGACAGCGACGCCGGTACCGACGATGTCCTGGTGCAGCTTGGACTCAAATACCAGCCGGATTTCGACCCGGTGAAAGACCTCAAGGACCGCTTCAGGTCCCGCATCCGCGTGGCGCCGCGCATCGAAGTGCTTCCGGTGCCGGAAGTGGCGGCCATCAACTTCCCGGCCAAGTCCCGTAAACCCGTGAAATTCATAGACAAACGTGCAAAACCTCTTTGACGATATCCGGCCGTATTCCGACGCTGAAATCCCTGCAGCCATGCAGCGGATTGTGTCGAGCGAGCTTTTCCCAAAAGCCTGCGGACTCCTTTTCCCGGGAGTGCCGCAAGCGGAAGTGGAAGCCCGGCTGCTCAGCTGCCATACGGTAGATGCGTTCCAGCGACGCGTCATGTATGATATCATCGGCACCATTGTCCGCAGGAGCACTGACGGACTTACCGTGAGCGGCCTGGACCAATTGCAGCCGGAGAAGAGCTATCTGTTTGTATCGAACCACCGGGATATCATGCTGGATGCAGGCTTTATGCAGATGCTGCTCTCGGACGCCGGTCTTCCCACTTCGGAAATCACCTTCGGCGCCAACCTAATGCAGGGTCAGTTGCTGATCGACCTGGGACGTTCCAACAAGATGTTCCGCTTCGAGAGGCCCACTACAAGCACGTCACGCCGGGATTTCCTGATCAAGATGAAAGAGGCATCGGCCTATATCCGTTATACCATTTGCCAGAAAAAGGAGAGTGTCTGGATTGCCCAGCGCAACGGCCGCACCAAAGACGGAATGGATGTTACGGACCAGGGCGTTATCAATATGTTCAGCCTGAGCGGCGGCGAGGACAGGGGCGTTTCGTTAGGGGAACTGAATATGGTGCCGGTGGCCATCTCCTACGAATGGGAGCCCTGCGACAAACTCAAGGCGCTGGAGCTCTTTGCCAGGGAAAGCGGTGAGCCCTATGTCAAGAAGCCCGGAGAGGACCTGAACAGCATTTTAACGGGGATTACCCAGCTCAAGGGGCGCGTGCATCTGGCGGCCGGTAAACCCATTACGGAAGAAGAACTGCGGCCGTTCAACGGCTGGTCCACCGGGGACTTCAACCGGCAGGTGGCGGCCCTGATCGACCGGCAAATTACCGCTTGCTACCGGCTCTATCCCAACAACTACATTGCCGCCTGGATGCTCAGTGGCAAAAAACTGGGCGATTTTACCCCGGAACAGCAGCAAACCTTCCAGAAGTATGTGGAACGCCAGGTGAAAGGCTGCCCGGAAAAAGTGCGGGAAATTCTTCTGAAAATTTACGCGAATCCCGTGCTTCGAACCTTGTAAATTTGGGTGCATTATACTATCTTTGTGCTCAAATTTTCTTCTCATGGTACAGGTATACTGCAAGAACACCCAAGAGACCAAGCGTTTCCCGGAAGGCACGTCCCTCCTGCAAATGCTCTCGGAGTTTGACTGCCATCGGCCCTATCCCATTGTGTCCGCCAAGGTGAACAATGTCTCCCAGGGCCTCAAGTTCAAGGTCTATCAAAATAAGGACATCGAGTTTATAGATGTCCGCGAATCGAGCGGCATGCGTGTGTATAGCCGCTCGCTTTGTTTCTTGCTGTACAAGGCCGCATCGGACGTATTCCCGGGCAGTAAGCTGTACATGGAGCACCCCATCTCGCACGGCTATTTCTGCCATCTGCGCAAGGCGGACGATACCGAAATATCGGCCCAGGACCTTGTCGTGCTGGAACAACGCATGAAAGAGCTGGTAGAGAAAGACATGCC
The DNA here is from genome assembly GCA_045130395.1 of Candidatus Cryptobacteroides sp. Lineage (GTDB taxonomy): Bacteria > Bacteroidota > Bacteroidia > Bacteroidales > UBA932 > Cryptobacteroides. The sequence continues at coordinate 2,083 of JBGUPS010000026.1, forward strand.
GTTCCACCGTTACGACGTTCAAACGGAGCGCGCCATCAAAGAGTTCCGCAAAGCCGGCTATGAGGACAAAGTGAAGTTGCTGGAAACCAGCGGTGAGGCCTATACGGACTATTATACGCTGGGAGAAACCTCCGATTACTATTATGGTAAACTGGTGCCTTCCACCGGATATTTAAAGGTATGGGGCCTGATGCCGTACCACGACGGCCTGCTGCTGCAGCTGCCTTCCCGCGAGGATCCTTCCAAGGTGGCCGAATTTGTGGACCAGCCCCGCACGTACGAGATTTTCAAGGAAGCCCTGCGCTGGAACATCATCATGGGTCTGGGCACGGTAGGTGATGTAAACGAAGCCTTCCTGCACGGTCGCGCCAGCGAGCTCATCCAAATTGCAGAAGCGCTGCAGGAGAAGAAAATCGTCAAGATCGCAGAGGAAATCGACCGTCGGCACCGCAGCGAGCAACCGCTTAAGGTAGTGCTGATCACCGGTCCTTCCTCGTCCGGTAAAACCACCTTCTGCAAGCGCTTGTCCATCCAGCTCAAAGCCTGCGGCCTCAAGCCCATGTCCATGAGCACGGACGACTATTTTGTGAACCGTACCGATACGCCCAAGTTCCCGGACGGCAGCTATGACTTCGACAACTTCGACACCGTGGACCATGCGCTCATGGAAAGCCATATCATGAGGCTTATCGGCGGAGAAGAGGTGGAAGTTCCTGAATATAACTTTGTTACGGGCCTGCGAGAGTATAACGGTAAAAAACTCAAGTTAGGAGAAGACTGTCTCCTGCTCATCGAAGGGATCCACGCTCTGAATCCCCACCTTACGTCCGAAATTCCGGAAAGCGCCAAGTTCAAGATTTTCATCAATACGCTTACAGGCGCCAACCTGGATAATCACAACTGGATTCCCACTTGTGACAACCGTTTGCTGCGCCGCATTGTACGCGATTACAACAAAGGTGCGTTCACGGCCCGTGAGTCCATCTCCAACTGGCAGAATGTGCTGGATGCGGAAGAAAAATGGATTTATCCTTTCCAGGAAACGGCGGATGTCATGTTCAACAGCGCCTATCTCATTGAGTTCGCGGTGATGAAGAACCACGCGGAGCCCATCCTGCGAACGGTTCCGCAAAACTGTGCGGAATACGCGGAGGCGCACCGGCTCCTCAAGTTCATCCACTACTTTACGCCGGTTCCGGACAAAGAGATTCCGGCTACGTCCCTCCTGCGCGAATTTATTGGAGGTTAATCTGGTTCTGTTCCAGGTAAGCAACTACGTCACATACCCTTTCAAACTTGGCCAGGGCCTGGTCCGGGATAACTATGCCGTACTGGTCCTCGATGCGCAGCAGCAATTGCAGGATATCCAGGGAATCGGCCCCCAAATCCTTCTTAATCAGGCTTTGCGGGGTGATTTTGGCGGGATCCAGCCTCAGTTGTTTTGCCAGGATGGTTTGTACTATCTCAAACATAGCTTAGTCCTCGTAGTGTTCGTACTGCGCAATTTCTTTTTCGATTTGAGCCGATAAACGGCTCTTTTCCATCCGGTAGGCCTGCGCGATGCACTGCTCCACAGCAACGGCATTGGAGGAGCCGTGACCTTTGACAACGACCTTAGACGTGCCCAGGAGCACACTGCCGCCGTAATTCTGGTAGTCCATGAATTCTTTTTCCTCCTGAAACATGCGTTTCATCAGAAGAGCGCCCAGTTTGTAGCGCGTGCGGCTGCCGATGTCTTTTTTCAGCTTCTTGAGCAGTTCCAGGGCCGTGCCTTCGGTGGCTTTTACCAGGACATTGCCGGAGAAACCATCGGCCACCACCACATCGTACTTGCCGGAAAGGAGGTCCCGGCTTTCCATATTCCCGACAAAGTTTACGGACGATGTTTCCTGCAGGAGTTGATAGGTTTCCTGACGGAGTTCGTCGCCTTTTTCGGCCTCTTTCCCGACATTGAGCAGGGCCACGCGGGGCTTTTCTACGCCATACACATGCTCCAGATAGAGACTGGCCATGATGGCGAACTGGCGCAGGTGAGCGGGGGTGACTTCCACATTGGCACCGCTGTCGCAGACGCCCACAAGGCCACCGTTCATGGTGGGAAGCAGGGGACAGAAGGCCGGGCGGATAACACCGGGAATGCGGCCCAGGCGTACCAGGGCGCCGGTCACAAGGGCACCGGTGGAACCCGTGGACACCATGCCGGCAATATCGTCACGGTCCCGCAGGAGGATGATGGCTTGCATCATGGAAGAATTCCGCTTGAGGCGGATCACGTCCGTAGGTTTTTCCTCGCAGCCGATCACTTCAGGAGCGTGCACAATCTCCAGGCGGTCCGGGTCGAAGGATTTTCCTTCCAGCTCCTTTTGCAGGAGGGCCTCATCGCCGGTGAGGATGACATGCAGGTCCGGATAGGTACGCAGCGCCGCCAGGGCACCTTGGACCGGTGCCTGCGGGCTGTGATCGCCCCCGAAACAGTCTACCAATATCTTCATCATAGGCTATCTGTGGACCGCGTGGAAACAAACACCCACACCGTTGGGGCCGCAGTGGCTGCCGGCAGTGGGGTTCACGTCCACATACACAATCTCTTGTTGGCCATATTTTTCTTCTATCCGGCGGCCCAGTTCATGGGCAAGTTCCGGCGCATCGCTGTGGCCGATACAGATGCGGTGGGCAGCGATGTCTTCGCCCAGTTCGCCTACCTTATCGACCAGATAATCCAGTGCTTTGGCGCGGCCTTTGGCGCTTCCGGGGCTCACCATCTTGCCTTCCTGGCTCATGTAAATGAGGGGACGAATGCCGATGAGCGTGCCCATGGTGGCGGCCAGTCCGCTTACCCGGCCGCTGCGACGGAAAAAGCGGAGGTCATCGGCAAAAAAGTACATGGCGAATTTGTCCACCTCCGTCCGGGCCCAGGCCAGCACTTCATCCAGCGTTTTGCCGGCTTTGACCAGGTCGCCCACTTCGCGTACAATGGCGTAACTCAGGATGGTGATGCCTTTGGTGTCGATTTCCTCGAAACGGGTTCCGGGATACTTTTCCTTGAGCTCGGCGACGGCCCGGTCCATGGCGTCGAAGGTGGTGGTCATGGCGCGGGAAAAATGCACGTACAGGATGTCGTTGCCCTCGGCAAAGTCTTGGGTGAAGTACTTGATATACTGCTCTTTAGAGATGGCGCTGGTGCTGGGGATAACGCCGCTGCGAAGCCTGTCGTAGAACGCATGCGCGTCGAAGGTCTCGAAATCGACATACGGATACGTGGTTTGCGCGTCGATGCTGTAGGGCATCGAAATCAGCGTGTAGCCGTACTCTTTTGCAAGCGCGGGCGTCAGGTCGGTATCGGTGTCGGTGTAAATCTTCAGCATAGCACCAGGATATAATCGTAAACGGCTTGTCCGCCTTTGTGGAGAATGACTTCCGTGCGGGGATAAGTTGCTTCCAGCTTGGCTTGCAGTTGCTCCGCTGCATCCGAAGGGACATCGGCACCCTGCAAAAGAAGAAGGATGTCGGCTTGTCCGCAATGCAGCTTGGCAGCGAGGGCTACTGCGACCTGTTCGGGGGTGCTTCCGGTGGCCAGGATTTCTTTTCCGCCAATACCGATATACTGGCCTTTGCGGACCTCTTCCGTGTCGCGGATGGCCTGCGAGACATAGCCTGTAGTGACCGATGCGGCAGATTCCGTGAGGGTTTGTACCAGGGCATCTATGGGCAGTTCCGCATCCAGGTTGGCCAGGGCGAAATAACCTTCTCCCGGCGTGCGGGTTGGGATAACTTCCACGTGGGCCTCCTTGAACAGACCGGCAGCCTGATTGGCAGCAAGCAGGATGTTGCAGTTGTTCGGGAAAACCAGGATGGTGTCCGCTGCTGCCTGCTCAAACGCCTGCAGGAAGCGTTCTACCGAAGGATTTTGGCTGGATTCGATGACGATATCGGCCCCCATCTGTTTGAACAATTGGGTGAGGCCGTCACCGGCGGCAACGGCGACCGTGGCCAGGGCTTTGCGGCTGTGTTTGAAACGCGTATCCATGTGGTTCTCATGGTGCTGCAGGCTCATGTTCTCCACCTTGACGGTGAGGAATTCGCCCCATTCGCGGCATTTGCTGAGCACGGCACCCGGGTCCTGGGTGTGCACATGCACCTTGACGATGCTGCCGTCGCGGAAGAACACCAGGGAAGTGCCATGGGTACTGAGCCAGTCCTTGATCACTTGCTCGTCGAAGGAGTCCAAATTTACTTTGGCGCGCTGCAGGCGGAGCAGGAACTCCGTGCAGTAGCCAAATTCAAGTATGCTGTCTTCCGTGAAGGCGTTGATATTGATTTCGGTCGATTTTTCTGTCAGGTCCAGGGTTTCCTCCGTCCCGTTCAGTGCTGCGGCCATTCCTTCGGCCATGCACAGCAGACCGGCGCCGCCGCTATCGACAACGCCGGCTTTCCGGAGTGCATCCAACTGTTCAGGTGTATGTTCCAGTGCCACCTTCATGGCGGCGATCCATCGACACAAAAAATCGCCCAGCGAAGTGGCTCCTTGCGCATTCGTGGCTCCTTCGCGAAGCACGGTGAGGATGGTTCCTTCCACCGGCTGGGAGACTGCGAGATAAGCCTCGTCCACCGCGATTTGCATGGCTTTGAGAAGAGCGGGCAGATCGGCCTTTTCCAAGCCTTTGAAACCCTTAGCGATGCCGGCGAAGATGCGCGACAGGATGACACCGGAATTACCGCGGGCACCCAGGAGCATGCCCTGGGCCACCTCATCGGCCATTTCCGTTAGGCTGGAACCATGGGCGTGTGTACCGGACTCGAGGGTCAGGTACATGTTGTCGCCCGTGTCCCCATCAGGAATGGGAAACACGTTTAAATCATTGATTGTCTGGCGGTTCCTGAAAAGGTTGGCGGTGCCGCCGCGGATCAGGCTTAGGTATAACTCGGCGTCCAGCATAGGTTTACGGCTCAGGGATGCGGAAACCGCGACGGAAGAAGCGGTATTTGCAAAGCTGACGGAAAATAAACGGTTGCAAGGAGTAAGTGATCAGGATGGTGGAAGCCATGCCGATGAGCGTGATAAGGCCGATGGAATGGATGGCGGGGTGCCGGGCAAACACCAGCGAGAACGTCACGATGGCCAGCACCATAGCGCTATAAAAGATGGCCACTTTGTGATAGTTCAGCATGGATGTCTCTCCTCGTCGGGCCTCCGCCAACAAACCTTCCATCACGAAGATGGAATAGTCTACGCCGATACCGTATATGAAGGTGGAAATGACGATGTTGATGAGGTTGAATTCCAGTTTGAAAATGGCCATGTACCCCTGCATGACATACCAGCTCACGAACATGGGCATGAAGGCGATGAGCGCAATCCAGATGTTGCGGAAACTGAACAGCAGCACCAGGAGCACGAAGATACTGGAAATCCACAGGGTGGTGGAGAAGTCGTCATGGATGATTTCCACCATGTCGCGGCAGTAGAAGAACGGTTCCAGTACAATGACGTGCTTAGCTTCCGTCACTGCGTGCCAGACCCTGTTCTGGTCTTCCTTCGGATAGGATAACTCGGTGAAGAACATCTGGCGGCCGCTTTCCTGGGCTTCATAGAAGTTGGCCAGCAGGCCGGGCGGCACGATATCGGCCTCAATCAGATTACCGGGCTCATACTTTTGTTTGAGCAGCGCAAAGAAAGGCTCGAAGAGGTCGGCCGGCAATTGATAGGCCTTGGCCGATTCCGTCAAATCCTTGCGAAGCTGTGCTATGCGGGCGCGGGTCCAGAAGCTTTTCCAGGTGGCGATCCGGATTTGCTGGTCCTCCTGAGAACGGAAAAGCAAGCCGGAGATAGGGGAGTAGCCCTTGATGATGCCCGCCTTCTGGAGGGAATCCAGATGGACGTAGAAATCGGCATTATAGGCCATGGCTTTATCCATATCCTGCTCATCCCATGCGGCGAAATAAGCGTGGGCGAAACCATCCGCATTCTTGGTGTTATACAGGTTCTGTGCTTCCGCAAGAGTAGCATTGTCGTAGTCCAGGTTGCCCAGGTCGCTGTCGAACTTGACACGCGGGCTCATGATGACGCCGACGATAATAAGAACGACGAGGAGGCTGATCACCCATTTGTTGCGGTCCCAGGGGAGGTTGTTGAATTTCTCCACCAGCGGGAAACCGTGCGTGCGCTTGAAGATGATTTGATCCTTGTGCAGGAAATGCGGCAGGAATACCAGCGCAAAGAAAGTATTGCCGATAAGGGAGAAGGTGGCAAAGAGGCCGAAGTCCCGGAGAAGGTCGCTTTCCGTAAACAACAGGCCCATGAAGGCACCCACCGTGGTGATGCAGCCCATGAAAACGGGCGTACTCTCATCCCTGAGCAGTTTTTCCGCATCGCCCACGTAATAGTAATGGATGAGCACATGCAGACAGTAACTGATAGCTACGCCCAGCACGATGGCGCTCAAACCCAGGGCCATCAGGGACATGACACCGTCCTTGATCCAATACATGCAGGCCAGGGCGAAGAGGGCGCCGTACACTACAGGAACCACTTGCTGCCACACAAAGGAGAAGCGGTGGAAGCTCATGATGATGATGAACAGGATGAGCAACAGGGACAGGCCGATGGTCCAGACCAGGTCACGCTTGATGGTGCCGGCGTTGGATACGCTGTCCAGCGGCGTACCGTGGAGAAGGACGTGAATATCAGGGTTTTCCGCTTCAAATGCCTTGGCGCTTTCCTGGACTTTGTTGACGAACATAGTACCTTTTCCGGAATCCATGCCGTCGAAGGCGGGGGTGAGGAAAGCCAGGGCAACCGTTTTATCCGGGCAGAACAGGTGGCCGTCTTCAATGGTAAAGCCGCCCATGGAGGAGTCTCCTTCCAGAATGGCACCCAGCAGCACGGATCGGAGATTCAGAGGGTCCATCGACACCATCCGTGTGGTTTCGCCGGTTTCATCGTCCTGGATAAGCTGATAGTTTTCCTCCATTTGCTCGTCGATGGCTTCCCGGGTAAGGGCCTGCTCAAAGCCCGCGTACAGGGAAGTGTCCATGAAGGAGGGGAGATGCGATAAAGCAAAATCCATGGCATCCAGGGCCGTATCGACATCCAGCGTGTAAAAGATACCGGCAATGTAGTGGGTTTCCTCGTCCTGCTTTTCCAGCATGCTGCAGAATTCCTCCATGGCTTCTCCCAGCCGGGCAGGTTCCACCGGGTTCAGGGTATCCTTGGACGTAATTTGCAGGAATACCTTGTCCTTAAGGCCGATGTCACTGAAAGCCAGCTCATTGTCCGTAGAGGAGCGGGGGAGCAACTTCACGATGTTTTCCTCATACTCCAGCTGGAGCCCGTAGTAACCGAACACGAGCGTGGAAGCAAAGAGCAGCAGGTACATGAGTACCTTGTGCTTCCGAAAGAAGTGGTATAGCGGCAGGAATATCCGATGCATACTGGCAAGTTTGTTTAAATCACACAAATATAAAAAATATTCCGCAACAAAACAAAGTCCCCCTTCGGGGGAAGGCTTTCCCCGTTTGACCCGTCTCCCTCATCCCGGACTTAATCCGGGATCTCCCTCCCGTCATGCCCGGCTCCGACCGGGCATCTCTTTGCGCCAAGGTCCACGCCCTGGACCTTCAGTACACTTTCCTGCCCCATTCTTTGCGCCAAGGTCCACACTCTGGACCTTCCGTACACTTTCCAGCCCCAATCTTTGCGCGAAGGTCCACGCTCTGGACCTTCAGTACACTTTCCGGCCCCATTCTTTGCGCCTAGGTCCTCACTCTGGACCTTCAGTACACTTTCCAGCCCCATTCTTTGCGCCAAGGTCCATCCCCTGGACCTTCAGTACACTTTCCGGTCCCATTCTTTGCGCCAAGGTCCACACTCTGGACCTTCCGTACACTTTCCGCCCTCATTCTTTGCGCCAAGGTCCACACCCTGGACCTTCAGTACACTTTCCGGTCCCATTCTTTGCGCCAAGGTCCACACTCTGGACCTTCCGTACACTTTCCAGCCCCATTCTTTGCGCGAAGGTCCACACTCTGGACCTTCAGTACACTTTTCACCCTCATTCTTTGCGCGAAGGTCCATCCCCTGGACCTTCAGTACACTTCCCGGCCCCAATCTTTGCGCGAAGGTCCACTCCCTGGACCTTCAGTACACTTTCCGGCCCCAATCTTTGCGCCAAGGTCCACACCCTGGACCTTCAGTACACTTTCCGGCCCCATTCTTTGCGCCAAGGTCCACGCTCTGGACCTTCAGTACACTTTCCAGCCCCATTCTTTGCGCCAAGGTCCACACCCTGGACCTTCAGTACACTTTTCGCCCTCATTCTTTGCACCAAGGTCCACACTCTGGACCTTCAGTACACTTTCCAGCCCTACTCTTTGCGCCAAGGTCCACTCCCTGGACCTTCAGTACACTTTCCAGCCCCAATCTTTGCGCGAAGGTCCACGTCTTGGACCTTCAGTACACTTTCCAGCCCCATTCTTTGCGCCAAGGTCCACGTCCTGGACCTTCAGGTTGGTATTTTGCAGAATAGTGAGTATCTTTATGCAAAGAATCAAAGTATGGAAATAATGGAATCGGACCGAATTTTACTCCGAGAATGGAGAGAGAGTGATGCGGACGCACTGTTCAAGTGGGCGTCAGACCCGTTGATTGGCTCCAGAGCCGGATGGCCGCCCCACCGAAGCCGGGAAGAAAGCCTGGAGATCATTCGGACCCTTTTTCACAATGACACTACCTGGGCCATCGAGTGGAAAGAGACTGGAGAAGCTATCGGCGCCATGGGGTATGGTCCTTCTTGCGACTGTAATCTTCCGGCTCGGGCCGATGAGCCTATTGCAGGTTACTGGATAGCAAAACCCTATTGGAACAAAGGCATTTGCACAGAGGCACTTAAACTAATGATTGAACATATCCGTCAAACCACGGAAATCAAATCTCTCATCAGCGGACACTTTGTGGACAACCCGGCCAGTGGTCGCGTGATGGAGAAATGTGGTTTTATCCCTACAGGAGAAACTGTGGTTGACGAATCACAATTTGCGGGAAAAGATCGTCCAATCCGTGTTCTGCGTCTGGAGCTCTAACTACGCACAATCCAACATCTTTGCTACATCTTCGTAGGACAGTCCTGTTGTTCGGCTAAGTTGCTCGATGTTGCAGGAGAACCTGTAACGAAGTTGTTTTAGGAGTTCTGTCTGCTCCTCAAAGTTCAAATGAGAAATGCTAGACTTCTGAAACAGACTGTTGGTTAAATCCGGGATAGCAGAAATAATTATTTGATCCTTGAAAGACGGCATAGCGGCATCATCGATACTTAATTTCTTTTTTGCCTTAGAGGAACTGTTCAAGAAATAGTTATAACGTTTAGGTGTGCTGAACTGACCCTCTACGGCATCAATGTCGATATACGATTCCGGCAAAATGTAACCTTCTTCGCCCAAGAGAAAAGTCTCAGGGATATCCTGCCTGCTATGGAGCAGCTTGACTCGACCCCATCTTGATAGATTACCTAGTGGGGTGCCTTTCTGGTGAACTTCTGTGAAAAAGCAGGCTCCCGTTCCCCAAGGATACTGCAAGGGATGCGCACAAATATTCGCTGCGACACAGTTCATCTGAATATAGGCAATGACACGTTCAACCGCCTCATTACTGTTCTCGATTTCCTGAATGTCTACTTCATTCCGTCTTAGCAGTTCCTTGATGCCATATTTGTGTCTCACATACCTCGAATACTGATTCTTGAATGTCGTGATAAACAGATCGGCCTCATCCCTTGAACCACAAGCAATAAGGAAATGCACATGATTGGACATCAAGGTAAAGGCAAATACGCGTATTTCCATCAAGGCGGAAACCAGTGCAACCTTATTCATGCCAATCTTGAAGTCTTTATCTTCTCTGAACCAAACCTTGTTCTCCAGGTGTTTTGTAGTTATAAAATATAGTTTCATATCATTGTTGTTTTGTTTTCTGTTTGCGCGAAGGTCCACGCTCTGGACCTTCAGTACACTTTTCGGTCCCATTCCTTGCGCGAAGGTCCACACTCTGGACCTTCAGTATACTTTCCGGCCTCATTCTTTGCGCGAAGGTCCACACTCTGGATTTCCAGCCCCATTCTTTGCGCGAAGGTCCACGCTCTGGACCTTCAGTACACTTTTCAGCCCCATTCTTTGCGCGAAGGTCCACGTTCTGGACCTTCAGTACACTTTCCAGCCCCAATCTTAGCGCGAAGGTCCAGCCAATGGACCTTCAGGCAAGGGAGGCGGGCTTACAGGTCGCAGTGGAGTTGGAGGGAGAGGCCGGGGGTGGGCGGACGGCCGACGCGGACCATCCAGCTGCCGCGAAGGTAGGCTTTGAGGGTAATCCAGCGGAAGCGGTGCTTCCAACTTCCTACCAGCGATACGGCCCCGCCGCGGCCGGAGTACGCCGGTACAGAAAAGTTCCCCGGCGCATCCCTTTCGTACACGTAAATGCGGTCGTTCCACTGGTCAATTAAAAACCCCGTCAACCGGAAGTAGGCGCTCCAGGCACGTTCATCCTTGTATCCGCCCTCCCAGTAGTTCAAAATGCCAACCTTCTCACACTGAACCACTTCCAGCCGCGAAACCGCGCTCCACGGGCCTATGCAAAACTTCCCATCCACACGGATGGCGTGCCGCGGCCGCTCATAGTTCCGATATCGTTCCGTAAACCGTACGTCCAAGGCCCAGGCCGATGCCACCTGCCACTGCCATCCTGCGTACACCCGCAGTTGGAAGCGCGAGGGGGCCACGGATGGAATCGGCAGAAAAGCCGCATCCGCAGTCAAGGAAGTCTGGTGCTTGGGCACGCTGCTACCAAAACCGCTTCGACCTGCCAACGCTCTCCGCTGCTCAGACTTATACTCTGCACCCGCCGCCAAAGCATACTCGCCGTACTTTTTCCCCGAAAAGCGGGAAGGCACCACTCGCCCCTGAAAAGCCATTTTAACCGGCCCGACAGGAACCCGGAAGGCCGCCAGCCCTGCAAAACCGCCATTCTTCCAAGCCACTTCTCCTGCCGCATCCCATCCGCGCCAGTTCCAGCGTGTATCCACCGCGGCGGTCAGCGAGCCTGGCTTCCCGAAGGTGTACGAAACCGTCGACCCAACCTGTCCATGTCGACCCTGCCATACCCCATGTCCACCCAGCAGCCCGTCAAAGCCACCGAAGACCGTCGCCTGCCAATGCGTCCCGGCATATGAATACGCTGCGCCCCGGTGCACCAGTTCCGATGAATACGACCACACCGGCGAGATACCCGGCGTCCGGCGGATAAAGGCATCCACTGTCGATAAACTGCTCATGGAAAAGCCGCTCCAGAACGCTAAGCCCTGCCCGTAGCGGGCGTTGAAATCGCCCACCAGCAGCGTGTGGCCGCGATAATGGGCTTCGCCGTAAAATGTCCCGTCTTTACTTCTCCAGGCACCTCCGGCCCGCCACCAACGGCCAGACACCCGCGCCTTTCCGCCAATCGACGTAAGCGTTCCACGCACCAGGGCCGATGCCCGGACGCGAACCGTATCGGCAACACCGGGAAGCCGGTCGGACGCCAGCGACAGGAACGGCCGCAGCGCCGCGACGAGCTCCGCGGAAAAGCCATCGACCAAAGCCAATTCTTCCCACGAAAGGATATCGCCGGCCGAAGAACGGTAATCGGCCAGCGAGGCAATCTGGTACTCCGTCAGGATGCCATCGGCACGGATATGCGCAGCATTGATACGGATACAACGACCCTGCCGGGCTTCCAGCTGCGAAACCCAATAATCGTCCACTTCTTCATCGGAGGAGGCGCCCGAAAGAAAGCGGGCTGCCCGGAGAACTTCCTCGTCCTGCGCCCATGCCCACCAGGCAAAGAGCAGGGAAACTATCAAACACACAAGCCTTCTCATGCCTGAAAGGTACAAAGTCCCCGGCGAAAAAAACAGCATCTGTTGATAACTTGTGTTGTTTCACATGATTTTTTGCTGTTTTTTAATTATATTTGTACAAATTAACATTTCCAGATGGACAAAATTACCCTTCACGACAAAACTTTCCGTCGCTTTATTCCCAACGAGGAAATCGAAAAAGCCATCGATAAGGTGGCGGAGCGTCTGAACAAGGACTATGCAAACTGCACGGATGAGGACCCTGCCATTTTGCTGTGCACCCTGAACGGCGCGGTTATCTTCGCCGCCGAACTGCTCAAACGGGTTACCTTCCCGCTGATGCTCAAAGCCGTCAAACTATCGTCCTATGAAGGCACCTGTTCCACCGGCGTGGTAAAGACGGAAGTCCCGCTTCCGGCCAATCTGGAAGGTAAAAGGGTCATTATCGTGGAAGACATCGTGGATACGGGCAACACCATCGTGGCCATGAGCAAGCAGCTTAAGGAAAAGAAGGTAAAAGACGCCCGTGTGTGCACCCTGCTGCTCAAAAAGGAAGTGTACAAGAAGGACGTGAAACTGGACTATGTCGCCATGGAAATTCCCAACCGCTTCATTGTCGGCTTCGGCCTGGACTATGACGAGCTTGGACGCAATATCAAAGACATTTACGTTTTAGATGACTAACCACATGAAGTATTATGTTCTGTTTGGGCCTCCGGGCGCCGGAAAAGGCACCCAGGCCGGGTCGATGGTAGAACGCTACCACCTGTGCCATCTATCCACCGGAGAACTCCTGCGCAGCGAAATCGCCGCCGGGACGGAACTTGGCAAGCAAGCCAAAGCGCTGATCGACGCGGGCAATCTGGTCCCCGACGAGGTCGTGGAAGGCATGATCGAGTCCAAATTCCGCTCTACCAAAGAGGTCGATGGCTTCCTGCTGGACGGTTTCCCGCGCACCATCGCCCAGGCAGAGGCGCTGGACAACATGCTGGCAAAATCCGGCGAAGGCGTAACCGCCTGCGTGTCGCTCATGATTCCGGACGCCCTCATCCACGAGCGCATCGCCCACAGGGCCACCATTGAAGGCCGTGCCGATGACGCCCGCCCGGAAGTAGTGGAAAACCGCATCAAAACGTACCACGCCAAAACCGAACCGCTCATTGCCTACTACCGCAAAGCCGGCAAGTACCATGAGATAGATGGTGTAGGCAGCATAGACGCAGTCCGCGAACGGATTTTCTCCGTGATGGACCAATTCTAGCTCCGCTAGCCTTTGAGGCCCCATCCCTCCCGGATGGGGTTTATTATTTCCGGGAAACTTTGAGTTTTTGGCCGATGGAGAGACGGTCGTTCTTGAGGTTGTTCCAGGTCATGAGCTGCTTGACGGTGCAGTGGTTGCGGCGGGCAATTTTGCCCAGCGTGTCGCCGGACTTGACCTTGTAGTACACCCACTGGCCGGTGGAGCCATGACGCGAAGTGGGGACAGGACGTCCGGAAACCACGGCCCGGCCATCCTTGACGGCATCCGTGAACAGTTCCGCCTTGCGGTAGTCGTACACGGAATCCGCCAAATCCAGGAACGAAGAAGTGTAGTTAAAAGGCAGGCGCAGGATTTCATCCCCGGAGGCGCCCGGAACAATGTCCTTGTGATACTGCGGGTTCAGGTCGCGGAGATCGTCCATGGGGATGCCCAGCAGTTCGCTCACCTGCGCAAAATGCAGGTTTTTGTGCACGTGCACCGTATCGACATAAATGGGCATCGACATGGGTTCGGCCGACAAACCATACTCCGAGGCATAGCGGAAAGCGTACATGGCGCCCACCATGGCCGGCACATACCCGCGCGTTTCCCGCGGCAGGTACTCGTACACGTCCCAGAAATCCGTCTTCCCGCCGGCACGCTTGATGGCCTTGTTCACATTTCCGGAACCGCAGTTATAGGACGATATGGCCAGCGGCCAGTCCTGGAAAATCCGGTAAGCGTCGCGCAGGTAGCGGGCGGCGGCATCCACGGCCAGCATGGGATCCATGCGTTCGTCGATATAAGAATCGATCCGAAGCCCATAACTTTTAGCCGTGCGATACATAAACTGCCATTGGCCCAGCGCACCTACGCGAGACTCTGCGCGCGGATTAAGCGCACTCTCGATAACCGCCAGATACTTAAGCTCTTCCGGCAAATCGTAACGACGGAGCGTTTCCTCAAAGATAGGCATGTAATACTCCGACAGGCCCATCATTTCGCCCATCTTCCGCGGCATCTTCTCCGAGTAAAGGATCATGTAATTCTTCACCGTCTCGTTGTAGGGGAGCGTGATGAACGAATTCATGGCCGCCAGCCGCTTCATCAGCACCGAATCCGGCACATCCGTGGTAAAGCGAACGGAGTCCATGTTGTATTGTTCCCGGGTCGATGACAGGCTCCGGCGGTGCATATACCACTGACCCAGCAGCGTATCGGTGCTGGTGGTATAATCCTCCAATGCGGCAGCTACCTTGTTCTCATTTTCGCCGGAAAGTTCCGTTTCGATGGTGGCCCGCTCGGACGCATCCGTCCGGAAAGCCTCCAATTCCGCTTCCAACTGCTCCACGCGCTGGAGCAATTCCGCATTTTCTTTCTGCAGTTGTTTGCGGCTCTTATGGTCCTGGGGAGCGGCCCCAAGAGGGGAAACCCAAAGCACAAGTGCCAGAAAGACAATTGATTTCTTCATACTACTAACTAAAACCTTACGCCAATCCGCATGCCCACGGCAGGCGTGGACGGGACGCTGAAACTGGTCGCATAATTGACAGGGATTACCGACGGCTCAATCTTCATGGAAATATCGTCCGACACCTCGAAATCCTGCATATAAGCAAATACATTCGCGTCGATAATCTGCAGGACATAGGCAACGGCAAAGGCCAGAATGGAATAGTCCCTGTAACGACGGTATACGTCTCTATAATACTTGGCATTATCGCCGGACCACGGCGGAGTCTCCGTTAATTGCGAATCCTTGGAAGTAGCCTGGTTGTGAATCCATTTCCAGCGTTGATACTGGCGCTCATTATCGATCCAAAAATGGACGCTGCCGGCCATGAGGCCCCAATAAATGGGCACCTTCCAGGCTTCGCCGTTATAAATCTGCCCCAGACCTGGTACCAACAGCGAGTATACCGTAGCCTTGGCCGGATCTGGCTTTTTGTCGCTCTTGAACATGATGGCCCCATCCAGAAGGGAGCCCCAATAAAACAGCCCGGCGCCCACAAAAGATAAAATACTGTAAGTCTGGTACTTACTATCCTGTGTGCTCTTATAGAGCTGGTTGCAACGGATGCCGCCGTATATGCCGGCGCCGATGCCGCCATACACGATGGGCAGTTTCCAGTATTGCCGGTTGTAAATTTGGTTGGAGCCGATCAGCACCGCCGAACCGATGGTAAGCGTTTTGAGCGACGCTTTGTTTCTGCCGGCCAAGCCGCCAAAGAATTCCTTGAAGCTGAACAGGGCAGAGGAATCCGTACTAGCCTTTTGCGTGGTGTCCGCGTAGGTCTGTGTAAAGGCATCGCGCTTGAACTGGTCGTCCCGGTATTGGGCGGCCAGGGGCAAGGCGATGAGCAGGCTCAACGCAGTGACTGCCAGGTGGCGGAAATTCATCGCGGATCCAGGGCTTTTAAGAATTCTTCCGCCTGGGAATCGGAGGCGAAGCGGATGGTGATGGCACTCTTTCCATCCTTGCTACGACGCAGCGAGAGGCTGTTTTCGCCCACATATCGACCCAGATTTTCCAAGAGTCGATAATACATCTGCGGCAGTTCCACAGGCTCTGCAGCGGCTTTGGGAGTGGCCGTTTTGGTGTTGCCCAGGGACTGGATTTTTTCCTCCAGCTGGCGAACGGAAAGGCCGTGCTTGACGATGGCATCGCACAGGGCCTCCTGCAGGGCCGGATTCTCCACGCCCAGCAGCACCTTGGCATGTCCTACGCTCACCAGACCCACTTTAAGGTCGTGCTGTACCTTGGCGGGCAGTTTCAGCAGACGTAACTGGTTGGCGACAGAAGCGCGCTTTTTGCCCACGCGGTCCGCCATCTGCTCCTGGGTAAGGCGGCATTCCTCCATGAGGCGCTGATAACTCATGGCTACCTCGATGGGATCCAGGTTTTCCCGCTGGATATTCTCCACGATGGCCATTTCCAGCATGCCCTGTTCCGAAGCGTCGCGGATGTACGCGGGAATCATGTCCATACCGGCCATGATAGAGGCCCGATAGCGGCGTTCACCGCTGATAATCTGGTACTTGCCGTCGCCCTTGCGCCGGACGGTGATGGGTTGGATAAGGCCGAAGGTACGAATGGAATCGGCCAGTTCCCGCAAAGCCTCGTTGTCGAAATTCATACGGGGCTGATACGGGTTGGGCTCGATGAGGTCCACGGGGATACGCAGCACGTCCGAGGTATCCTTGGGCTTGACCTCGGCCGTAACTACCTGTTTATTGATGTATCCGACGGGCTTTCTGAGTTCCGAAAGGTCTTCTCCGCCCAACAGGGCGCCCAGGCCTTTTCCCAGGCCGTATTGCTGTTGCTTAGCCATTATAGTTTACGTTTTTGTCCAGGACTTCCTTGGCCAGGTTCATGTAGTTGGCCGTACCGTTGTTCATGACATCGTACAGGATGATGGGCTTCCCGTACGAGGGAGCCTCGCTGAGGCGGATGCTGCGGGCGATGACGGTGTTGAACACCATATCCTTGAAGTGCTCGCGGAGCTGGGCCACCACCTGGTTGTGCACCTTGGTGCGACCGTCGAACATGGTAACCACAAAGCCTTCGATGGCGAGGGAGGGATTGATGCCGTTTTGCACCAGACGGATGGTCTGGATGAGCTTGGCGAGGCCTTCCAGCGCAAAGAATTCCGGCTGGACGGGAATGATCACGGAATCCGCCGCCGTAAGGCAGTTCACCGTAATTAGGCCCAGGGAAGGGGAACAGTCTATGATGATGAAGTCATAGTTGTTCCGGATGGGCTCCAGGGCCCTTTTGAGCACCGATTCGCGCTCCCTTACGTCCAGCAGCTCGATCTCCGCGCCCACCAGGTTGATGTGCGAGGGTATCATGTGCAGCTTAGGCAGTTCCGTCTGGATGAGGGCGTCCTCTGCGCGGAGCTTTCCGATGAGAATCTCGTACAGGGTGCGGTGGTCGCTGTTTTCCGGGTCGAAATTGAGGCCGGAAGTGGTGTTGGCCTGCGGGTCTGCGTCTATAACCAGGACGTTCTTCTCCAGAACGGCCAGGGACGCAGCTAAGTTGATGGCAGTGGTGGTTTTACCCACGCCGCCTTTTTGATTGGCGATAGCGATGATTTTTCCCATAAAATCAGGTTCAGGGGCTTAGGGCCCGTTAAATCATACAAAAATAGTGATAATTCCTGACACGCGCAAAAAATGTTCCACAAAAAGTTCCACACCTGATTACGGGTCTATGATATACAATTATTTATCAGAAAAATAGTATATTTGTAAGATATATGGATGAGAGCGTCTTCATACAAGTCATCCTGCCGCTCAAGCTGGAGTGGGAGCCCTACTACCTGGTGGAAACGCCTGTGGCAGTGGGGGTTCGTGTGAAGGTGGAATTCGCCGGCAAAGACTATATCGCCGTGGTTTCGGCGGTAGATGTTACGCCGCCGCCCCAACTGGTGGAGAGAATCCTGTATATCAAGGCCATCGAGCGGGAACTGCCGCCGGTCTTTCCCCAGGAAATCGCCTTCTGGCGCTCGTTGGCGGCCTATTATCTGTGCACCATCGGCGAAGTATATAAAGCCGCCCTGCTAAGGGACCGCGTAGCCGCGGAATTGCCCAAAGCCGCAGAAGAAGCGGGCAGGGAAGTGCAACTCTCTGAGGAACAGGAACGGGCCGCTGCAGAAGTGCGTACCGCTTTCTGTGCCGATAAAACCGTCCTGCTGCATGGCGTCACCGGTGCCGGCAAAACGGAACTCTATCTCCAACTGGCCCGGGAGACCCTGGCAGAAGGGAGAAATGTCCTCTTCCTGGTCCCGGAAATCGCCCTTTCAAGGCAACTGGAGGACCGTGTAGCCGCCGTTTTCCCGGACGTACAAGTCTATCACAGCGCCAAAACCTGGCCCCGGCGGGCGGCGGTTACCAAAGCCGTCCTGGAGGCCCCGCAATACCTGGTGCTGGGCACCCGTTCCGCCCTTTTCCTGCCGCACCGGAATCTGGGGCTGATTATCGTGGACGAGGAACACGACAACTCCTTCAAGCAGGATTCGCCGGCCCCGCGCTACCATGCCCGCGAGAGCGCCATCATGCTTTCCATCGTGCACCATGCGCATGTGATTTTAGGCAGCGCGACTCCTTCGCTGGAATCGCTCTATAATGCTGAAACAGGAAGGTTTGTCAAGGTCGATTTAAAGCAACGCTTCCACAAAGGGGAAGAGGCGGAAGTGATGATTGTAGACACCGTTGCGGAGCGTCGGAAAAACGGCATGGTGGGCAGTCTTTCGCTCAAACTGCTGGAGCAGCTTTCCCACACGCTTCAAAGCGGCGGACAGGCTGTTTTGCTGCGCTCCCGCCGTTCGTACGCGCCCGCCGTCCAATGCACCGAATGCGGCACCATTCCCAAGTGCCCGCACTGCAACGTGTCCTTGAGCCTGCACATCCACCCGGAGCGCCTGGTCTGCCATTATTGTGGCCACACAGCGCCCTATACGGGCATTTGCAGCCAGTGCGGAGGGGCCCTGCAACCGCTCGGCGCCGGCACCCAGAAAATCGAAGAAGAACTGCAGGCCATCTACCCGGAGGCTCGCATCGCCCGGCTGGACAGCGACGCCAGCCAGAGCGAAGCCAAAACCATCCGGCAGTTTGCCAAAGGTGAAATCGACATACTTATTGGAACCCAAGTAGTTACAAAAGGCTTTGACTTCGCCGGCCTGTCGCTGGTGGCGGTCATTCAGGCCGATAACATTCTGGGCCAGCAGGATTTCCGGGCCGATGAACATGCCATCCAGCTCCTGGAGCAGTTCCGCGGCCGCAGCGGACGGCGGGGCACCCCGGGCCTGTTTGTGATCCAGACCCGCGAACCGCACCATCCCGTTTTCGCACGCCTGGGTGAGCACAGGGACAACACCGCCCAGCTGCTGGAAGAGCGGCGCCTCTTTGGCTATCCGCCCTTTACCCGCCTGATTCACCTTACCCTGAAAGATACCAACGAGAAGCGCCTGAACTACCTGGCCCGGGAACTGGCACAAAGCCTGCCGGTAGCTTCCATCGGCCCTTATACGCCTGCCGTAGACAAGATTGCGGACCAGTTCATCCGCCAGATCCGGATTATGCTCCCGCGCGACAAATCGCTGCAGGAAAGGAAGAAACAGCTTCTGGCGGCCATCAATGCTTTTGAAAAGACCCATAAATATATCGGACATTTAATTATCGACGTAGACCCCGTATAACATGAAACCTTTGCGAATCGCCAGCGCCGTCCTGCTCCTTGCAACGGCCTGCACCCAGACGCCTGAAAAGCGCGCACAAGAACTCATCGCCAAACTTACCATCGAGGAGAAAGCCTCGCTGATGATGCATGATTCCCAGCCGGTGGAAGCCCTGGGCATCCCGGCCTACAACTGGTGGAACGAGGCCCTGCACGGGGCGGCCCGAAACGGGAAGGCCACCGTGTTTCCCATGCCCATCGCCATGGCCGCTTCCTTTGACGAACCGCTTGTGAATGAGGTATTTACCGCCGTTAGCGATGAAGCTCGCGTGAAAAATCGTCAGGCCCGGGAGAACGGCCATGTAGGCTGGTACCAGGGCGTTACGTTCTGGACCCCGAACATTAACATTTTCCGGGACCCGCGCTGGGGCCGGGGTATGGAGACCTATGGTGAGGACCCGTATCTGACTGGAACCCTGGGCATGGCCGTCGTACGCGGCTTGCAGGGCTCCCCGGACGCAGACATCCTCAAGGCGCACGCCTGCGCCAAACACTTTGCCGTCCACTCCGGTCCGGAATGGAACAGGCACAGTTATAATGCCGAAGTGAGCGAACGCGACCTGCAGGAAACCTACCTGCCCGCCTTCAAGGACCTGGTCACCAAGGCCAACGTCCAGGAGGTGATGATCGCCTACAACCGATTCCGCGGGGTGCCCTGCGGCGCCAATGACTACCTGGTCAACACCCTTCTCCGCGGAGAATGGGGCTATAAAGGCCTCGTGGTTTCCGACTGCTGGGCCATTGCCGATTTTTACGAGGAAGGCCGCCACGGGTATAGCCCCGACGGAGCACATGCGGCCGCAGCGGCCGTGCACAACGGAACCGACCTGAACTGCGGCGACACCTACCGCTTTATCCCGGAGGCTGTACAGAGCGGTTTGCTGGCCGAGGAAGAGGTGGACCGTAGCCTGGAGCGCCTGCTTGCCGCCCGCATCCGCCTGGGAGAGTTGGACGGAGCAGCGACGCCTTGGGATTCGCTTCCTGACGAGATTGTGGAAGGGGATGAGCACCGTGCTTTGGCGCTGAAAATGGCACAGGAAACTATCGTCCTGCTGCAAAACAAGGACGATGTGCTGCCGCTGGACCCGAAGGCACGCATTGCGCTGGTGGGCCCCAATGCCGATGACCGCGAAATGCAATGGGGCAACTACAACCCTATTCCGGAGCATACCGTCACGCTGCTGGATGCCATGAAGAAACGCGTGGAGAACCTGGTCTATTATAAAGGTTGTGAACTGGTAGGTGGCGACATCTCTGCCGAACGCCTGGCCGACTATGACATCGTGGTGTTCGCCGGTGGCATTTCTCCTAAGTTGGAAGGCGAAGAAATGGATGTTCCGCTGCCCGGATTCAAGGGGGGAGACCGCGAGAACATCGAACTGCCGGAGGTGCAGCGCCACTTGCTGCAGGCCATGCATTATGCCGGCAAAAAGGTGGTGCTGGTGAACTTCTCCGGCAGCGCCATCGGCCTGGAACCGGAAACACAGTCCTGCGATGCCATCCTGCAGGCCTGGTACCCGGGCGAGGAAGGCGGAACGGCTATCGCCAATGTCCTGTTCGGGGATGTGGCCCCTTCCGGCAAATTGCCCGTCACCTTCTACAAGAACGTGGAGCAGCTTCCTGATTTTGAGGACTATAACATGAAGGGACGCACTTATCGTTTCTTCGAGGGAGAACCGCTGTTCCCCTTCGGTTTCGGCCTCAGCTACACGCAGTTTGCCTACGGCGAAGCTAAGGTGAAAGGAAATAAACTGGTGCTGGAAGTCAATAACATCGGCCCTGTCGATGGTGACGAGGTGGTCCAGCTATACGCGCGCCGTCCTTCCGATGCAGCAGGCCCGCAGAAAACCCTCCGGGCCTATAAACGTGTGCATGTCCCGTCCGGCCAGAGCGTAGAGGTGAGCCTGCCGCTTACGGAGGATACCTTCCTTTGGTGGGACGAGGCCAAGCAGCGCATGGTGCCGCAGAAAGGGGAGTGGGAACTGCTGTACGGCGGCAATTCCAAAGATCTTAAAACGCTCAATTATACACGGTAAAAACAAATGCATATGAGAAACAAAACTTTCCTGATCGCAGTCGTTCTGCTGATGATGCCATTCTCGCTCCGTGCGCAATGGAGAGTTGGCGTCATCGATGGCGCCAGCTACAATTTCCATGCACAGGAGGTGCATTACATGATCGACTACAGATTCCGTGGCCGTCCGGGTTTTAACGCCGGTATCTCAGGACAGTATTCGTTCAAGAAATGGTTGGGCGTACGTGCCGACCTCATGTTCACACAAAAGAACTACAACGTTACCCGTTTAGACACGCCCAAGATGAATTACAACTATCTGAACAGCTACCTGTTGCTTCCGATAATGGCCAGTTTCAGCTTCGGTGGCGATAACTTCCCGCTGCGCGGTTTTGCCAATATCGGCGCCTATGGCGGTCTCTGGCTCGCCAGCTATCGTATGGGCACCGAGTATAACATCGTGGAGGATAAACAGTTTGAATTCGCAGGTCCGGTGGAATTCAATAAAGAAAAAGACAACCGTCTGGACATGGGCCTGGTTGGCGGCGTGGGCATGGAACTTCGCTGCAACAAGCACCTGGCCGTGCAGGTGGAGGCCCGTTGCTATTACAGCGTTACAAGCCAGGTAAAAGAGTACATGAAGGTGAAAGACTATCGTTACGACACCACCATCGGCCTTCAGGCCGGCGTTTATTACATCTTTTAATTCGGGAGAGACATGAATGATTCTATCAAAAGAGTTGCCATTGCGGCAATCATAGTACTTTCGCTTGCTTCCTGCCGTAAAGAGAGCGACACAGTACGCAATTATTCTTACTATGATGCGATTCTCTGGGATGAGGCGATGACGAGTTACGGTTTAAAATTCAAAATCCTGTGGGAAGGTCTTAACACCAACTATTCTATCTGGGATTATGAGAAAGAGCACGGCCTGGATTGGGATGCCGTGTACGACAAATACTATCCCAAGTTCGTGGAACTGGATACTCTCTCCAAGAAACGCACTATTACGGATGGTGAACTCGAGACTCTTCTCCACGAAGTTCTTGACCCGTTGCACGACGGCCATATGTCTATCGACATGACAAACCATATGACCGGAAATACAATTAAAATAGACCCGAACGAAACCCGCATCCGGAAAGAACGGGAAGCAGACTATTACGAGAGCAGGAGCGACGATGGAAGGCTCCTTTTACCATACCTGCAATACTATAAGGATATCCCCGGAAAAATAATCGATTTCAAATCGGTGGACGCAAGGGCTGGTATCCAGCTTATAGATTTTGATAATGCCCTGTCCGCATGGGCCCAAAAAATTCTGGCGTATACTTCCGGAAAAACCATCTTGACCGATGAAGAACTGGCATACGAGCAAGTTGCTCTGACAATTGAGGAGGAGCTGAGACAAGTGAGAAGCCTGTATGGTGATGAGCTCATCCAAGCTATCAATGCGCTTGCACTGAAATATGCCTACTTGAATATCGACGGGGTCCATGTGATGGATCAGGATATGCTCAATGAGGGTATCACCATGACTTATGCCCTTTTTGAAGGGAACATCGCCTATCTGACCTTTGACGCGTTCCACATTACACCGTTCCTGACCACATTTGTTACCAATAAGCATCTACTTCAGCCCTACGCCCAACAACTAGCCGCAGAAGTGGCCGATGTTTGGTTATCCTGGTTCAATGCCATCCAGGACTTGCATGAGGCTGGTCAACTTGGGGGCGTCATTATCGATGTGCGTGGCAATCAGGGGGGCTATTCATCTGACTTCCAGTTTGTTCTGGGTGCCCTGGTTCCTTCAGGTGGCCTGCATGTAACTGACGTCCGCTTTAAGAGGGGAATTGGCCGATATGACTATTCTCCGCTCATGCCTAATTTAATGGCCACCTATGTAGGGCCCCATGTGACCGTTACCGAGCCCATTGTCGTAATTGCCAATGCAAATAGCGTGAGCATGGCGGAAGCAACCAGCTTAGGCACCACTGTGGTAGAAAATGCCAAATTGGTGGGGGTACGTACTTGGGGCGGAATGTGCAGCCTATATCCTAGTGAATATTATAGCTATACTTATACCGGACATATTGGCGTCGATGGTCAAACTCCGGTATTTGTTTACTGCCCAATGCAGGCGACTTTTACAAGGGATGGCAAAATCATGGAGGGCGTAGGTGTTACGCCGGATATCGAGGTGCATCTGGACAAAGCGGCCTGGAATAATGGCAAAGGGCCTGATTCCCAGCTGGACCGTGCCATTCAATACATTACTACGGGTAAATAATTCCTAAAGAGCTGACAAGATGAAAAAAATATATAGCATTTTCGCCGCCGCCCTTTTACTTCTCTTTGCCCTGCAAGGCTGCAATAAGACGTATATGAAGGAAATCGTGCCCGAGCAGAAGCCGGGGGAGGAAGAGCCGGTTATTGAGGATGATGACGTTTCCAAGCTCCTCAAAAGCATCAAAGGCGTTCAGAACGTGGAAATCAGCGTGGTCGACGCTGTGAAGCAGTACTTCTTCACTTACCAGCAGCTGATAGACCACAACGCCCCCGAAAAAGGGACGTTCTACCAGCGCGTAGCCCTGCAGCTGACAGACCTTAACAATCCCGTGCTGGTGAACACCCAGGGTTATAATATGGAAATGGATGGAAAGCATATCATCAAACGCGACCTGATAACCCTGCTTAATGCCAACTGGGTAGAGATTGAGTTCCGTTACTTTGGCGAATCCCAGCCGGAGGACTTGAACAATGTGGAATTCACTTATTTATACTCCGAGCAGTCTGCCGAGGATATCCACGCCATTGTGGCGGTGCTAAAGGCAAACCTGTTCAAACAGAACAAATGGATTGCAACGGGTGCCAGTAAAGGTGGTACCACTGCAACGCTGCACGCTTACTTTGCCGACCAGAAAGGTTGGAAGGACTTTGACCTGTATGTACCGTTCTGTGCACCTTTCCTCGCCGGCACAGAGACTTCTCCGCTGGATGCGCACATAGGCAAATACACCTTCTTCAATTGCGGCGCCGGATACCAGGCCGGTTCCCAAGAGGCGAAAGCGTATGCCAACCTCCAGAAAATTCTGTTGCAGTGTGAAAGCAAGCCTACGCTTCGGAACGCCGTGCTCTGCCGGTACCACTCAGCTGATGCGGCTGGTTACCGAATCATTGCGAACCAACTCAAAGGTGCCACCGAGGAACGAATGCTGGCTGGATTCTACGTATGGTATCTATTCGCCCTGCAAGAACGCTTTGCTTACTACCCCTTCAGCAAGTGGGCCTCGCTGGTCCCGGATCCGGATCTGGTCCAAGTAGACGAGGTCGTTAACTTCCTATACATGAGCGAAGACGAATTAAAAGAAAAGATCAAAGCTGCAGAAACCAAGTCCATCCATACGGCCGAAGAAATGTTGGCCATTCGGATGCGGCCTAATTCGGACCTCGCATACCGCGTTGCTGCAATACGTGAACTTGGTTGCGTAGGCGTAGATTTCTCGTGGCTGCCCGAAGGGGGCTTCCTTACTCCCGAGGTGGGCTATGCCGTAGAAGACCTGGCCGTTGGCTCCGCCCGTACGTTCGATTATTACGAGGGTCAGTGGGACGGTGGAAAACTCATGACCGCCCTCCGCGAGTGGGTCTGGAACAGCAAACAGAAAATCGTATTCGTCTATGGTTCCAATGACCCCTGGACCGGCGGCGCCATTGACGATGCTGCGGCAGAGGCAAACCCCAACGTCGTCAAGGTGATGAACCTCGGTGGCATGCACGCCGATGCATTCCTGCATGAGGACTATTATACGAAAGAGGCCAGCACGCAAATTCAGAATACCGTAAAGGACTTCCTAAGCAAGTAATTGAATATGTCGATTGCTGCGCATAGCGGACGCGTGTGCCTGCCGGAAGTAGTGAGTCCGGAGACCATGCACGACCTTATTCTGGAGTACGGGATCATCGCTTTTTTCGAGAATCCCGTACCCGGATTTTCCGTAGAGGACCACACTTCGGCGGACAACTGGTTCCATGACGATTTCCTGGGCCCCTGGGACTGGAAAATCGAATGTGTGCAAAGCGGCGACATCGCCTATGGCAAGTTCCTCTGGGGCGGAAAGGCAGCCTTCGCCAGCGTGGAAGTGTACCGCGAGCTCATGAACTGGCGCCGGTCGCGTATAAAGCCCTCAGATGCGGAGCAAAAGGTACTGTCGCTCATGGAGGAGCAGGGGAGTATCAGCATTGCCGATATCCGTAAGTTGCTAGGCGTGAAAAAAAGCGCCGCCGATGCCGTAATGACCAAGCTCCAGTACCAGGCCCGCGTGGTCACCGGTGACATCCAGCGGGTCTATCGCGGGGCCGATTTGCACTACAACGGCTGGCAGCGCAGCTCCTTCTGCGCCCCGGAAGCCTTGTTCGAGGACCTGGATTTCCCGTTCCCCGGCTACAAGCCCCGCTCGCTGCAATCGTCCCTGACGCCGGAAGAGTCCCTCGCCTTCGTCAAAGACGTCATCCGCCAACACAACGGCGACCTCCCCGAAAAACTCCTAAACAAAATGCTGCTGTAATGTTTTATCGACACTTCAGGAATAAAAAGATTTACCGCTTTATGACTTATGCTACTTTGGAAGCCACGGAGGAGCTGGCGGTAGTGTATCAGGCCATGTACGGCGAGCACGGGATCTGGATCCGCACGCGGGCGAATTTCTTCGAGGAAGCCCTGCCGGGCGTGCCGCGCTTCGCACCCGTTACACTGGCAGAAATGGCCCCGGACGAGCGTGTAGCGTGCATGAGTTATCTCTTCATGGAAGCCTCTCCCTCGCTGGACATCTTGCGCGAATACATGGACTCCGGCCTCTGGCAACAAGACTACGAAGCCGACGAAAGGGGAGAAATCGCCCCAACAGTGAACCGCGCCGTCCTCTCCCAGGACGGCCTGTACAATCTCTTAGAAGATTAGCACTATGCGAGCAGTTATTCAACGGGTTACAGAGGCGTCTGTGACGATTGGCGGGACCAGGAAGGCGGCCATTGGGGCGGGGCTGATGATTCTTCTCGGGATTGGACACGAGGACGGGCAGGAGGACCTTACGTGGCTGGTGAAGAAAGTGGCCGGGCTGCGCATTTTCAATGACGATGAGGGCGTCATGAACCGCAGCGTGGTGGACGTGGAAGGGGAGTGCCTGGTGGTGAGCCAGTTCACCCTGATGGCAGCGACCAAGAAGGGGAACCGGCCGTCGTATATTGGCGCTGCGGGGCACGAGAAGGCCATTCCGCTCTATGAGCAGTTTTGCGCGGCGCTCGCCGAGGCTATCGGCAAACCTGTGAAAACGGGAGAATTCGGCGCCGATATGCAAGTGGCGCTGGTGAATGACGGGCCGGTAACGATTTGTATCGACACGAAAAATCCGTGATTACGGAATCAGTTTGCTCCAGGTGAGCTTGTAGGTGTTGGTGGTTACTCTGTCCACAGTACCTACAGTGATGTGTGTTGCCTGCTTGTAGCCCGTTAGGCGGCCGTTTCCGTCGAATGACGAATATTCATACTCTACGTAATCATTGATGCCGCCCGGAAGCGTACGCTCGACCTTGGCGGGAAGCAGACGGCTGTTTTTCCCATAATACCCCAGACGGCCCAGGTATTCATCCAAATCTGAGTTACTAAGCGGACTGAACAGGCCCAAACTGGCTTTATCCGAATGGGTGATAGTGGCTGTGCCGCCTTCCCCATACGTAATCTGCTCCAGGGAGTTGTTTTTCCAATGGTATTCACTGACGAGGCTTTCTCCATCGGTCACTCTTTGCAGAAATCCATCCGGAGAATAGGTATAGACCCGCGTTTTTTGCGTTTCCTCTTCCACAGACTTTATAACCCGGCCGGCATCGTCCAGCGTGAAGACGGTTTTACTATCCCACACTTCCGGTTTGGAGAGGTCCAGCAGCATGAGGCGCGTGATGGTATTCTGCTCATAACTATAGGTGAGGTACATGGTTATCACATTCTTCATGTCCTCCGTGGCACGCGTAACGCGGCCCTGGTCATCGTACTGAAAGGAAAAAACCTGTTCACGATCCTCGCTGCTGAGGGTCATTTGGGTAAGCACCCACTTGTTGGAGAAGGGGTTTTCCTTATTGCAAGAGAAGAGCGTGATAGCGGCGGCAAGAGCCAGGAAGCATTTTACGAAAGCCTTCATTTGTCTCAATTTTAACGAGGTGAAGGTAGGTATTTTCTACCAAAAATTCAAAAAAATGCATAACTTTGAGAATTCAATCGATATTGTGCCGATGACTATAAAGAAATTCATCGCAGGACTGCTGGCTCTGGCAACGCTGTTCGGTTGTTCAGGTGGCAAAAACAGCACCCTGGTCCTGCATTCAGAAGCAGATTTAGCTGGCCTAAGGGTGGGCTGTTCGGCCGGCAGCTATTATGAGCAGCATCTTTCGCCCCGGGAAGATATCGACCTGTTTATCATTAACACGGAGGCCGACGGCATGCAGGCCCTGATGCAAGACAAGGTGGATGTCTTTGTGACGGACGAAGTAATGCTCACGCCGGAATCCATGCGCATGTACGGGGTAAAAAAGGCCCTGCGCGGGGAGGAGAATTTTGACGTGGCCTTTGCCGTTAAAAAAGGCAACAAGGAGTTGCTCGATCAGTTGAATGCATTTATCGCGCAGCCCATCGTTTCGGCCCTTGTACAGAATTGGACGGAAGGGGCGTCCAACACACTCCCGCCCATTCCGGAGGTTCCCCAAGATGCGACCCCGCTCCGCTGTGCCCTGTGCGTTAATCTGGAGCCCATCAGTTATGCAGGCGAGGGCGGCAGATGGACGGGACTGGACCCGGAACTGGTATGCCGCTTTGCCGCCAGCATCGGCCGGCCGCTGGAAGTACACTTTCAGGAACTGGGATCCAGTATGATTGGCCTGGAGACCGGCCAGATAGACATTATCGCCTGCTGCCTGTTCGTGACGGAGGAGCGTAAAAAATCCGTCGATTTCTCCGACCCTTACTATCATTGCCATCCCGGTTTTTTTGTCAAAGACAAAAGCAGCACCTTCCGCATGAGCTTTTCCGAGCGCCTGCACATGAACCTGATAAAGGAACGTCGCTGGGAACTCATCACGGACGGCTTGTGGAAAACCCTGGAAATCACCCTTTTCTCCATCCTTCTGGGCACCCTCCTGGGCGGTTTTATCTGTGCCGCCAAGCGCAGCCGCCGCAAGTGGCTTCAAAACCTGGCCCATTTGTACTGCGGCTTTATCGAGGGCATTCCCACATTGGTGCTCCTGCTCCTGATGTTCTACGTCGTATTTGCCAATCTGGGCGTCAACGCCACCATGGTGGCCATCGTCACGTTCAGTTGCACCTTTGCCGCATCGGCCGGAAGTATTTTAGATACGGCCATCTCCACCGTTCCACTCGGCCAGACAGAAGCCGGCCTCAGCCTGGGCTTCACGCACTTTAAGACCTTCACCGGCATCGTGCTGCCGCAGGCCTTGCAAAAAGGCCTTCCGCTGTATATCGGCGCGTGCGTATCCATGCTCAAGGAAACCTCCATCGTAGGCTATATCGCCATCCAGGACCTTACGCGTGCCAGCGACCTGGTTCGTAGCCGTACCTTTGACGCCTTCATCCCGTTGGGAATCGTCACCATTTCGTATTTTGTCCTCGCATGGCTCATCCGTTCCCTGCTTAACCTGGCCCTAAGAAAGAAGCAACATGATTAGCATCAAGCATTTAAGCAAGACTTTTACCAATCAGGACGGTACCCAGATCACCGTCTTGAAGGATGTGAACTGCGAAATCGGGAAGGGGGAGGTCATCAGCATCATCGGCCCTTCCGGAACGGGCAAAAGTACCTTCCTGCGGGCCATCAACATGCTGGAGCCGCCCACCAGCGGTGAAATCTGGGTCGATGGCGAGAACATCATGGCCAAAGGCTACCGGCTGGACAAACTCCGCCAGAAGATGGGCATGGTCTTTCAGAACTTCAATCTCTTCGAGCACATGACTGTGCTGGAGAACATCATCTACGCGCCCATGCGCCTGAAAAAAGTTCCGGAAGAAGAAGCCAGGAAGGAAGCCATGGAACTGCTCAACAAGGTAGGGTTGGCCCAGAAGGCCGATGTATATCCTTCGTCGCTCTCCGGCGGCCAGAAGCAGCGTGTGGCCATCGCCCGTTCGCTGGCCATGCATCCGGAAGTGATCCTGTTCGACGAGCCCACATCGGCCCTGGATCCCACGATGGTAGGGGAGGTGCTCAGCGTTATCCGCCAGCTTGCCAAAGAAGGGCTTACCATGCTCATCGTCACGCACGAAATGCGTTTTGCACGTGATGTAAGTTCGCGCATTTTCTTCATGAAGGACGGCATCATCTACGAGGACGGAAGCCCGCAGCAGATTTTCGAACATCCCAGGCGCAGCGCCACCAAGGCCTTTGTGAACCGCATCCAGAAACTGGTGTTCGAAATAGACTCGAACTTTGACTTCCTGAGCAGTGACACGGAGGTTAAACGCTTCTGTATCAAGTACAACTTAACGTCCAAGGCCGATTTGATTGCCGATATTGCACAAGAGATGCTCTTCACCCACCTGAAAGACGTCCGGCCGATTACCGTACGAATCACGCATGCGGAACTCTCCTCGGAGACCGCCATGGACTTCATGGTGGAAGGTGCCCAGAGCTCTCCGCTGCCTGAGGGAGATACCCTGGACGATATCCGGGCTAAAGTAATAGACATAGTGGAAGAACCGACTTCCCGCGGCTTCCGCGTAAAAATCCTGATATAACATGAAAAAGTTATTCAGTGTTATCGTTAGTTTAGCTTTCGCGCTGTCCGCCTGGGCTCAGTCGGCGGAAGCCATTCTTGCCAAGATGGATGAAGCCATCAACCAGCACGAGAAAGAAGGCGTTGCCATGGTCGTAGAAACCAAGGTTCCCGTTGTGGGCACCGTCCGCATGAAATCCCTCATGCTGGGGGACAAAGTCCGCATGGAAACCAAAATACTGGGACACCTGATTATCATTTGGGACGATGGTGAAACCGAATATACCCTCGATGCCAAGAAAAAGGAGCTTGACATTGTCAAGAGCAGCGGCGTTTCCGCCCAGGACAGCGGAGACATGGGCATGTTCTCCGGCATCACCAATGGCTACGACGTCACCATTAAAAAGGAAAACGCCGACGCCTGGTACATCCTCTGTAAAAAATCGTCGAATAACCCCAACAAAGAAGACCCCGAGACCATGGATGTGGTGGTCGCCAAAGGCACTTACCTTCCCATCAGCCTGAGCACCAAAATAGAAGGCGTCAAAATGACCATGCGCGACCTCAGCTTCGGCGTCACCGAGGAACAAGTCTCCTTCGACATTTCCCAATATCCCGGCGTGAAAGTCAATAGAAAGTAATGAGAACAACCGTTATATCCGCTATCCTGCTGCTTTCGAGCGTAATGCTGGCTCATGCCCAGGGGGGAACCTGGTCCGGGAAGCTGGAGGTACAAGGATCAAAAATGTCCCTTGTTTTCCATCTCGATGGAGAGGCTCCTACAATGGATTCTCCGGATCAGGGAGTCAAAGGAATTCCCATCCAAGTCACAAGAGGGGAGGTGGGAGACATCACCATCAAGATTCCTTCCATCGGCGCCACCTATGAAGGGCAATGGATGGGGAAGCAGATTATGGGAACGTTCAAGCAGTGGGGCGCATCGCTGCCGCTGACGCTTACTCCGGGAGCAGAGAAGTTGAATCGGCCACAAACGCCGGTGCCCCCGTTTCCGTATGCGACAGAAGAGGTTTCTTTTGCCAATGGCGATGCCGTGCTGAAAGGAACGTTGGTGCTGCCGGAAGGATATACCCGCAAGACGCCGGTCCTTATCATGGTCACCGGTACCGGCTTCCAGAACCGGGACGAGGAAATATTTGAGCATAAGCCCTTTGCGGTGATTGCTGATGCCCTGGCCCGTGCCGGGATTGCAACCTTGCGCTATGACGACCGGGGCTTCGGCGAGTCCACGGGAGACATCATCAACTGTACCACCGAAGACTTGAAAAACGACGCGCTTTCCGGAATCGGCTTGCTTCGGGAACGCTTCGACAAAGTAGGCGTCATCGGCCATAGCGAAGGGGGCACTATCGCGCTGATGCTGGCTGCGGAGCACAAGGTCGATTTCATCGTTTCCCTTGCCGGCATGGTCGTTTCCGGAAAGGAAACCTTATTATGGCAAAACCGTCTTACTCTGGCAGCGGCCGGAGTTCCCACCGACACAATCGATCTGTATTG
>JBGUPS010000027.1:0-4987 GCA_045130395.1 Candidatus Cryptobacteroides sp.
CCACAACCGTACGGGCACTCACTGAAGGTGGCACCCATTTCCGTCGAACTGTAAGTGGCGAACAACTCCACATCCCATTTTTCCTTGATACGGCGTCCCAGAAGATTCAGGTCGAAGTTCTGGTCCCGCAGGCCCTCGCCAATGCCGATAATCCGTTTTACCGAACTGTTCTTATAGTCGATACCGTGCTCCTCCGCATACTGGATGAGCCGCAAAATGAACGACGGCACGCACATGATGGTATCCGGTTTCAGGCGCTGGATGGTGTCCCACTGCAGTTCCGGGATGCCGTTGCCCACGCGAATGATGCTGGCGCCCAGCTCCCGGATGCCCAGGAAATAGGCCAGACCTGCCATAAAACGCTTGTCGATGGTGGTCATGAGCTGGACGATGTCCCCGGGCTTTACACCGGCGCAGGCGAAACTCTTTTTCTCGTTATAAGCCAGGCGCTGGAGGTCTTTCTCCGTGCAGCCAAAGGTGACCGGGTCTCCCAGCGTACCGGAAGTGGTAACATAGTCCACAATCTTGGCCTTGGGACAGCACAAAAACTCCTCGTTGAACAGCTGCAGATCCTTCTTTTCCGTGAAAGGAATCTTCTGCAGGTCCTCGATGGTCCGGATTTTTTCCAGGTCGATATGGTATTTCTCAAACATGCGCTGGTAATAGCGCGAATGCCCCTGAAGGTACTGCAAAGCCTCTTTCAGCAGTCCCTCCTGAAATACCTTGATCTCTTCCGGATTTTTAAATTCGATATCCATTTTCCTTAGAACGACATGCTGTGCAACCATTCAATGAAAGCGGCCTGCCAGCCATCCGTAGTACCTTCCTGCATCTTTTCCGGGTTGGCGCCAAAACCGTGACCGCCGTGCTCATACTGCACGTAGTGGTGCGGCACATGCGCAGCCGTGAGGGCCGAATCCAGCAGGACGGAGTTGTTGTAGTCCACCACATCATCGTCCTGGCAACTGAGCAGGAACACCGGAGGAACGCCCTGGTGTGCATGTTTTTCCAGGGAAAGGGAATCCCGCAGCTCCTGTTTCCTTACGCTGCGTTCGCCCAGCAGTCCCAGGCGGGAGCGCTTGTGCACGTAGCGCTCATCGCTCAGCGTGACCACCGGATAGATGGAAGCCACGAAGTCCGGCCGGAGGGACACCTGAGGCTCGATCTCGTAGCGGGCCAGGAAGTTGGTGTCGTAGAATTCGGCCGCCGTCATTACCAGGTGACCGCCGGCGCTGAAGCCAATGAGCCCCAGCGGGCCGTTGTAGCGTTCGCGTAAGAGTTGAATGGACCGCTGCAAATCGCAAATCATATCCGGATGCCGGTGACCACGGAGCACGCTGCGGTACTTGGCAACGAGTTCCACCTTACCGGCAGTGCGGTAGCGCAGTACATACGCGGCATAGCCTTCCGAGGCCAGCCATTCGGCCACCATGGTTGCCTCATTGTCGGAATCCAGCCAGTGATAGCTGCCTCCAGGGCACACAATGATGGCGGCACGGGGCTCCCCTTCCGGCAAATATTCCTTCAGGGTAACCTGCCGGGACCGGCACTTGGTTCCACTCCAAATTTTTTCCTGCGCAACTGCTGCCACGGTTAACAGCATCAGCGTTCCAATCAGCACATACTTTTTCATACGTTATTTATATATTGTAAGTTCGTGGGTATAACGACACAACGGGTGGCCGTCAAATATTTTTCCTCATTGGCTTCGTAAGCCGTAATTTTCATGTTCGGATGTCTGAGGGCGATGAGCAGCGCTTCTACACCACAGCCGGCGTCCCGGATTTCCATCGACTCCCCTTTCATCGCATCGATTTGCGCAAAACGGGCTTTGCGGAGCACCCGGCGACATTCCAACAAGGCATCATGTCCCTTGTACAAATATTGTTCCTTTACATAAGGCGCCAGCCAGGCGGCGGTTTCACGCGTAGCACGGATGCGGGCGTACCAGTCTACGTAAAAATGACGCATCTCGCGGGTGAAGGCCGCCACATCGCCTTTGACCTGTACACGCTGGCCCACTTCCAGATAAAGTGGGAATTTCCGTAACAGGAAATCGTGTTTAGGGAGAGCGTTGTGGAAGCCGTGGATGCACAGGGGCAGAATATCCAGTCCCAGTTCCTGGGCGGTGGCAAAGGCGCCGCGGTGGAAGCGCTGGATGGAGCCGTCTTCCGAACGGGTTCCTTCCGGGAAAATGACGATGGAATAACCCTTTGCCACCAGTTCCTTCACATGAGCGCTGTTCCTGGAAAGGCCCCAGGATGCCGGGAAATAACCGGCTTTGCGGATGACTGCGCCATAGAGCGGGAATTTCCACACCCAGTCGTTGGTCATGAAGATAAGCTTGGGCTGCAGGGCGATCAGCGCCAGCACGTCCAGGTGACTCTGGTGGTTGCAAATATAAACGGCCGGCTTGGAAAAGTCTTCCCCGTGAGGATTATTAAGGATATGGCGGCAGCCCGGAATCAGACGGATGGCCAGATACGCGGTGCGGCGGATGAGCCGGTTAAAGAACAAACCGCTGGGCAGGAGGACGGTCACCAGCGTAAGAATCGTCATGGAAAGAACCATGGTAATGCCGATAAACGCGGTCCGAAGCATGTTCCTCAGGGTGAGCGGCGTTTTGCGCGGGGCTCCGTCCTTGGTGGTAAGCCAGCGGAAGACCAGCGGCGGCAGATAATAGGCCATCCCTACTACGGTGAGCATGCCAATGACCGTTACCAGGCCCAGCGAGCGCATGGCCGGATGTTTGGCCAGCACCAATGCACCGATGCCTACAAACATGATGAGGGCGCTGAGCGCTACGGCATTCTTGTAGGAATGCAGGATCTTTTTGCCGGTAGCCCGCTCATACAGCAGGCCTTCCGTGATGAAAATACTGTAATCGTCCCCCATGCCGAAAATGAAGGTGGCAAGGATGATATTGACGATATTGAATTGCAGGCCGGTCAGCCCCATGATGCCCTGAATCCAGAACCAGCTCACCGCCAGTGGCAGGAAGGCCAGCAGGCTGAGCTCCAGGCTGCCGAAACTGAGCCACAGGAAGATAAAGACGATGAGCGAGCAAAGCAGGCCGATGGTGCCGAAGTCCTGCGAGAGGTCTTGGATCAGTCCCTGGACCAGCGTATTTTCTTGCGCAAAGTCCACGGACTTGAAATAACTCCGTTCCTGCGGCTGCCATTCTTTGTCCAGTGCATCGCGGAAAGGCTGGAAAGCATGCGGCGTAAAGCCGGCCTTGAGGCCTTCTTCCTCCAGCGTGGGCAGCAAATCCTGGTGCCCTTCCCAGAACGTATTCCAACGGGCAATAGCCGCTTCCTGGGAGGCCTCTTCAAAGAGATCCTGCGTGGAAATCTGCGGACGAAGGCGATCAAGCACGGCAAAGCCTTCCGCCTGCTCCTTTGTCATATAATTGATATTGTGCAGGTTGGCGTCGAATTCCACCTTGCGGCTTTGCCAGCATAACCAGCCGGTAAGCAGGAGGAAAACCAGGAACGCGCTGTGGCGGACATTTTGGCTGGGATGCAGGTACCGGTCGAAATCCAGTTTCACCAGGTCCCGGGGCTCCTCTTTCCGCTGAGGCACAAACACCGGGAGGAACACCAGCACAAAGAGAATGGTGCCTACCAGCATCATGGCGGCAATGAAGCCGAAGTCATGCAGGGCATCGGCCTTCATGAGCAGAAGGCTCAGGAAAGCGCCTACGGTGGTAATATTGCCCACCAGCAGCGGATTCACCTGCTCCGCCAGGGCTTTCCGTTTGTCGGTCTGGTATTTCAGGTGATCCACGTAATGCAGCGGATAGTTCACGGCAATGCCGATGATGGTGCTGCCGATCCCCAGCACGATGAGGCTCACGCTGCTCTTGAACAAAGCGATAAGGCCCAGCGCAAACAGGGCTCCTGCGCCTATCGACAACAGAATCCAAAGCACGTCCGAGAAGCGCTTGTAGCTGAACCAGAGGATGAGCGCGATGATGAGAAAGGCTACGGCCAGCGCGAGCATGGAGTCCTTCTTGATGCGGACCGCATTCTCCACCGCCACTTCCGGAGCTCCGGTAGACGTGATGGTCACCTCCGGATATTGTGCCTGGATGCGGGCTTTGGTGGCATTGATATCCGCGGTAAGCACCGCATTTTTGCCGCTTTCGCTGCTGCCGTAGGGCGAATGGAACAGGACGATTCCGGTTTCCCCATCCTCCGTAAACAGGCAGTTCTCAATCATTTGGGACGATGCGTTGGCCTGGTTCAGGCGCTGAAGGACGGACGAAAACAGCCCCAGCGGATCCGTGCGGATATAGCGTGCCAGGAGGGAGCTGCCATAGAGCGAGCGTTTGTCCTCTTCCAGCTTTTGTGCCACATACGCGGGTGTGGCCAGCAGGGAGTCCATGCGGACATAGTCCTGTTCTTCCAGGAAATAAGGCCAGTTGTCGCTCAGGAAATCGAAAACCGCCAGCACCTGGGAATTGTCTGCTTCCGGTGTAATCTGGACATCCGCATGTTCTGCATTCCAGGCATCGGCAAAGGCGTACATGGCGTCCAGCTTGTTGTCTACCGTGCCGCCGGTGAACAGCAGGGCCATCTGGCCTTCTCCGCCGGTCTCTGCCAGTTTCTCTTGCTCCCTTGTGGGAAGAAAATCCGTAATGTTCTCCTGGAAAGTGAGCCTGAAGGCACTGAAAGCGCTGAGCATGAGCACCAGCAGCAATACGACGGCCGCTACGGCTTTGTGTGCCGACAGCCAGTCATAAATATGGAGGATAAATGCCTTCAAAGCAGTTCTCAATAACTTACAAAGATACTGCTTTTTCCTTAAAAGGAAAAGGATTTATTTTCCTATCAACATGCGGGGCCAGCCGTACAGGAGAGCGACGACTAAAAGGATACAATTCAGGGCCGTGATTCTCATGAAATCTTTCAGGGGTCGGAAGTGGCTGACACGGTCCTCCGGATAACTGACCTGCACCGGAACAGGGGTCAGTTGAAGCCCTTTC
>JBGUPS010000028.1:0-61950 GCA_045130395.1 Candidatus Cryptobacteroides sp.
ATCATGGACGGTCCCCGGGACGAATACTCCGACTTCGTCCACAAAATCCGCCTGGACGGCTACATTGCGGACGGTTCCGTCATCGCCATGCCCACCCTCCGTTATTTTGCCGGCGGCCTGGGCGGCATCACCTTCGAAGGCCGTCTCCGCGGGCACGTAAGCGGCACGGTGGACCAGATGCAACTGGAGGCCCTCCGCATCGAAGACGACAACAACGACGTGCAGCTGCGCGGCCACGGCACCATCGTAGGCCTTCCGGAAATAGAGGACACCCAGTTCGACATGCAACTGGATGAATTCCGCTTCTCGATGGCCGGCCTCAACGGTTTCATCAAATCCTGGGCGCCCGACGCCAACCTGAACCTGCGAAAACTGGCCCGCGGCGAGCATTTCTCCTTCAACGGCCACATGGCAGGCACCCTGAACAACCTGAAGGTACAAGGCAGTTTCCGTTCCCGCATCGGCAACGTAAGGGCCGATGCCATCTTGAAGAACGTTGTCGATAATTACAACCCCATCGCCATCGGCGGCGCCATCCAGACGGAAGACCTGCACCTGGGACGCATCCTGAACACCCCGTCCCTGGGCCCGCTCAGCATGAAGAGCGGCCTGGAAGCCACCCTGGGCGAGAAAATGCACGTCCGGCTGGACTCCCTGCACATCTCCCGCCTGCAGGCGCTGGAGTACGATTATTCGGACATCTCGGCCGTGGGCGTATACAGTGACGATGCCTTCGACGGGCGCATCATCGCCGCAGACCCCAACCTGAATTTCCTCTTCCAGGGTACCTTCAACCTGTCCCCCAACACCCAGAACGCCCTATACCGCTTCTACGCTTCGCTGGGCTACGCAGACCTTTACGCCATTCACCTGGACAGCCGGCCGCATTCCAAAATCAGCCTCCAGGCATCGTCCAACTTCCTGCGCACGGAAACGAGCGAACTGCTGGGCGACATCAACCTGAGCAATATCTGGCTGGAAAGCGAGACCGGCAGGGACGAACTGGGCGATGTCTCGGTGCAGGCCCAGGTCAACGACAACGTCAGCCGCATCCGCCTGGAATCCAGTTTCCTGGAGGGTACTTATGTAGGCGATGCCGCCCCCGCCCGCTTCCTCAACGACCTCAAATACCTGGTGCTGCAACGGGATGTCCCCGCCCTGCTGGAAAAAGCGCCGGAGCCGTGGGCTGGCGCCACTTACAACGTAGAAATGAACGTGAAAGGCTCGCAGCTGCTCTGGAACTTCCTGGTGCCCGGCCTGTATCTGGAGAAGAACACCCATGTGGCCCTTAATGTCGATCAGGCGGGCCTGGTCACCGCACAGGTGAAATCCGGGCGCATCGCCTACAACGACAAATTCATCAAGGACCTGCAGTTGGACTTCGACAATGGGAACGCCGCGCAAACCGCCTCGCTCATCGGCAAGCAAATCTCCCTTTCCGGTACGCAAATCCTGAACAACCGCATATCCCTTTACGCAGACAACAACCAGGTAGGCTTCGGCTACACCTTCGACAATGAGGACCAGGAAAGCACCCACGCGGAACTCTACGTATCCGGCGACCTGGACCGCGACAAAGACGGACTCGTCGTAAGCGCCCGCACCCTGCCTTCCAACATTTACTACAAAGGCAACGGCTGGGGCATCTCCAGCGGCGAAATCCGCTACAACAGCAAGGGCTTCTCCATCGACAGGCTGATGGCCCGTCACGACAACGAAATCCTGCTGGTCGATGGTGCCCTGTCCCCGGACCGCACGGACACCCTGGCCGTGACCATGGAGAAATTCGACATCGGCCTGCTGAATACCGTAAGCGGCCTGTTGCCTAAGCTCGCCGGCCATGCTACCGGTAAAGCCCTGATACTCTCCCCCACCAAGCCGTCCCTCGGCCTGGTCGCCAACATCAGCTGCGACTCCACCTACATAGCCGGACACCGGATGGGTCAACTCAATGTCGCCAGCAACTGGGACGAAACCGACAAGCGCTTCAACCTGGAAATGAGTAACCTGATGTCCGGGAAGAACAACATCAACGCCAGCGGCTACCTGAAGCCTTCCAACGGCGACATCCACCTGTCGGCCCAACTGGACCGCTTCAACATGGGATATGCCGCCCCGTTCCTGAAAGACGTCTTTGCCAAGTTCGAAGGATTCCTCAGCGGAGAGGTCGGACTGGACGGCACCCTGAAGGAACCCCACGCGAGCAGCCACGGTCTCCGCCTGGACGACGGTCTGCTCCAGGTCGATTTCACCCGGGTCAATTACCACGTCTCCGGTCCCCTCGCCCTGGACGATACGGGCCTGCACTTCAACCAGCTGCAAATCACGGACGGCCTGGGCGGCAGCGGTATGCTACGGGGCAGCCTCCTGATGAACGGATTCAGAAACCTGGCGCTGGACACCCACATGCAACTCACCGACATGAAGGTGGTGGAAATCCCCCGCGGCATGAATCCGCTGCTGTACGGCAACGCCACCGCTACCGGAACGGCCGCCATCACCGGCCCGCTGAACAAAATCCTGCTGGACGTAAACGCCACCACTACCCGTGGCGGAGAAATGCATATCTCGCTGGACGGCAGCGCCGAGGACCGTTCACGGGAAATGCTCCGCTTCAAAAAAGCGCCCCAGGACGATATCGACCCTTACGAGGTCATGATGGCCGCCCAGACACGGGAAGAGGCCCGGAGCGACCTCCAGTTGAAACTCCGAATCCGAGCCACCGAACAGATGCAGCTGCATATCGACGTAGATGCAGAATCGTCCCTGAGCGCCCGCGGAAACGGCATTATCAACATCGAAAGCCGCCTGTCGCAGGGCACCTTCTCCCTCAACGGCGACTATGCCATCTCGCAGGGTTCGTTCCTGTTCTCGGCCATGAACCTGGTCACCCGCAAATTCACCATCCAGGACGGCAGTACCATCCGCTTCAACGGCGATGTCATGAATACGGACCTCAACGTGCACGGCCTGTACACCACCAAGGCCAGCCTGTCCAACTTACTGGCCGATGGCAGCGCCGGCAACCGCCGTACCGTAAACTGCGGCATCACCATTACCGGCAAGCTGAGCAATCCGGAGGTGAGTTTCAGCATCGACATTCCGGACCTGAACCCGACCACCCAGGCACAGGTCGATGCTGCCCTGAATACGGTTGACAAGGTGCAGAAGCAGTTCATCTACCTGCTCATCGCCAGCAACTTCCTGCCCAGCGAGGAATCCGGCATCAGCACCGCCGGCGGCTCCAACGTCCTGTTCTCCAATGTGTCCAGTATCATGTCGGGGCAGCTGAACAACATTTTCCAAAAGCTGAACATTCCGCTGGATATGGGCTTGAACTACCAGACTACGCAGGCGGGCAGCAATATCTTCGACGTGGCCTTGAGCACGCAGCTGTTCAACAACCGCGTCATCGTGAACGGCACGGTGGGCAACAAGAAGCAGATCGACGGCACCTCCACCAATGAAGTGGTGGGTGACATCGACATAGAAATCAAACTGAACCGCAGCGGCTCCGTCCGCTTAAAACTGTTCAGCCACTCGGCCGACCAATACACCTCCTACCTGGACAACAGTCAGCGGCATGGTGTAGGTTTCTCCTACCAGCGGGATTTCAACTCCTTCTGGAGCTTCCTGCGAAGCATCTTCATGGGACAGAAGAAACGGGAGGCCCTCATATCCCAGGATATGCTGGGTGTCGGACATCAACATGTGTATTCCGTGAATGAAGACGGAAAAATAGACGAAGACGAATGACCTACGGAAAATTATACCTGATTCCCACACCGTTGGGAGACGGAGCACCGGAGAACGTGCTTCCGGCACCGGTTTTCGCCCTGATCCCTACCCTGCACCGCTTTGTGGTGGAGGAAGTGCGCACGGCGCGGCGCTTCCTGTCCGCCGCCGGCCTCAAAGGGCACATCGCGGAACTGGAATTCCACGAGCTCAATGAGCACACCGCCCCGGCGGAAGTAGAAAAGTTCCTGCACCTGTTCGAGGACGGCACTTCGGTGGGCTTGCTTTCGGAAGCCGGCCTGCCCGCCGTAGCGGACCCGGGAGCGCTGCTGGTGGCGCTGTGCCATCGACACGGAATAGAGGTGGTTCCGCTCGTCGGGCCTTCGTCCCTGATGATGGCCTTGATGGCATCCGGCCTTAACGGCCAGTCGTTTGCCTTCGTAGGCTATATCCCCGCCAAAACGGAAGAGCGTCGTGCAGCCCTGAAGGCCCTGGAGAAACGCTCCGCGGCTGCCCGCCAGACGCAAATCCTCATCGAAACGCCTTATAGGAACGATTCCCTTTTGGCCGATATGCTCCAATGCCTCGGCGGCAACACGCGGCTTTGCGTAGCCGCCAACCTCACCTGTGAAGACCAATTCATCTGCACCCGGACGGTGGCCCAGTGGAAAGCCTCCCCTGTCACCGTGGGCAAACGGCCGTGCGTATTCCTGATACTTGCATGAAGATAGCTTTCAACACATTAGGCTGCAAACTCAATTATGCAGAAACGGCCACCTACGAGCGCGGCTTCATCGCCGCCGGCTGGGAGGTGGTGCCGTGGACTGCTGCTGCCGATGTGTACCTGATCAATACCTGCGCCGTGACGGAAACGGCGGAGAAGAAGTCCCGCAACCTCATCCGCCGGGCGCACAAGACCGCCCCGGATGCCCGGATTGTGGTCACCGGCTGCTACGCGGAACTCCGTAAGGAGCAACTCCTGGCCCTGGAAGGCGTGTGGCAAGTATTCGGCGCCAACGAAAAACAGAATATCGTCCCTAATACTCTTCACTTCGCTGCGGAGGGTATTGTATCCGAAACCGTCGCTTCGCGACCCCTCCCAAAAGGCGTTTCTGGGGCGGCTTCGCCTGCCCCCGAAACTACTATGGGCCCCTCCCTCTTACACGGCCGAGGGTGGCCATGGGTTTCGGACACAACACCCTCCTCCGCTACGAACAATAATGTTTTTGGTGCATACAGCTCCGGTGAGGAGCGGACCCGGGCGTTCCTGAAGGTGCAGGACGGGTGTGACAACTTCTGCGCATACTGCACGGTGCCGTACGCCCGCGGACGGAGCCGGAACATCCCCATCTGC
Source organism: Candidatus Cryptobacteroides sp. (assembly GCA_045130395.1). Lineage (GTDB taxonomy): Bacteria > Bacteroidota > Bacteroidia > Bacteroidales > UBA932 > Cryptobacteroides. The sequence continues at coordinate 5,090 of JBGUPS010000028.1, forward strand.
GAGGTGGTGAAGATGGCCCGCAACATTGCGGCGGAAGGCGTGAAAGAAGTGGTCCTCACCGGCGTGAACACCGGCGACTTCGGACGCACCAGCGGGGAAAGCTTCCTGGACCTGCTCAAGGCCCTCAACGAAGTGGAAGGCATCGAGCGGTACCGGATCTCCTCCATCGAACCCAATCTGATTACCCCGGAAATCGTGGACTGGATTGCCTCCGGCACCAAATTCCAGCGGCATTTCCACATTCCGCTGCAGAGCGGCAGCGACACCCTGCTCAAGCGGGTGGGCCGACGGTACGACACCGCCCTCTTCGCTTCGCGCATCGACTACATCCGCCAGGCCATGGAACGTCCCGGAGAGCCCCGCGTTTTCTTCGGCATCGATGTCATCGTGGGCCTGCCCGGGGAAACGGAAGAGCTGTTCCAGGAAACCTACACCTTCCTGAAAGAGCGCATCCGGCCCGCATTCATCCACGTATTCCCCTACTCCCGCCGTCCTGGAACCCGGGCTGCGGAGTGGAAAGACCAGGTGCAGGACAGCCTCAAGACCGAACGCGTCGCACGCCTGGAAGCGCTGTGCGAAGAACTGCACACGGAATTCGTGCAGGCGCACAAGGGCATGCGTGAAACCGTGCTGTGGGAATCGTCCGAAAAAGGCGGCCTCATGGGCGGCTATACCGGAAACTACATCCGCGTGGAGCGGCCGTTCGACGCCGCCCGCGTAAACCAATTGGAGGAGGTTGTGCTATGACCCGACTGACTTTCCTTGGAACCGGAACTTCGCAGGGCGTGCCCATCATCGGCTGCCAGTGCCCGGTGTGCAAAAGCGCCGACCCGCGGGACAAACGCTTCCGTTCGGCCGCTTTCGTGCAGTTGGACGGCCTGAACATTCTGGTCGATGCCGGCCCGGACTTCCGCTCCCAGATGCTGGCTCATGGCATCTCCCACCTGGACGCCATCCTCCTCACGCACAACCACAAGGACCATACGGGCGGCCTGGACGACGTACGCTCCCTCAACTATATCGACCGGAAAGCCGTCGAGATTTTCTGCGAAGAACGGGTGCTGCACTCGCTCCGCGTGGAGTATTCGTATGCCTTTGAGGAGCATAAGTACCCCGGTTCACCGGAGTGGCATGTGCACCTGATTGACGAGCGACCTTTCCGCGTGGACTCGCTGGAAGGCACCGGCGACCTGGAATGGGTGCACGACAAAGGCTATTTTTACCGTCAGCCGGACGGGAGCCTCCAAGCCTCGGACAACGCCGTGGTGGAAGCGCCGCACGACCGCCCCAACGTCATCCCCATCCGGGGCATCCACGGGCAGATGCCGGTACTGGGCTTCCGCTTTGGCAAGATTGCCTATATCACCGACATGAGCACCCTGCCGGAGGGTGAACTGGCCAAGCTGCAAGGCTTGGAGCATGTAACCCTGAACACCGTGAGCTACCATCCGCACCACTCCCACTTCTCACTGGAAGAGGCTTTGCGGCTGGCCGATAGAATCGGCGCAAAACATACTTGGCTGACGCATCTTTCGCATGCGTTTCCCAGTCATTCCCAATTTTGTAAAGAACTTGCCATCCGTTGCAAGGAAATAGGCATCCGTTCAACGGTGCAGCCCGCCTATGACGGACTAACAATTGAAGCATTATGAAAAAATTACTGACTTCCCTCCTGATTCTGCTCCCCTGCGCCCTGTTGGCCCAGGAGCAAGTGTACAACTTCTCCTTCGACACCTGGAGCAAAACCAAAGGCGCCTGGGACCTTTACCCGGAAAATGCCACTGAAAAACAGAAAGTCTGGGGCAACGTGAACCACGGCACCAGCTTCCTGGGCATCAACACGACCACCCCGGAATACGAACATGTCGCCGTCAAAGGGAAAGGAAAGGCCGCTGCCAAAGTGATCAGCCGTTCCATCATGGGCACCTTTGCCACCGGCAACCTGTACACCGGCAAATTCGTCAAGATCCTTGGCATGTCCGGTGCCGAGATGTACCACGGTGTCCCCTTCCACGGCCGTCCCAAGAGCCTGTCCGGCTACGTACATTACCAGCCCGGTAAAATCGACTCCGCCAAGGCCCCGTACAAGAACTTGAAAGGGACCATGGACAAAGGCCAGATCGAGGTGGCCCTGTACAGTTGGAAACAGGCGCGTCATTTCCTCTCCACCGAAGGCGCCAGCACGCCGGCCCAGAAGGACCCGGATATCGTTGCCTATGGCTCCCTGGTGTTGGACAAGGATACGGGCGGGTATATTCCCTTTACCATCGACCTGAAATATGTAAATGACAAGGAGCCCGGCTACCTGTTTATTGCCATCCTTTCCAGCAACCTGGGTGAGTTCTTCACCGGCAGCACCAAATCGGTCATTTACGTGGACGAATTCCAATTCAATTACTAGCTTTTTATGACACAGGAAATCATCCAAAGTATCGACAGCATTCAGGTGAGCCTCAATGCCGGAGGCATGAACACCATCAATATTATTCTGGCGCTGGTGATGTACGGCGTGGCGCTGGGCATCAAACCGGCCATCTTTATAGAGGTGTTCCGAAAGCCTAAGAGCGTGCTGCTGGGCATGCTGTGCCAGTTGGTACTGCTGCCGGCCTTCACCTGCCTGCTGGCCATCGCGTTAACCGGATGGATTTCCCCGATGATGGGTCTGGGCATGATTCTGGTCGCCTCCTGCCCCGGGGGCAATATCTCCAATTTCATGAGCTCGCTGGCCAAGGCCAATGTGGAGCTGTCCGTCTCGCTGACCGCCATTTCCACCGCGCTGGCCGTGGTGCTTACGCCCTTTAACTTCTGGGCCTGGGGGTCGGTTTATCTGCACTCGGCCGCCGTATCGGCAGAAATTCCTACGCTGGTGATTCCCCTCTGGGACGTATTCAAGACCATCTTCATCCTGCTGGGCATTCCGCTGGTGCTGGGCATCCTCACCAGCCATTATCTGCCCAAGGTAGCCGCCGCCCTCAAAAAGCCCCTGCAGTGGCTTTCCATCATCATCTTCATTGCCATGGTGGTGCTGTCGTTCGGCAGCAATATCGACGCCTTCCTCAAGTGCATCCGCTACATCTTCCTGGTGGTGCTCATCCACAACGCGCTGGCGCTGAGCATTGGCTTTGGCGTAGCATCGACCTTCCGGGTACCTTTCCGCGACCGCCGTACGCTCACCATCGAAACCGGCATCCAGAACAGCGGCCTGGGTCTGGCGCTCATGCTGGGTACCAGCCTCTTCGCCGGCTTCCCGCCCCATGGCGGCATGCTGGTGATTACGGCCTGGTGGGGCATCTGGCACATCATCTCCGGCCTCACCATCGCCACCATCTTTAACCTGACCAGACGTGCCGATGTCTAAGATATGGCAATATAACCGCCTGTACAGCCTTGGGCGCATGTACGTGGGCTGGTGCACCCGGCAGAGCTACCGCCCTCTCCGCTATCGGGGAGCGGACCTCCCGTCGGACGGAGCCGTCATCCTGGCCCCCAACCACACCAACACGCTCATGGATGCGCTGGTCATTCTGGCCGGCCGACCCGGGCCCACGGTATTCGGCGCCCGTGCCGATATTTTCCGGAAGCCGGCCGTCGCCCGTATCCTTCGTTTTCTGCGCATCCTTCCCATCGTCCGGCAACGGGACGGCCTGGAGCATGTAAACGAGAATTACGCCACTTTTAACCAGATTGACGATGTCCTGGCGAACAACGTGCCCTTCTGCCTGTTTGCGGAAGGAACACACCGTCCCACCCGGACTTTACAGCCCATCAAGAAAGGCATTGCGCGAATCGCCCTGCAGAGCGCACACGAACGGCAAACCTGGCTGGTCCCTACCGGTATCAATTACAGCACCTTCTATCACTTCCGGGGCGTTTGCGAAGTGCGGTACGGGCAGCCTATGGACATCAGTGCGTTCGTCCGGGAGCACGCCCAGCTCACGGAAGCGCAGCTGCTGCAGGAACTGCGCAACCATATTGAGGAAGGGATGGCCCGGATGGTGGATCCGGAAGGCCCGGCCCCGGATAAGCCTTCTCCCATCCTGTTCCTGGTCTGGCCCCTGGCGGCCCTGTTAACTTTACCTATCTGGGGAACGGCGGAAGTGCTCTGCCACAAAATGAAAGACAAAGCCTGGTGCAACAGCATCCGCTGCGCCTGTCTTGTCCTGTTCCTCCCCCTCACCGTCCTGATCTGGGGCATCATTTTCAGCCTTATGTTCCCTTGGTTCTGGACCCTCGCCCTCTTGAACATTACCCTCTTTTCCTATCCCGTCTTTTACGACGGGCTCAGCCTCCTGAGGAGGAAAAAGGACTAGGATAAAAGAAAGACAGATTCGAAATCGAACCTGTCTTTTTCTTTTGAAGAGATACCCGGTCGGGGCCGGGTATGACGTTACTAGAGCTTAGGGCCAGCCTTTACGAGGGCCTTACCGGCCTTGTTGGACTCGTACTTGTGGAAGTTCTTGATGAAGCGACTGGCCAGGTCTTTGGCCTTCACTTCCCACTCTTCCGGCTTGGCATAGGTATCGCGAGGATCCAGGATGCCGGTGTCTACGCCTTCCAGCTTGGTAGGAACCTTGAAGTCGAAGTACGGGATCTGCTTGGTGGGAGCCTTGTCGATGGCGCCGCTCAGGATGGCATCGATGATACCACGGGTGTCGCGGATGGAGATACGCTTGCCGGTACCGTTCCAGCCGGTGTTCACCAGATAAGCCTTGGCACCGCTCTTCTTCATCTTCTTTACGAGTTCCTCGGCATACTTGGTAGGATGCAGCTCCAGGAAAGCCTGGCCGAAGCAGGCGCTGAAGGTAGGAGTGGGCTCAGTGATGCCGCGCTCGGTACCGGCCAGCTTGGCGGTGAAACCGGAGAGGAAGTAGTACTTGGTCTGTTCCGGGGTGAGGATGGAAACCGGAGGCAGTACACCGAAGGCGTCGGCGCTCAGGAAGATCACCTGCTTGGCTGCCGGACCGTGGGAAACGGGACGGACAATCTTCTCGATGTGATAGATAGGATAGCTTACGCGGGTGTTCTCGGTGACGGACTTGTCGTTGAAGTCGATCTTGCCCTGGGCATCCACGGTTACGTTCTCCAGGAGAGCGTCACGACGGATGGCGTTGTAGATATCGGGTTCGGATTCCTTGTCCAGCTTGATGACCTTGGCATAGCAGCCGCCTTCGAAGTTGAACACACCCTTGTTGTCCCAGCCGTGCTCGTCGTCACCGATGAGGAGGCGCTTGGGATCGGTGGAAAGGGTGGTTTTACCGGTACCGGAGAGACCGAAGAAGATGGCGGTGTTCTCACCGTTCATATCCGTGTTGGCGGAGCAGTGCATGGCGGCGATGCCCTTGAGCGGGAGGTAGTAGTTCATCATGGAGAACATACCTTTCTTCATTTCGCCACCGTACCAGGTGTTCAGGATAACCTGCTCACGGGAGGTAACGTTGAAGGCCACGCAAGTTTCGCTGCGGAGACCCAGTTCCTTGTAATTATCTACCTTTGCCTTGGCAGCGCAGTACACTACGAAGTCCGGCTCCTGGTCGAATTCCTTCTGGTTCTGGGGACGGATGAACATGTTGGTCACGAAGTGGGCCTGCCATGCTACCTCCATGATGAAGCGAACCTTCATGCGGGTGTCGGCGTGGGTGCCGCAGAAACCATCCACCACAAAGAGGCGCTTGCCGCTGAGCTGCTGCTGGGCGAGTTTCTTCACCACTTTCCAGGTGGAGACGCTCATCTTGTGGTTGTCGTTGGGATAACCCTCGGTGGTCCACCAGATTTCGCCGGGTTTACCTTCCTTGGTGGTGTTGTCGTACACGATGTACTTGTCCTTGGGAGAACGGCCGGTGTAAACGCCCGTCATCACGTTGATGGCGCCCAGTTCGGTCACCTGACCTTTGTCGTAACCTTCCAGACCGGGTTTGGTTTCCTCATTGTAGAGGACTTCGTACGTGGGGTTGTAGAGGATTTCCTTAACGCCCTTGATGCCGTACTTTTTGAGATCGATGCTTGACATAAAATTATCTAGAATTAATTGTAATTTCTATTTCGCAAATTTAATGAATATCTACTTCTTTTCCAAGTAGGCATCCAGCCTTTTTTGCAGGCTTTGCGCCAAGGATACATTATCCAGTTTTTCCGCCTCTTTCAGCCAGCGCTGGCTGAGTTCATAATCTTCCATCAGGTAGAATGCCTGGGCGATGTTGTAGCAGGCGCAGGCCCGGTGGAGGGCGTCGCCCCGCTTGACCAGTTGGGTCCAGCAATCCACTGCGGCGGCAAACTTGCCGTCCGACACCTGCAGGATACCGTCGATCCAAGGATCCGACCCCATATCGAAATAATAAAAGCCGAAACCCTCCGTAATCCAGGTGGAAAGGAAGCGCCTGCTGATGCGCTCGCCCACCACGTCGGCCTCCTTGGCCAGGCTGCGCAGCGCTTTTTCGCCCAGGGCGTCCTGCGTGAGCAGCCCATTGTTGTACACCAGCGTCTTCAGCACGGCAGAGCCGTTGAAGCTGTGCACCTTGTCCTGGCCCATGCTGTCGTATACATCCAGGTGGGTCTTCACAGGGATATTCACGGGACACACGAACGCCGAGTCCACGGAAGTGGCGTCCTTCACCACCTGATTGACCCCCGGTGCAGGGAGGCCCAGGTTGGTTTTCAGGACGAAGACCACGTCCCCGCCGGTATCCATCACCAGCGAATGCATCAGGTCCAGCGACATGCTGTCCAGTTCCGGCAGGTGGAAGATGCCCACCTTTTCCTCGCCGCCAAAATAGTCATTCTCCAGGGAACGGGCCATGGACGATGCCGCCTGGCGGTCGAAGAGGGAATCCACCTGATTGGTGCCGTCCCGATACACGATGGAAATATCCTTCCGGGAAAGATTCAAGCCGGAAGAAGAAGGATTCCGCACGTCCATATACAGCGGATATACCTGCGGAGAGCAGGCTGCGGTGAACAGAACTGCGGCTAAAATCCAGGAATGTTTCATATCACTTGTGCTGTAAGGTCATATTCGTCGGCGCCGGTAATGCGCACCTGAAGGAATTCACCCACCAGGGAATACGGTTCCACGCCGTCAAACGCCTCCGGAGTGTATTTCACCAGGATTTCGCCATCCACTTCCGGGCTTTCGAACTCGCTCCGGCACACCAGGGTGCCTTCTACGAAATCGTCCACCAGGACACGGACTTCCGTGCCGATCCGGGACTGGTTGTATGCAAGAGAAATGCCACGCTGTTCCTCCATGAGAAGGTCCAGCCGCTTTTGTTTGGTTTTGGCCGATATGCTGTCGCGATAATGCTCTGCGCCATAAGTCCCCTCCTCCTCCGAATAGGTGAAAGCGCCCATGCGCTGGAAGCGGGCTTCGCGGATAAATTCCAGCAGCTCGTCAAAATCTTCCTGGCGCTCGCCGGGATGGCCCACGATGAGGGTGGTACGCAAAGCGACACCCGGCACCCGTTCGCGCATGCGACGGATGAGTTCCCTTGTCCAGGCGCCGTCCACATGGCGGTGCATCTTGTCCAACACCCGGTCGCTCACATGCTGGAGCGGGATATCCATGTATCGACACACCTTGGGATTGCGCGCCATCTCTTCCAGGACATCCTCCGGGAAATCGGCCGGATAGGAATAATGGATGCGCAGCCACTCGATTCCCTCTACTTCGGAAAGCTTTTCCAGCAAGTCCGCCAGCGCACGCCGTCCGTACAGGTCCAGGCCGTAATACGTGGTATCCTGGGCGATGATAATAAGTTCCCGGATGCCCTTGGCGGCCAGTTCTTTGGCTTCTTCCACCAGTTGTTCCATGGGAACGGAACGATGGGCGCCGCGGATAAACGGGATGGCGCAGTAGGAGCAACGCCGGTTGCAACCTTCGGAAATCTTGAAATAGGCGTAAGGCTTGTTCCCTTCCGTAAGGATGCGGCGGAAGGACTCCTCCGCTTTGTATTGGCAGCCCAAAGCCTCCACCAGCGGAGCCAGGTCCCGCGCGCCGAACCAGCCATCGACCTCCGGAATGAGGGACGGCAGCTCGGAAGCATATCGTTGGGATAGGCATCCAAAAACGAGCAGGCGTCCCACCTCCCCTGCCTTTTTGCGCTCCGCGCAGGCAAGGATGGTCTGGATGCTCTGCTCCTTGGCATCGCCGATAAAACCGCAGGTATTCACCAGGAGTACGTCCACCGGACGGGACTCCGATTCCGGAACCAGTTCATAGTCCTGCTGAACCTGGAACAGGAGATGCTCCGTATCGACGGTATTTTTGGAGCACCCTAGCGTTATGACCTGCAGCGTAGGCATTTAGGCTTCCTCCTTAGCGGCGGCCTCGCGGTCCTCGTCGGTCATGAACTCCAGCGAAGCGTACTTGTGGAGTTCGTTGTACCACTCCACCACCTTCTTCATGTGGGACACGTAGAAGCGGTTGGCGTCGTAATTGGGCAGGGCCTTGGCGAAAAGCGCCTTGAGTTCGGCATCGGCAGCCTTTGCGGACGGAGCGTCCTGCTCGCCCAGTACCTCGTGCATTTTGGTGAAAACCTCCGACAGCTTCACTTCCCCTTCCTCCGTGTAGATGGAGATGTCTTCCAGGGTGGTGATGCCGGCGTTGGCTGCAAAGTTGGCGCGCTTTTTATCGGAAAGGGCCTCTACGATGGCGCCGGTGCGCGACTGGGCGATATAATTGAACAGTCCGTGCTGACCACGGATAGAAAGGGTTTTTGCGAGATCGGTTTTCATGATATAGTCTGGTTTCAAAATCTTACAAATATAGTCATTTTTTCGGAAAAAACACGGCGTCTACGGCCTTACGAAGCTGCTCCGGTGTACCGTCATTTTGAAGTACCGTGTCGATGCCATCCAGCGGCATCTGCTGTGCGTCCATACGGCGAATCACTTCTTCCTCCGACAGGCCGTCACGGGCCATCACCCGCTGCAGGCGGACCTCCCGCGGCGCCGTCACCAGCACCACCCGGTCTGCCAGGCCGTTGAAAATGGGTTTGGAAAGGATGATGGCCGATTCCAGCACCACGAAGGGTGCGTCTGCATGCGCCTCCCGCCAACGGAGGAAGTCCTCCAGCACGGCGGGATAGACCATGGCCTCCACCCTCTCACGGGCATTGGCATCGTTAAAAATCACGGCAGCTAAAGCCTTCCGGTCCAGTTTTCCGTCACTGGTCCGGAGCGGGATGCCCAAAGCTTCTTCCAGGGCCGGCACAAGAACGGGACTCTCGTCATAGAGTGCCTTGGTGCGGGCGTCTGAATCATAGACAGGAATGCCCCGCTCACGAAGCAGGGCGCTTACAGCGGACTTGCCGCTGCCGATGAATCCGGTTAAGAAGATGGTTTCCATCAGCGGAGTTCCACGCAGTCAAACACTTCCGGTTCCAGGCGGTAATCCAGCACACCGGCCGGCAGGCGGAGGGTACGGGCCGCGCATCGACCTGTAAGGGAGGCATTGAAGTCCTTCCAGTCCACATACAGTTTGAACGCCGAAACCGGGTCCTTGGCCAACGGGAAGGCGCAACGCATCACCACCTGTGCCGTAGCAGGATATACCTGGATCTTACGGCCGGCGGGGGCGTTCCATACCTCGATGGGGACCGTGGTCCGCAACTCCACATAGCGGGAGACGGGCAGTTCGAAACTGACTTCTTCGGTGGACAGCCGGACGCCTTTGATGGGTGCCAGACGCAGCACGCCGTGCTGGGACTCGTGAACGTCCGTCAGCAGCAAACGGGAAGCCACCACCTTTTCTATGGCCTCCAGATGCATGTCATCGCCATAGACGGTAACCGAATCCGGCATGACGCGGAACGGGCCGCTGGGCATGTACTGGGAGCGGCATACGATACTCTTGTGCACCTCTACCGGTACCCGCTTATGGTTTTCGGCCGGGAAAATGAATTTGAGGGTGTCCGAGATAAACGCCTCTACCTGCGCACCTTCGCCGAAGAATTCGTTGACGTAGGAGTTGATGGTACTACCTATAAGACAATAGGTATGGGGCGCCGTATTGCGGAGGTCTGCCTGGTCGAAGGAAACCACCACCACGTCGCGCTCCTTGCGGCTGCGCTCCCGCAGCAGGCGGAATCCGTCCGTACGGCAGCGGGCACTCACCAATACGGTGTTGGTGGACTCCAGTCCGTGCCCCTCGATATTGCACTGGGCCACTACAGGCACGCTGATGGTACCTGAATATTCCTTTGAAAGATTGGTCAGCACCCAGATGAATACAGCCAGAAGCAGGGAAAGAATCATGACAATCCCTTCCCCGTTCCAGTTTTTCACTTTGGCCCTGATGCTGTCTTTCAGGGGCATGGCCTTACTTCTGTTCGGCGTCGGAATAATCCTTCACCAGGCCCTGTTTGTCTACGCGGAGTTTTACGTCACCATCGACACGGATGAGGACGGTCTTTTCGTTTACTTCCACGATTTCTCCGTAGATACCGCCCACGGTGACCACTTTGTCACCTTTCTTGAGGGCGTTGCGGAATTCCTGCATTTCCTTCTGCTGCTTGCGCTGCGGACGGATCATGAACAGCCACATCACCAGAATGATGGCGCCGAACATGATTACAGTGGGCCAGGCGCTGGGCTGCTGGGCGGCTCCATCGGCAGGAGCGACGGCGGGACCCATCAGAAGGAGGGTATACAATAGCTTCATACAGTTTTGTTAATTATGCCTTTGGCCATGCGGTCCTTGATGAGACGGTCCAGCAGACCGTTCACGAAGCCGCGGCTCTTGGGCGTTGAATAATATTTGGAAATTTCTACGTATTCGTTGATGGTGACCCTGAGCGGAATGTCCGGGCAGGTTTCCGCCTCGGCCAGGCCCATGGAAATAAGGACGATATCCGTGGTGTACAGACGGTCCTGGTCCCACTTGGAAACGGAGCCGGCAATGAGGTCGTAATATTCGGCATACCGGCCGTAGGCGGCGGTGAGCAGGGAGCGGATGAACTCGTGGGCGTCGCTCTGGTACAGCGGAGGATAGGTCCACCGGCCCGTGCGTCCCATCTCTTCCAGGGAGCGGACAACGCAGCCCAGCACATACGGGAGGTCGTCGGACCAATGGATGGAAAGGTCCTCCAGGATGGCCCAGAGGGTTTCATCGTCCTCGAACTCGTTCTCGAACACCTGCTTCCAGAGGGCGGCGTCCTTGGCGAGGGACTGCTCCGGATCCTGCATGTAGGCCTGGTAGTACGGGCGGGTTTTCAGGGTCTCGTAAAGCGTGTGCACGAAGGCGTCGTTCTGCTCCCAGGACAACTTTTTCTTATCGACAAGTTTCTGGAAATCAGTGTCCTGCTCCAGCAGGGCGGCGATGCCGTTGCGGACGAATTTGAGATTGGGATGGAGTTCCTCCTGGGTGGGATTGAACTTGGTACGGGCCGCTTCCGTACGGCGGGCGGCTTCCTGCGTGAGGGCCGGGATGACCTCCAGCATATACAGATAAAGGTCGCGTGTGGCCTCACAGGAGGCTTCAAGGCTTCCGAGCGCCTCTTTCAACGTAAGGTCCGGATTTTCCGCGTATGCGTAAAGGACCTTGAAGGCCTTGATTCTAAGGATGCGGCGATTTAGCATGATGTCAAATAAATTTCAGGCAAAGTTAGTGTTTTTTAATAAAAATCCCTACATTTGTAAGCAGAAAACATAAAAACGAACAAAGGTATGTACAGTGAAGATTACGAGCGCTCCCACGCTCAGGAGAGAAATTCCGAGGATGTGTACTCCAAGCCGGTCCGTGCCGGTAAAAGGACGTACTTTTTCGATGTAAAAACAACCAAAGGCAACAACGACTTCTATCTCACTATAACCGAGAGCAAGCGCCGCCAGGAAAGGGACGGTTCCTTTACTTACGACAAACACAAGATTTTCCTCTATAAAGAAGATTTCGAGAAGTTCCAGGAAGGGTTGCAGGATGCAGTGCGCTATATTCTGCACGATTTACTGCACGACCAGCCCATCCGCCAGTATCCCTCCCGCGAGGAACAGGAATCATCGGAAGAAGAGTTTTAATGTTGGAAACCGGCACGCCCTGCCGGTTTTTTCGAACCTGTTTGCAGCCCCATGATTCTCCTGAAGAACATTTTGCATGAAAACCGGCGTACGGACATCCTCATCGGGGATGACGGACGCATCAGCCGCATCGGCCCTGCCCTTGAGCAGCTCCCCGGCACGGATGTGGTGGATGGTACCGGCTATGCCGTCATTCCCGGCTTCATCAATATGCACACCCACGCGGCCATGATTCTGCTGCGGGGTATCCACGAGGACCTTTCGCTGTACGACTGGCTCAACAACATCTGGAAAATCGAGGCCAAACTGGACCGCGAATTCATTTACTGGGGCACCAAGGCGGCCTGCCTGGAAATGATCAAATCCGGAACCACCACCTTCAACGACCAATACTGGTTCTCCCCGCATGCCCGGCAGGCGGCACTGGACGTGGGCCTTCGCCCCGTAGTGTCGTTCATCTTCCTGGATTCCCACAATCCGGAACTTGCCCGCAAGCAGCGGGAAGCCTGCCTGCGCCTGTATGAGCGCACCCTGGACTGGGCCGGAGAAACGCCTTTCGCCATCTCCATCCACTCGGTGTATACGGTTTGCCAGGAGAACATCCTCTGGGCCAACCAGTTCGCCCTGGACCACGGTCTCAAAGTGCACCTGCACCTGGCCGAGACCCGTGCGGAGGATGAGGACTGCCGCCACGCCCATGGCGGGCTCTCCCCCACCGAATACTTCGAACAGCTGGGCATCCTGGGGCCGCACGTCATCGCCGCCCACGCCCTGCACCTCTCGGACAACGATATCCGTATTCTGGGAGACCGTCACGTTAACTGCGTGCACAATATCGACTCCAACCTCAAACTGGCTTCCGGCTTCCGCTTCCGGTACAACGAGCTGCGGAATGCGGGCGCCAACGTGTGCCTGGGCACGGACGGGGCTGCATCGGCCAATAATATGGACATGCTGGAGCACATGAAAAATACCGCCCTCCTGCAGAAGGCCTGGCGCCACAATCCGGCGGCCATGCCCCTGAAGGAACTGATGGATTGCGCTACGGTCAACGGGGCCAAGGCCCTGGGCATCGACACAGGCGTCATCCGGGAGGGCGCCTGGGCAGACCTTTCCCTGATCGACCTTAACAACACCGCTTTCCTGTCACCGGGCTCCCTGGAAGCCAACCTGGTGTACGCCGCCCACAGCGACGTCATCTCGTCGGTGATGGTAAAAGGGAAATGGGTGATGCGGGACCGTCACGTCCCCGGAGAGGAAGAAATCCTGGAAGGCGCCCGCCGCGTTTTGTCACAAATCTAACCACATTACTATGGATCCAAGAATAGAAACCATCAATGCGATTACCGCCCGCCTGAAAGAGCGCATCGAAGGCCGTCAGCCGGAACTGGGCATTGTCCTGGGCAGCGGCTTGGGAAGCCTGGCGGAATCCATCGAAAATCCTATCGTCGTCCCTTACCGGGAGCTCCCCGGTTTCCCCGTTTCCACCGCAACAGGCCATAAGGGAAACTTCATCGTGGGTACCCTGGGCGGCAAAATGGTCATCGCCATGCAGGGCCGCATCCACTTTTATGAGGGCTATGGCATGGACAAAGTGGTGCTCCCCATCCGCGTCATGATCGGCTGCGGCATCAAGCGCCTCTTCGTTTCCAACGCCGCCGGCGGCACCAACCTTGCCTTCCACGTGGGAGACCTCATGATCATCCGCGACCACATCAACCTCCTGCCCAACCCGCTTATCGGCCCTAATTTCGACGATTTCGGCCCGCGCTTCCCGGACATGACCCGCCCGTACGACCCTGCCCTCATCCACCTGGCCATCGCCACGGCCGCCGAGGAAGGCATCCAGTTGCAAAAAGGCGTGTATGTGGGCGGCACCGGCCCGTCCTATGAAACGCCCGCGGAATACAAGTACTTCCGCACCATCGGCGGCGATGCCGTGGGCATGAGTACCGTTCCGGAAGTCATCGTGGCCCGCCACGCCGGCATCCCGGTGTTCGGTATGTCCGTCATCACCAACGAGGCCCATGACGATTATGCCGATGATTACGAAAACGACGGAGAAGACGTGGTAATCGCCGCCAACGCCGCCGCAGACAAGATGACCCGTTTAATCACGAAAATGATTGAGAAACTATGAATTACGCAGAGACAATCCACCTTGCATCAGACTATATAAAGAACCGTCTGGACGGACGCCAGCCGCTGTTTGGCATCGTCCTGGGAAGCGGACTGGGCAAACTGGCCGACCAGATTGAAGACCCGCTGGTTATCCCCTATCGGGACGTTCCCGGTTTCCCCGTGAGCACGGCTATCGGCCATAAAGGCAATTTCATCGTGGGTACGCTGTCCGGCAAAACCGTAATTGCCATGCAGGGCCGCATCCACTATTACGAGGGTTATGGCATGAATCAGGTGGTTCTGCCCATCCGCGTCATGGAAGTACTGGGTATCAAATACCTGTTCGTCTCCAATGCCGCCGGTGGCACCAACCTGGCTTTCCATGTGGGAGACCTCATGATTATCAAGGACCATATCAACCTGCTGCCTAACCCGCTTATCGGCCCTAACCTGGAAGAATTCGGTCCCCGTTTCCCGGACATGACCCGTCCGTACGACCCTGCCCTTATCCGCCAGGCGGAAAAGATTGCCGCCAAGGAAGGCATCCGGCTCCAGAAAGGCGTATACGTAGCCTGCAGCGGCCCGTCCTATGAGACGCCCGCGGAATACCGCTACTTCGCCACCATCGGCGCCGACGCAGTGGGCATGAGCACCACCCCGGAGGTCATCGTGGCACGCCACGCCAACATCCCGGTCTTCGGCATGTCTGTAATTACGGACGTAGCCCGCGCCACCGACGATGACGACTACGTAACCGACGGCGAAGCCATCGTCAAAGCCGCCGACGCCGCCGCCGACAAAATGACCATCATCTTCAAGAAACTCATCGCGCAACTGTAAAACGCGCATTGATCTGTCGATGAGGGCGTCCTATACTTCAGGGCGCCCCATTTTTTATCCTCTTGCGAAAAAGTTTTGAAAAATTGGGGGTTGGAAACTGAAAGTTTGAAAGTTTTTTCGTATATTTGCATGAATAGTGCTAAAACCGGCCATGCTGGAAGATATTAGAAAACAAATAGAACAGCTGATTGCCCGCTATGAGGCTGAGAAGGCAGAGAACGAACGTCTCCGCCAGGAGTTACATGCGAGTGAAGAAACCGGGAAGGCCCTAAGGAAACAGATTGATACACTGGAATCCCAGATAGAAACCCAGAAACTTGCCCAGGCTTTCTCCAACGGCTCCCCCAGCCCGGAAACAAAAGCCAAGGTGGACACTTTAATCAAGGAGATCGATAAGTGCATCTCCTATTTGGAGGAAGCGTAGTATGGACCAAAAAATCAGCGTAAAGATTGCCGGTCGCATCTTCAACCTCACGGCCAGTACTCCGGAAGCGGAGCAGCTCTACCGTGAGGCTGCGGAAACCATCAACAAACGCTTCGCCGCCTACACCCGCAGCCATCCCGGCAAAAACGTCTCCGACCTGCTGTCCATGATAGCCCTCAACGAGACCGTACTCCGCTTAAAGCTGCAGAAGGACCTGGAAAGCCAGAAGCAAGACGAAAAAGCCCTGGCAAGTGAGTTGGAACGCTATCTGAAGGACATACAAGCATAGCCGTCACCCATCGAAAGCTGAAATCAACACGTTTCAACACGCCGGGTAGACTTAGGCCGGGGATGACAGGCCCCTTGTTACCGCAATGGAATTCTGTGCATGCACAGGACGCGGGATCTCAGCAACCGGTCGGCTCCCAAATCTTATTCCGATAAGATTTTCTGACTAGATGCTGGCGGCTCTTTTATCAAGCAGTTTCCTTGCAAAAGGAGGCTGCTTTTTTTGAAAACACTAACACACAATATATACTATAATGAATATTACAAGCTTACTTATCGGATTAGTCGCCGGTGCAGTCATTGCCCTGGTAGCGTACATATTCATCCGCCGCTCTATCCTCAAGGGGAAGCGCGATGAAATCCTGGAAAAAGCAGAACTGGAAGGCGAAAAAATCAAGAACGAGCGCATTCTCCAAGCCAAGGAAAAGTACCTCTCCCTCAAGAGCGAACACGAAAAGATGGTGAACGAGAAAAACATCCAGATCCGTGAGGCGGAAAACCGCATCAAGCAGAAGGAGAACGCCCTGAACCAGAAACTGAACGAGGCGGACCGCAAGAACAAGGAACTGGAAGCCCAGAAGGCCACCGCCAAGGCCCAGGAAGAAGTGATGAAAGAGCGTGAGGCCGAATACGAGCAGCTCCGTGGACAGGTCATCCGTCAAATTGAAGCCGTTGCCGGCATGAGCGCCCAGGAAGCCAAAACCCAGCTCGTAGAGAGCATGAAGGCAGAGGCCCGTTCAGAGGCCCAGGCCTATATCAACGACTGCCTGGACGAGGCCCGTCTGAACGCCGCCAAGGAAGCCAAGCGCATCGTCATCAACACCATCCAGCGCACCGCTACGGAAACCGCCATCGAGAACGCCGTCACCACCTTCCCTATCGAGAGTGACGAAATCAAAGGCCGCATCATTGGCCGCGAGGGCCGCAACATCCGCGCCCTGGAAGCCGCTACCGGCGTTGAGTTCGTGGTGGACGATACCCCCGACGCCATCCTGCTGAGCGCCTTTGACCCGGTTCGCCGCGAGGTAGCCCGCCTGGCCC
Source organism: Candidatus Cryptobacteroides sp. (assembly GCA_045130395.1). GTDB lineage: Bacteria > Bacteroidota > Bacteroidia > Bacteroidales > UBA932 > Cryptobacteroides. Next base: position 21,810 of record JBGUPS010000028.1, read on the forward strand.
TGCACCAGCTGGTTGTAGACGGCCGCATCCACCCCGCCCGCATCGAGGAAGTCGTTACCAAAGTGCAGAAACAGCTGGAAGAAGAAATTCTGGAAACCGGTAAACGCACTTGCATCGACCTGGGTATCCATGGCCTGAGCATGGAACTGGTGCGTCTCATCGGCCGCATGAAATACCGTTCCTCCTATGGCCAGAACCTGCTGCAGCACTCCCGTGAGGTAGCCAACATCTGCGCCATCCTGGCCAGCGAGCTGGGCCTGAATCCCAAGATTGCCAAGCGCGCCGGTCTCCTGCACGATATCGGTAAGGTTTCCGAGGAAGAGCCCGAGCTGCCGCACGCCCTGCTGGGTATGAAACTGGCGGAGCAGTACAAGGAAAAGCCGGAAATCTGCAACGCCATCGGCGCTCACCACGAGGAAACGGAAATGACCTCCCTCTACGCTCCCCTGGTGCTGGTGGGCGACGCCATTTCCGGTGCCCGTCCGGGTGCCCGCCGGGAAGTAATCGAGAGCTACATCAAGCGCCTGCGCGGCATGGAGAACCTGGCCGGTTCCTATCCGGGCGTAACCAAGGCATACGCTATCCAGGCCGGCCGTGAGCTTCGCGTAATCGTGGGTGCCGAACAAGTGAGCGACCACGACGCCGAGGTTCTCTCCGGAGACATCGCCCAGAAGATCCAGGACGAAATGACCTATCCCGGTCAGGTGAAAATCACCGTCATCCGCGAAACCCGTTCCGTCGCTTACGCCAAGTAAATGGATAACCTGGCCCCGCTCATTGCAGACCTGGCGCTGATTCTTATCTGCGCCGGCATCATGACGCTGATTTTCAAGAAATTGAAACAGCCGCTGGTGCTGGGCTACATTGTGGCGGGCTTTATCGCCAGTCCCCATTTCACCCTGACGCCCTCCGTGATGGATGCAGCCAGCATCCATGTGTGGTCGGATATCGGCGTCATCTTCCTGCTCTTTGCATTAGGGCTGGAATTCAGCTTCAAAAAGATTGTCAAGGTGGGAGGGCCGGCCATCATTGCCGCCCTCACCATTATCATCGGCATGATTTTCCTCGGCTTTGTCGTGGGATCGGCCTTCGGATGGAGCAAAATGGACGCCCTGTTCCTGGGCGGCATGATCTGCATGAGCTCCACCACCATTATCTACAAAGCCTTCCAGGACCTGGGCCTCTCGCAAAAGAGGTTCGCCGGGCTGGTCATGAGCATCCTCATCCTGGAGGATATCCTGGCCGTTGTGCTGATGGTCATCCTTTCCACGGTGGCGGTATCGACCAACTTCGAAGGAGGAGAACTGGTGATGAGCATCCTGAAACTGGTGTTCTTCCTGGTTCTATGGCTGCTGGTGGGCATTTACATCATCCCGCTCATCCTCCGCAAGACGCGCTCGCTCATGAACGACGAAACCCTCCTGGTGGTGTCGCTGGGCCTGTGCTTCATGATGGTGGTCATCGCCGCAAAAACCGGATTCTCCGCCGCCTTTGGCGCCTTCATCATGGGTTCCATCCTGTCGGAAACACTGGAAGCAGAGCATATCGAGCGCCTGGTAAAACCCGTCAAGGATCTCTTCGGCGCCATTTTCTTCGTGTCGGTGGGGATGATGGTGGATCCCGCCATGATCGGTCAGTACTGGCTGCCCATCCTCATCATCACCATTACAGTCATTCTGGGCCAGTCTTTCTTCGCCACGGTTGGTGTACTGCTCTCCGGACAGCCCCTCAAAACCGCCGTGCAAAGCGGTTGCGCCCTCACCCAGATTGGTGAATTCTCTTTCATCATCGCATCGCTTGGCGTAGCCCTCGGGGTAACCAGCAACTTCCTCTACCCTATCGTAGTGGCGGTTTCGGTCATTACCATCTTCCTTACGCCCTACATGATACGCCTGTCGGGACCGGCCTACAGTTTCCTGCAGTCGCACCTGTCGCCTAAACTGCTCGCCTTCCTGGAAAGCTACGCAGGATCGGCCGAGCCCAGAAGCGGAGCGGACAACACCTGGAAGCTGTATCTTGGCAACATCATCAGCGCAGTGCTCATTTACGGGATTCTGTGCATCGCCATCTGTATCATTGGCTTTACAGCCCTGGTGCCTCTGGCTGAAAGATGGATACCGGGCATCTGGGCGCACGTGGTAGCGGCCTTCGTCATCCTTGCCCTCCTGGCGCCTTTCCTGCGCGCGATGATGATCAAATACAACAAGTCGGAGGAATTCACCACCCTGTGGGAAGAAAGCAAATCGAACCGCGCCCCCCTGGTGGCTTCGGTGGTCATTCGCATCCTCCTGGCCATGGGATTCGTGCTTTACACCCTGGCAAGGCTGTTCCACGTGTCGGTGCTCCTGATTCTCCTGCTGGCTTTTCTGGTTATCGGGTACATGCTCTTCAGCCGCTGGGCCAAGCATTCGGCGCACCGGCTGGAAGAAACCTTCATGACCAACCTGCGTTCCAGGGACATACAGGCCGTGCAGGCAGGGCAGAAAAAACCGGAATACGCCTCCCGCTTGTTGGACAAGGACCTTCACCTGGCCGATTTTGACGTCCCCGCCGAGGTAGACTGGGCCGGCTCCGAACTCGCCAGCCTTAACTTCGGCCAGCGCTATGGCGTGCATGTGGTTTCCATCATGCGAGGAAACCGCCGCATCAACATTCCCAAAGCCACCACCCGTCTCTTCCCCCAGGACCGCATCCAGGTGATCGGTACCGACAAAGACCTGGAGATTTTCGGGAAAGCCCTGGAGCGCCACCAGGATGACAGCCCGGAAAACTGGAGCAACGACGAGATGGTCCTGCGCCGCCTGATCATAGGCCCCGCCTCCCCCTTCCTTGGGCTAAATCTGGTCCAGGCGGGCATCCGTGACAAATACCACTGCCTGGTGGCCGGCATCGAAAAGCCGGACGGAACCCTCCACGTCCCCAACGCCCAGCTCCCGCTGGAAGATGGCGACATCCTCTGGCTGGTGGGCGAACATAAAGACATCGACGCCCTTATGGGCGAAAAATACTAACCGCGTATGAAAACCCGTTTTCTCCTTTCCATCGCCCTCCTGTCGGGCCTCATGCTGTCATGCACGCACAAACTCAAAGACGGCGACTACACCCTTACGGTGCTCTCTACCAATGATGTTCACGGCACCTGGTTCGACTCCACCTATGTGGATGGCAAGGTGCGCAAGTCGCTCTTTGCCATGAACTATTACATCGACAGTGTCCGGACGGCCGATGGATTTGGCAATGTGCTGCTGGTGGACGCCGGCGACTGCCTGCAGGGAGACAACGCCCCGTATTACTTCAATTATGTCGATACGATCACGCCGCACCTCTTCCCTCGCCTGCTGGAATACATGCAGTACGATGCCGTCGCCATGGGCAACCATGACATCGAAACCGGCCACAAAGTGTACGACCGCGTGGCGGCAGACCTGAAACGCGCCGGCGCACCGTTCCTGGCGGGCAATGCCATCCGCAACGACAACGGGGAGCCCTACTTCCCCCTGTACAAGATGGTGGAGAAAGCCGGACTGCGGATTGCCGTCATCGGCTATAACAACGCCAACATCAAAGCCTGGCTCTCTGAGGAACTCTGGAGCGGCATGCACTTCGTTTCCATCGCCCAGATTATCCAGGCCGATGTGGACAAGGTGCGCGCCAAGGAGCATCCGGACGTGGTGATTGCCGCCATGCACTCCGCCTGCGGCCAGGGAGACGGAACCGTTCTGGAAGCGGAAGCCCTGGATGCCTTCAATTTAGTGAAAGGGGTCGATTGGATTATCTGCGGCCACGACCATCGGCCTTATGTGGAGACGCGTGACACCTGCGCGCTGCTCAACTCAGGCAGTCACAGCCGCTATGTGGCGCACGGAAAAATGCACCTGAAGGTGGAGAACGGCCAGATTGTGAGCAAATCCTTCGAGACCGACCTCATTCCCGTGAAGGCAGAAAAAGCCGATCCCGCCATGCGCGAGTATTTCCGCAAGGACTTTGAAGCGGTACGTGACTTCACGCTCCAGGAAGTGGGTATCCTGAACACGGAACTGTACACCCGCGATGCCTACAAGGGCATGTGCGACTACATGAACCTGATTCACACCTTGAGCCTGGCGCAGGCCCCGGCACAGATTTCCTTTGCCGCTCCCCTCACCTACAACGGCCACGTAAAAGCGGGGACGCTGGTTTTCAACGACCTGTTCACCATCTATCCGTTTGAGAATCAGTTATATGTAGTGAGCATGACCGGCGCGGAAATCCAGAAATACCTGGAAGTTTCCTACGACAAATGGATCTGCACCATCAACAAGCCCACGGACCATGTTCTCCAGATTCAGAGCCGGGACGATCCCCGCACCCAGCAGCGCGGCTGGTCGTTCGTCAACCGGGCCTACAACTTTGACTCCGCCGCCGGCATCAACTACACGGTGGATGTCACCAAACCTTTCGGCAGCCGCATTCAAATCAGCTCCATGGCCGATGGTACCCCGTTCCAGCCGGAGAAGACCTACAACGTAGCCATGACCTCCTACCGCGCCAGCGGTGGCGGCGACCTGAAGGAGGCCGGCATAGACACGGACCAGATTGACCAGCGCATCGTGGCCCGCTATCCGGAAATCCGGAACCTGCTGTACGACTACCTGTTGGAGAACGGCTCTATCGACCCGGAAGTCATTGGTAATCCGGCAGTGATTGGTAAGTGGGAGTTTGTTCCCGAGAAGCTCGCCCGTCCCGCCCTGGAGCAGGACATGGCGCTGCTGTTCAGACTTAAGCCCTGAACCCTTTCATTTTCTGCATTAAGGAGCCCGTAGCTACGCCCTTCATGAGCTTGCGGGTTCCTTCAAACTGCTTCAGCAGCTTGTTCACATCCGGAACGGAAGTGCCGGAGCCGTCTGCTATGCGCTTGCGTCGAGAACCGTTGATGGCCTCCGGATGCTCGCGCTCGTACGGGGTCATGGACAGGATGATGGCTTCCGTGCTCTTGAAGGCATCGTCCGGAATATCGACATCCTTGAGGGCCTTGCCTACGCCGGGAATCATGGAGGCCAGGTCTTTCATGTTGCCCATCTTTTTTACCTGCTGGATCTGCTGATAGAAATCCCAAAGGGTGAACTGGTCTTTGGCCAGTTTTTTCTTGAGTTCGCGGGCCTGTTTTTCGTCGTATTGCTCCTGTGCCTTCTCTACCAGGGAGACCACGTCGCCCATGCCCAGGATACGGTCTGCGATGCGTTCCGGATGGAAGACATCCAGTGCCTCCAACTTTTCGCCGGAGCTGACGAACTTGATGGGCTTGCCCACCACTGCCTTGATGGAAAGGGCCGCACCACCACGGGTGTCGCCATCCATCTTGGTGAGTACCACGCCGTCGAAGTCCAGGCGGTCGTTGAAGGCCTTGGCGGTTTCAACGGCATCCTGACCGGTCATGGCATCCACCACGAAGAGGGTTTCCGTGGGCTGGATGGCCTGGTGCAGGGCGGAAATCTCGTCCATGAGCTGCTGGTCCACGGCCAGACGGCCGGCGGTATCGACAATAACTACACTGTAGCCTTCCGCCTTGGCTTTGGCGATGGCCGCCTTGGCAATCTTGATGGGGTCCTTCTCCCCTTCCTCGGTGTATACCGGCACGCCGATGCTCTCTCCCAGCAGGATTAACTGGTCGATAGCGGCAGGACGGAACGTGTCGCAAGCCGCCAGCAGCACCTTCATGCCACGCTTGGACTTGATATGCAGGGCCAGTTTGCCGGAGAAAGTGGTTTTACCGGAACCGTTGAGACCGGCCACCAGCACCACCGCAGGATTTCCCTTGATGTTGATGTCCTGGGCCTGGGAGCCCATGAACTCGGCCAGCTCGTCGTGGGTGATTTTCACCATCATCTGCTGGGGCTTCACGGCGGTGAGCACGTTGGCCCCCATGGCTTTCTCCTTCACGCGGTCGCAGAACTCCTTGGCCACTTTGTAGCTTACGTCGGCATCCAGTAAAGCCTTGCGGATATCCTTGACGGTTTCTGCTACGTTAATCTCGGTGATTTTACCTTCACCCTTCAATATTTTGAAAGACCGTTCCAGTCTTTCGCTCAAGTTCTCAAACATATCAAATCCTTTTGAATAGCCTACAAAGATACGGATTTTGACGGAAGAATGGAAATCGACAGAAAAAATTGGCCCGATGGATGTTGTTTCACACGAATCGGTAGAAAAATTCCCGAAAAAATTCACGTTTCTGAATCTGTGTTCCGGGAAAGTCCCCTACCTTCGCACTGGACCGGACACGGTGTCCGGCCGGTAAAGAATTGTGCTGTATGAAATTGAAAAAATTCTGGGTGATGCTCCCGCTGATAGCCGGACTCACCGCCTGTGACGACTTCTCGGCCCTCAAGGGGCTGAAAGAACAAGGGGAACTCCGCTGGGTGCTTGACAAAAGCATCGACACCAAAGCGACGGAAGAAATTCCCGACACCAACGACTTTCTCCTCACCATCCGCGACGGCGCCGGAAGTATCCTGTACGAGGGAAACTACGGCGACTCTCCCCAATACCTGAAGGTGGATCCGGGCAGTTATACCATTACGGTGGTGTCCATTCCCTTCTCCTCGCCGGCTTTTGCGCGCCCGCAATACGGTGATGAACAAGTGGTGGTGGTATCGGCCGGGCAAAAAATCACCGCGCACCTTGAATGTACGCTGCAAAATGCCGGCATCCGCCTCAAAATAGCGCCGGATTTCCTTACCACTTTCCCGGACGGCGTGCTTTTCGTCAGCCAGAACAGCGTGAAACTCAAGTATACCTACACGGAAAAACGCATCGCGTACATGCTTCCGGGCAAGGTTTCCGTCATCCTGTACAACAACGCCCAGGAGCAGACCCTCTTCACCCGGGAACTGGAGGCCCGCGAGATTCTCACCGTGAGTATATCGGCCCCTGCCGATGCCAGCGCGAGCAGTCAGGTGAAGGTTGCAGTCGACACCTCCAAAGTGTGGTCCAACGAGCAGTATGTCATTGGTGGCGATAATGACGGCGGAAGCGGAAACGACGGCGGTGAATGGAAAGATGCCATCGCGGTGGGAGAAGCCTACAAGCACGTGGGTGAAACCGGTGTTTGGCTGTACGGCTACATTGTTGGCGGCGACCTTACATCGGCCGGAAAATCTGTGAAGACCAGCGGTATCAGCAAAAACACCCACATCGCCCTGGCAGAGCGTTCTTCCATTACCGCCAAAGAAGACTGTGTGGCGGTGGAACTGCCCAAAGGTAGCGTACGCGATGCCCTGAACCTGGTGGACCACCCGGATTTACGGGGCCAAAGGGTTTATGTAAAGGGAAATATCGTAGAAAGTTACTTTGGGACGACGGGCCTGAAAGGCACCTCCGCTTACCAACTCAATTAGAGCTGGCGGTAGAACAGCCGCATGAAGTGCGAGCCTATCTCGTAGTACCAGGTGCGGCTGTTTCTCCAGCTTTCCAGCGTCCACTCCACGCTGTCCTTGCCGTCTTCCAGGAACTGCGACTTGCCATAAGTGGCAATTTCCTTATCGTAAATGAAGCAGTTTGCCTCCGTATTGATAAAGAAACTGCGCATGTCCAGGTTGGAAGCGCCGATAATGGCCAGACAGTCGTCGCAGACCAGGCTCTTGGAATGGATGAATGCGCCGCTGCGCTCGAAAATGCGCACACCGGCCGCCAGGCATTCTGCATAGACCGAACGATTGGCCGGGCCGATGAGCGGAGTATCTACCTTCTTGGGCAGCATAAGCCGAACATCTACCCCACGCAGCGCTGCGCTCTTGAGCGCATTCAGGAACGAGGTGGGCGGAAGAAAGTACGGCGTATGGATATAGACATAGTCACGGGCGTTCTGCAGGATCCACTCATAGCCCAGGAGCGTAGCCGGATGCTGGTTTTCTGCGGCATCCGTAACCACCTGCATGCACTTGTCCTTGAAAGGAGCGTCCCATGTTATGGTCTCGGGCAGCGGGAAATAATACCGGAGCGGATGGCTCAGGCGTCCGCCGGAAGACACCCAACTGTCGATAAACGAAGCCTGCAGGCGAGCTACTACAAGACCTTCGATGCGCAGGTGCGTATCGCGCCACTTGTAGAAGTAGTTGTCGTTCAGGTTCATGCCGCCGGTATAGGCTATCTGGCCATCTATCACTACAATTTTGCGGTGGTTCTGACAGTTGATGCGCATCAGGAAAGAACGGAAACCATTGCGGATATGCGTATAGGGCAGCACCTCCATCCCCTCCTTGGCCATGTTACGGAAATAGGAACGAGGGATATTCCGGCCTATCATGTTGTTGTTCAGGAAACGCACCTCTACTCCTTCCTTCACTTTTTGCAGCAGGGCATCGCGCACTTCCCTACCGGCTTTGTCGTTGCCAAAACGGAAGTATTCGATGTGAATGAATTTCTTCGCCTTGCGAATGTCCTCCAGGAGAAGTTCCCGCTTGCGGAGGCCGGAAGTGATGATTTCCAGGGAATTGCCTTCGTACACCCGGTTGCCGTCCCCGCAAGCGCGGAGCATCTGCGCCAAAGGGTGAAAACGCTCGTCCACTTTATCCAGGTTACTCTCCGGGAACAATTTGTGTCCCAAGTCCTTCGGCATTTGCTCGAACAGCTTAAGGGTACGGGCATGCAAACGCTCACGCACAACGTCCCGCCTGTAGTTGATTCCAAACAGGCAATAGGCAATGAGGCCGAGAATAGGTAACAGGGCAATGAACAATAGCCATTGAACCTGGACATCCGCTTCCTTCTCTCCGCGAAGGATCTGCCAGATGATACCCAGCGTAAGGATGACGCGCAAAACGAGCCCTATGATTAGTGTGAGTGGCATATATTTTGCGAATTTACGGATTTTCCGCGACAATACCTATTTTTGTTGTATCTTTGCACCATTGAGAGCATCGAGGGATGAAAAGTTACCTGAAAAAACTGGAAGAACAAATACGGCTCCGCGCCGACAAAATCGCCCTGTGTGACTACGGCGGCGAAAGCTATACTTATGCCCAAGTGGCGGAACAGATTGAAAAGTTTCACATCTTTTTCCAGGCGGCCGGCATTCGCAAAGGGGACAAGATTGCGCTCTGCGCCCAGAATTCGGCCCGATGGGCCATCGCCTTCCTGGCCGTAAACACCTATGAGGGCGTTATCGTCCCTATCCTGCCCAACTATACGCCGGAAGGTCTTTCCCAGCTCATCGGCCATTCAGACAGTATCTTTCTCATTGCCGATGCTCCCATCTGGAAAAACCTGCGCGAGTATGAACTCCCGCTGCTCAGGGGCGTACTGGATGCCCGGGAGTACAAGTTGCTCGCCAGTATGGACGAGCGGCTGCAAACAGCCTGGGAGGACAGAGATAAGTTGTTCCAAGAATGCTACCCGGAAGGGGTCGGCCTGGACGATATCCATTACCCGTACAACCCGGATGCCATCGGCATCATCAACTACACCTCCGGTACTTCAGGAGACCCCAAGGGCGTCATGCTCCGTTACGGGTCCATGTCGGATATCGTAGAATATTGCCAGCAGCACATCCACAATGCGCCGGTGAACCTGGTCTCCATGCTGCCTATGGCCCACATTTACGGCCTGGCCATCGAGTTTATCTATCCCTGCTGCACCGGCTTTACCATCCACTTCCTGGGGAAAGCACCCTCCCCTTCCCTTCTGATCCAGGCTATGAACGAGGTAAAACCGTACCTGATGATTACGGTACCGCTCGTTATGGAGAAGCTCTATGCCAACCTCATCCGGCCGCAGTTGAACACGCGCTCGGCCAAGGCCATCAGCACCATTCCGGGCCTTCGTTCTTCCTTCTATCGCTCCGTCGGCAAAAAACTGCTGGCCACCCTGGGCGGAAACTTGCACACCATTATCATTGGCGGCGCACCGCTCAGCTGGAAGGTGGAAAGTGTACTCAAAAAGATTGAGCTGCCCTACGCGGTAGGGTATGGCATGACCGAAGCCTGCCCGCTGCTCGCGTTCGACATGCCGGACGGCTATGCCCCCGGTTCCTGCGGAAAGCCCATACACGAGATTCGGATAGACTCTTCCGAGCCGGACCGTATCCCTGGAGAAATCCAGGCCAAGGGTCCCAACCTGTTTGTCGGTTATTACAAGAATCCGGAGGCGGAAAAACAAGCCTATACGGCAGACGGCTGGTTCCGCACCGGAGACCTGGGCATCATGGACGAAGGCGGCAACCTGTTCATCCGCGGCCGCATCAAGGCGCTCATTCTCAGTTCCTCCGGCCAGAATATCTACCCGGAAGAAGTGGAGGAGGTCCTGGCCCGGCATCCGCTGGTAGAAGAATCCCTGGTGGTGGACCGCGACAACAAACTGGTGGCTCTGGTATATCCCAAAGCAGACTCTGTTAAAGGGGACGATGAAGAAGCCGTCGCGGCGCTGTCAGAGGACATCCGCAAAAAGAGCAACGACCTCCTTCCCAAATTCAGTCAGATTTTCCAGGTAGAACTGGTGGACATGCCCTTCGAGCGCACCGCCAAAGGGAGCATCAAGCGCCATCTGTACCAGTAGAGATTATTCCAGGTACCGTTTCTGCAAGAGGAGACAATCCTCGTAACTGATTTCCATGGCCTCTTCCAGATAGCCTTGGATAGACCCCCAATTGGAATCGATGATGTCCAGCGCATGGTTGAAGTTTTTCACGCTCACGCCCATGAAAGCGCGCACCACTTCCTCTTCGTCTTCCCCACCGCCGGCTGCGCGGACTTCCGCACAGAGTCTTTCTACCAATGGTCGATAGGAATCGTTGGAACGGTCAAAATCTGCCAGGATGGTGGCACGGTCAGCGCCCAGGGCTCCCAGAATGAGCGCGGCGCCAATGCCGGTGCGGTCCTTGCCCTGCGAGCAGTGCCACAGGATAGCGCCCCCATCCGTGTCCAATACCAGGTTCATGAAGGTGGCGTACTGCAGTTGCGAGAATTCGCTCAATACCAGGGAAGGATAGAGTTCGCGGGCCTTTTCCTGAAACATTTTCATGAACGACAGGCGGACGATGTGTTTGGGCAGGTCCAGCCAGGTTTCCTCCGGGATGGCTTCCCCGCTCTCTTTTTCTGCCGATGTATCCAGCGTAGGGAGCGTTAAATAAATGGCTCCGGGGATGGCGCGGTCCGGCTGGAGGGATGCTTCCGGAATGGAACGGAAATCGAAGATGCGTTTGAGATGGAATTCCTCCACGAGCCGCTGGACGTCCAGCTCCGTGACATCGTGGAGATGGGCCGTACGCAGCAGCAAGCCGTGTTTTACGGTTTTATTCCCGATTTTTATCCCACCTAAATCGCGGGCGTTGATAATTCCCTCAAACATAGACGCAAATATAACAAAAATTACCTATATTTGTATATTGCAAACAAGAAAGACTATGGATACCAAAAAGCCATTCGTAATTACCATCAGCCGGGAGCTGGGCTCCGGCGGACGCACCATCGGCCGCAAACTGGCCGCCCAGTTGAATGTTCGCTACAGCGACAAAAACCTCATCCAGGACCTCCGGGAAAAGTTCAAGCTGTCCACCTATGAGATTGAGAAAATCAAGGGGACCAAAAGGAACTGGCTCACGGAAATGCTGGACATTGTGGCTCCCGTGCCCAATTCCGGCGCCTACATTGGCTTCGAGGCCAACAAGGGGGACGATTGGAAACTGAACAAAGTCAAAGCGGACGACATCTTTGAGGCAGAGTCCGAAATCCTGAAAGGAATCGCAGCAGAAGGTTCCTGCGTCATCGCCGGCCGTTCGGCTTTCTTCGTGCTCAAGGACCATCCCAACAAGCTGAATATCTTCATCCAGGCTCCGCTGGACAAGCGCGTGGAGCGTGTCATGGAAAAGCAGAACCTCTCAAAGGAGGAGGCCCTCACCGTCATTGAATCGGTAGACAAGAGCCGCGAAACTTACGTGCAGCGTTATGCCGGCACCAGCCGCTACGATGTCCGCAACTACGACTTAGTCCTGAGCACGGGCGACCTGTCGGACGAAGACGCCGTTGCCTGCATCCTCAAATTCATCAAATACGCTACCAAGTAATTAGCGCCCGCAGATATTCTTAAAGTTGCAGATGGCGCAGGTTTTTGCGTCCTTCGTGCGACGGAAGGGCACCGTTACATCGGTCATTTCGGAGAGCATGTCCCGGAGTTTCTCCCGCATCAGGCGGATGAACTCCGGGCTTTCCGCTACATCCGGCAGCGCCCCGGTATACAGACGGCCGGTACTGTAGATGGAGTTGAGCACCTGCGCCCCGTTCAGTTTGGGGTCGGCGTGGGCAAAAAGACCGTACACAAAGAGCTGGAGGGCAATTTTGGGGCGGCCGTTGTTGGACTCGCCGAAGAGCTTCTCCACCACGGAAGCGGCATTATCGTCCGTAATGAGAATATCATCGTCCTCCACCTTACCCGTCTTATAATCGACAATACGGACTTCACCCTCCTTGTAGCTGTCCATCCTGTCGATATAGCCCTTGATGCGGAAGCCCTCGAAGGTGGTTTCCCGGCGAAGTTCCAGGCCGATGATGCGGAAGCCCGCCGAACCGGAAGTGGCCAGCAGGTTTATGTCATGTTTTAGCGTGGCGCGGACATAGCCCAACAATACTTCTTCCAGCACCAGGTTGCGGCCGCTCACCTCCACGCTGTGCATTTCCTCCAGCACGGCGGCCCGGATAAGACGCCGGAGCTTGTCCGTATCTTTTTCGGTGGCAATGAGATAAGCCGGCGTCACCAGTTCCCTGCTGTAGAGTTGCTGCATCACCTTGTGGAACACGTTGCCCAGCATACCGGCGTCCAGCGACTCCGCCACTTCATCGTCCACCTGCAGCTGCTCTACAAACTGATAATAGAAGCGCGCCGGGCAGTACAGGTAGCTTTGCAGCACCGATGCCGACAACACCCCGTCCCGGATGGCCTGTACATGGGCCTCCGTCTTGGGGATGGTATCCTCTACGGTGACTGGATGCATGGGAGCACTGGCCACCAGGCGCTCCAACGGCAGATGGAAGTGATACTCCAACTGCTTGATATAGCGGCTCTCCTCCCCCGACTTAAGGCCTTCCGTGCGGCTGTCGTACAGGAGCCAGACATGCTCCGGCCGTTGGATCATGCGGTAGAAATAATACGCCCACACGGCATCCTGGTACTCGTAGGTAGGCAACCCGAAGCCCTTTCTCAGTTCCGGCGGAATAAAGGACGATGAGAAACTCTTCCGCGGGAACATGCCCTCGTTGGCGCTCAGGATAACCAGGTTCCGGAAGTCCAGTGCGCGGGTTTCCAGCGGACCCATCACCTGCAGGCCCTGCAGCGGTTCTCCCCGGAACGGTACCGAAATGCCCTCCAGGCTGGCTTCCAGCAGGCGCAGATGCGTAGCCGGCAACAGTTCCAGGTCCGTTTCCTGCAAGATATTCAATTGCGTATGGCAGCGTTTGGCAAAGTCCAGTTCCAGCAACATGTCTCCCGTTGCCGTTAACTGCCGCCCCACCAGTGCCACCACCTCGGAAAAATAGTGCTCTACAGCATGGTTCTGGGCCACGGAAGCCAATGCAGGCTCCGTCACCACCACCTGGAAGAAGAGGTCCAGCACCGGGCCGCCCTGCAAATCCGCCAGGGGGATAAAGTATTTGGCATCGGCCTTAACACGGGCCACAAGGGTCTTTTCCTCCTCCGACAACAACTCCCGGAACAGGCCGGAAGCGAACACCTCCCGTACCGTCCGGTGGTAGAAATACCAGCCGTCCGGGCGGTGCCGCAAGCGCAGTTGCATCTGCCCCAGCGCCTGAAGCAGCGTATAGACCGAGCTGCCGCGCATGGGATAGCCCATCGTCACGTTTACATTGTCGTGCTGCGGTGGAATGGAGTTGAGCAGCGGCAGCAACAGGCTTTCGTCCGGAAGGACAAACGCCGTCTCCACATCGCTCGAAGCCCGGGAGGCCTGAAGGATGTGCCCGGCCAGTTTGGCCTGCCCCACGGAAGAAGGCACGCTGATAACGGTAATCCGGGGTTTGCCAAGGCCTTGCGGGTCGATAGGAAAGGCCTGCGGGAATTCCTGCACGTTCTTGCGCATGAACAGCGACGCCTTGTTGGCCGGGTCCTGAATTTCCGTACTGACAAAGTCCCAGACAAACTGGGCCAGGCCGGCGTCCCGCATGCGCGAGAGCAACAGGCGCTCGCACTCCGTAAGCGCATTCAGGCCGACAAAGACAAACTGTTTGGTTTCCGGGAAAACGGGAGAGAGGATATCCACGGCCGGCGTTCCACCCTTCAAAGCATCCGCCAGGCTGCGGTACACCATGCCCTCGTAGGCCATGTCCTTCTCCTGCAAACGCTCCCGGAACAGCGTATAAAGCGGGAACAGGAGGTTCCACAACTTCACAAAGCGGTTTTTGATCTCACTCTCCTTCCCCTCCCGGAAGTGGGAGAGAAACTGCTCGATGGCCGCCCGTTGGTTACCACTCAGGTAATCGAACGAATCCTGGATAGCCTTGAAATCCGACACGTTCCGCAGCAAATCTTCCGCATTCACCAGGTATTTGTCGATGTCATCGAAATCCTGCAGCATCACATCGCCCCAGAAAATAAACTCGTCCAACGGTTCGGCCTGCGGATTGAGCGAACGGTAGCAGTCATACAGTTCCAGCAACAGCCGGAGACGGTCTGTCACGTTTACCTTATATACTGCGTAGAAAAAGTCGTTGATGGTGTACATGGGCGGGACCGGAAGCGGAACTCCCCCGCCCTGCTCTTTCACCTTCTCTCCCAGATACTTACGGAAGAAAACCATCGACCTCCGGTTGGGGAAGACGAAGCAATGCTGCCGTATGTCCGGGGCCTGGAAATAGTGCGCGGCCACCTGCGAGAGAAAAGGTGTCATACTTTCCGCTAAATTAGCAAAAATATCCGAAATTTGTTTATATTTGTAAATGGAACTTTCTTTTGAAAGATTCAAAACTAAACACAATAAAAGGAACTGATATGAAAAAGAAATTCAGATGCCTGGTGTGCGGATACGTACACGAAGGCGACAATCCCCCTGCAGAATGCCCTGTGTGCCACGCCAAGGCAGAGAAATTTGCAGAAATCAAGGAAGAAGCCGGCAAACCCCAGTGGGCCTGTGAGCACGTAATCGGCGTTGCCAAAGGCTGCGATCCGGAAGTATGGGAAGGTTTGCAGGAGCATTTCACCGGCGAATGCTCGGAGGTGGGCATGTACCTGGCCATGAGCCGTCAGGCCGAACGCGAAGGCTACCCGGAAATCGCCGATGCCTTCAAGCGCTACGCCTTTGAAGAGGCCGACCACGCCGCCCGCATTGCCGAACTCCTGGGTGAGGTCGTATGGGACACCAAAACCAACCTCAAAAAGCGCTATGAGGCCGAAGCCGGCGCCTGCGAAGGCAAACTGGCCATCGCCACCAAAGCCAAGCAGCTGGGCTACGACGCCATCCACGACAGCATTCACGAGATGGCAAAAGACGAAGCCCGCCACGGGGCAGGCTTCTTAGGTCTTTATAAACGCTTCTTCGAGAAGTAATTCTTATCGAATCTCAAGCATGTAAGGCAGCCGGGCGTAAACAGCGCTCGGCTGTTCTTTTGTCAGTTCCTTGGCGGCCTTGGCGATACCGGCAAAAGGCGTATCGGCAAGGATGGCGGGTTCCTCGGGGCCCTGGCCGAAACTCATCAGCAGTTCCTCCATCATGGTGAGCGGCTGCGGGTAACTTACTACTTTATATTCGTCGGAAGAATGGAAGTCTGCCAGGGCGGCAGCGTAGGCAATGGCATCTTCCAGCGTGCCGATCTCATCGACAAGACCAATCTCGAGGGCATCGACACCGGTCCATACACGGCCCTGGGCAATCTCGTCCACACGGGCGGGCTCCATGTCACGGCTGGTGGCCACCAGGTTCACGAAGGATTCATAGATATCCTCCACGGAAGCCTGCATGTAAGCGAGTTCCTCCTTGTCGAAGGGACGCATGAGCGAGAACATGTCGCTGTGCTTGTTGGAACCCACGGACTCCACGCCTACGCCCACCTTCTTGGTAACGGCGGAGAATTCGGGAATCATGGAGAACACGCCGATGGAACCGGTAAGGGTGGTGGCGTCCGTATAAATCTTTTGGCAACCGTTGGAAATCCAGTAACCGCCGGAAGCGGCATAGTCACCGTAGGAGGCTACAAGGGGTTTTTCCTTCTGGAGAAGATCCAGCGCGGTGCGGATTTTCACCGAAGCGGAAACACTGCCGCCGGGAGAATTCACGCGGAGCACCGCGGCCTTGATGGTCTTGTCCTTACGGACCTGGTCGATTACCTGGACAAAGCGGTCAGCAGCCACCTGACCATATTCCTTACCCTCCACAATTTCACCATCGGCATAGATGACGGCCACGTTGTTGCTGCCGGGCATCTCCTGCACGCGTGCGGATACGTAGTCGGCAAAAGGCATCAAGCCCAGCTTCTCCACTTTCTCCACCTGTGCCAGGGTGCAGAGTTTCTCTATCAAGGCCTCATGGTCTACCAGCTCGTCCACCAGACCACAATGCAAGAAGTCCTCCGGCTGAACAAGGGCCAGTTCGTCCACCAGCTGGTTGAAGGTTTCTTCGGAAATGCCGCGAGCATGGGCAATAGCGCTGGAGAAGGCCTTCCAGCAGGAGCTGATCAGCACCTGGTACTGCTCCCGGTTTTCCGGCGAGGCAGTGGAACGGATGTACATTTCACCGGCGCTCTTGTATTTTCCGTGACGAATGAGTTGCATATGCAGGCCCACTTTATCCAGCAGGTCTTTCAGGAAGATGAGCCGGGCGGAGAGGCCGATGACCGTGGCGTTGCCGCCGTGCTGGGAGCCCATATAGATTTTATCGGCAACCGTAGCGAGATAATAGGAACCATTGCCCGGATTCTCCGTGTAGGCGATAATGGCCTTCCCGCTCCTGCGGAATTCGGCCAGGGCAGCCCGCAGTTCTTCTACCTGCGACATACCCATCGACATTTCGTCGGCGCGCAACAGGATATATTTGACACCCGGGTCCGAAGCAGCGGCGCGAAGGGCGACCACTGCGTCATGCATTCCCACAACGGGAATCATGTCGAAGGAGCCCAGGGACAAAAGGTCCATGCCCTGCGGCATCTGGGCCTCCTGGCTCTGTTCTGCCAGGGAGAATGCGCTCATATCAAAATCCAGCACGCCTTCACGGGGCAATGAAGGCTTTCCGCTTGCCAATGCAGAGCCCAGGAAGACGAGCAGCAGAAGGATGCGCAGGATACGTAGTACGACAAAGCCGCAGATAACGGCCAGCATGGTTTTTACAAACTCTTTCATTTTATAATACTAATTCGGTGGCTTGGTTCCAGGAGATGTTCTCCTTATAATAATTGTTCAGGTAAGTGGAGCCCATGGACGGCAAGTACATGGACAAGCCGCATACGCGTTTGAGGGGGATGCTCAGGAAATAATCCGTAGCGGCCTGATACAAAATGCATTGGTTCAGGGCTTCGTCCAGGCGCGCTTTCTCCTGTTCCGTAATCCCCGCCCGCACCAGGATATCCCGGAGATCGTAGAAATAATGGCGGTCGGCGCGGAAATAGCCCTGCACGGAACTTCCGGACATGGTGTTCAGGATGGGACGATAGGACTCGAACAGGTCCTTGCAAACCGACTCCAGGGCCGCCATCTTGCGGGTATCCACCGCCGTAATGGTGGCACTGCGGTTGCTTCCCGTCTGGGCGTTGTAATACTCGAAGTATTCGCGGCAAACGGCGACCGGATCCAGCGGCTTGGCAAACAGATGGTTGGTGATGTTCTTGTAATTGAAGCCGTCGGCCAGCACCTCCGTGGGCGAGAAGCCTACAATGTCGGCTTTTTCCTTTAAGGCGTGGGCCACTTCTACGCAGCCGGACAGGCAGGCGTCTATCAGGCAATAATCCAGATGCATGGGGATGGCATCGGCAAACTCTTTCAGGGACATCTCAGTGCCGCCGGTGGGCGTTTTGTCCTGGCCGATGGAACGCAGGCTCCAAAGGGAGCCGGAAGCGGTAGGTTCAAACTGGGAAGGGTCCGAATAATATCCGGGCGGCAGCCAACCCGAACCATGGGAGGAGAATACCACCCCGTAGCTTTGGGCCGGGAATTTCTTTTGCGCTACTGTAAGGGCTTCGTGAATGGTCTCCTTGGTGCAAAGCTGGGTGTCACCTTTCCAGACAAGGACGGTGTCCCGCTGCACTTCCCCATCCCGGTTGGCCCACAGGCGGTATAGGATGGGCGCGCTGGGCGATGCGTAATCCCCTGCGCTCCGAGGCAGACGGGCCAGCACCAGCAAAACGTCGGAGTTGAAATAGGTGCCTTCCGGAAGGTAGCCGGTCTCCAAGTCCCTCAGGTCCTCCGTAAGATACCCTGAGAGCGAGTTGTAGCCGGCTGAAATCATGACCATTACGCGACGCGAGGGCATGGAATAGCTACGCTCCGTACTTGTACGGGATGCGCTGTCCGCCCCACTGATACCGGGCTCGAAGCCGGCATCCTTGTTACAGGCCGTCACTACAAGCAGTGCAGCCATAAAGGTCCATATAAGCCTTTTTCCCATAATCCACAAAGTTAATGAATATTTTTGTATATTTGCACATTATGAAGAATTTAGCTAAAATGATCTTATGCGGAAGTGCCGCCCTGATGGTGGCCGGCTGTAATGCGCCCGAGAATGAGAGTGCAGCAAATGATTTCAAGTACACCATCGATTCCTTTGCGGACCTCAAAGTCATGCGCTACCGCATTCCCGGATGGGAAAACCTGAGCCTTCAACAGAAAGAATATGCCTTCCACCTGGCAGAGGCAGCCAAGTATGGCCGCGACATCCTCTGGGACCAGAACTGCAAGGACAACCTGCGCGTCCGTCATGCCCTGGAGGCCATTCTGGAGAACGATAGCATCGACACGCAAACTCCTGAGTACCAGGACTTTCTTGTCTATGCCAAGCGCGTCTTCTTCTCCAACGGCATTCACCATCATTATGCGGAGGATAAAATCTTCCCGACCTGCGACAAAGCCTATTTTGCTTCGCTGCTGGATGCCGCCGGTGTAGCCAGCGCAGAAGAACTGCTGAATATCATCTACAACCCGGCCGTATGGCCCCAGCGCCGTTCCACGGAAACCTCCGGGGACCTGGTGAAACTTTCCGCCGTCAACTTCTATGAAAATGTCACGCGCGAGGAAGTGGAGAATTACTACGCCGGCATCGTGGACCCGACCGATCCGGAACCCATTTCCTGGGGTCTCAACACCAAAGTGATGAAGGATGCAAAAGGCAATATTACAGAACTGCCCTGGAAAATCGGCGGACTGTACTCCCCTGCCTTGGAGAAAATCTGCGAAGAGCTGGCCAAGGCCCGCGAGGTGGCGGAAAACGACATCCAGAAGCGTGCTTTGGGCATTCTCATCGAGTACTATAAAACCGGCGACCTCCGCAAATGGGACGAGTTCAACATCGAGTGGGTAAAGGACACCATCGGCACTGTGGACTTCATCAACGGCTTCATCGAAGACTATAATGACCCGCTGGGCCGGAAGGCTTCCTGGGAGGGTTACGTGAATATTAAGGACTTCGAGGCTTCCAAGCGCACGGAAATCCTGAGCGCCAACGCCCAGTGGTTCGAGGACAATTCCCCGGTGGATCCGCGCTTCAAGAAAGCAACCGTGAAGGGCGTCAGCGCCAAGGTAATCAATGCCGTCTGCCTCTCCGGCGACAGCTACCCTTCCACGCCCATCGGTATCAACCTGCCCAACGCAGACTGGATTCGCAAGGAGCACGGCTCCAAGAGCGTCACCATCGCCAATATTACCCATACCTACGACTATGCCGCACAGGAACTGCCCACCAGCACCCTGAAGGAGTTCGCCTATGACAAAAAGGAGATCGAGCTGGCCAAGAAATGGGGTACCGTTGCCGATGAAATCCATACGGACCTGCACGAGTGCCTGGGCCACGCTTCCGGTCAGCTGCTTCCGGGCGTAAGCTCCACCGCCATGGGCGAATATGCCTCGGCCCTGGAAGAAGCCCGTGCGGACCTCTTTGGCCTGTATTATACGGCCGATCCCAAGATGGTGGAACTGGGCATCATGCCGGATCCGGAGGCCTACAAGGCCGAATATGCCAACTATATCCGCAATGGCCTCATGGTGCAGTTCACCCGCGTGGAACTGGGCCGTCCCAACACGGAAGCGCACATGCAGAACCGCAAGCTGGTGGCCGAATGGTGCTACGAGAAGGGTGCCAAGGACAAGGTCATCGTCAAGAAGGTTAAAAACGGCAAGACGTATTTTATCGTCAAGGACTATGTGAAGCTGCGTGCCCTGTTTGCCGAGCTTCTGGCGGAGATCCAGCGCATTAAGAGCGAAGGCGATTATGAGGCCGGCAAGGCGCTGATCGAGACTTATGCCGTCCATATCGACCCGGAACTGCATAAGGAAGTAAAGGCCCGTTACGAGGCCCTCAACCTCAAACCTTACGGCGGTTTCGTGAACCCAGAAATCCAGCCGGTCTATGCAGCAGACGGCACCATCACCGATTACGTCCCCGTTTACACGGACGATTATCTGGGCCAGATGCTCCTCTACGGCAAGAAATACGGCACTCTGTAGCCCCCTGTCATTTCGACCGAGCAACGTCCCCTGTCATTTCGACCGAGCAACGCGAGCGGAGAAATCTCATGATTCTACAAGACTACAGAAACTACCTCAGACTAGAACGAAGGATGTCACCCAATACGGTGGCATCCTATTGTCATGATATAGAGGGATTTCTGGCTTTTTGCGAGGTGGAGCCCCGCGTGGTCACCACGGAGGACATCCAACGGTATCTGGGGAAAGTGACGGCGCAAGGCCTGTCCAAACGCAGCACGGCCCGCCTGGTGAGCGCCCTGCGCAGTTTCTTCAGCTGGTGCGTGGAGGAAGGCGAAATCAAGGAGAATCCCTGCGACCGCATCGACGCACCCAAACTGGGAAAATACCTGCCGGAAGTGCTCAGCGTGGACGAGGTCACGGCCATCCTGGAATCGGTGGACCTGAACGCCCCCTACGGCAAACGCAACCGGGCCATCTTGGAGGTGCTGTACGGCTGCGGGCTGCGCGTAAGCGAATGCGCCGGCCTCCGCATCTCGCACGTACACCTGGAGGAGGGTTTTGTCGATGTCATCGGCAAAGGAAACAAACAACGCCTGATTCCGCTGGGAGAGATGGCCGCCGACGCCATCCTCGCCTACCTTCCGGAGCGGCCCTCCCCTGCCACCGCCGCCTGCGAGGACTTCCTTTTCCTCAACCGTTTTGGGAAACCGCTCAGCCGCGTGTCCCTGTTCAATCTGGTGAAAGAGCAGGCCATGGTAGCCGGCATCCAGAAAGAAATCTCGCCCCACACATTCCGGCATTCGTTTGCCACGCATCTGATAGAAAACGGGGCCGATTTACGCATCGTCCAGGAAATGCTGGGCCACGAGAGCATCCTCACTACGGAAATCTACACCCACATCGACACTTCCACCTGGCACAAAATGGTCCTGGAGCATCATCCAAGGGCATAAAAAGCAAAAAAACCGGTCTTTGGCGAATGCCTTGGAACCGGTCTTTTTGACGTGTACTAAAACCTAAACCTACTATATAGATGCAGAAAAAAACAAAACGTTGCAGAAAAATTTAAGATTCTGCAACGTTTTCGTGTTTTTCCGCTTTTTCTGCCTTGGGACGCGTGTTCAGGGTGTTCATCGCGCGCCCTACCCCAATGGTAGAAACGTCCTTGATGCCCTGGATAATCCGGGTGGCCAGTTGCGGAACTTCCGCCTTTTCTTCATCGGACAAAGGCCCTAATACGTAGTCCACCTGTCTTCCCCGTGAGAATTCGTTTCCGATACCGACCCGGATGCGGATCCACTGATCGCTTTCCAGCTTATCCGTAATATCCTGCAGGCCGTTGTGGCCGCCGGAAGAACCGTTGGCCCGCATACGCAGGGTACCGAACGGCAGGTTGATATCGTCAGAAATGACAATGAGGTTTTCCATGGGAAGATGCAGCTTCTGCATCCAGTAACGGACCGCATTGCCGCTCAGGTTCATGTAGGTGTTCGGCTTCAGCAAGACGAACCAGCGCCCTTTGAAGGAGACTTCCGCCACGTCGCCGTAGCGGTCGGTCTTGAAAAGGACATTGGATGCCTGAGCCCAGGCATCCAATACCATAAATCCCATGTTGTGCCGGGTATTGGCGTATTCTGCGCCAATGTTCCCCAGCCCTACAACAAGATACTCCATTTTTACTGAGCGGCCTTAGCAGCTTCCAGAGCGGCCTGCTGCATGGCACGGGTGGTCTTCACGGAGCAGATGATGGTGTTCTTGTCGGACACAATCTGCAGGCCCTCGAACTTGAGGTCACCGGCGACCATTCTCTTGTCCAGCTCCAGCGGAGTAACATCGATGTCCAGCTGATCCGGGAGGTTCTTCATGAGCGCGCAAACCTTCAGGCTGCGGGCGCTCTGGGTGAACTTACCACCAGCCTGTACACCCTTGGGGTGACCGGTGATGTTCAGCGGAACAGCAATAACGATGGGCTTAGTTTCATTAACGGCGAGGAAATCCACGTGCAGGCAGTTGTCCTCTACCGGGTGCCACTGATACTCGTGAGCCACGGCGGTGTAGGTTTTGCCACCCAGCACCAGGTCCACGATATAAGAAGCGGGCGTGTGGGTAAGACCCTTCAGCTCTTTCTCATCGACAGTGAAAAGGATGTTGTCCATACCGGCACCGTAAAGGTTGCAAGGTACCAGACCCTGAGCACGGAAGGCCTTAAGAGTGGCCTTGTTGCCCTTCTGGCGGATTTCGCCATTCAGCGTAAAATGCTTCATTGTTTTGTAAAGTTTAAAATGTGTTACTCAGTGCGATTCTCACGCACCCCATTGCACCAAAAAACCTTTGCGGCTTTTTTAAGCGCGCAAAGGTAATCATTTTTTGCTAATTTACAAAACCTTGGCCTAGAAACTGGTAGCAATTCCCAGGAAGTCGTCGGCTTTGAGGGCGGCGCCGCCGATGAGGCCACCGTCGATGTCTTTCTCGGCGAAGAGTTCCTTGGCGTTGGAGGGTTTGCAGGAGCCACCGTACAGGATGGTCATGTCGTCTGCCACCTGGGCGCCGAACTTGGCCTCGATGACGTTGCGGATGCAAGCGTGGATTTCCTCTGCCTGGGCGGCGGTAGCGGTTTTGCCGGTGCCGATGGCCCAAACGGGCTCATAAGCGATAACCACGTTCTTCATGTCCTCGGCGGAGAAGTTGTACAGGACGTTCTTGGTCTGGGCGGTAACCACCTCGAAGTGCTTGCCAGCCTCGCGCTCGTCCAGGTTCTCACCTACGCAGAGGATCACTTTAAGACCGGCGGCGAGGGCCAGCTGGGTTTTCACGACCAGCTTCTCATCCGTCTCACCATAATACTGACGACGCTCGCTGTGGCCCAGGATGGTATATTCACAGCCGATGGAAGTGAGCATGTTCACAGCCACTTCACCGGTGTAGGCGCCTTTCTCATGGTCGGCGCAGTTCTGGGCGCTGAGTTTGACCTTGGAGCCCTTCAGGACATCGGCCACGCAGGCCAGATGGGTGAACGGCGGAGCCACTACCAGCTCTACATTGGCCGGAAGATCCTTAGCTTTTTCTACAACTGCTTTTGCAAGTTCTACACCTTCGGGAACGGTGGTATTCATTTTCCAGTTCCCTGCTACAATGTACTTTCTCATATATAATCTGGTTTTGTCATTCCGAGGTCCGGAGGACCGAGAGAATCTCATGAGATACACTCGCTTCGCTCGGTATGACAGTGTTCAACATTATCTCGGTATGACAGTGTTCAATATTATCTCGGTATGACAGTATTCAACATTATTTTACAGACATAACCGCCGAAGCGATGGAATTGAGTTTTACATCTACGGAGTCCGCGCGGGAGGCCAGGATGCAAGGAACCTTGGTACCTACCAGGAAGCCGGCCTGACGAACGTCCTTGGCGAGTTTGGAATTGGTCTTCCAGAACACGTTGGCGCTCTCGATGTTGGGGAACAGCAGGCAGTCGGCGTCGCCGGCAACGGGGCTCTTGAGCTTCTTGATTTCCACGGATTCCTGGTCGATGGCAACATCCAGGGCCAGCGGGCCGTCGCCGATGGCCTTGATTTGGCCGCGGTCGCACATCTTGGCCAGCATGGCACCCTCTACGCAGGCGGGCATGCTGTCCAGCATTTGCTCGGAAGCGGCGATGAAGGCGATCTTAGGTTGGGCGATACCGAAGCTGCGGGCCACGCCGGTAACAAAACCGGCCATCTTCACCTTCTGGCGGAAGTCCGGAGCAGGAATTACGGCCATATCGGTAATGAAGATGAGCTTGTGATAGTTGGGGTTCTCGATAACACCCACGTGGCTCAGGAGACCCTTGGCGGGCAGCAGGCCACATTCCTTGTTCAGGATGGCGCGCAGGAACTTGTCCGTGGAGCAAAGGCCCTTCATGAGGACATCGCCCTCGCCGTCGTGGACCATGCGGACGGCCTCTGCTACAGCCTTGAGTTCGTCCTTGATATCGACGATGGTGAATTTGTCAACGTTGATATTGGCGGCCTTGCAAACCTCTGCGATGAGATCGGAGTCGCCCACCAGGGTGACCTTCACAAAACCCATATCGCTGGCCAGGGAAGCAGCCTCGATGGTGTGGGAGTCCACGCCCCAGGCGGCGATCATACGTTTGCAAATGCCTTTTGCCTTAAGTTCGGCAAATAAGTCGTTGAAATTGGTAATCATGATTATTCTTGGTTTTCTAATACTAAATGCATGGTGTCACGGGCAATCACCAGTTCCTCGTTGGTGCAGATGAGGGCGGCCTTTACCTTGGAATCTTCCGTGGTGATGATGGCGTCCTCGCCGAAGGCCACGTTGGCTTCGTAGTCCACCTTGAGGCCCAGGTAGGAGAAGTTCTCCAGCACGCGACGGCGCAGACGGCTGTTGTGCTCGCCGATACCGCCGGTGAAGATGATCAGGTCTACCCCGTTCATAGCGGCCACATAGGAGCCGATGTTCTTGATGATGTCGTAGGTGTATTTCTTGAACACGAGTTTGGCCTTGGGATCGCCGCCGTTGGCGAGTTCGTCCAGCTCACGGGCATCGGAGGTTTTGGTGGAAACACCCAGGAAGCCGGATTTGCGGTTGAGGATGTTGGTCATCTCGTCCGGATCTACGCCCAGCTTCTTTTCCAGGTACAGGACGGCGTTGGCGTCGATATTACCTACGCGGGTACCCATGATCATGCCCTCCAGCGGGGTGAAGCCCATGGAAGTGTCTACGCACTTGCCGTTCTGGATGGCGCAGATGGAGCTGCCGGCGCCCAGGTGGCAGGTGATGATTTTGGAGCTGTTGATATCCAGGCCCGCGAGCTTTGCACCCACACCGGCCACGAACTGGTGGGAGGTGCCGTGCGCACCGTAGCGACGGACGCGGTATTTTTCATAGTATTCGTAAGGAAGACCATACATGTATGCGTACGAAGGCATGGTCTGGTGGAAGGCAGTGTCGAACGTGACCACCTGCGGCACGGAAGGAAGAACCTCCTGCATGGCACGGATACCCAGCAGGTGGGCCGGATTGTGCAGCGGGGCGAAATCGGCGCAGAAGGTAATCTTGTCGATGACGTCGTCGTCCACCAGCACGGAACCGGAGAAGAAGTCGCCACCCTGCACGATGCGGTGACCTACGGCCTCGATGTCCTCCAGGGACTTGAGCACGCCCGTCTCCTTGTCCGTAAGGGCGGCCAGGATGAGCTGCATGCCCACTTTGTGGTCCGGGATGGGAACATCCTTCACCTGTTTCTCGCCCCCGGTGGGAGCATATTGGAGAATGCCGGCGGGAAGGCCGATCTTTTCGCAGATACCCTTGGCAATAACGTCGAATACGTCATCGTTCTTCATGTCCAGAAGCTGGTACTTGATGGAAGAGCTGCCGCAGTTGATAACAAGAATAATCATAAATTATGTGATTTTAAATTATTGTTCGGTATATCTTCGCAAATATACAAAATATATTTGGTATTTTTGCATGTATGGTTGAGGCGAGAGGCATAGAAACGCTGTCGATCTCTTTTACGGCAGGCGTCATCGCGGGGACAATGCTCTCCGGCAGCCATTTCATGCTCCCCTGCGCCCTCCTTTTAGTCATCGCCCTCCCCTGCCTGGCGCAGAAAAAACTCATGCACGCGAACGGCACGCTGAGCCTGGCCATCCTGTCCGGAACCTTCCTGCTCGCAGGCATCTTCTGTGCCTGGAACGCCCTCCAACCGGGCGTGAGCCTGCATTTCCGGATTCAAGATTGGGCCGATGGTGCCGTAGGTCAACTCCGTGCTTACATCGACACGCTCCCCTTCCGGAACCCGGGAACGCCGGCGCTGCTCAAAGCGCTTTTGACCGGCGACCGCAGCGGACTATCACAGGAGACGATAACCATTTTCCGAGCAAGCGGCGCATCGCACGTGCTGGCGCTTTCCGGCCTCCATATCGGCATTATTTACCTGATTTTCGATAAGCTCACCCGCGTGCTGGGGGCATCCCCCGCCGCCCGGCGCATCCGCTTCGGGCTCATCGTACTGGGCGCCGGCTTTTTCACGCTGATGACCGGCGCGGGCGCGTCCATTGTCCGGGCCTTCCTGTTTATCGTCATAAACGAGACGCTGCACCTGCTGGGACGCCCTCGGAAGGCCGTGCGGGTGCTTTGCCTGGCGCTGCTGATCCAGTTGGTCCTGGACCCGGCCGCCGTCCGGGAAGTGGGATTCCAGCTCAGTTACCTGGCCATGGCGGGCATTTTCCTGCTGTATCCGCTGCTGGAGGCCTGGTATCCGGCGTCCGTATCCTGGGACCCTTTTCGCAAGATTTGGTCTATGGCCGCGCTCAGTATCAGTTGCCAGCTGTTCACCGGTCCGCTGGCCTGGCTGCGCTTCCACAGCTTCCCCCGGTATTTCCTGCTCACGAACCTGATGGCCATTCCCCTCACCACGGCCCTTATGGGAGTGGCGGTTGTCACCGTAGCCCTGGGTGGACTAAGCTGCTGCCCGGACCTCCTGATAAAAGCAACAGACGGCCTGTGCCGCCTGCTGGTATGGGTGTTGGAAATTATTGCCTCAATGTAAAGCCGGGGCTGGCCCACTCCGCCATGCCGCCGTTTTCCGTGGCCGTGATCAGATACCCCTCCAGCGCCGGGTTGTCCAGGATGAGCTGCCGAGCGGCTTCCAGGCCGGCCACCATGCACCAGGTAGCAACGGCATCCGCCTCCGCAGCGCTGACCGACGACACCACCGTAGCGCTGAGCAGATTGTGCGTCACAGGATAGCCTGTGAGCGGGTTCACCGTATGCGCGTATTTTTTACCGTCCTTGAGATAGAACTTCCGGTAATTGCCGGAAGTAACGATGCCACAGGCATTTGCCTCCGAGCTCCAGATGCCGTCTAATTCATCCGAAGGTTCCTGCGGCTGGTCGATGGGACGGTCTACGCCCACGGACCAGGGTTTCCCGGAAGGATTGACTCCGTCGCACCAGATTTCACCTATATCGACCAGCATATCCTTTACGCCGATACTATAAAGGTATTTGGCGATGACGTCGCAACTGTACCCCTGCGCGATGGCGTTGTAATTCAACTCCGGATAATTGACATCGGCAGGATAGACCATTCCGTCCTTTACCGGCAGTTCCTTGGGAAGGAAGCGCATGCCGTATTTTTCCTGCAAACCGCGGATTTTCTCCTCCGAAGGAAACTGCTGCTCACGGAAACCGAAGCCCCAGGCATTGAACAGCGGACCGGCAGCGCAGTCCACCAGCCCGCCGGAACGCTCCCAATACTGATAGGCGCAACGGTACATGTCCAGGAAAAGCGGCGTGGCAGGGACAGCCTCCCCTGCATTGAAGCGGGACAGCAACGAGCGCTTGTTGTAACCGGAAAGCGTAGTGTCGATTTGCAACAGCAAGGCATCCACACTGTCGCGGATGGTCTCCACCTTCTCCCCTACGCCCTTCATATTCAGTTTAATGGTATAGGTACCCCCCTGGGCAAAACCCTGGATTTGGACATAGCGGCCCCGGGAAGGCACGCAGGCCATCAGGGCAAACAGGAGAAGAACCGGCAGGAGTTTTTGCATTCTTTGGCAAGTATTTTGCACAAAAATACAAAAAAATACCGATATTTGCAGGTTAAGACAAGACAGCTTATGAAAATCAAAATAGCCATTTTGGCCCTGGCTTTTGCCGCCGTTCTTGGCGTCGGATGCAAAAAGACCACAACCACCACCACAACGCCTTCCCTGGGAGGTCTATGGATGAGTGCCCAGCCCCAGTTTGTCCAGTTTGGAGAGGAGCAGGAGTTCCGCATCTATATCGACGATATTTACGTCTCCGACAATACGGATCCCGGAAAGATGGGTGTCTATTGGCAGGTGTCGGGCTTTTCGCGTGACACAACCACCCGGGACGTGGACAAATCCAATCCGGCCTACTATTTTACACCCGAAGACCCTGGCACCTATACCGTTACAGCCACCCTGTATGCCCTCAACGGCAATTACTACAGCACTTCCTCCAGCGTCACGTTCCAGGCCATCGACCCGGATACGGCCATGGACGGAATTGAAGGAACCACGGAATACATCTACTTCGACGAATACGAAATCGAGATGTACACCGCCCTCATTGGCAATCATACCTGGATGGGCCAGAATCTCTTTACGCTGGAGCCCGTCGGGCGCTCCTACCAGGACAGCGACGTAGTGGCGGACCTTTTCGGTCAGTACTACTCCTGGGAAGAAGCCCAGGACATCTGCCCGGATGGCTGGCGCCTGCCCACCGCCGCCGAATTTGACGAGGACCTGGGTAATATTTCCGGAGAGTTGATGGGCAAAGCCCGCTTCCTGGATGTGGAAATGTGGCCTTACTGGCCGGACGTGGTTATCACCAACGAGACGAAGTTCAACGCTATTCCCGTGGGTTACATGGACCTGGCCACCTCCACCCAGGCACGCGGTTATAAGGAATACGCCGCCTGGTGGACCAGCGACGATGTTGCCGAGGGAGACGAAAGTCTGGGCGTTTATCGCTACATCTACTGCGAAGAGCCTTATGTTAAAAAAGGCAAGGGAAGTAAAGAATCCCTCGCCCTCAGTGTACGCTGCGTGAAAGAGTAATTAACGCAGGTCCGTTACAATATAGTCACTGGAAAGCGATTTTTCGTCCATCGAAAAGTCGCTTTTTCCTTTGGGTTCCATGAACACGATGTCCGTCAACAGGAAACGTGTCCGGGTATCCGCATCCAGATTGAGCGTAACGTCCAGATAGGCAGTCCCGGAAGCGTTTACCTCTATTTTGTCCATGTACTGTTTATAGTTGAAGACAAACAGGGCGGGATTGGTGAAAAGGTCCTCCTTTTCTACCAGTTCAATCACCAATTCCTTTGCTCCCCGGTCCAGGGACCAGCGGGTGTTGCCGTCGCTAATGACTTCCAGGCCCAGTCCTTCCAGGATATAGGCATTGTCTTCCAGGATGACTTCTCCGTCCGTAACGGGACTGAAATCGGCGCCGTTCTTGGAGAGCGAATAGGTATAGTGAAACGTGACCCGATGCCCTTGCACCTTGTCCAATAAAGGAATGCTGCCCTGTGCCCAGGCGCCAAGGCAGCACATTCCACAAACAATGAGGCTAATCAGTTTTTTCATTCATCCGGGTTCATGAAATGCTGCAGGACCTCGTCCAGTTCCGCCATGTCCTTCACCAGGACCTCACGCGGCTTGGAGCCGTTCTGCGGGCCCACGATGCCGGCGGCTTCCAGCTGGTCCATTACACGTCCTGCTTTTGCATAACCCATGCCAAGCTTGCGCTGCAGGTCCGAGGTGGAGCCACGCTGGTTCAGCACCACGGTGCGGGCAGCTTCCTCGAAGCGTTCGTCCAGCTTGTTCATGTCCACCATGCCGCCGCTGCCCTCTTCGCCTTCCGGTGCAGGAGGCTCCGGGAGGTAATACGGCGTGTTGTAGCTCTTCTGGTAACCGGTTTGCTCCGCAATGGCGTTGGTCAGGTCCACGATTTCGTCGTTGCCGATATAGGCGCACTGCACACGTTCCATGTCAATACCGGTGTACAGGAGCATATCGCCACGGCCAATCAGTTTGTCGGCGCCCGGCTGGTCCAGAATGGTGGATGAGTCGATACGGGAAGTTACGCGGAAAGCGATACGCATGGGGAAGTTGGCCTTGATAAGACCGGTAATCACATCCACCGTAGGACGCTGGGTGGCCAGGATGCAGTGCAGACCGGCGGCACGGCCCTTCTGGGCCAGACGGATGACGGAAGTGGTGATGGTGCGGGCCTGGGCCTTGGCTTCCGGTGTACCGCCACCGGCCATGGTAAGGTCGGCGTACTCATCGATGATTACCACAATATACGGCATGAAGTGGTGACCTTCGTCCGCACGGAGGTGATGGTCTTTCCACTTGCTGTTATAGAGCTTGATATTGTTCACATAGGCCTTGGACAGCAGCTCATAACGGGCATCCATTTCCACGCAGAGGGAATTGAGGATGGCGGCGGCGTCCTTGGCGTTTTTGACGATGGCCTTGTCGGCCTCCTCCTGCTCGCTGGCGGCGTTGGGCAGCACAGCCAGGTAGTGGTGCAGCAGATGTCCGTAGGAGGAGAATTCCACCATCTTCGGGTCCACGAACACGAATTTGAGCTCCGAGGGGTGCTTGGAATACAGCAGCGAAGCCACGATGACGTTCAGGCCCACGGATTTACCCTGCTTGGTAGCACCGGCCACCAGGAGGTGCGGCGCATCGGCCAGGTCGAACACTTTCACCTGCTGGGAAATGGTATAGCCGATGGCAACGGGCAGTTCCGCCTTACTGTCGCGGAAAGCCGTATCGTTCAGGAGGGCCTTCAGCGGCACGATGGACGATTTGTCATTGGCCACCTCGATACCCACGGAATCCGACAGCGTGGTGATACGTACGCCCTTAGCGTTCAGAGAAATACCGATATCTTCCTGCAGCTGCTTAATGGCGGAAATCTTGACGCCGGGGGCGGGATACACCTTGTAAAGGGTGACGGTGGGACCCACCACGGCCGTTACGTCACGAACCTGGATCTTGTAACTGGCCAGGGTTGCGCGAATCTTGTTGTTGTTGCGGCTGAGCTCGTCCTGCGACACTTCGTGGCGGGCACTGGTATAGTCTCCCAGAATTTCCAGTGAAGGCGTTTTGTACTTGGGCAGGCCATCCGGCGGATCCAGGCGGTTGTCGATGGGCTTGAGCGGTTCTTTCACTTCCTGCTCCAGAGTGTCGTCCGTCACTACGTTAAGGCCGGGTTCACCCTCCTGCTGTGCAGTATCTTCTCCTTCTGCGGGGGCGTTCTCCGCATCGACCTCCTCTTCCACCTTCTCCGGCTTGGGACGCCGCTTGAAGATGTTCCGGGGCTTCTTTTCCTCTACCGGAGGCACATCCGTGGTTTCACTGGTGACAAAGGATAAGGCCGGGGCGGGTTCCACGACGGGCGCCACGGCAGCATCGTTGTCTTCCGGTGCTCCCTCCCCTTCCCCTGCAGCAGGACGCTTGCCCATGAGCAGCGAGGCAAAACGGGCGCTCAGGCAATAGAACCAGAAAACGAGCAGGGCCAGCAGGATGACCGACGTGATGATTTCTCCCAATTTTGAGACCATGAAGCCGACCACTGCAGCTCCTGCACGGCCGCCCAGACCGCCGATAAAGGCATACTCCCATTTGGTGAGCATACCCACCATCGCCAGGATCCAAGAGAGAATGAAACTAAGCGAGAAGCAGCCGTAAAACCACTTTTTGAGGCGGACGGGACTCTCCTTCCACAGGAGTTTGACGCACCAGGCCATCAAGAAAGCCAGGATGCAGAATGCCGCCAGGCCAAAACTCTCCGTTACCAGGAAATGCCCCATGGACAGGCCCGAGGATGCCGCAGCATTCTGGATGGTG
This sequence comes from Candidatus Cryptobacteroides sp., assembly GCA_045130395.1. Classification (GTDB taxonomy): domain Bacteria; phylum Bacteroidota; class Bacteroidia; order Bacteroidales; family UBA932; genus Cryptobacteroides. The sequence goes on from JBGUPS010000028.1 coordinate 53,825, forward strand.
GGATCCGTGGCCATGAGCGCACTTTGGTCCTGTTTCCAGGTGAACAGATACGAAATCACCGACACGGCAACCGTGAGGGTGAGAATAAGAACAAGGAAGATACCAGCGTAACGGATACCTGTCTGCTTGCGCTCCGAAAGGCTGTTCCAGTATTTGGTGACAGGATTCATTTCTTTTTGTTTTTACTGCGGTAATTCCGGTTGAACTTGCCGCCTTTGTTTGCCTGGAAGCCCAGATTCATACCCGGCCGGTTGAAGGAAGCATCGGCCGAAATTTTGGTCAGTTCCAGTCCTTCGGGAACTTTTACCCGGCCACCGGAGAGGCGTTCGATGTCCTGGAAAATGGTGGCATCGGCCACGGTGTCCTTGTTCCAGATGAGGTACTGCTGGCGCATATAGATGGCCAGGGACCGGATCATGGCGGTTTTCACCTCCCCTTCCGGTTCGGTGGCTATCAAGTCCAGGATGCTCTCGATATTGCGGCCGTAATGACGGGCGCGGATGGGTTTTGTGTTCAGGGGGATGGGATCCGGGCGGCTGTTCACCACCTCCGGAAGCGGTTTGGGGAAAGGTGCATCTACGTCCAGGTCATACCCGGCGATGATGAACAGATGGTCCCAGAGTTTCTGGGCGAAATTATCCTGCTGGTGCACCTGCGGGTTCAGGCTTTCCATTACCTTGACAACGGCATAGGCCTGCTCCGTACGCTTGGCACGGTCCGGGATGTCCTTCAGTTGTTCTACCATGTGGAGCACATTGCGGCCGTATTCCGGCATTTGCAATTTTTCCACTTCCGTATTGTAATAAAGCTTTATAGTGTTCTCACTTGCTTCCATAGACGCACATTCTCTAATTAACCGGATACAAAGATAGTGAAATTATCGTCTAAATACCAAAGGTATCCGCTAACTTTTTCGTAGCCCATCTTCCTGTATAACTGCATATAACGCCCTACCTGGCGGACGTAACTTTCTTTTTGCGCACCAAATTTATAGTCGATGACCTCCACGGACCCGTCCGGTTTGCGTATAACACGGTCCGGGCGGTATTCCAGGCCGTCCGGTCCGAGGATGGCCGCCTCCTTCCAGATGACGTTCTCGGGAGCGAACCAGGCTTTGTCCTCCACGCTATGCAGGCGTTCCTGCAAGAAGGCCAGCGTAGCCTCCTGTTCCCGCGCAGGAAGTCCTCCATCCTGCACGGCCGCCGCAACAGCCGCAGGCAGGTCCTCGGCAGTGTCGATCCGGGCCAGGATGCCGTGCAGCACATTGCCCCGGATACGACGGCTGGCCTCCATGCCCGTGCTGCCGTCGGCCCCAAAATAGTCGGCCGCTTCCGGGCTCACTTTCAGGCGTTTACCACTGTTGGCCGGGTACGACTGATAGCCCATGGTAAGCACGAGGGCGCCTTCTTCCTCCCGCTTGAGCGAACCCAGCGGATAGGGCTCCCCTGTCATGAACTCGCTGCCGCCCACAAAACTGTACAGCAGCTGCGACATGTTTTTCCAGCCGCTGGATTTTTGCGGAGGCGGGCAGGCAATCACTTTGAGCCCGTATTTGGCACGCGTCAGCGCTACATAAAATACATTGATATTGTCGATGGCCTCCAGCCTGCGCTCCCGCTCATAGTCCGCACCGAAGAGGGAATCGGCCGCGTTCTCGTCCAATCTTACCCGGTATACGCCGTCGGCATCGTGCTCCAGCGCCGTGCCCTCCACCGCCGGTTTGCACCAATACGGAGAGGCTTTGTACAGCGTCACTTTTTCGGCGAAAGGAACAATCACAAAGGGGAATTCCAGGCCCTTGGACTTGTGGATGGTCATCACGCGCACGGAGTGGCCGCTTTGGGGCGATGCAATCTTGGGATCGGCCTCCTCCCAGCTGCGCAGGAAGGCGTTCAGGTTGTTACCGCCGGTAGCTGTCCAATCCTGCAGATAGTCCATAAACGACTGGATATAAGGAATTTCCGCGGCAAAAGTTTCCGGGGACGATGCCTGTAAGTCACGCAACAAGCCTTCTGCCAAATCCGGCAGCGAATGGTAATGTTCCGGGATTTGCACGTCCATGCTCCGGGCCAGATAGCCGGCCACGGTGGGGCATTCCGTCTCCACAGGTGCATCCAGCAGCGACAGCTGGGACACCAGCCGGCGCACGGTGACGGAGGTCTTCACATAGAGGGAATCGTCCGATACCACCGGGATGCCGTTCTCTACCAGCAGGGCCGCTACGGCAGCGCCTTCTGCGTTTCCGCGTACCAGGATGGCGATGTCTTCCCACTGCCCTCCCCGCTCTTTAACCTGATGGAGCGTATCCAGGATTTGGGCCATCTGGTCTTCCACAAAACATACCTCCACCGAGCCCGGAGCCGGGTCCCGGAAACAGGGCGTCTGTTTAACATCGGCATACAATTCCTGCAAGCCCAGCTGCTCCGCAGCATAAGCAAAGAAATCGTTGTTGAACTCCACGATGGCCTTGCAGGTGCGGAAGTTTTTGACCAGGCTGTCCGTTTGAACCTGTGAAAATTCCTGCTCCAGACGGCCCCCGAGCAGTTCCCAGTCGCCGCCGCGCCAGCGGTAGATGCTCTGTTTAACATCGCCCACCACCAGCGAGTCGAAGCCGCTGCTGTTGCTGTTTTGGAGCAACGGACGGAAGTTTTCCCACTGGATGTCCGCCGTATCCTGGAATTCGTCCAGCAGGAAGTCTTCATAACGCACCCCCAACTTCTCATAAATGAACGGCGTATCCGTTCCGTCGATGATGCCGCGGAGGATGGTGTTGCTATCGTCAATGGACAGGACGTTTTTCTCTTTTTGGATGTCCGTGAGCGCCGCGCGGAGTTCGCTGATAACGCCCAGGCCATATAACTGGGACAGGAGGGTCTGCGCGGTGACATAGACCTTATAGGGCCGGTCCCAGCAGGCCATGAACGCCTGCAACGGGCCGTCCAGCACACCCTCTACCCGCTGCCGCAGGGCCTGTTTGCTCTTGGCGAACCACAGTTCCGGGTCCGGCGCCTTGGACAGGAAACTGTCCGTGGGTTTTTTCACTGGTGCCTTCTCGTCCTGATAATTGTACAAGTGCTTCAGGAAACCGCGGTTGCTATCTTCCGGCGCCACGCCCGCTTCCTGCAGCACCTTCAGGCAGGCCTGTGCCGCTTCCGTCACCTGTTTCCGGAAGGTCGATATCACCTCCCGGCAGGTTTTGCGAAGCGCTTCCAGTTTCTCCCGCGGGAAGTTCCCCTCCCCTTCCGGCAGACTCTGCAGGCTTTGGGCGACCTCCTCCAATCGGCCTTCCAACGAGAAACGGCCCCGCTGCTCCAGATCCTCCTGGACGCTCCGGGTAAGCCATTCCAGCAGGGTGCGGTCACTTTCCGAGAGGTTGTCCAACACACGGTCTACCCCTTCCTGCACCAGCGCGTCCCGGTCCAGTTGCACCTGATAGGTGGAGAACTGGCCGATTTCCCGGGAGAAAGCGCGCAGGGTTTGCTGGAAAAAGCGGTCGATGGTGGATACCGCAAAGGCGGAATAATCGTGCAGGATGCCCGTGAGCTGCTGCAGCGCCCGCTTTTGCAGGCTGGCTTTGTCCGGCAGGACGGAAGGCACGAAATCCTTTAGATACGGGGACGCATCCGGATTGCGGGACAATACGTAAAGCTCCTGAAGGATGCGGCGTTTCATCTCGTCCGTGGCCTTGTTGGTAAAGGTTACCGCCAGAACGTGACGATATGCATCCGGCTTCTCACTCTGCAGAATGAGCCGGATGTACTCCCTTGCCAGGCTGTATGTTTTGCCGGACCCTGCCGACGCCTTCAGAATCTTGATCATATCCTTACAAAGATACGCTTTTTCCGGCTCTGGTGCAACAAAAAAAGACGCCCGATTGGACGTCTTTTCAAGTGCGCTCTTAGGGACTCGAACCCTAGACCCGCTGATTAAGAGTCAGCTGCTCTACCAGCTGAGCTAAGAGCGCATTCAGACTGGTGTTTATGTCTTTGTGACCCGTTCGGGGCTCGAACCCGAGACCCCAACATTAAAAGTGTTGTGCTCTACCAACTGAGCTAACGAGTCTCCTGTTTTGCGATTTCCCGTAAACGGGATTGCAAAGGTAGTAACTTTTTTGGAATCCGCAATACTTTTTTCGAAAAATTTCTACGCGGAGTATTCTTTGATGTGCTGTTCCTGGGAAAGCCGGCAAATCAGGAGTCGGTCTTTGGACTCCGAAACAATGTATCCGTCAAGGCCTTCCACCACCACGGTCTTCTCTTCCGCCGTGTGCACGATGCAATTGCTGCAGTCGAAAAGACGTACATCCTTGCCGACAACCGTATTGCCGTCCTCGTCCGCCTTCAGGTGTGTCATTATACTCCCCCAACTGCCCAGGTCGCTCCAGGCGAGGTCCTCGGCAATCACATAGATGCGCGGACTCTTTTCCATGACTGCATAGTCGATGGAGATTTTCTCGCAGGTGGGGAACAAACGGCGGAGCTCCTCCTGCTCCTTGGGCGTGAAGAACGAGGGCTTCAGTTCATCCATCACCGCGGCAATCTGCGGGGCGTAGGCACGGAGTTCCTTCACGATGGTCTTCACGTTCCACACAAAGATGCCGGCGTTCCAGAAATAGTGGCCGTCCTCCAGGTATTGAATAGCCGTATCCAGGTCCGGTTTTTCCTTGAATTCGCTCACTTTAATGAGCTGGCCGTGAAGCGCTTCCGTAGCATGGATATAGCCATAGCCGGTCTCCGGACGGGTGGGAGCAATGCCCACGGTAACAATGGCGTCCCGCTCTTCCGTGAATTCAAGGGCCTTGGTGATGGTTTCCGTAAAAGCCTCGGTTTTGAGCACGAGGGCATCGGCAGGAGTGACCACGATATTGGCCTGAGGGTCCTGCATCTGGATTTTCCAGGAAGCGTACGCAATACACGGAGCCGTATTACGGCCTTCCGGCTCCAGAAGGATCTGGCTGTCCGGAATGTCCGGGAGCTGCTGCTTAACCAGCGAGACATATCTTTCGCCGGTAACCACCCAGAAATGCTGCGGCTCGCAAACGGCCGCGAAACGGTCCACGGTGAGCTGGATCAGGCTGCGCCCCACCCCCAACACATCGATAAACTGCTTCGGAACATCCGGCGTAGACAGCGGCCACAACCTGCTGCCAATTCCTCCGGCCATAATAACAACGTGTGTACTCATGCTTTCAATCTTAGGAATACAAAGATACAAAATTTCGCAGAATATCTAATTACGCCCCCCCTTTTCCCCTCTCTCCCCTTTGCGACCTGGTATATAATGCACTGTATATCATACACTTAACACAATAAACGGGGTCGATTCCAAGCGCCGTTTGATTGCTTAACTCAAACACTCTCAGGCGCTTACATTCCAGGCGGGCATCGCAGAAACTTATACACTTGCCTGGCTGTAGCGTCCGTGTTGTCCTTTAGAAATAGGAACAACTCTCTCCTTTTGTCCTCCGACCAAGCCAGGAAGTCGTGTACATCGACACGGCATACATGGGTTTGAATCAACTTGGACATTTGACCATATACCTTGTCATCCCACCCGACAAACTCTTCCTTTATTTCATACTCTGTCCCTTTGCTTGCATGCATGGCCTCCAACATCGTTTGATAATCACCAAAGTACGCTATTGCCGCATCATAATCAATGTATTGGTATGCCGATATAATATAGTCCGCCAGTTGGTTCTTTTCTACATCAGTCAGTTTGGCTGTTAATCGCCGGATGGCGGCATAACTCATAGGCAATTCCGCTTTTCTAAAAGCCTGTACTTCACGGATTGCCTGCCTCATGGGATGGGTGGCATGTTCCAGTCGGAGTTTTTCTGAAAAGGGATGCTTGCTTTGAAAATATGGCAGGAAAGACCATCGATAACCCTCCGCTACTGTAGACAATTTTCTCTCCGGACCATTATTCCCCAGGTAAATCAAATTGGAGCGTACATCCTTACTACCCGACTTGGGCGCACTTCCAAATGGCCTGAACAGTGGTTCGTTTCGGTGACATAACGCATTGTGCGCCCGCGCAAAATGACTGGTATAATCCTGCACGAATGCCTCTAGTTCTGATTTCTTATCAGCGACAACACTTCCATGCAGGTGATCGGGCATGAGAACCTGCGACAGGACGCTCACAGCATGCCTGCGTGAAGCTACACTAATGTGGGTAAAACACACCAAATAGTCACTGACTGAGTAAAAAATCAGTTCTCCATTAATGGTTTTCTGGTAACAGTGATTCACGGCTCCAGCTACAAATCGTCTCTTCTCTTTCATAAGTTACCTTGGCAGGGATTTATCTGCCACGCATAAAGGTAGATGGATGCGTTGAGAAAAAGAAGAATCGTAAAAAACATTCCTGAAAAAAATCACGTTTTTTACGATTCTGCCGTTCTCCCCCATCATTTCGGAGGAGAATAGCGCTTTGCGCGCCTGGCACGTAAGTGATTGATTACGTGTCGATAAAATGATTGAACGGGGCCCGTCCGGGGTCCCGTTCAGTTGTTTAATGGGCTGTCTTATAGCTTGTTACGCAACAGGACTATTGTCGATATAAGGCGGCGTTTAATAGCACCGGCTTGGCATACGCGCCTGTAATACGTACGCGGAGATGACGGCTGCTGCACGCGGGAACGGGAAGAATCCGCTTATAACCGATAGTTGTCCCCTCCGCAAGCACAGTCCAGTGGCCGTCCTCTTCCATCTCTACAAGGAAGGAGTAGATGCGCTGTCCCAGCGAAATATCTTCCCGTAGTTCTATCAGATTGAAGGTCCGCTCTTCCGGCAACTTGATATCCAGGGTGTTGCCACGCAGGCGCTGCCGGGCTTCCTGTGCCAGGTTGTTTCCGAACACCCGTTCCCGCAGGGCGCGGAATTCCATCAGACGGAGGGAATCGGCCGAGGGAATGCGTCCACGGGTATCGGCTGGAACGTTTAGCAGCAGAACGGAATTCCGTCCGACGCTGGTAAGCCATATGTCAAACAAGGCTTCTGTCGATTTTAACTGCGCCGTCTCAGATTCCCGCCAGAACCAGCCCGGACGGATGGAAACGTCTGTCTCTGCAGGCACCCACGCCGCTCCGTGCACATTGCCCCGCTGCAGGGTATCTATGGGAGGTGCTCCAGCGCCGGGGGTGAAGCCCTCCGTGTTCAGGCGACTCCAGGCAGTTTCGGAGGCACGCCCCTGCTCATTGCCCACCCATCGACAATCCGGTCCGATGTCACTGAAAAGGATGGTCTGCGGGCTCAGCTGGCGCATAGTTCCGAAGAAAGTGGGCCAGTCATATACCTGCCGTTTGCCCGTCGGACCTTCTCCGCAGGCACCATCGAACCAATGCTCGAAAACGGGGCCGTATCGACCATCATGGATTTCCTGGAGAGCGGCCACGTAGGAGTCGTTGTAAGCAGGCGTACCATATAAGGGATGGTTCCGGTCCCACGGCGAGAGATACACGCCGAAGCCCAGTCCATACTCTCGGCAGGCCTCCGACAGTTCTTTGAGGACATCGCCCTTCCCATTGCGCCAGCTGCTTTGCGCCACCGTGTGCGTGCTGGTCCGGGAAGGCCACAGGCAAAAGCCGTCGTGGTGTTTGGCCGTGACGATGATGCCTTTCATGCCGGCGTTCCGTGCCGTGGCAGCCCACTGCCGGCAGTCCAGTTCCGTGGGATTGAAAAGATCCTCCGGCTCCGCTCCACTGCCCCATTCGACCCCACTGAAGGTGTTGGGACCGAAGTGCACGAACAGGTTGTATTCCATCTGCTGCCACCGCAACTGCGCCTCCGTGGGCACGGGGCCGTAAGGTTTGGGCTGGCAAGCCACGGCAAGCAGAAGCAAAAAAAAGTAGGAATGGATTCGCATAGGAGCAAAGATACAGATTTTCCCCGGAGTTTCCATAGTATGAAAATGCGCTATGCTCTAGCACCACATCAATAGACCTGTTATGTAACATCTTATAAGACAGCCCATTAAACAACTGAACGGGACCCCAAACGGGCCCCGTCCAATCGTTTTATCGACACGTAATCAATCACTTACGTGCCAGGCGCGCAAAGCGCTATTGTTCTGACTGGAACTCCAGCAGGTCTCCCGGCTGGCAGTCCAGTGCTTTGCACAGG
>JBGUPS010000029.1:0-5806 GCA_045130395.1 Candidatus Cryptobacteroides sp.
CACTTCGTCATAATACTTCTCTTTGTTCTCTTTTGTCTTTCCCATTTCTTTTCTTTAATGGGAGTCAACTTTTTCTAGCGAAAGACAACCTAGGTCAAATTGACTATTGGTTAATTCTCTTGTTTGATAGGCGGCAAATTTTCAGTAACTTTGGGCTCGTGCAAGGAAAGGCAGCATATCATCTTCTGGCCCTGGTGGTGATTGCCATTTGGGGCGTTACGTTTGTGTGTACCAAGGTGCTCATTGGGGCGGGGATGGATCCGGCGGCCATTTTCTTTTGTCGCTTTGTTTTGGCGTATGTAGGCATTTGGGTCTATACGCTGGCTGCCCGGAAGGAGCGTAAGGTTTGGAACGGGTGGAAGGATGAGGGCGTTTTCTTTCTCCTTGGCGTCACCGGCGGGTCCATGTATTTTCTCACGGAAAACACTGCTCTGGTATATACCCAGGCCAGTAATGCCGCTTTTCTAGTGGGCACGGCGCCCCTCTGGACGGCTGTCCTGACTCTGCTCTACAGCCGACTGGGAAAGGGGAGATTCGCCGAAAACCTGGAGAAAATCCATGTCGGGTGGCCCCTTGTGGGCGGAACGGTGCTGGCCCTGCTGGGCATGGGCCTGATGGTCTTTGAAGGGAGGCGGATCCAATTATCGGCAAGGGGAGACCTCCTTGCTATCGGCGCGGCCTTGTGCTGGGCTGTTTACAGCCTCTTCATGGGCGAGATGACGCGGGAATACGGAACGCTCACGGCAACACGGAAAGTGTTCATTTACGGCTTGTTAACGATTCTTCCATTCCTTGGTGGGTGTAAGGATTCCTTCGACGCTGATATCCTGATGCAGCCTGCCGTTTGGGGAAACCTGATTTTCCTGGGACTGATTGCCTCGCTGGCTTGTTTCCTTGCCTGGAACCTTGTAATGGACCGGCTGGGGAATGTGACATCGACCAACTACGTATATTTAAATCCCATTTTCACGCTATTGTCTGCGATGGCGTTGCTGGGCGAGCGGCTGACGCTGGCCGGGGCGGTCGGTTCGGCGGCCATCCTCGCGGGCGTGGTCTGGGCCGGGCACAGGAAAAAGGCTTAAATCGACATAAATACTTCTCACTATGAAACAATTATTTCTTTCTTTTTGGACGATGGCACTTATTCTTACCTCCTGCGGAGGCGGAGCAGGGAAGGGCACCTTTACCGAGGAAGAGCTGTTGCTCCGTAGCGGCGACAAACAGGTCTATGGCATTTTGTATCGGCCCGATGGCGTTAAAAAGGCTCCGCTGGTAATCTTCTCCCACGGTTTCAACGGGACGCACCAGTTTGGGGAACCGTATGCGAAGGCGCTGGCTGCCAAGGGCTACGCCGTGTACTGTTACGATTTCTGCGGCGGTTCCGTCGCCAGCCGTTCGGAAGGGAAAACCACGGAGATGTCCATCTTCACCGAGGCGGAAGATTTGAAGGCCGTGATGGATGCCTTGAAAGCGCAGACGTTCATCGACCCGAACCGAATCATCCTGATTGGCGAAAGCCAGGGCGGCATGGTGAGCGCCCTCGTTGGGGCAGAGCGTCGCAGCGAGATTGAAAGGCTCATCCTTATCTACCCGGCCTTCTGCATCAAGGACGATTGGGTGAAGATGTTCCCCAAGCTGGACGATATGCCCGAGGTAGTGGATTTCTGGGGCGTCAACCTGGGCCACGCCTATCTGGAAGGCCTATATGACCTGGATGTATATGGGACGATTAGTCAGTATGAAGGGCCGGTGGAGATTTTCCACGGCGATGCGGACATGGTAGTAAACGTGAATTACTCGAAGCAGGCCGAAAAGGCTTACAAGGATGCCCGCCTGACCATCTTCCCGGGCGAGGGCCACGGCTTCAGCGCCCCTACACAGGAAAAGGTGATTGAAGCTATTTGCGAGCTCCTTAAGTAATAGACTTATAACCGCTTAATGATTTTGGCCGGGTTGCCGGCAACGACGACATCGGCAGGAATATCCTTGGTGACGACGGCTCCTGCGCCGATGGTGACATTATCGCCGATGGTGACGCCGGGCAGGATGGTTACATTCCCGCCAATCCAGACATTGTTGCCGATAGTGACCGGCTCCGCCCACTCGCGACGGCTGTTCCTCTCGGCCGGATCCGTGCTGTGGCAGGCCGTATAGATGCTCACGTTGGGGCCGACGAAACAATCGTCACCGATGGTCACCGGTGCTTCGTCCAGCACGGTGAAGTGGAAATTGGCAAAGAAACGTTTCCCTACACGGATCTGCTTCCCATAATCGCAGTAGAAAGGCTGGTTGATGAGGATGGTATCGTCACCAATGCCGCCCAGCAGGTCCTTCAGGATGGCCAGCCGTTCTGTTTGTGCCGATGGCGGCAAGGCATTGTAACGGTGAATGATTTCCTTAACCTCTCCAAGCTCCTCCAGAAGCTGGGGGTCCACAGCCGAATACAACTGCCCGGCAAGCATCTTTTCTTTCTCTGTCATACCGCGAAGTTACGCATTTTTCCGTATCTTTGTGATGATCCACATAGAAACAGCTTCAAAAATGGAGAGCAAACGAGAAATATGGCTGGACTGGTTACGGGTAATTGCCTGTTTCCTGGTTATGCTAACCCATAGCACAGAACCTTTCTACCTTGGCGGCGAGGGCTCACTGATTCTTACCCATTCAGATGCTGTATGGGTCTCAATCCTGGATGTCCTTTCGCGGGCAGCAGTGGCTCTGTTTATCATTGCTTCCAGTTACTTGCAGTTCCCGCTTCACTATTCCACAAAGGAATTCTTCCGCAAGCGGGTCAGCAGGATTCTGCCGCCGTTTGTGGTTTGGACCTTGGTCTATGCCCTCGTCTGGGGTGAACCCGTCCAGAATTTTAAAGACTTGTTGTGGAATTTCAACTATGCGGCCGGGCACCTCTGGTTCGTGTATATGCTTATCGGCCTGTATCTGATGATGCCTCTGCTTTCTCCCTGGGCGGAAAAAGTGGGGAAGGGAGAGCTGCAGGTATATCTGGCTATCTGGCTCTTTACCACACTCATTCCGCTTTTTAGGGAGTGGTTGGGTGGTGCTGCTCCGGTCATTTATGGCCCTTCCGGTATTCCCAATCCGGCCAAATACCCGCTTTGGGGCGAGGCCAGCTGGAATACGTATGGCGTGTTCTATTATTTGAGCGGCATGATAGGATATCTGTTGCTGGGCCTGTATTTCCGTAAGTTTGTGGGCCCGATGTCCTGGAAGAAGACAATCGCCCTGGCCCTGCCGCTCTTCTCCTGCGGCTTTGCCATCGGCGTATCCGGTTTTCTGCGTCGTGTAGGTGCAGATGCCCATGGCGTCTTTCCCATTGAAGGCCCCGTTGGCCTCGCCGCCCTCTGGGAAACCCCTTGGCTGAACGACAGCATCGGTGTAACGCTAATGGCCATCGGCTGGATTCTCCTGTTAAGAAAAATACAGGCCGATGGCACATTCTATCGCCAGGTTGTCCTACCCGTCTCCCAAGCCAGTTATGGCATGTATCTGAGCCATTTACTGGTGCTGGTGTCTGTCTCCGCCTGGCTGCGGAATACGCTGGGTCTTGGCACTGAAGGTGTTCTGGGCATCTGGACTACACCCGTCCAGATTCTGCTTACGGCGCTGGGCTCCTATCTCATTGTAGCCCTGGCCTGCGTACTCCTCCAGAAGATACCGAGACTGGGAAGGATCCTTATTGGTTAATTTCTTCCTCAAACTTCGGTTCCGGCATCTTGGGACGCTCCTGAGGATGATTGGCACGCCACTTCTCGAAGTTCTCGTCGCCAATGATCTTACGGAGTTTTTTATCCTGCTTGGCGTTGTATTCGTCTAATGCTTCATAGTCGATTTCTCCATTGAATGCAGGCATACCGGAGGGAGGATTGCCAGGGCGCATTCCAGGGCCGCCGCCAGGGAAGCCACCAGGGCCCATTCCTCCGGGACCACCGCCAGAGAAGCCACCACGGCCGCCGGGAAATCCACCTTGGGGCGGGGCAGGGAAGTTCCCGTCCGGACGAGGACCGGCAAACTCAAAGTTCTCCCGGCGATACTGGATATCGCTCTTGAAGAACTTATAGACCTTCTTGATTTGTTTTTCATCGAGTCCCAGTTCTGCGGCCATCTGGTCCGTTTTCATCTGCGCTTCCTGTTCAACGGTGGGGCGCTCTTTCATCTGGGGACGTTCCGGTTTTTGCGGTTTTTCACCGCTCGGCTGTGCTGCCGCGGACAGCACCATCGCCAGTCCTGCAGCCATAAGAATCAATTTTTTCATCATTTAAGTACACGTTTTGGTTGCTGCACTTAGGCAAATCCCGGGCCAAAACCTATACTGTCCCGGGATTAGTCAAAAGTAATGCTTTCGATTCTCAGGCGGAGCGTTCCGGCGGGCACTTGTGCTTCGGCGATTTCACCGACCTTTTTGCCCATCAGGGCGGCGCCGATAGGGGATTTTAGCGATATCTTGCCAGCCTCGAGGTCCATCTCGTGGGGGCTGACAATCTCGAAGGTCATTCGTGTATTTGTCGACAGGTTTGTGAATTCGACCCGGCTCAGAAGGGAAACCCTGTCTTTAGGAAGATTCTCAGGGTCGATTACACGGGAATGCTCCAGAATCCTCTGCAGGAAGCGGATACGGCTGATGGTCTTTCCCTGGATACGCCTTGCTTCCCGGTAGCCCGCATTATCGCTACGGTCCCCTTGGGCGCTGGCCTCCGCGAGGTCATCTGCCACCTTGGGATAGACCTCGTTGATAAGGTGCTTCAACTCGGCCGCAATCTCGTCGTATCGTTGCTTAGAAAGGTATTCCATGTTTCAAAGATACGCATTTTTTCGACGAAAATCGACCAATCCCAATATTATCCGTATCTTTGTATGGATAATAACAGGATTATGAAGGAAATCAAGTGCCCCAAGTGCGGAACCGCCATCACCGTCAATGACGCAGATTTTGCCGAGCTTATCAGTCAGGTAAGAAACGAAGAGTTCAACGCTGAGCTCAACCGCCGTGTTGCCGATGTGCGACAGCTGATTGCCGCCCAGAACAAGCAGGCCCTCAGTGACAAAGAGCACGAAATCGAGCTCCTGCGCCTCAAGGCCCAGCAGGCCGTGGCGGATGCCGTGGCCAAGAAGGAGGACGAAATCCGCAAGAAGGAAGTGGTGATCGAAGGTCTGGAGAAGGAGGTGGAGCTGTATAAAAGTTTTAAGGCTAAACGCTCTGTGAAGCTGCTGGGCGAAGACCTGGAGCAACACTGCTATGCCCTGTATAACCAGATGCTCCTGCCGGTGATGCCCGGGGCTACCTTCGTGAAGGACAACGAGTCCGTAAAGGAGGAAGGGGAGTCCTCAGGCACAAAAGGCGACTTCATCTTCCGCCTGGAGGAAGATAAGGTCGAGGTGGTTTCTATCATGTTCGAAATGAAAAACGAGAGTGACGTTACGGCCACCAAGCACCGCAATGCCGATTTCTACGCCAAGCTGGACATCGACCGAAAGAAGAAAGGCTGCGAGTATGCCGTCCTGGTGTCCATGCTGGAGCTGGATAACGAGGGCTTCTCCGGCATCAACGTAATTCCCGGCTACGAGAAAATGTACATGGTCCGTCCGGACCAGTTCATCCCCATTATCACTCTGCTGGTGCAGTCCGGCAAGAAGTCTCTGGATGCCCGGAAGCAGCTGGTCGATGCCAAGAACCGTTCCCTGGATCTGACCAACTTCGAGGACCAGCTCATTGCATTCAAGGACGCCTTCGGCAAGAACGTGGTGAACGCCAAGAAGAAGTACGACGAGGCCATCGAAGGCATCGACA
>JBGUPS010000030.1:0-35152 GCA_045130395.1 Candidatus Cryptobacteroides sp.
AAACAAATAATAAACAATTTAATATTTTACAATTATGGCAGACGTTAAAAAACTCGCAGAGGAACTCGTGAACCTCACCGTCAAAGATGTCCAGGAACTCGCTAAGATCCTGAAGGAAGAATATGGTATTGAGCCCGCAGCTGCAGCTGTTGCAGTAGCCGCTCCCGCCGCCGCTGGCGAAGCCGCCGGTGCTGCTGCCGAGCAGACCGAATTCGATGTGATTCTCACCAGCGCTGGCCAGGCTAAGCTCCAGGTCATCAAGGCTGTTAAGGAGAATGCCGGTCTTGGTCTGAAAGAGGCCAAGGAGCTGGTAGACAAGGCCCCCGTTGCCGTGAAGGAGAAAGTCTCCAAGGCAGAGGCTGAGGCCCTGAAGGCTGCCCTCGAGGAAGCCGGCGCCGAGGTTGAGGTTAAGTAACTTCGCCCGCTCCCCTAGATGGGAGGCACAACACAGGTTTAGAGCCCAAAGTAGGCTCTAAACCTTTTTTCCGTCTTAAAAATTTTCCCCTTAACGAAGGCAGAACATGTCTACTGAGACTAGAAAACCGCGAATTAATTTCGCAACATCCAAAATTCTGGAATATCCTGACCTTCTGGAGGTTCAGCTGAAGTCCTTCAAGGATTTCTTCCAGCTGGAGACCACACCGGACAGCCGCAAGAGCGAAGGGCTGTATCAGGTGTTCCAGGAAATTTTCCCGATCGAAGATACGCGGAACAACTATGAACTCACCTTCATCGATTATTTTATCGATCCGCCCCAGTATTCGATCGAGGAGTGTCTTGAGAGAGGACTCACCTACAACGTTCCTCTGAAGGCAAAACTCCGCCTTTCATGCACGGACCCGGAGCACGAGGACTTTGACACCCGCGTGCAGGACGTATACCTCGGCAACATCCCCTACATGACCCCTGCCGGTACGTTCATCATCAACGGCTCCGAGAGAATTATCGTTTCGCAGCTTCACCGCTCCCCGGGCGTATTCTTCGACCAGAGCATGCATGCCAATGGCACCAAGCTCTACAGCGCCCGCATCATCCCGTTCAAGGGTTCCTGGATCGAGTTCGCCACGGACATCAACAATGTGATGTACGCCTACATCGACCGTAAGAAGAAGCTGCCCGTCACCACCCTTCTGCGTGCTATCGGCTACAGCTCGGATAAAGATATCCTGGACCGCTTCGGTCTGGCCGATGAGGTGCCCTCCGACGAGGCCACCCTTAAGGAGAACGAAGGCCGCAAGCTGGCTGCCAACGTGCTCAAAACCTGGTTCGAGGACTTCGAGGATGAGGATACCGGTGAGGTCATCCCCATCGAGCGTACCCTCGCCATCGTAGAACGCGGCGAAATCCTGAACGAGGATACCATCGCCAAGATTGCCGATACGGAAGTGAAGACCATCCTCCTCCAGAAGGACGAGGCCGTCTCCGCCGAGAACAGCATCATCTACAACACTCTGCAGAAGGATCCGACCAACACGGAAATCGAGGCTGTGAACTACATCTACAAGCAGCTCCGCAATTCCGAACCGCCGGATGAGACGACCGCCCGTGACGTCATCGACAAGCTCTTCTTCTCCGAGAAGCGCTATGACCTTGGCAGCGTGGGCCGCTATCGTCTGAACAAGAAACTGAACCTGGATACCGATCCGGGTGTACGTGTGCTCACCAACACCGATATCGTGGAGATTATCAAATACCTGATCCAGCTCATCAACAGCCGGGCCACGGTAGACGATATCGACCACCTGAGCAACCGTCGCGTCCGCACCGTGGGCGAACAGCTGGCCAACCAGTTCTCTGTAGGCCTCAGCCGTATGGCCCGCACCATCCGCGAACGCATGAATGTCCGCGACAGCGAACAGTTCAACCCCATCGACCTCATCAACGCGAAGACGCTCTCTTCCGTTATCAACTCCTTCTTCGGCACCAGCCAGCTGTCCCAGTTCATGGACCAGACCAACCCGCTTGCTGAAATTACGCACAAGCGTCGTCTGAGTGCTCTCGGCCCTGGTGGTCTTTCCCGTGACCGCGCCGGCTTCGAAGTCCGTGACGTGCACTATACGCACTACGGCCGCCTGTGCCCGATCGAGTCCCCGGAAGGTCCGAACATCGGTCTTATCAGCTCCCTGTGCGTTTATGCCCGTATCAACGGCCTGGGCTTCATCGAAACCCCGTACCGTGAGGTGCACGAAGGTAAAGTGGACCTGAGCAACACCGGTTGGAAGTACATGAGCGCCGAGGAAGAAGAGAACCAGCACGTAGCCCTGGCCAACGTGAACATGGCCGAGGACGGCATGCTGCAAGACGAGCGCATCCAGTGCCGTCTGGAGGCCGACTTCCCGCTGGTTTCCAAGGAAGAGGTGAACTTCATGGACGTAGCCCCCAACCAGATGGCTTCCGTGGCTGCTTCCCTGATTCCCTTCCTGGAGCACGACGATGCTCACCGCGCCCTGATGGGTGCCAACATGATGCGTCAAGCCGTTCCGCTCCTGAGCCCGGAAAGCCCCATCGTGGGTACCGGTCTGGAGGAACGCGTCTGCATCGACTCCCGCACCCAGGTTATCGCAGAGCGTGAAGGTCTCGTCACTTATGTCGATGCCAACGAAATTCACGTGAAGTACGACCGTACCGACGACGAGAAGTTTGTAAGCTTCCAGCCGGAGGAGACGGTGTACAAACTGCCCATCTACCGCAGAACCAACCAGAGTACCACCATCATGCTCAAGCCCATCGTCCGCAAGGGCGACCGTGTGAAGGGCGGGGAAGTGCTCACCGAAGGTTACGCCACCCAGAACGGCGAACTCGCCCTGGGCCGCAACCTCATGGTTGCCTTCATGCCTTGGAAGGGTTACAACTACGAAGACGCTATCGTACTTAGCGAGGAAATGGTGAAGTGGGATGTCCTCACTTCCATCCATGTGGACGAATACCTCACGGAGGTCCGCGAGACCAAGCGTGGTATGGAGGAACTCACCTCCGATATCCCCAACGTGAGCGAGGATGCCACCAAGGACCTGGACAAGGACGGTATCGTGCGCATTGGTGCCCATATCGAGCCCGGTGATATCATGATCGGTAAGATTACCCCGAAGGGTGAGAGCGATCCTTCTCCGGAAGAGAAACTCCTCAAGGCCATCTTCGGCGACAAGGCCGGTGATGTGAAGGATGCTTCCCTCAAGGCCAACCCGTCCCTGAGCGGTACCGTAATCAAGACCGCCCTGTACGCCAAAGTTTCCAAGGAAACCGGCAAGCGTGGCGCCAAGAGCGAGCAGAAGACCCGAATCGAGATCAAGCAGCAGGAATTCGAAAAGGCAGCGGAGAAACTCCGTGCCGGCTTTATCGAGAAACTGTGGAGCCTGGTCAGCGGCAAGAAGAGCGCCGGCGTAAGCGACCTCTACGGTGTGGAAATCTTCCCTAAGGGCAAGGAATTCACCCTGCAGGGCCTGCGTGACGCAGACTATCAGAACATCTCCACCGCCAAGTGGTGCAACGATGCCAAGACCTCCCAGATGGTGCGCGAGCTCATCTCCGGTTACTGCATCGCCAGCAAGGAAGCGGAGACCCGTGCCCGCCGCGAACTGGATAAGATCAAGGTCGGTGACGAACTCCCGAACGGTGTCATGCAGATCGCCAAGGTGTACATCGCCAAGAAGCGTAAGATCACCGTGGGTGATAAGATGGCCGGCCGTCACGGTAACAAGGGTATCGTGGCCAAGATCGTCCGCCGCGAAGACATGCCGTTCCTGGAGGATGGTACGCCGGTGGATATCGTCCTGAACCCGCTGGGTGTGCCTTCCCGTATGAACCTGGGTCAGATTTACGAGACCGTGCTCGGTTGGGCCGGCCGTGAACTGGGCCTCAAGTTCTCCACGCCTATCTTCGACGGTGCTTCCATCGACGAGATTTGCGCCTACACGGACAAGGCCGGTGTGCCCAAGTTCGGTAAGACGAACCTGCGCGACGGCGGTACCGGCGACTGGTTCGACCAGCCTGCTACCGTGGGTGTGATTTACATGATTAAACTGGGGCACATGGTGGACGACAAGATGCATGCCCGTTCCATTGGCCCGTACTCCCTCATTACCCAGCAGCCGCTCGGTGGTAAGGCACAGTTCGGTGGTCAGCGTTTCGGTGAAATGGAAGTCTGGGCCCTCGAGGCCTACGGCGCCGCCAACGCCCTCCAGGAGATTCTTACCGTGAAGTCCGACGATGTCAACGGCCGGTCCAAGACCTACGAAGCCATTGTCAAGGGCGACCCGATGCCCACTCCTGGCATCCCCGAGTCCCTGAACGTGCTCCTGCACGAACTCCGCGGCCTCGGCCTTAAGGTCACATTGGTCTAATCGTGGACAAATAAAAGTATTGAATATGCCTGCTTTTAACAATAAGGATAATAAGCAAAAGAGCAATTTCTCCAGCATTGCCATTTCGCTCGCTTCTCCGGAAGACATTACCGAGCGTTCCTGCGGCGAGGTCCTGAAACCGGAAACGGTGAACTACAGGACCTACAAACCGGAGCGTGAAGGCCTGTTCTGCGAGAAAATCTTCGGTCCCACCAAAGATTACGAGTGCTATTGCGGCAAGTACAAACGCATCCGCTACCGCGGTATCGTTTGCGACCGCTGCGGTGTGGAAGTGACGGAGAAGAAGGTACGCCGCGAACGGATGGGTCATATCACCCTTACCGTTCCGGTGGCCCATATCTGGTACTTCAAGAGCGCTCCCAACAAAATCAGCGCCCTGCTCGGTGTTCCGTCCAAGAAACTGGAGTCCGTCATCTACTACGAGAAATACATCGTGGTGAACCCTGGTCTGCTGGGTACGGACGAGGTCGCCGACGAGTTCCGTCTGAACAAGATGGACCTCCTCTCGGAGGACGAGTACTTCACCGCACAGGACCGTCTGGCGGAACTTCGCCGCAAGAAGACGGAAGAAGGCCTGGTTTGGGAAGACGAGATGAACCTGGTGGCCAAGATGGGCGCCGAGGGCATCTACGACCTGCTCAAGGAAATCGACGTGGACCAGCTGGGCCGCGAACTCCGTCGCCAGATGCGTACGGAAGGCTCCCAGCAGCGCAAGGCCGATGTGCTCAAGCGCCTGAGCGTAGTGAAGTGGTTCCAGGAGTCCAAGGACGTGAACCGTCCCGAATGGATGATCATGAAGGTGATTCCCGTCACCCCTCCGGACCTGCGTCCGCTGGTTCCGCTGGATGGCGGCCGTTTCGCCACCTCCGACCTGAACGACCTCTATCGTCGCGTCATCATCCGCAACAACCGTCTTAAGAAGCTCATCCAGATCCAGGCTCCGGAAGTGATCCTGCGCAACGAAAAACGTATGCTGCAGGAAGCTGTGGACAGCCTGTTCGACAACTCCAAGAAGAGTTCCGCCGTCAAGAGCGAGAGCAACCGTGCTCTTAAGTCCCTGTCCGATTCCCTCAAGGGTAAGCAGGGCCGCTTCCGTCAGAACCTCCTGGGTAAGCGTGTGGACTATTCCGCCCGTTCGGTTATCGTCGTGGGTCCGGAACTCAACATGCACGAGTGCGGTCTGCCTAAATTCATGGCCGCCGAGCTTTACAAGCCGTTTGTGATCCGCAAGCTCATCGAGCGCGGTATCGTCAAAACCGTAAAGAGCGCCAAGAAGATTGTCGATCGTCGCGATCCCGTTATCTGGGACATCCTGGAGAACGTGATGAAGGGTCATCCGGTGCTCCTGAACCGTGCACCTACCCTGCACCGTCTGGGTATCCAGGCCTTCCAGCCCCGTATGATCGAAGGTAAGGCCATCCAGCTGCATCCGCTCGCCTGTACCGCTTTCAACGCGGACTTCGACGGTGACCAGATGGCTATCCACCTGCCGCTGGGCAATGCCGCCATCATGGAGGCACAGCTCCTGATGCTGGGCTCGCACAACATCCTGAATCCGGCCAACGGTTCTCCTATTACCGTGCCTTCCCAGGATATGGTGCTGGGTCTGTACTACATCACCAAGGAGCGTCCCGGCGCCAAGGGTGACGGTCTCAAGTTCTACGGCCCCGAAGAGGTTATCATCGCCTTTAATGAAAAGGTAATCGATATGCACGCCCCCATCTATGTCCGCCTGCCCAAGGACAAGCAGGACCCGAGCAAGGGCACCGAGATGGTGAAAACCACCGCCGGCCGCATCATCGTTAACCAGAACATGCCGGAAGAGGTTCCGTACGTGAACGAAGTGCTGGGTAAGAAATCCCTGCGTTCCGTCATTACCAACGTCATCAAGCACACCGGTGTAACCCGTACCGCCCAGTTCCTGGACGATATCAAGAATCTGGGTTACGACCAGGCTTTCCGTGCCGGTATCTCCTTCAACCTGGGCGATGTCCTCATCCCCGAGGAGAAGGTGGCCCTCATCGAGAAGGGTTACGGCGAGGTGGAATCCATCAAGGCCAACTACGCCATGGGTTTCATCACCAACAACGAGCGTTACAACAAGGTAATCGACCTGTGGACCTCCATCGACAACCAGCTCACCGGTATCGTGAAGAAGCAGATTTCTGCCGACCAGCAGGGCTTCAACCCGGTATACATGATGCTGGATTCCGGTGCCCGTGGTTCAACCCAGCAGATCAAGCAGCTCTGCGGTATGCGTGGCCTTATGGCTAAGCCCCAGAAGAGCGGCGCTGCAGGTGCAGAAATCATCGAGAACCCGATCGTCTCCAACCTGAAGGAAGGTATGACGGTGTTGGAGTACTTCATCTCCACGCACGGTGCCCGTAAGGGTCTGGCCGATACCGCCCTTAAGACCGCTGACGCCGGTTACCTGACCAGACGTCTGGTAGACGTTTCCCACGATGTGATTATCACCGAGGAAGACTGCGGCACCCTCCGCGGCCTCATCGCCACCGCCATCAAGAACAAGGACGAGGTGGTGGAATCCCTGGGCGAGCGCATCCTGGGCCGTACCTCCGTGCACGATATTTTCAACCCGCTCACCGGTGAACTGATCATCGCCGCTGGTGAAGAAATCCGCGAGGATACCGCCGAACTCATCGACTCCCTGCCTATCGAGCAGGTGGAAATCCGCAGCGTGCTCACTTGCGAATCCCGCAAGGGCGTGTGCGCCAAGTGCTATGGCCGTAACCTGGCTACCTCCCGTATGGTGGAAACCGGTGAAGTGGTGGGCGTTATCGCCGCCCAGTCCATCGGTGAGCCTGGTACCCAGCTGACTCTGCGTACCTTCCACGTGGGTGGTACCGCTTCCGGTTCCGTGGCCGACAACTCCATCGAGTCCAAGTACGAAGGTAAACTCGCTTTCGAGGAACTCCGTACCATCGACCGTCAGGAGGAAGACGGCAGCGTGAAGCAGGTGGTGGTGTCCCGCATGACGGAACTCCGCATCCTGGACGAGCGCACCGGCATGACGTACTCCCAGTACGACATCCCTTACGGTTCCACGCTGTACTTCAAGGATGGTGACAAGGTGAAGAAGGGCGACCTCATCTGCGAATGGGATGCCTACAACGCCACCACCATCGTGGAAGCCGCCGGTACCGTGCGCTTCGAGAACATGGTCGAGGGTGTCACTTACCGTGAGGAGAGTGCCGATGAATTCGCCACCAACACGGACAAGGTCATTATCGAAAGCAAGGACAAGACCAAGAGTCCTTCCATGCTCATCGTGGACGAGAAGGGCACCATCCTTCGTCAGTACAACCTGCCTGTAGGTGCTCACATCATGATGAACGACGGCGACACCGTGAAGGTGGGCGATGTCATCATCAAGATCCCTCGCGCCATCGGCAAGGCTTCCGATATTACCGGCGGTCTGCCGCGTGTGACGGAACTCTTCGAGGCCCGTACGCCTTCCAACCCGGCCATCCTCTCCGAAATCAACGGTGAGGTGCTCATGGGCAAGGTCAAGCGCGGTAAACGTGAGATCATCATCAAGAACCGCAGCGGCAAGGAATGCCACTACGAGGTTCCCATGACCAAGCAGATCCTGGTCCAGGAGAACGACTATGTGAAGGCCGGTACCCGTCTGTCCGACGGCGGCACTTCGCCTACCGACATCCTGAACATCCTTGGTCCGGTGAAGGCACAGGAATACATTGTGAACGAGATTCAGGCTGTGTACCGTCTGCAGGGCGTAAAGATCAACGACAAGCACTTCGAGATCATCGTCCGCCAGATGATGCGCAAGGTCCAGATCGACGATCCCGGCGACACCGAATTCCTCACCGAGGAGCTGGTGGACAAGTGGGACTTCATGGATCGCAACGACGCCATCTTCGGCAAGTTCTATGTGGAAGATGGTGGCGACAGCACCAAGTTCGAGGAAGGCGACATTATCAGCGCACGCGACCTGCGTAGCGAGAATGCCTCTCTGGAACGTCAGGGTGCCAAGCTGGTGGTTGCCCGTCCGGCCAAGCCCGCTACCGCATCCCAGGTGCTGCAGGGTATCACCCGCGCCGCCCTGAAGACCGGTTCCTTCATCAGTGCCGCTTCCTTCCAGGAAACCACCAAGGTGCTGTCCGAGGCCGCTATCCGCGCCCGTGTAGACCACCTGGAGGGCCTGAAGGAGAACGTCATCTGCGGTCACCTCATTCCTGCCGGTACCGGTCTGGCACGCTACCAGGACATTGTGGTAGGGTCCAAGACCGATGCCATCGAGGCAATGAACGAGCTTTAATGAAAATTCCCCGGCCAATCGGTCGGGGAATTTTTTAACATCTTTTTGAGAGTTTACAGCTGAACCGCTACACGGAAGTATTTGGTACCGGGCTTCATGCCGGCATACAGGTCCGTGGTGGTTACGTAAACGTTCACCTGGCCTTTCTGATACTCAAAATCGGTGAAGGTGGTGTAGTTGAACGGATTGCCATCCACGATGGCTCTGTTCGTGCTTTGGGCGGGGAGGGGAGTCCAGATGGGATTGTTGCCGCCTTCCAGGCGCTCGTAAACCAGAACCAATCCTTTTTGAATCGCTTCGTCCGTGATTTCGGGCACTTGCAGGATGGCCTCGAAATAGCCTTCATCGTCGTTGCCGTTATCGATGAATCGCTGCGTCCAGTTCTCACTTTTTACTTCAAAGTCGATCAGGTCCATGTCCATGCCTCCGACGACCTGCTGAGTGACGTACTGCTTGGTTACGTACTCTTTGGTGCAGCCGGTGGCCATCAAAAGCACGGCTGCGAGCGGAATTAGAAATCTTTTCATAGATTATTGATTGTTTTGTTTGTTCAAGAAGCATTGTACGGTGTTTTCCATCAGGCAGGCAATGGTCATCGGCCCCACGCCGCCGGGGACGGGCGTAATGGCTGCCGCCTTGGGTGCAACGGTGTCGAAGTCCACATCGCCACAGAGTTTACCCGTTTCCGGGTCCCGGTCCATGCCCACGTCGATAACCACGCAGCCCGGTGAAACCATATCGCCGGTGACCATTTTGGCGCGACCGGCTGCCACAACCAGGATCTCGGCCTGACGGGTGACGGACGGCAGGTCCACCGTGCGGGTATGGCACAGCGTTACGGTAGCATTGGCATCCAGCAGCATCTTGGCCACGGGAAGGCCCACAATATTGCTTCGGCCAATGATCACGGCCCGTTTTCCCTTAGGGTCCACCCCTTCCGCTTCCAGCAGCCTCATGATGCCTTGCGGCGTGCAAGGGCTCATGTGCGGCGTCTTCTGCCATAATCCGGCCACGTTATACGGATGAAATCCATCCACGTCTTTGCTTTGGTCGATGGTTTCAATCACCTTGGCTTCGGAAATGTGGCGGGGGAGGGGCAACTGCACCAGCAGGCCATCCACGCTGTCATCGGCATTGAGCTCTTTGATGGTAGCCAGCAGCGCTTCCTGGGTGGTGTCTTCCGGCAGCACCATAGTGGTGTTTTTGATGCCGCAGGCCTCGCAGGCCTTGGCCTTGTTACGCACATACACCACGCTGGCAGGGTCTTCGCCCACACGCACAACCACCAGGTGCGGCACCCGCCCGTACTTTTCCGGGAAAGTGGCCACCTGTGCCGCCAGCCCCTCTTTAATGGAGGCCGATATCTGTTTTCCGTCGATGAGTTTCATAAGTACAAAGATACACAAAATATGCCATGGGTGCAACATATCGTTTTCTCGCTTAAAATACCTATATTTGTATGTTTGAGATGAAAGAATTATGAGAGCATTATATCTTACCAATACGCTTACCCGGAACAAGGAACTGTTCAAGCCCATCCACGAAGGGCGGGTAGGCATGTATGTCTGCGGACCCACCGTATATGGCGACGCCCACCTGGGCCATGCCCGTCCGGGTGTCACGTACGACGTCCTGTTCCGCCTGCTCAAGTATCTGGGCTACAAGGTGCGTTATGTCCGTAACATCACGGACGTAGGCCACCTGGAGCACGACGCAGACGAAGGAGAGGACAAGATCGCCAAGAAAGCGCGCTTGGAGCAGCTGGAGCCCATGGAGGTGGTGCAGTACTACACGGAGCGCTACCACGAAGCCATGCGGCTGCTCAATGTGGAGTCGCCCTCCATCGAGCCGCGCGCCAGTGGCCATATCATCGAACAGATCGAGGCCATCAAGAAAATCCTGGCGGCCGGCTATGCCTACGAGAGCAACGGCTCCATCTATTTCGATGTGCGCAAATACAACCGGGACCACCATTACGGCGTGCTCAGCGGCCGTACGCTGGAAGCCACGCTGGAAGGCACCCGAAGCCTGGACGGACAGGGGGACAAACACGCCCCGTACGACTTCGCCCTGTGGAAGAAAGCGGAACCGCAGCACATCATGCGCTGGCCTTCTCCCTGGGGAGACGGTTTCCCGGGCTGGCACCTGGAGTGCTCTGTAATGGGCGCCAAGTACCTGGGAGAGGAATTCGACATTCACGGCGGCGGCATGGACCTCATGTTCCCGCACCACGAGTGCGAAATTGCCCAGAATGTGGCCTCCCGCGGCACCCAGGGCGTGCATTATTGGGTGCACAACAACATGATTACCATTGGCGGACAAAAGATGGGCAAGTCCCTCGGGAACTTCATCACCCTGCCGCAGCTGTTCAGCGGAGAGCACAAGCTCCTGGCGCAGGCCTACACGCCCATGACCATCCGCTTCTTCATCCTGCAGGCCCATTACCGCGGCACACTGGACTTCTCCAACGAGGCCCTGCAAGCCGCAGAGAAAGGCTACAAGCGCCTCATGGCCGCCTGGCGGGAGATTGCCGGTCAAGCCGGCAATGACGCCGCCGCCCCCGGCAAAGCCGTCATACCCGACCCCGATCGGGTATCTCCGGAGGTACGCACCATCCTGGAGGCCGTTCTGGACGCCCTCTGCGATGACCTCAACACCCCCATCGCCATCGCCCACCTGTTCGAGGCTGTCAAACTCATCAACGGCGGTAAGCTGTCCAACGACGACAAAGCTGCCCTCAAGTTGTTCTTTGACGATGTCGTCGGCGGTGTCCTCGGTCTCAAGGACGAGGAAGCCGGCGCCTCCGGCAAGGCGGAAAAAGCCCTGGACGGCGTGATGGGTCTGGTCCTGGAAGCCCGCAAGAAGGCCCGCGAGGAAAAGAACTGGGCCGAAAGCGACCGCATCCGCGACACCCTCTCCTCCTTCGGCATCACCGTAAAAGACACCAAGGAAGGCGCCACCTGGACATTAGAATAATGGAAGAAGGTATATCCTCTCAAACCCATGGCCACCCTCGGCCGTGTTAGAGGGAGGGGCCCACAGTAGGTGCTCGAAGAGCACGACTTTGGGAGGGACGGAGGGGCGAAGCCCCGGAGGGTTTGAGAGGATATACCTTCTGTAATGATATGCTTATGAAATTTGTAAGTTGGAATGTAAACGGCCTTAGGGCTGTGGCGGGCAAGGGCTTCGCGGATATTTTCGTGGAGCTGGATGCAGACTTTGTATGCCTGCAGGAAACCAAGATGCAGGCCGGTCAGCTGGACCTGGAATTCCCCGGCTACCAGTCCTACTGGAACTATGCCGAGAAAAAAGGCTATTCCGGAACAGCCATTTACACCCGGCATACGCCCCTTTCCGTGAAATACGGCATCGGCCTGGAAGAGCACGACCAGGAAGGCCGCGTGATTACGCTGGAATACGACAAGTTCTGCCTGGTCTGCTGCTACACCCCCAACTCCCAGGACGGCCTCAAACGTCTGGACTACCGCATGCAGTGGGAAGATGCCTTCCGCGCATACCTGCTGTCCCTCCCCAAACCCGTGATCCTGTGCGGTGACCTCAATGTGGCGCACGAGGAAATCGACCTTAAAAACCCTTCCACCAACCGCA
The DNA here is from genome assembly GCA_045130395.1 of Candidatus Cryptobacteroides sp. GTDB lineage: Bacteria > Bacteroidota > Bacteroidia > Bacteroidales > UBA932 > Cryptobacteroides. The sequence goes on from JBGUPS010000030.1 coordinate 12,271, forward strand.
TGAACGCCGGTTTTACGGATGAGGAACGCGGCAAATTCTCCGAGTTGCTTGCGGCCGGCTTCGTGGACAGTTGGCGTTTTCAGCACCCGGAGGAGGTGAAATACTCCTGGTGGAGCTACCGCATGAACGCCCGTGCACGGAACGCCGGGTGGCGCATCGACTATTTTGTGGTGTCCGAGGCCATCAAAGGTGCTATCGTCTCTACCGACATCCACAACGAGATTTTCGGCTCCGACCATTGTCCCGTAGAACTGATAGCGAACTTATAAATCCCCCTATTCTATGCGTAGACTCCTTTACGGCCTGGTATTGCTGGCTTTGTGCTCCTGCGCGGGCACTCCGAAGACGTCCTTGGAGAATCTGAAACCTTTCGAGGACGGAGACTTTTATTCGATACCCGTAAAGGATCAGACCCTGCAGTTGCGCAAGGTGAATCCGGACTTCTTCCTCATGGGCGAAACCTTCGACCAGGGAATTGTCAGGAATCCGGAGGTGAGAGCCGTTGTTTTGGATGGTTATGCAATAGGGACTGCAGAAGTGTCTGCTGCCCTGTGGGCGGCCGTCATGGGAGGAGAACCCGCCTCCAAAGGCGTTATGGCCGGCCTGTCATGGGAGATGGCCCAAAAGTTCGTAACCCGCCTCAGCGCGCTTACCGGAATCCCTTTCCGCCTGCCCACCGAAGCCGAGTGGGAATATGCTGCCAGACAGGATGCCTCCATGCCCGGTGGCGTCTGGGAATGGTGTTCGGACGTGTGGACGGACCAGTTTCCGGAAGGCTTGGCAGTGAATCCGCAAGGTCCCGGCGAAGGTGGCAAACATGCACTTCGGGGCGGGAGCGTCAAGGAAAAAGGGAATAAGCCCATTACCCGTAAAGGCGTGGAGGCTTCCACCAAGTTAGGCGCGGCCGGTCTACGTGTCGCCGTGTCGACTGGAGAAAAAGCGCCGGCCCTTTATACGGAAATCCTTCGGGATAACAAGGTTCCGCGTGAAGTCTCGGACCAAAAGGTAGAGATCTTGACTGTAAATGGTGTCAGGTTCAAGATGATACCCATCAAGGGTGGAGAGTTTGACATGGGTGCCACGGCAACAGTGAACGATACGGCTGCAGAGGAGGATGAATTCCCTGTGCACAAAGTGACCCTGGACGATTTCAAGATAGGGGAGACGGAGGTGACGGCCGCACTTTGGAAAGCTGTTATGGGAACCCTTCCGCCACAAATTCCGGAAGGAAGGTATCCGGTAGGCAACGTGAGCTGGTACGATGCCTGGCTCTTTATCTTTCGTTTGAATGCATTGACCGGCAGAAATTTCCGTCTGCCTACCGAGGCCGAGTGGGAATATGCTGCAAAAGATGGTGTCGAAAGCGAAAACTATTGTTTCGCGGGCTTGAATTCATCCCTTCCCGTGGCGCAGTGTTCCGTTGCGGATAAAAAGCCGCGTCCCGTTGCCTTGCTTTATCCCAGCATTTTGGGCACCTATGACATGTCCGGCAATGTCTGGGAATGGGTGCAGGACCGTCCCGGACCTTATTCCGAGGCTCCGGTTACCAATCCGCTTGGCCCGGCCGAGGCCCGTAACGGTGCCGATCTCCGTGGCATGAGGGGCGGTAGCGCTTCCTCGAACTGGCCGGCTTGTCGGGTCAGCAATCGCGGAGAGAACTTCGCACATCAGTTTAAAAGTACCATCGGCTTCAGGCTGGCTTTATAAGATATGATTTCCTTTACATGTGATTACACGCAAGGCGCCCATCCCCGCATTCTGGAGCGTCTGCTTGCGACCAATTTTCAGCAGGAACCCGGTTACGGGGAAGACGTTTTCACCGCATCGGCCCATGAAAAAATCAAGGCGGCTTGCGGCTGTCCAAATGCCGATGTATTCCTGCTCACCGGCGGCACCCAGACCAATTCCACCGTCATCGCCACCATGCTCCGGGACTACCAGGGCGTCGTGGCGGCGCAGACGGGGCACATCGCCGTGCATGAGGCCGGCGCCGTGGAATATACCGGCCATAAAGTGCTTACGCTGCCCCAGCGGGAAGGAAAATTATCGGCACAGGACTTAAAGGCCTATCTGGAAGGCTTTTATGCCGATGGTTCCTACGACCACATGGTCTTCCCGGGGATGGTGTACATTTCCTTCCCCACGGAGTACGGCACCCTGTATTCCAAGGCTGAACTCAAGGCCATCAAGGCCGTATGCGAGACTTATAAGCTGCCGCTTTTTGTCGATGGCGCCCGCCTGGGCTACGGCCTCATGAGCCCGGCCTGCGATGTCACGCTGCAGGAATTGGCTGGCCTTTGCGACGTGTTCACGATTGGCGGAACCAAAGTGGGAGCGCTGTGCGGCGAGGCTGTGGTATTCCCGGCCGGAAACGCCCCGGAGCACTTCTTCACCATGGTAAAGCAGCACGGAGCCCTGCTGGCCAAAGGCCGTTTGCTGGGCATCCAGTTTGAAACCTTGTTTACAGACGGGCTCTACTTCCAGATCGCCCGGAATGCCATCGACCGCGCCATGGAACTGAAGGCACTGTTTGTTTCCAGGGGTTATGACCTCTTCCTGGATTCGCCTACTAATCAGCAGTTTATCCTCCTCACGGAGGCTGCCGCCAAGGCCCTGGACGGCCAGGTGGCCTATGAGGTATGGGAACGCTGCCCGGATGGCCGCGCCGTAGTGCGCTTCGCCACCAGCTGGGCCACCACTCCCGAGCAAATCGCCGCCTTGTCGGCCCTGCTGCCGTGATGGGGAACGACAAACTCAAGGGGCATCTTTCCATTGCGGCCGCGTACACGATATTCGGCCTGAATCTGGTGTTCTGCAAGGACATTGCGAACTCCCAGACGGTGTCGCCGTATGTGCTGTTTACGCTGCGGGCCATCGGGGCTAGCGCTCTGTTCTGGCTGCTGGCACTATTGATGCCCCGGGAGAAGGTGGAGAGGGGAGACTACTGGAAAATTGCGATGGCCTCGCTGGTGGGGCTGTTCATTCCACAGATGACTTTCCTGATGGCCATCACCATGACATCGGCCATCGACACGGCCATTATCGGAACCCTGGGACCGATTTTCACCATGTTTTTTGCCTTCCTCTTCCTCAAAGAGCCCATTACCGGGATGAAGGCCGGGGGAGTGGCGCTCAGTTTTGCCGGCATCCTCTATCTGATTTTCAATTCGGTGCAGTCCGGCGGGGCTGCTGCCACGTCGCCCTGGGGAGTGATTCTGTTGCTGGTCAACAGCCTGAGTTTTTCCTTGTATCTGGGTCTGTTCCGACCGCTGATTGCCAAATACAGCGTGGTAACGTTCATGAAGTGGAGCTTTCTGTTCTCGCTGCTGCTTTCCCTGCCGGTATCGACAAAGGGGTTTATGACGACAGATTTTGCCGCCATTCCCGTAAATGTGCGCTGGGAGATAGGTTACCTGGTTCTGTTTGCTACCTTCTTTGCGTATTTCCTGATTCCTTATGGGCAAAAGTTTATCCGGCCCACGCTGGTGAGTATGTACTCTTACGCACAACCCATCATTGCCGCCATTGTGAGCATCTGGGTGGGAGTGGATACGCTTACCTGGCAAAAGGTGTTGGCATCGACGCTGGTGGTGGGTGGTGTGGTCCTGGTCTCCCGGAGCCGGGCTGCCGCCTCGGTCGTTGGAAGTAAGGCTTGATTTTCGTATTTTTGCAACAAATACTGAACTATGGAAGAAAGAAATGTAGATAAGCTGGCCGGGTGGATAATGAAACTGGCGGTGATAGCTGCAATTTGTGCGGCCTGCTGGTATTTCAGCAGTGTGCTGGTATATGTGCTGGCTGCCTTTGTCGTGTCGTTGCTCGGACATCCCATCATGCTGGTATTCCGGAGAATCAAGATAAAAGGGAAGCGCCTGCCGGATTCGTTCCTGGCCGTGCTGACCATTATTTTGATTCTGGCGACTCTATCCCTGCTGGTGACACAGCTCATTCCGGTGGTGGTGCACATCGTCCGGGATGCATCGGCCATGAATGCGCAGGACGTGCCGTACAATTCCCTGCTGGACCAGGTGGACGACTGGCTTGTCGATGTGTTCCCGGTGCTGGGGAAGGACTTCAATCTGGTTTCTTTCATCCTGGATCAAATCCGTACGGTGATCAACGTCTCCAGCGTTACTTCCCTGATTGGTTCGGTGGCTACTGTGGCAGTTAATGTTGCTATAGGCCTGTTCTCCGTGGTGTTCATCGCATTTTTCTTCATCAAGGACGAGACCCTTTTTGGCAAGATTATCAGCGCCCTGGTGCCGGACAAGGTTGAGGCCTATGTACAAAAGACCATCGACGAAGTCACGCACCTGCTGTCCCGCTATTTCCTCGGCCTGGTCATCGAGGTGTTGGGAGTGATCCTGGTGGATTTCCTGGGCCTGTGGCTCATCGCCCGGATAGGTGCAAACTATGCAATTGGTATTGCCGTCATTGCCGGCGTGCTCAATATCATCCCGTATGTGGGACCGCTGATTGGCGAAGTGTGCGGCGTGCTGCTGTGCGTGGTGCTTAAGTATGGCGCCGGGGTTGGCTTGGATGTTCCCATCCTGGCGTTTGCGCTCATCGTCCTGGCGGTCATGTTCCTGGCGCAGCTTATCGACAACTTTGTGTACCAGCCCATTATTTACTCCACCAGTATCAAGTCCACGCCGTTGGAAATTTTCATCGTCCTGCTTGTCGCCGGGCATGTCGGCGGTACGATGGGCCTGCTGATGGGTATTCCGGCCTATACGGTAGTACGTGTCATTGCCGCACGCTTCTTCTACCAGCACAAGGCCGTGCGCCGGCTCATGCCTGACATCGAGCAGGAAGACACCGGCTGGCTGATTAATTAGTGTGCCTGTCAAAGGTTGGCGGCACATTTGTCAAAGGTTGGTTTTTAGGACGCCAACCATTGACAGGGGATCGGCCCTTGACAGCACTACAACGCCATATTAACGCAAAAGGTTGGTTACTCAAAAACCAACCTTTTGCATTTGTATGACCAACCTTTTGCGGTCGCGTTACCAACCTTTTGCGGCTGGGAGGGATACGCCTAGAACGGGAGATCGTCCGAGGGTTCCGGTGAAGGGAGAGGGCCCTGGTAGGCGGGGTTCACGGGCTGGGCTGCCGGAGCAGCGGGTTGCGCGCCGTATTGAGGCTGAGCAGCCGGGCCGGGCTGGGGCTGATAGGCAGGCTGGCCACCCTGGGCATAGCCTCCCTGATAGCCACCCTGAGCCGGGGCCGGGGCGGCAGCACCTTCTCCTTCCGGACGTTTGCCCAGCAGCTGCAGCGTATCGGCCACTACCTCCGTGGTGTAGCGCTTGTTGCCGGTCTGGTCCGTCCACTGGCGGGTGCGGAGTTTGCCTTCAATGTAAATCTGAGAGCCTTTGCGCACGAATTTTTCCGCTACATCGGCATTGTTGCGCCAGAGCACAACCGTGTGCCATTCGGTGTTTTCCCGCTGTTCTCCGTTGCGGTCTCTGTAGCGTTCTGTGGTGGCCAGGCGCACGGTGGCCACTTTTACGTTGTTTCCGGGATTCTGGGGGTTGTTCTCAAGGTAACGTACTTCCGGGTCGCTTCCAACGTTACCGATTAGCATGACTTTGTTCAGTGACATAATACAATAAATTAAAAGGTTACGTGCGGGCATCCTGCTCCACTACGCACCTGCAAGTTACGAAATATTTTTGGGATATTTTACAGGGCCCGCAACATTTCCTGCACATCGGGTTCTTCTCCGGTGAAGAGTCGATACCCCGCCACGGCCTGGCCCAGCATCCAGCGCCGTCCACTCACGTATAGGCGGCAATCGATGGTCGATAATTGCGGAATCCGGTACTCTGCCTCCAGCACAACGGCACCGGAGAGCGGCAAGCCTGCCGGAACCGGAGCTCGCCCGGGGAGCGTATAGATAATGAGATCCGGCTGCAGGCGGGAAGCTTCCTCGAACGAGACCGCCGGGCAACCCAGCGCCCGCGCTTTTTCCAGTGACCGGCCGCAAACCGTCACCTGGCAGCCCAATGCCCGCGCCGCATATACGGCAGCCCGTGCTGCACCGCCGTTCCCTACCACAAGGGCATCGGCAAAGGTCAGGCCTGTTTCCCGCAGCGACACCAGAACACCATCTACGTCTGTATTGTAGCCTGCGTATCTTCCGTCACGGGGAATTACTAGATTCACCGCACCGGTAGCCTGCGCCTGCGGGTCCAGAAAATCGACCTTGGCAAAGGCGTCCTGCTTGAACGGGGCCGTAACATTGATGCCATCGTACTGATTCACAAATACTTCCCAGGCATCGGCAAAACTTTCGCGATCCACCAGGTCATAGGTGTATCGACCCTGATAAGCGGCCTTGATGAGAACGGGGCTCAGCGAACCGGCCACAGGATGGCCTATGAGGGCGAATTTTTTCATTTGTGGCGGATAAAGGATTCGTGGATATAGGAGGCGATTCCCGACAGGGCCTGAATGAGCACCTGGGATTCGTGGTTCAGGGTGGCGAAAATCATTCCGGTTCCCACAGGAATACCCCAGATACTCTTTAGGAAGCCGCCCACTACGCCGTGATAGGCCCCGAAACCGCCCGGAACGGGTACGATCGAGCTAAAGCTGCCCACCATGGCAATGAAGAAGGCGTCCAGGAAGGTAAGGGAGGCAAACGCCTGCACATCTTGCAGGGCCCACAGAATAGCAGCGCTGGTGAACCAGTAAAGGGCCCAGATGACAATCGTATACAGGAGGAAGAGCCAGCCTTTTTCCATATGCAGGAAGGTAGTGAACCCCCGGGCAATTCCGGCCAGGGCGCCCCATATCTTTCCCCAGAAGGACGATGTATCTTTATATTTACGGGCAAGCAGGCCAAAAAGAATGAACAGGAGAAGGCTGACGACCGCTACGCCCCAGAGTGTCCGGGCGCCGCCCAGCCCGCTGAGGATGTTCTGGAAGAAAGCGCCGAAGCGCTCCCGGGCAAAAACGGCCAGGCAAACCGCCATGACGGCACCCACCAGGATATCCCAGCCTCTTTCCAGCAGGAGGGTCCCCAAGGCCTTGTCCAGCGTCATGCGCCGTTGTCCATTGGCATCCTTGGACGAATTTTTTACCACGTAACCCAGGCGGACCACTTCACCGGCGCGTGGGAGTACCAGGTTGGCCGCCAGGCAGATGTTATAGGCGTTGAAACAAGTGATAAGAGACGTTTCAGGGTCGATGGGCTTAAGGAGCATTTGCCAGCGTAGACCACGGAAAAAGCTCACCAGGAGGCCGAAGGCCATGGCCAGTATCACGTATTCCCACCTGCACTGCTTCATGGCCAGCATGAACTGCTCCCAGTCGATGCTGCGGAGACAGAAGTACACCAGCACCACCGCCACCACCACCCAGAAGATGGATTGCAGGATATTTTTCGTTTTCTTATCCATACGCATACAAAGATACGGAAAAAATGACTATTTTTGTAAGTAACCTGTGACGAATATGAAATCCATCCTTGGTATCGGCAATGCCCTTACGGACATCCTGGCCGTCCTTCCGGACGACAGCCTCCTGAAAAAGTATCACCTCCCGCTGGGCAGCATGCAGCACGTAGACATGGAAACCGGCGACCGCATCTGGGACGCCCTTAAAGACTACGGCGTAAAATACGTTCCCGGCGGATCGGCGGCCAACACCATCACCTGCACGGCCATCTTCGGCATGCCTTCCGGCTTCCTGGGAAAAATCGGCAATGACGATTTAGGCAACCTCTTCAAGAGCACGATGGAGCAGTATGGCGTACGCGCCCAGATGCTCTATAGCCAGAAGTCCAGCGGCCGGTGCATGGTGTTCATCACGGGCGCCAACGCGGAGCGCACCTTTGCCGACTACATGGGCGCCACGCTGGAGTTGGGGCCGGATGACCTTTCGCTGGAGCAGTTCCAAGGCTACGACTATTTCCATATCGAGGGCTATCTGGTACAGAATCAGGAACTCATTTCCAAGGCCGCCCGGCTGGCCAAGCAGGCAGGCTGCACCATCTCCATCGACATGGCCTCCTATAATGTGGTGGAGTCCAACGACGCCTTCTTCCACAACCTGGTGGAGAATTATGTCGATATCGTCTTTGCCAATGAGTCAGAGGCTAAGGCATTTACCAAGAAGGACCCGCGCTCGGCCATTGACGAGCTCGCGCGTGTGTGCGAAATCGCCGTGGTGAAGGTGGGCAAGGCCGGGTCGATGGTCAAGTCCGGAGACGAATACTATTTCATCGAGCCCTGGCCGGCCAACCCCATCGACGCAACCGGTGCCGGAGATACCTATGCGGCAGGTTTCCTCTACGCCCATTCGCTGGGTATGCCGCTGCGCGTGTGTGGGGAAGTCGGCTCCATCATTGCCGCCAAAGTGGTGGAGGTGATCGGCACCAAGATTGACATTCCCCGCTGGCGGGACGCCAAAGAGGAAATCCGTGCACTCATCGCCGCCAACCAATGAAAAAGTACCTGCTTATCTTTCTGATATCCATGGTGCCGCTCATCGAACTGCGCGGTGCCATTCCCGTTGCCGTGGGCATGGGGCTTCCCATCGTCCCGTCCATTATTATTTCGGTGGTGGGGAATATGTTGCCCGTGCCGTTCATCTTCCTGTTTGCCCGCCGTGTCCTGGAATGGGGCAAGGACAAAAAGGTGATCGGCGGCTTCTTTACCTGGTGCCTGGAAAAAGGAGAAAAGGGCGGTCGCAAACTGGAAGCCAAGGCAGGACGCGGGCTCTACTGGGCCCTGCTGCTGTTCGTGGGCATTCCGCTGCCCGGCACCGGCGCCTGGACCGGCACCCTGGCCGCCAGCATCCTGAACATGGATTTTAAGAAAAGCGTCCTTTACGTCCTGCTGGGCGTACTCCTGGCCGGCGCCATCATGCTGGCCGCCTCCCTGGGCGTCTTCGGCGCCATCAATCTGGTAAAGTAAATATTGGAACCTATCCCTGCCGCTGGCGAACGGCCTCGAAGAGGAGAATGGCGGCGCTCACGGAAACGTTGAGGCTGTCCAGCCGTCCCAGCATGGGAATGCGGATGTGGGCGGTGGCCGCCTTGCGCCACAGGGGAGTGAGGCCGGTGGATTCCGTCCCCATCACCAGCGCCGTTCCGCGCTTCATGTCCACATCGTAATAGAAGGAAGAGTCCTGCAATTGGGCGGTAAGGATTTGAATGCCATGCGCTTGCAGGAACGCAATGGCCTCTTCGGACGATACCGCCACGGTGGGAACGGTAAACACCGCGCCGATGGAAGCCCGAATCAGGTTGGGATTGTACAAGTCCGTGAGCGGGTCGCAGATGAACACGGCATCGGCCTTGGCGGCATCTGCACTCCGCAGCACCGCACCCAGGTTGCCCGGCTTTTCCACCGATTCCAGCACCATGATGAGCGGATTCTCCGGCAGTTGCAAGTCGTTCAGCCCCAAGGCCTTATACTCCACCTCCGCCAGAATGCCCTCGGTGCTTTCCCGGTACGCCACCTTGCGGTAAAGCTGCTCCGGAATCTCGACAACGAGAGATTTCTCGGCTGCGCTCGAAATGACAGCAAGTTCTTGCTGCTCTGCAGAAAATTGGTTTTTTGAGCTACTGCACAAAAAATAATTTTCTGCAGAGCCCAGAATCTCCGGGCAAACAAACAGCGTGCGCAGCTTGTACCCCGCCTCCAGGCAGTGCGCCAGCTCCCGCACACCTTCCACCACAAAAAGACCCTGCTCCCGCCGCGCTTTGGATTTTTCCTGCAGCAGGAGCAGATTTCTCAACTTAGGGTTTTGAGCCGATGTGATGGTCTCTACCCGCATTACACAGTAGGGACGTCGGCGTCGTTCGGGGCCACGGCCCACAGGACGATGTACACCCAGAAGCCCAGGGAGCAACCCACGATAAGGGCTACCAGGAACAGGACACGCACCAGCGTCACATCAATGTTAAAGTAGTTGGCCAGACCGGCGCAGACACCGGCAAGCCTCTTGTTCTGCTTGTCTAAGGTAAATACTTTTGCCATAGTTCGTTAAAATTTTTCGGGTCTCATCATAGGGAAGAACAGGACATCCTGGATGCTTTCCGCGCCGGTCATGAACATCGTCAGGCGGTCGATACCGATACCGATGCCCGAGGTGGGCGGCATGCCGTATTCCAGTGCACGCACAAAGTCATAGTCGATGTACATGGCCTCATCGTCCCCCTTGCTCTTGAGGGCGGCCTGCTCCTCGAAGCGCTCCAGCTGGTCCACCGGGTCGTTGAGCTCCGAATAGGCGTTGGCCAGTTCCTTGCCGTTGACAAAGAGTTCGAAACGCTCGGTAAGGGTGTCGTCGTAACGGCAGCGTTTGGTCAGGGGAGACATCTCCACGGGATAGTCGATAAGGAAAGTGGGCTGCACCAGGTTCTTCTCCACATATTCGCCCACAATAGCGTCGATCAGCTTGCCCACGCCCATCTCCGGCGAAACTTCCACGTTGAGCTTTTTGCAAACCTCCCGCAGCTGGGCCTCGTCCATGCCCTTCACATCTACGCCGGCGTATTCCTTGATGGCATCCAGGATGCGCAGACGGCGGAAAGGTCCCTCGAAGGAAACCTCGTTGCCGCCAATCACCTTTTTAACGCCGCCGGTGGCCTCCGCCACGCGCTGCAGCATCTTCTCCGTGAATTCCATCATCCAGAGATAGTCCTTATAGGCAATGTACATCTCTACGCAGGTGAATTCCGGGTTGTGGGTTTTGTCCATGCCCTCGTTGCGGAAGTTCTTGGCGAATTCATACACGCCGGAGAAACCGCCCACAATCAGGCGCTTGAGGTACAGCTCATTGGCGATACGCATGTACATGTCCACGTCCAGGGCGTTGTGGTGCGTGATGAACGGACGCGCTGTTGCACCACCCGGAATGGGCTGAAGGATAGGCGTTTCCACCTCCAGGCAGCCGGCCTCGTTGAAGCACTGGCGCATGGTGTTGATAATGAGCGTACGCTTGATGAACGTCTCCTTCACGGAAGGGTTCACCACCAGGTCTACATAGCGCTGACGATAGCGGAGCTCCGGATCCTCGAAGCTGTCGTGCACGGTGCCGTCGGCGTCCGTTTTGACGATGGGCAGTACACGGAGGGACTTGGAAAGAACCGTGAGTTCCTTGGCGTGGACGCTCAGCTGGCCGGTCTGGGTGAAGAAGGCAAAGCCCTTGATGCCCACAAAGTCGCCGATGTCCAGCAACTTCTTGAAAACGGTGTTGTACAGGGTTTTGTCCTCACCGGGGCAAATCTCGTCCCGTTTTACATATACCTGGATGCGGCCGGCATGGTCCTGCAGCTCCATGAAGGAGGCGGCGCCCATGATACGGCGGCTCATGATGCGGCCGGCGAGGCACACATCCTGGAAGTTGCCTTCCTCCGGTTTGAAGCCGGCGGCGATTTCCGTAGTGGTTGTATTGACCGGATACTGCGGTGCGGGGTAGGGGTTGATGCCCAGCTCACGAAGTTTGGTCAGCGATTCTCTGCGTCCGAGCTCCTGCTCGTTCAGTTCATAATATGCCATAATGATAGTATTTGCACTTAAATGCACAAAGGTAAGAAAAAATCACGAAAAAACCCGGCCTTTGCAGGGCCGGGTAGTAGAATCGGATAATGGAAATAGCTATCCTCTGTTGTTCAGCAGCTTGCCGAAGTATTGGGAGAACTTGACGATGAAGGCGCTGGCCTCTCCGCTTACGGGCTTCCACACATCTTCCGAGAAGTCGAAGAATTCGGAGGCGGGAACATCGGCCGATCCGTCATACAGGTGAACGCCGGCAACGAGATTCCAACCCGATACGAGGTCCTTCTCCACGATGATGCACAGGCTGGCCTGGATGGTAGGATTGTTGTCAAAGTAAAGGTCTGCCTTCAGGTTCTTGGTGATGGTTTCAGCTGCTTTCTTGGCCTCGTCCTCGGTTTCATACTTAGTGTCAACCCCCAGCAGTTTCTCCACTTTAGCATCGGCCCTGAGGAGGGCGGTGCCGCCCAGGACGGACACATTGCCGATAACCTCCTTGGGGATGTAGTTGATGGAATATTCCTCGAGGGCTTTGACTCTTTCGACGAACAGGTCCAATTTCGCCTGACCCTCAATGGCCAGAACGCTCTTGCCGGCGTGGGAGAGACGCATGGCGCCCTTGCCTTCGTCATCGGTGATGTACAGGTCGTTCAGGGTAAGCTCGTAATCCGGAATCTGGATGGTGGCGCTGCCCCTGATGACATCGCCCTCGTCCAGCATGCCGTTCCCGTTCTTGTCTTCCACCGTGGGAGTGACGACGACATCCAGGAACAGTTTTCCGTTTTCAGTTACGCGGACAGCTGCCTTGGTGGGGATCACGGCTTTCACAAGCCGGATTTCCGTACCTTCCTCGATGCCCTCATACTCGCGCTCGGTGATGATGATGCCATCCGCATTTTCACCTTCGCTTTCCAGCTGGGCCTTATAGGTCTTGCCGTTATACACATAGGTGATGTTGAACTGATTGTCGCTCTTGGTGTACTTGAAAGCGTTATCCACGACCGTGACATCGCCTTTAATCAGGGAAAGCTTGATAAGGGTGGTGATGATGGTCTTCTGATCTTTGGTCTCGGTGCTTACCATGACTTTCTGCATGTCATCGGCGAATTCACCCAGGTTGCCGCCTTCCACCTCCTTGATGGCATCGACCAACCCCGTGCTGGTCTGGGCCCAGTTTTCCCAGTATTTAGGGTCCACTTCCTTAAGGGCGTCTACGGCCGTGTCGGCCAGTTTTTGTTTGATTTCCGTGCCCGACATGGGTTTGGCGGGCTCAACATCCTGTTTGTTACAGGATACAGCTGCGAAGGCAAGGATGCCTGCGCAAAGAAGATAAAGTTTTTTCATGGTTATATGTGAATTAATAATATACTACTAACTTTAAGGATGCAAAGATAGACCATTTTGTTGCATTTCCCAAATTTCATCCCCCAGATTTTGCCACTGGTCCGGAAAAAGGGGATACTCCTTGTGTTTGCGCCAAAAATTGCGTATTATTGTGTGATTAACGTATAAACTAATAACTCTAACCATATGAAACGCATTCTCTTTGTCATTTGCGCAGTGTTGGCTCTGGCCTCTTGCGCTCCCAAAGTACAGTATCATCCGGATTGGACTTACAATTCCGTAGTGTATGAAGTGAATATCCGCCAGTTCTCGGAAGAGGGAACCTTCAAAGGCGTGGAGGCCCAGCTACCTCGTCTCAAGGACCTGGGCGTAGACGTTCTCTGGCTCATGCCCATGTACGAAGTTGGCGTAGAGGGCCGCAAGGGTACCCTGGGCTCCTATTATGCCATCTCGGACTATAAGAAAGTGAACCCTGAGTTCGGCACCATGGAGGACTTCCAGGACCTGCTGGACGCAGCTCATGGCCTGGGTTTCAAAGTCTTCCTGGACTGGGTGGCCAACCAGACCGCTCCGGACCATGTGTGGATGAAGGAAAAACCGGCCGAATTCTATGAGAGAGACGCAGAAGGCAATGCCATCTGGGAATATGACTGGACGGACACCCGCAGCCTCAATTACGAGAACCAGGAAGTCTGGTGGGCCCAGGACGACGCCATGCGTTTCTGGCTGGAAAAGGGCGTGGACGGCTTCCGCTGCGACGCCGCCGGTGAAGTGCCTGCCGCCTTCTGGTACGGCATCCTGCCCGGTATCAACAAAGACTATCCGGACGCTTACCTCCTGGCAGAAGCCGAGCGTGACAACCTGGCAGATCCGCTGGTCACCTTCGACGCCAACTATGCCTGGGAACTGCACCACCTGCTCAATGGCCTGGCCCAGGGCAGCAAGACGGTCGATGACCTCAAGGCTTACGTAGCCCGCGATGCCGCCCGTTTCCCCAAGGAAGCGTTCCGTCTCACCTTCACCTCCAACCACGACGAAAACTCCTGGGCGGGTACCGAGTTTGAGCGCGAAGGCAAGGCTGCCGATGCTTGCGCAGTGCTCTGCTTCACCCTTCCCGGCTCCCAGCCGCTGATCTACACGGGTCAGGAAATCGGCCTGGACCGTCGTCTGGAATTCTTCGAGAAAGATCCCATTACGGACTGGGCTCCCAACAAGTACACCACCTTCTGGAAAACGCTGATTAACCTCAAGCACAACAATCCGGCCCTGGATGCCGGTGAAAAAGGCGGCGATATCGTCTGGTGGGAAGCACCGGAAGGCTGGGTGGCATTCCATCGTGAGGTAAAAGACGACATGGTCATCGTCCTGGCCAACTTCGGCATTCCCGTAAAGCAGGATGCTGCCGAGGAAAAGGCCGATGCCAACGACAACCGTCCGCAGGGCGACAAAGTGGCCGTTCCTTTCCTGAACCTGGAAGCCGCTCCTGTCACCATGACGCTCAACCTCCTGGGTGAGTACAAGAATGTGTTTACCGGAGAGGTTATCGCTCCTCCCTACGACATTACCCTCGCCCCTGGTGATTACATGGTCTTAACCAAACTCAACAAATGAAAAAGCTTATTCTGATGGCAGCTGTCGCTCTTACCGCCGCCTGCTCGGCCCCTCAGTCCCTGAATCCTGCCGATGTGGAGGAAGCGACATCGCAAGTGACCCGTGTAGAACCGCTCAGCTGGTGGACGGGCATGAAGACAGATTTGCAGCTCCTTATCCAGGGACCGGACATCGCCTCGTATGAGGTGTCCATCCCCGGCAACGGGCTCAAGGTGAAAAAAATCCACAAGGCGGACAGTCCCAATTTCCTGTTCGTAGACGTGGAGGTGTGTGCAAAGGCCCCGGCGGATACCTATTATCTGGTATTCTCCAAGGACGGACAGTCGTTCAAGTATCCCTATATCATCCGCGAACGGGAAAAGGGGAGTGCCGAGCGTGAGAGCTACACGACGGCCGATATGATTTACCTCATCATGCCGGACCGCTTTGCATCGGCCTTCCAGGACAATGACACGGCTTGGCAGGGTGGGGAATACCAGGATGGTTCCGCCCGTCCCTGGGCCGTCCCCACCACGACGGACGACGTGGACCGGCAGGACCCGGTGGCCCGCCACGGCGGTGACATCCAGGGCATGATCAACCACCTGGATTACCTGTCCGACCTGGGCGCCACGGCCATTTGGTGCACGCCGCTGCTGCTGGACAACCAGCCGGTGGAGAGCTACCACGGCTACGCCTGCGCGGACTATTATCATATCGACCCGCGTTTTGGCGATAACGAGCACTACAAGACTTTTGTGGAGAAGGCACACGAGAAAGGCCTGAAGGTGATTATGGACATCGTCACCAACCACTGCGGCACTGCACACTGGTGGATGGAAGACGCTCCCTTCAAGGACTGGTATCATGTGAACAAGCCCTATATGCAGATGAACGCCCTCTTCTCCGTGTACATGGATCCCAACGCCGCCAAGTGCGACCGCGACCGTCAGGAGAGCGGCTGGTTCGTGCCCTCCATGCCGGACATGAACCTGGATAACCCCTATGTGCTCAAGTATTTCCAGCAGTGGGCCGTTTGGTGGGTAGAATACGCCGGTCTGGACGGTCTGCGCGTCGACACCTATCCGTACAACGAGCCGGATCCCATGTCCAAGTGGTGCAAGGCGGTTACGGACGAATATCCTAATTTGAATATTGTAGGGGAGTGCTGGGATTACAACATCCCGCAGGTGGCTTACTGGCAAAAGGACAATCCCAACAAGAACGGCTTCAATTCCAACCTGCCGTCCATCATGGACTTCCCGCTGGAGCACGCCATCCATACCGCCCTCTGTGAGGAAAAAGTGTACTGGGACGAAGGCATGACCCGCATCTATACGGTGCTGGCACAAGACTTTGTATATCAGGATCTTTCGAACATGCTCATCTTCTTCGCCAATCACGACCATGCCCGCAGTGGAGACACCTGGGGCGCCGATCCGCAGAAGATGAAGCTGGCCCTTACCCTGCTGGCCACCGTCCGCGGTATCCCGCAGTTATATTATGGTGACGAAATGATGTTCCTGGAGCGCAAGGACTGCCCTTCCCACGACGGTGCCAAGCGTATCGACTTCCCGGGCGGCTGGGAAGGGGACAACTGCGACCTCTTCACCGCCATCGGCCGTGCCAGTGCTCCGGCCATGTATGAGCATGCAGCGGACCTGCACGACTATACCCGTACGCTCTTCCGCTGGCGCAAGGGCTGCAAGGCTGTCCAGGAGGGCAAGACCCTGCACTTCCTGTCCCGTCACAACGAGGGCGCCCGCAACATCACGGACAACAGCTATTCCTATTTCCGCTATACGGACAAGGATGCGGTCTTCGTATACATTAACAACAACACGGAACCCCGCACCCTGGACTGGGATCACTATAGCGAGTTCGTGAGTGGCCCGGTGACCGGAACAGATGTCCTTACCGGCGAGTCCATTACGCTTAAGAACGGCGTTTCCATCGCCCCCAGGAGTGCTTTAATCGTAGAATTTACCCGATAGTATGAAAAAGACGGCTATTGTTTTTGCTGCGCTGGCGCTTGCAGCCTGCTCCACTCCCCAAGTGAAACCCCTGGACCGCAATCCGCTCCAGAGTCCGGACGGTGCGCTGGAACTCCGCGCAGACGTAGTGGACGGTGTGCCCATGTATTCCCTCAAGCGCGGCCAGACGGACGTCATCCTGCCTTCGCGCCTGGGCTTCGACCTGGTAGGGGACACGGACCTCAAGGACGGTTTCAAACTGGACGATGTGAGCTACGGTTCCTTCAACGAGGTCTGGAACCCTGTCTGGGGTGAGGAAGAGAGCATCCGCAACCGCTATAACGAGATGATTCTCAAGCTCTCCCGCGAGGATGGCGTCAAGATGAACGTCCGTTTCCGCCTGTACAACGACGGCGTGGGCTTCCGCTACGAGTTCCCCATGGATGGCAAGCTCACCTATTTCAAGGTGGCCGATGAACTGACGGAGTTCGCCCTCACCGGGGACCACACCGCCTGGTGGATCAGCGGCGACTACGACACGCAGGAGTACAATTACACCAAGTCCCGCCTGTCGGAAATCCGCGGCATCAACGGTGACGACCGTCCCTACAATGCCTCGCAGTCCTATATCGGCCCCACCGCCGTACAGACTGCCCTGCAGATGAAGACGGACGAGGGTCTGTACATCAACATCCACGAGGCCCGCGTATTGGATTATTCCACCACCAGCCTTATCCTTGACGATAAGAAAATGGTCTTCCGCACGGCCCTCACGCCGGATGCCCAGGGCATCAAAGCCCGCCTTCAGGCTCCCTGCGTGACCCCTTGGCGTACGGTGCAGGTATGCGAAAAGGCCACCGACGTGCTGGCTTCCCGCCTGATCCTGAACCTGAACGACCCTTGCGTCCTGGAAGACGTGAGCTGGATTCACCCGGTAAAGTACATGGGTGTCTGGTGGGAGATGATCACCGGCAAGACGCACTGGTCCTATACCTCCGATTTCCCTTCCGTGAAGCTGGGTGAGACGGATTACTCCAAGGCCAAACCGCACGGCCGCCACGGCGCCAACAACGAGAATGTGCGGAAGTACATCGACTTTGCCGCCGCCAACGGCTTCGACGCCCTGCTCATCGAGGGTTGGAACGAAGGCTGGGAAGACTGGTTCGGCTGCCAGAAGGAGTTCGTGTTCGACTTCATCACCCCGTATCCGGACTTTGACCTGCCGGGCTTGAACGAATATGCCCACAGCAAGGGCATCCGTCTCATCATGCACCACGAAAGCTCCTCATCCACCGTTAATTACGAGCGTTGGATGGAGCAGGCCTATACCCTCATGAACCAATATGGCTACGATGCCGTGAAGAGCGGTTATGTGGGCGATATCATCCCGTTCGGGGAGCACCACTACAGCCAGCCGCTGATCACCCATTATCATCGCGCTGTGACGGAGGCCGCCAAGCACCATATTATGGTGAACGCGCACGAGGCTGTGCGTCCTACCGGCCTGTGCCGCACCTGGCCCAACATGGTCGGCAACGAAAGCGCCATGGGTACGGAGTTCCGTTCGGCTATCAATCCGGGACATACCTGTATCCTGCCGTTCACGCGCCAGCAGGGCGGTCCCATGGACTATACTCCCGGTATCTTCGAGCAGGACATGTCCATTACCGCTCCCGGCGAGACCGGCAAGATGCGCCACACCATCGGCAATCAGCTGGGCTTGTATGTGACCTTCTACAGCCCGCTGCAGATGGCCGCGGACCTGCCGGAGAACTACGCCCGCTTCATGGACGCCTTCCAGTTCATTAAGGATGTGGCGGTGGACTGGGACAAGAGCCTGTACCTGGAGGCCGAGCCCGGCGAGTATATCGTCACGGCCCGTCATCCCAGGATGTCAACGCTCAATTCCGGCCGTCTGACCGGCACCTCCGGTGCGTATGACTTCGTGTATGCCGGCGGTCGTCCGCACGACGTATGGTATGTGGGCGGTGTTTGTGGCGAAAACAGCCATGAGACTACCTTCAAGCTGGATTTCCTGAAGCCCGGCGTCACCTATGAAGCCACGCTGTATGCCGATGCTCCGGATGCCGACTATGAGCGGAATCCGCAGGCCTACACCATTACGCACAGCACGGTGACATCGGCCGATGTCCTCACTGTCCGCATGGCCCGCTCCGGCGGCTTCGGCTTGTCCTTAAGAGAAAAATAATCGTATATCATGCCCGGCTTAGTCCGGGCATCTTTTTGCCTATGGAAACACTGACTATCACCTGCATCAACGACGGAAAAGATTATGAACTTCCCGTAGGGGAGAGGCTTTCGGTCATTGCCCCCAAAACGGTTGTGGACCCCAAAACTGGGAAGGAATATCCGGTGCTGGCGGCCCTGGTGGACCATCAGCTCAAGCAGCTGGACTTTCAGTTGTTCTTTCCGCACAGTGTAGAGTTCATCGGCTATAACCACCCGGAAGGACGGCGGACCTACATCCGTTCGCTTTGCTTCCTGGCTCAGCGCGCCGCGCGCAACCTTTTCCCGGACAAGGTCTTCAAAATCAATCACTCCTTGCCCAGCGGCTTGTATTGTAAGCTGCGCGCAGAGCACATTGCCGATGAGGACATCAGGCGCCTGAGGGACGAGATGCGCCGCCTGGTCGCCCTGGACCTGCCGTTTACCAAAAAGAAATTACGCACGGATGAGGCGACCAAGTTGTTCCGCGCACAGAACCAGAAGCTGAAGGCCGCCTTGCAGGAGTCGCTGGGTACGTATTTTTGCTCGGTGTATTACATGGATGGCGTGGCCGATAATTTCTATGGCGCGCTGGTGCCTTCCACGGGCTATCTGAAGGTGTTCGACCTGATGCCTTTCCACCACGGATTCTGTCTGCAATATCCGTCCGATGAGGATATTACCCGTCCCATCGTCCGTCAGAAACAAATGAAACTGACGACGACGCTGAAGGAATATGGCTATTGGTGCAAGGCAACGGGTGTAGTGAGTGTAGGTGCCTTGAATGAGCGCCTGATGAACGGGGGAGCCGTGAACCTCATCAACCTTTGCGAAGCCCGGCAGGAGCGGGGCTATGCCGACCTGGCCGATAAGATTTACAGCGCCCGCGACCGCGTGAAGATTGTCTTCCTTGCAGGCCCGTCGTCCAGTGGAAAAACGTCCTCTTCGCTGCGCCTGGCCCAGCAGTGCATGGTGCGGGAGATGAACCCGAAGGTGATAGAACTGGACAATTATTTCGTGTCGAGGGAGCGTACCCCGCGTGACGAGGACGGCAATTACGACTACGAGGCCCTGGAGGCGATGGACCTGGAACTTCTTGGCAATCAGCTCAATACTTTGTTAGCCGGTGGAGAAGTGGAGTTGCCGCGCTTCGACTTCAAGCAGGGGAGACCTTTCTTCGAGGGCAAGAAAATGCACTTGGAGGAAAACGACATCCTCATCATGGAAGGTATCCATGCCCTGGATCCGGGCATGGTGCCCTCGGTGGATCAGAGCCGCATTTTCCGCATCTATGCATCGGCCCTTACTTCCTTGAAGCTGGACGAGAACTGCTGCATTTCCACCACGGACAACCGCCTGTTGCGCCGTATGGTACGCGACAATCGCGTGCGGGGCATCAGTCCGGAAGATACCATCATCCGCTGGCCTTCCGTCCGCAGGGGAGAGAACAAGCACATTTTCCGCTTCCAGGAGAACGCCGACGCCCAGTTCAATACGGCCCTGCTGTATGAACTGCCGATGCTCCGCTACTATGCAGAGCCGCTCCTGCGCCGCATCGTCCCGTCCTCCCCGGCCTATGCCGAAGCCGTGCGCCTGCTGCGCTTCCTCTCTTACATCCTGCCCCTGCAGCCCGCCGAGATAGCCGCCATTCCGCCCACCTCCATCCTCCGCGAATTCATCGGCGGTCAGACCCTGTAAAAGGAACGCCCCATTCCGTACGGAGGCGATCCATCAGGTGCATGATGTAGAGTGTTTCCGCGTGAGGCATCTGCGCGGGCTCCAATTGTCCGGCGGAGATGGCATCGGCACAGGCTTGGAACTGGTATTCAAATCCTGTAATCTGTTGAGGAACAGGGATTTCACGTTCGACAATATGGCGTTTTCTGCAGATACGCAGGCAGGTGGGATTGATAAGATCGTCAAAGACCAGAAAGCCCGTGGTGCCCGTAATGACGCCTTCGTTGTTTCCTTCCGAAAAAGCGGATGACTGAACCGTGGAGAGTGTGCCGTCTTCGTGGATAAATGTGATTACCTCAGAGGCATCGACACCGGTGGCTGCACGGATGCAGGAAGTAGTCAGGTCGCGGATGGGACTGTCGCAGTACATGCGCACGAAGTTGAGGAGATATACCCCCAGGTCCAATAGTGCACCGCCGCCCAGAGAGGGCTGCAGAACGCGCTCCTTTTCCGAAACATTATAGGCTAAAGTGGCGGTTAGCATAACCGGTTTGCCTATTACTCCGGAAGCAATCACTTGCCGTGCCATCTCACGAACGGGCATGTATCGCGGCCAGATAGCCTCCGCAATAAACACGTTTTTCTCGTGGGCAAGGGCCAGAATGGCGGCAGCCTCAATGGCGTTCATCATGAACGATTTTTCCACCAGGCAAGGTTTCCCGGCAAGAATCGCATCTCGGGCGTTCTCAAAATGACAGGAATGGGGCGTTGCAATATATACAAGGTCGATGTCAGGGTCCTGGAGGAGCTCCGTATAGGACCCATAGGCCCGAGGAATACCAAAGCGAGCGGCAAAGTCCCGTGCTTTTTTCTGAGACCGGGAGCCGATGGCCAGGCACGACATGCCTTCCATCTCTGCAAGTGTGCGGGCTGCTTTTTCTGCAATATGCCCAGCGCCGATAATTCCTACATTCATCATGAACAAATGTAATGTTTTTCACGGAAAAATCGGTAGAAACAGCAAAAAAACTCCTAAATTTGTCATTGTGATTGCCAAGAATTATACCCATGCAACAGAAACTGATTGACCTCTCTACACAATACGTTCAAGCCGGGGGCGCCATCCTGGACGCTATCCGTGACATCATCAAGGATGCCGGAGGATTCATCAACGCGTCGAACAACAAGCTGGAGAAATCAGACATGAAAGCCTTGGTGTTCGACAGTAAAACGGGATATTCCGAGACTTTCCCCATCAGGGGATTGCGCGTCAATGAAAAAGACGAAGTGGAAGTCTTCGTCGGCATCTTCGGGACCATCTATACGGATAAGTACCTGCGCGGGAAAGCCTCCGATGAGCGCTGGAGGCTGCTAAAGGGGTCCAATATCTTGTTCTATCAGACCATCCTGTCCATAACCAGGAACATTGACGAATATCTGGGCGACGGTCCCCAATAGGGCTCATTTATCCCATTGATAACCAACAAGATAAAGGCGGGGCTACACGCAGATAGACCTCGGCATCGTCAAGTGCCACTTTGAGATCGGCGCCGGAAAAGAAAATTTCATGTGGGTATGAAAAAGAAAAGATCCAACCCTTACAAGGACGCAAACGAAGCTTTCCTGGCTGTGAAAGCCAAGGAGGAGGGGATTGTTGTGCTGGACAATGGAGTAATGTACCGCGTTCTGGAAGAAGGCCACGGCACCAAGAAGCCCACGCCCCGCAGCATCGTCTATGCCCATTATACCGGCAAGCTCATTGACGGAACAGTCTTCGATACTACGGAAGGGGACCAGCTCCCGGCGCTGTTCATGGTGAGTGACCTCATCATGGGTTGGCAAATTGCCCTTACACGCATGCACGAGGGCGATAAGTGGGAAGTCTACATCCCCGCCAAGTGGGGTTATGGTGCCATGAAGATGGATGATATCCCGGCCCACAGCACACTCATTTTCACGCTTCAACTGGTCAAGATAGAACGCTTATGACTGATAAAGAAAAAAGAGACGCAGGAGAGCTGTATTACGCAGGTAAAGACTCCAACTTCCTTGATGAGGTAATCAAGGCCAAGGACCTGTGCTATGAGTACAACCAAATCCGGCCGACAGATTTCAAAGCCCAGCGGGAAATCCTCGAAAAACTGCTGGGAAAGATAGGGGAGGACAGTGTCATCTATCCTCCCTTCTGGTGCGACTACGGTTACAACATCGAGATGGGCAAAGGCTGCCTTGCCAATCATGGCCTAACGATCCTGGACGGGGCGAAGGTCAGCTTCGGCGATAACGTGCTGATAGGTCCCGGATGCTACTTTCACACGGCTGGCCATCCTATTGATCCGGACCTACGGAAACAGTGGCTGGTGTTCACTAAGCCCATCACTGTAGGCAATAACGTCTGGTTTGGCGCTGGTGTGCATGTTCTGCCTGGCGTTACCATTGGCGACAACGCCGTCATCGGTGCAGGAAGCATCGTTACCAAGGATATCCCGGCCGATTGCGTAGCCGTCGGAAATCCCTGCAAAGTGGTGAAAAAGGTAAAGTGATGGACCACCTTCCGCTCAGCGC
>JBGUPS010000031.1:0-5975 GCA_045130395.1 Candidatus Cryptobacteroides sp.
GATATCCCGGCCGATTGCGTAGCCGTCGGAAATCCCTGCAAAGTGGTGAAAAAGGTAAAGTGATGGACCACCTTCCGCTCAGCGCTGGAGACCGCTTAAGGGGCCAAATATCCTGTTCTATCAGAGTATTCTGTCTATAATCAAGAACATTGACGAATATCTGGGCGACGGTCCCCAATAGCAAACCACCTTGCAAATAATTGCATAAGAGCCAATTAGCACATTGCATTGGGTTGCATATAATTGCCCTAAAAGAGGCGGAAAAACTACTTTTTTAACCGCTCTACCAGCGTCTCCCGGACAAGATCCCAGGAAGCAACTGGATCAAAGATTATCTCTGGCCGCAGGAGTTTGGTGGTGTCGCCAGTGAACTCAGGATCACTCATCTTTTCCTCCATATTTGCCATGAACTGCTTGTAGGTGGGCGAAGCATCCACGACGAAACTCATATACCTGCGGTAGCAGCGGATGATTTCCTCAGGGTTCACATCGGCATTCTGCAGGGCATAGGCAAGGTCGAAGAGGTCGCGGCCTTTCTTGCGCTGGTTGAGGGCACGGGTGATAATGAGGTCCTGCTCTACGTTGGCAATATCTTCCCAGGGGACCCGCTGATTCCAATGAGTGATGGCTGAACGAGGTATCATAGTTCGTCGATTTCTATTTCTGTGTTGATCAGGATGCTCCAGTGCTTGTCAATCTCTGCACCGTATGTGCTCTTACGGGATGACAGCGGGAAGCGGTTGAGTTTTGGAGCCACCTGGCGGAGTTCGGCATACAGGGCATCCGCCTGTTCCTGATTCTGCAGGACGTGCTCCAGAATGTAGCCGAGGCGTTGGACGGTGGCAAGGGTGCTCTGGGCGATGAGGCCGTTTTGAACTGCTCCATTCCAGCTGGTCTGCTCCGAGAGTTCTTCTATGATGGTGGCGGCCCGAGAGAGTCCACCGATGCGCTGCTCATACTGCACGAGGTCAAGTGCGGTCAGTTCAGGGCTGGAGAAATAGACGGTGCCGGTTTCGGAGTTTCTGGTTTGCAGGAGTGCGCTGTTGATGGAAGCACGGTAGGTCCAATCCAGCGTGGTTTGCTTTTGAACGTGGAGCTGTGGAAGCGTAGTCATCACGCAGAAATACTGCGGACGCTGATGTGCGGCTCCCAGAAGTTCTGCAGCACTGAGAAGTCCAATGTAGTAGGGCTTTTGAAGGAAGGCCATCAGCTGGTCAATGTAATAGACAGGAGGGACCACTCCCTTTGCCGCATAATGCGGCGGTATGATAATGTAGAATCCACGGTAGGGCTGTGTGATGATGCCTGCCTTGCTCGCACGATAGAGATTGTTCCTTATCAGTTGAGGGGTGAGGTTGGGGAAGGCCTCAACCACGTCTTCTGTCGTGAAGGTGGCCAAGCCTTGAATCTCCCGCTGATGTATCCAGTCTCGAACGGTCATTTTCTTAAAATTTGTGCAAATATAATCGATATTTGATTATCATGGAATAAAAAATAAGAAATTAGGGTGTAAATGAAGAAGTAAATGGGGGTGTAAACGAGCCACATAATCTGCGAAAACTTCAAAAATATCGGAGTTATCGCAGATTATAATTAAATATAAAGCCTTGAACAGCCTATATCCTTGGCTTCTGGATTATCCTGATTATCAAAGAGATGAAATAGACAATGAGTCCGTAGGATGTGGCAATCAATGTCACTTTCAGGCCCCCACAGATAACGGCAGGACTAACATCTCCAATCATTTGGAGAACTCCCAGTATCTCGCAAGTACAAGGAAATAGTCCAGGGCGTATTGTCATCAAAGCCGGAGTAAATCTGATATATATAGACTTCGTGGTGCATTGGTGGTGCAACCTACTCAAAAGAAAAACGCAACTGCTTGAAATTCAAACAATTGCGTTCCATAGATGGTGGCTCCAATAGGGCTCATTTATCCCATTGATAACCAACAAGATAAAGGCGGGGCTACGCAATTATTCAACGATTTCCATACTACAAAATACACATTTATTTTTGAAATATTTTGTATCTTCGCAGTATTAATAACTAACTAATAACGAATATTTTATGAAAAGATATGTCCTGCTGATGGCCTGCGCGGCAATGATTGCGGCCTGCCAAACACCCACAGAAGAGGAAAATCAGGAAGATCCCACGCCCGTCCCGGAGGAGGAAGTGACGGAAACCCAAATCCCCGAAGAAGGCGGTACCGTAACAGAAGGAGACATCTCGGTGGATATCCCGCAGGGAACGTTCACGGGCGGTGGGGCCATTGCTGTGGTTCCGACGACGCAGGGGAGCACGCTGGGAGCAGGGGAGGAAATGTCGGACTACTTCCAAATCACCCTCAGCCAGGCCACCAATGAGGAAATCGCCGTTTCCGTTAAGGCCGATGAAGGCGCACCGGGAACGGGCGTCCTGGTGCAGGCCAAGGGCTGGGCACGCCACAAGGATGGCCTGCAGACGGTGAATACCCTGCTGGAATCTCAGTACAAGGACGGCGCCTACACGGCCAACATCCCCGTGATTGAATCGGAATCCGGTGAGCCCATCACGCTCACCATTGGCGTGGCGCGGGATTATGCCGCCGGTTCAGCGCCGGCCCCCAACGCCGCCCCCACAAAAGCCCCGGAGGAAAAAAAGGAATTCACCACGGAGAACGGCGTCACCTATAAGTTGACCTGGATCGGAAACGGTGGGGCCTATGAGGAAAAAATCCTGAACCAAGTGCGTCCTTTCGTCAACGAGGCCCTTCCCAAGGTAGAGGCGCTGGGCTTCCGCATCCCCAGCGGCACCGTCATCCCCATCCAATTGAACGAAACCGACGACTGGGGCAACTTTGTTCAGCATCACCACGTCAACTCCTGGAGTCATGTGGAATTAAATGCAGCTAGGTTCAGTCGTATCGACTCATACCAGGAGCATGACTTGATGGAGCTCCGCAAAACCCTCATTCACGAGCTCATGCACTACTACTGCGCGATCTCCTACGAAAGAAGGAAAGCGGAGACCGTGGTCCTCGAAGGCGTAAACGGCAGTATCTGGACGGTGATGGACGAAGCCGCCGGCTCCTGGAGCGAGAAGATGAGCGGGGACGGGGAAATCGGTCTTAATAGCGTGGTAAGCACCTATGTGCAGGATTTCTGTACCTCTTTCTTCCCGCCGGAGATAGATTTGTTCGTAAGCCAGTCGCACGGCTATGCCATGGCACTTTTCCTGGAATACATTGCCAAACGCGTGAAGGATGACCTGGTGGTGGAAAAGATGTACAAAAAGCGCTACGAGCTCTTTAACTGGGGATTCTACGCCAATCGGCCCAGCCTGAAGGACGTCTTCGAGAAAACCCTCAAAGACTCGTGCAAGGTGGACTTTTTCAACACGGCTGCGTATGCCGAATTTGCCGATTCCCTCCTGCAGGGCGCCATCGACCCCCGTGTGCATGCCGGCCAACTGTGCCCCAAGCCCAAGTCGCTCAAAATGGGGAAGAACAACTTCACCCAGGACATCTACGACTGGGGCTTCCGCATTCATAGGCTGGGGCTGGACGCCTCTGCTACCGAAGTAGAGAATAAGATGGTGTATGTGTCCGAGGACTGCGACGCCGTGGAAACCTATCTGCTTATTAACTCCAAGGGCACGTGGCAGCGCACGCCCATCCGAAAAATGGAAGGAAAGTTCCCGGCATCGGACCTGACGCATCCAAAAGAAAAAGCCGTTTATATTATGTCGATGAACAAAGTCCAGGGCAAACTGGCCGAAGGGAAAAGCAACCCCGGCAAGCTTACGCTGCGGATAGAAGATCCGGAGCCCGAGCTGGAGATTCTCACCGACGGCCTTCATTTTGACGTAGGAGGCGGAACGCAGTACATTGATTTCAGAACCAACTGCAGCAATATCTCCGTAATCAAGGAGAATCTTCCTTGGATTATCCGGGCCCAACAAGTGGGAAATCAGATAGAGGTGGTGACAGTCTACCACCAGGGCGAGGAGCCCTACGAGGGCAAATTGGTTATCCGCGCCAGCAATTCCAAGGGCTCTGTGGAAAAGGAAGTAACCATCCTCCAGGACGGAGAAATCACCATCCGTCAGCGCCAGTATTGGGGCCTCTACGTGCGCCTGTGGCACGTGCCGCGGGTCTCTTCCAAAGGAAGGAACATCGACGATGACGATCTCATGCTGCCATATAGCAAAAACAACAAGATGGTGCCGGTGTACTGTGTGGCCGAGGTTGCCGACAGCGTGATGACGGTGTTCTCCGAAGGTTCGTACCCGAGGGAAAGCAGCAATACCGTTATGGGATATACCACCCAGACCCATCTGGAAACCGAGTACGAGATTCAACTAACCGTGGATCTTCGGAAGGCCGAGGAGAAACTGGTTGGCGGCCACGTAAGCTGGAGGGACTGGGACTATACGGAAATGTATGACCAGGAAGGGAAATTAGTAAGTACGAACGCTTCCGCCCATTCCATTTCCTTCCGTCTGGAAAACATGCCTTTCAAGTACCTGGGGTACCGAATGGACTGGCTCTCGGATGAATACGGATTCAACTATTGCGACCGTATGCTGGGCACCAAAAACATCAAGGATAAGGATGGAGTTACCTATTCTACCGGCCATTATATCAAAGATTATGTAGAACTCTTCGAGAACCGATCCTATTGGGACGGCAGCACTTCCATCATGTTGCGGGACGAAAGTGCGGGCGACTGGGAAATCAGCATCGGCCTGTATGGAAAAGATCAGGGTAATTTCATTCCCTGGGGAACCCCCGAAGATGAGATTCCGGAGGAAGAAAACCAGGAATGAAAATATGGCTATCCGCAAAATGTGGTTGGAATTCTGACTATGAAACGCGATTACTTTGAAGGGGCCGATGTGGCCGTCACCATCTGTGCCAAGGATGGCACCATCCCGGCCCCTAACACACTTATCTTCACCATGGAACTCATCAAGATTGAACAATGAAAAGATTACTCCTGACAATTCTTCCAGTCTTTATCTTGTACTTTTTAGCCATTGGCTGCGGATTACAAAAAAGAGTGTCCAGCACGCCAACGCTCGATAAGATTCAAAAACGGGGGACCCTTCTTGTCGGTACGACGGGGGATTATCGGCCATTAAGTTACAAGGAACCGGGGACCGGAGAGTACTGGGGATTCGGGATTGATGTGGCAGGGGAGATTGCAGGAAGCCTGGGCGTAAGCATCAGTTATGTCCCCACCTCATGGCCAAGCTTGTCAGCAGATGTCCAGAAAGCGGAACTGTTTGACTTCGCCATCGGCGGAATCACGATCACGGATGTTCGGCAGGAGACCATGGACATGTCCGAAGGTTACCTTTGTAACGGTAAGACCATCCTCTGCCGGAGGGAAGATGCGTCAAAATACAAGACGCTCAAAGACCTCAATAACCCGGATGTCCGGGTGATGGTCAATCCGGGAGGCCTCAACGAGACGTTCGCCCGGGAGAATCTTCCCCTGTGTACTCTTATTGTTTATGGGAAGAATGAGGATATCCCAGACCAAATAGCAGAGGGGGAGGCCGATGTGATGATTACAGAAATCACGGAGGCTCCTTGGTATGTCAATAACGATACCAGGCTCTCGGCCCCGCTTCTGGACCAGCCTTTTACCAGAGGGCAGATAGGTGTCCTGATGCGGAAAGGGCAGGATGATCTTCTTAAGAAGGTTAACGAGATAATCCGGGAAATGAAATCAAATGGAAAGCTCAAGGGCCTTCATGACAAATATGGCCTGATTTACGGATATTGATTGCTACCCGTGAATTCTCACAAAAACTCTATAAACAGACTCTCAATACACGAGTTATGCAACACTGCGAATCTATTAACCTGGACGAATACCGGCAGTCAGGAGAAGGGGAGGATATCCCGGCCGATTGCGTAGCCGTCGGAAATCCCTGCAAAGTGGTGAAAAAGGTAAAGTGATGGACCACCTTCCGCTCAGCGC
>JBGUPS010000032.1:0-2845 GCA_045130395.1 Candidatus Cryptobacteroides sp.
CATGAGAATGCTGTCCAGCACGGCGGGATTGGGCTTGGAGATGTTGTCTATTCCCTGGTGCAGGCCAATTTGGTAAGCGGAGGACATTTCGCCGGGGCTGCTTACCGCATAGGAGGATGCCGAAGCGCTGATGGAGTCTTCGGATTTCTCGGTTTTGATGGTGGTTACTTTGATGGTGCGGGTTCCGTCATTGTTTACGACGACAGAGTCCGTCCGTACCTTGGTTTGTTTTCCGGCGTTCGACCAGCCTTGGGCGATGGTCACGCTTCCGTGGAGGTCGCCTTCAGAACGGAGTGTCTTCACCCGCTCCATGATTTCCGCGAAGTCCGCCATCTGCAAAGAGACATTGATGAGTGATTCGTCGGACTGGTAACGGGATTTGTAAAGTCCGGACAGCCAATAGACCTGGTAGCCGAAGAGGGCTGTCAGCGATACGATCAACAGGATAATGATATGACGGGACGGAAGTTTCATGGTGCAAAGTTAGCCGAATTTACAGAAGCAGAGGGCATTTTAACACTATTTAACACTTCTTAACATTGCTTTAACATAATTTCTCTGGGATTCGAAGCAATTTTGCAGCGTGAAATCAGATCCTTCGACCTGAGGCCTCAGGATGACAAAAACAGATAAGATGAAGAAAATAGTTTTGATGTTTTGCATGGCTCTCGCTGCCGTCGGACTGGCTGCGCAGGAGCCGGATTCGCTCGCCATCGCGGCGGCGGATAGCCTGTATCTTGAACTGACATCTGCGACGGTGACGGCGGAAAGGCCGGTCGTGAAGGTGGACAAGGGGGCGCTGGTTTATGACCTGCCCCGAATTTTGGAGAAGACTCCGGCCGACAATGCACTGGAAGCCATCGGCAAACTCCCCGGCGTGATACCTCAGGGAGACGGGTTCTCCGTAGCGGGCCGGGGTGCGACGGTGGTCATCGACGGGAAGGTTTCTACTCTGTCGGCGGACCAGGTGAATGCGCTGCTGCGCTCGACACCGGTGAGCCGGATTGCCAAAGCGGAGGTGATTCCCAATGCCACGGCGAAGTACCAGGTGCGTGGCGCCCTCATCAACATTGTCCTGAACCACAACGCCGAGGACCGGGGCAAGCTGCAGGGCGAGATTTACGGAAAGTATGCGAACGAGTATGTCGGCAGCGCCCAGGGGCGGGGATCCCTGCTCTATACCAAAGGGAAGTTCTCTACGGATTTGATCTACACCTATGACTTTGCGCAGACGCACAACGACAATTCCCTGGAGGCCCGGCACCGGCTCAGCGATGGAAGTATTCACGATATTGTAGAAAAACAGCTGGTGGACACGCGCGAAAAGTCGCATCAGGTCCGCTGGGGTGCCGATTATTTCTTCGGTGAGAATCACCGGGCCAGCCTGGTGTATAACGGGAACTTCGGGAAGTCTGGAACGGATCTGAGCTCGACCGGTACACAGGTTTCCACCACCCGGATCGACCGGGACAGGCAGCTGCACAATGTGCGGGCCGATTACCGGGCTCCTTTCGGGCTTTCCGTCGGTGCGGAATATACGCACTACAGCAAGCCCTCCAACCAGCTGCTGAAGAGCACCTTCGAAGGGGCGGACTGGCACTTCCGGACGGAGGACCGGCAGACAATTGACCGCTGGAAAGTGTTTGCCGGACAGGAGCACAGTCTGGGAAGTGGCTGGGAACTGAATTACGGCGTGGATCTGGAATGGGCCCGGGACAAGAGCTTCCAGTGGTACTACGACCCGGCTACCGGGCAGAAAATCCATGTTGCGGGTGACGGCGGTTTCAGCTCCCTGCTGGACGAGCAGTCGCAGAATGTTTATGCCGGATTCAGCAAGGCCTTC
Source organism: Candidatus Cryptobacteroides sp. (assembly GCA_045130395.1). Classification (GTDB taxonomy): domain Bacteria; phylum Bacteroidota; class Bacteroidia; order Bacteroidales; family UBA932; genus Cryptobacteroides. Next base: position 1,844 of record JBGUPS010000032.1, read on the forward strand.
TCCGAGAAATGGCAGATGGACGGTTCGCTGGCGGTGGAGCATTTCAAGAACGCGGCCTGGAACGACTGGTCCGTGTATCCGACGCTGAATCTGACCTGGCTTCCAGCCGCCGGGCATATCGTCCAGCTGGGGCTTTCCTCTGACAAGGGTTACCCGGACTACTGGTCCCTGCAGAGCACCACGACCCATTCCAACGCCTATACCGAGATTGTGGGCAATCCTTCGCTGCGCCCGAAGAAGGAGTATCAGGCGGCGCTGTCCTACATCCTGAAGAGCAAGTATGTGTTTACGGCATACTTCAGCCATAGCAAAGATTATTTCATCCAGCTGCTGTATCAGAACCCGGATCGTCTGGTGCAGACCTACCGCTCGCTGAACGAGGATTTTATGCAGCAGGGCGGCATCCAAGCGACGATTCCCTTTAACGTGGGCGATTGGTGGAACGCGCAGACCCGGTTCATCGGCGCGTGGCAGCGGGAGAAGGACAGCGATTTCTACGACATTCCCTTCGACCGGAATATCTTCTTCGGGATGGTGATTATGAACAATACATTTACCCTTTCCAAGAAGCACAACTTGAAGCTGCTGGTGAACGGCATGATCCGCTCCAAGGGCATCCAGGGCAACTACGACCTGCCGGCCTCCGGGAATCTGGACGCTTCGCTGCGCTGGGGCTTCGCCGACGGCCGGGGACTGCTCAACATCTTCTGCTCCGACATCTTCCAGACCAGCATGATTTCGCCGGTCATTGACTATGGCGGGCAGTATATGCGCTCCGGCTACAAGTGCTGGCGCAGGGCCGGGGTCGCCCTCACCTGGAAGTTCGGCGGCTACACGGAGAAACGCCGCGAGGCCGTGGATACGGGGCGTTTCAGGTAGTGTAAACCCATATTTACACTTTGTGTAAAGTCCTTTACACTCTCAAGCGACAGCGTACACGTAGATCACCTTCCCAACGCACGTAAAAAGAAAATCAACTCCCGCATCGCACATCCAAAACAG